>NZ_JAKKCL010000002.1:0-372122 GCF_021728175.1 Vibrio sp. A1-1
TGGCAAATACCAACCTTCGTTACATTGTCAGACTCGCTACTTTATTCAGAGTCCTAGGTTCATCTGGTGATACAGATGGTTCACTCGTTGAGCGGTGAACAGCGCTTCATACGACCTCACGTCGCACACCCCAAGCCGATTTACCATCCACACTCATCGCAGCCAGTAACTGTTCTTCTGCGTTGCTAAGACGAGTATCCGCCAACTTTCTGGAATTCAAGATAGAAAAAGCTTGCCCACTGATATCAGGATTCTCATGATCTAACACGCGCAAGATAAACTCTTCGTCGGCATGCGTTAGCGTCAAATCAAAGGGACTGAACGCTTGGGAAAGCTCCGAAAAGATGCGGGTCATTTTACCAAGTAACGATTTCGCTTCGGCGTTTGTTGCATCAACAGAAGCATAACAACTCGCAAAATTTGCAACTGTGCCCGCTAAACGACTCGCGGCTTCATTGGTCAAAATCGCATTTTGCATGATCTCTACGTTGCCGCAATCTGCTGATTGTTTATTCAAAAGATCAATACATTGTTCCACAAGAGCAATATCGTCTTGAATTCGTGGGTCAGAAAGATCGTTATAAACGATGGACAAATCCCAACTCGGCGTTGTCATTTCTATATTTCCTTTTTATGTAACTGAGTCAATTTTCGCTTCCTGCACCTAGCAGATGGGCTTCCACTGACATCTTCCGTGACTATGCCCATAAGCAGTATCGCTTTGGGCATTTTAATATTTATAAATTAACGAGTTAAAAGAGGTACGCCAATCGAACGCACCGAGGCGTAAATTTGCTCATCTATGGTAATTGTTATATGCGTGACAGAAGCGTTTCCTATCGACAACGTCGAATACCACTTTGGGTTACGCCAATCTAACTCCAATACATGAGCAAGAATCATACGAATGACGCCACCATGCGTGACGATAAGTAGATTGTCATTGATATCGTTGATGATTTGAGACCAAACGCGACATATGCGCTCAGAAAATGTGCTTAAGCTCTCAGCGTTCGGCAACGTATGTTGTGCTGGCGATTGCCAAAAAGCATCTAGCTTTTTCCACTGCTCAGTGAGCATATCAAAAGGCATACCATCAAAATCACCAAATGCCATCTCTTGTAAAGATTCATCCGTCATTACTGGTAATAATTGCTGTTCAGCAATTATATTTGCCAGTTCTTGACAACGTGAAAGAGGAGAACAAATCACTCCACCCACACCTCGTCCACTCTCGATCCAAGCCCGAGCAATGCTTTCTTGGTCTGCAGGCGTAACTTTTACATCTGTTTGGCCATGGAGTCCTGGTGGAGCATCTACTTTTCCATGACGCACAAGATAGATATTGAGTGTTTTCATTTCTTCCATCCTACTCTTTAAGAACCAACGGCAAACCAGCAGCAACAAAGGTAACACGATGGCAAACACTGGCTAGTTTTTGATTCATCCGTCCTGCATTATCCACAAAGTAACGACTAACCGCCCCCAAAGGCACAATGCCCATTCCAACCTCATTAGAGACGAATATTAACGTCGCATCTGAGCCACGTACCACCTGTATAAGCTTTTCAATTTCTGCTTCTAGCTTCTCATTGGAACATTCATCACCTAACTCAAATATCCAATTATTGAGCCACAAGGTTAAACAATCGACCAGTACAACATCGGTGTTAGCGAAATTTGTCAGTAACTCAGATAAATGAAGGGGGCATTCATACTCTTGCCACTCGCCCCCTCGTTGCTTTTGATGATGCGCTATTCGCTCTCGCATTTCTTGGTCAAATGGCAGCGCGGTTGCAACATAATGTAATGAGTGTTGAGAAGTGGTCGATAATTGCTTGGCTGTTTTTTCCGCCAAATGCGACTTCCCAGAGCGCGCGCCACCGAGTATCAATTGCTTCATGAGATGTGATAAAACCCAATCATAGTGAGATAAACAAGCAGTTCCGATAGCTGCTGCGCTGCGCCAAGACAATCCCCCGTAAAGCCGCCAATTCGCTTGGTTAACCAACGTTTGAACATCAAACGAAATACCACGAGAACAAGCGATATAAAGATCGCCTGCGTGATACCAAGCACAAGCAATGTTATGCCACCAGTAAACAACAAAATGGAGACTTCTAGAGAAGACTGGCTATTTGCCAGCGGTTTACTTTTCGACGTATCACTGTCACTGACATAAGGCATGTCATAAATAAGCGTCGCGGCTAGTGCTCGGCTTGCGGTATAAGCGACGACAATGACCAACCAAAACTGCGGCAAGTTAGCCAGTTCACTCCAAAAAACATACTTAGCCAATAACGCCATAATGAGAGTGGCTGCACCATAAGTGCCAATGCGGCTGTCCTTCATAATAGAGAGGCGTCGCTCGACAGTCATGCCACCGCCAATGCCATCCGCCATATCAGTCAAGCCGTCTTCGTGAAATGCCCCTGTTAACAATAAGCTAAACACCATTGTTAATACTATGGCAACCGATTCTGGGAAAAGAATTGAGGTGAGCGAAAATACCAGAGCACAAAGCGCTCCAAGTACGAGACCAACTAACGCGAAATAACGTCCGGCCTGATTCATGCGTTCTTCACTGTATGGCAACGCTTGGGGTATGGGTAAGCGACTAAAAAAACTGATAGCTAATAGAAACAACTCCCACTGGTATCTTAACGATGACGGCGTGACGTTCTCAGAATTATCAGGGACTGACACTATACTGTAACTCCTGCACTCTCAAAGCTCGCCATCTTGTTGTAAAACTGGGCAGCAGCTTTTAACAAGGGTAAGGCAAGAGCGGCTCCGGTTCCCTCCCCTAATCGTAAACCAAGATCGAGTAGAGGTTCTGCTTTTAGGTACTCTAATACAAACTTATGTCCATTTTCTTCGGAGCGGTGGGCAAACAACATGTATTCGCGTACTTCTTCGTCTAGCAACGTTGCTATATACGCAGCAACCGATACGATAAACCCATCCACTAAAACTGGAGTTTTAAGCCGCTTGGCTTCTAAAAAAGCACCTACCATTTGTACGATTTCAAAGCCTCCAACCTGTGCGAGAATCGCTTTAGTATCAAGACCTCGACATCGGTTCACGCCCTGTGCCACTAGTTTATATTTACGGCTCAACTGCTGTTGATTGATTCCTGTACCGACACCAACACAATAGTCAATATCTAATGAACTCAGCGCCGATAACAGTGCGGAAGCCGAACTGGTGTTACCAATGCCCATCTCACCGAACATCAATAGATTTGAGCCAGACAAAATGGTTTGCTCAGCAATCTTCGCACCATACTCTAAACCTAGCGCCACTTGTTCTGGGGACATAGCTGATTGTTTAGAGAAATTAGCCGTACCGTTACCCAACCGTTGTTCAACCAAGTTTGGATGAAACTTAAATTCTGGAACCAGCACATCAATAGGTGCCAACATGCCGCAATCTATTACTTTGAGTTGGATGCCATTGATGTCGCAAAAGCAGTTGATGGCTGCGCCGCCGGCGAGAAAGTTAGCCACCATTTGCTGAGTGACTTCGCTTGGCGCAATACTTACGCCCTCCTCTGCAACGCCGTGATCTCCAGCAAATACCAGCATGCTCGGTTTACAGATAGCGATGGAATCAACTGGCTGAGGTTTATCCTGACTTTGAATAATAGCTAGCTGTAGTGCCACCTTTTCCAATAAGCCTAAAGAACCAATAGGTTTGGTTTTGTTATCTATGCGCGCTTGTATCTCCGCTGCAAAAGAGTCATCCATTTTTTACGTTCCTTTGATGTTGTCTGGGTGAGAAGTGTTCCATTGATTAAGAAATCTTGCTCAACCCCAGTTTTGAGCGTCCACTATTGTATACCCTTGCATCCACTTGGGGCAGCGCTAATCAGGTTTCTGTCAGGAAAGTCTACTGAGTTCGCAGAGCGTCTCACCTTTCGAGCATTCGATTATAAGTAACTCCTTGAAATCCGCTACAATAGCTTAGGCTATATTCCCATATAGGAGAAAGGACATGGATAACAACACCTGCGCCATCATCGCTGGGGCGACTGGCTTAGTCGGTTCAAAAGTCATTACAAACCTCATAAATCAATCAGGTGTTGGGACCTTATATTATCTTTCTCGCCGCCCACTCGATGGCGTCCTAGATGCGGACAATAAGCTTGTTCCTCTCATTGATGCCGACCTTTCTATCCACCAATGGGATGATAACCAACCAACACCGACCATCGGCTTTATCTGTTTAGGCACAACCCTTAAGCAAGCAGGCAGTAAGGATAATTTACGTAGAGTAGATGTTGATCTGGTGTGTAAAGTCGCCCAACAGATGAAAACGATCGGAGTCAAACGCCTTGCGGTTGTTTCTAGCCTTGGTGCAAATAGTAAATCGCCATCCCATTACCTAGCCTGTAAAGGACAAATGGAACAACGAATCGAAGCTATGGGTTTTGAGGAAATTGTGTTTGTTCGCCCGGGCCCGCTTGTTGGTCAACGTCAAAGCCCAAGAACGGACGAGAAGTTAGTGCAAACTCTGTTTAAGGTAATTCGCCCATTCATGCTTGGCAAACTGTCCAACTTTTTACCTATTCGAGCGGAAGATGTCGCCAAAGCTATGATTTATCAACTTTTCAGTTATCAAGAAGACTCGGTGGTTTACTTACAAAGGCAAGAAATGCGTGACTTACTGCATCACTACGAATAACCATTTTGTACATTTAACGTGCTAATTCACACTCTCACGCGACTTAGATCTCGTTTTTATATTCATTTTAGATCTAGCTAATACCCGTTTTTCATTTTTAAAGTTATATCGCGAGCGTTATCTTACGCCCCATAAACAAATCCGTATAAAACCCCGTATAAAAAACAACCGCCATTTCGGCAGGTTGATAAGGTCAGATTATGAATTTTGCAGTGATAGCCTCTCTAGCCGTCTTTGTTGGCATATTGTTCTTTCTTTTTAACCAACAACAAAAGAAACACACACTTTCTCGTCTCGTTTTAATCGGTCTTGTTACTGGTTCTCTTTTTGGTCTTGCTTTGCAACTCATTCACGGTGAAGGCAACAGCGCAATTGCTCAAACACTTGAATGGGTAAGCATTGTAGGCAGTGGCTACGTTGGTCTACTGAAAATGGTCATCATGCCACTAGTATTGGTATCGATGATCTCTGCAGTTGTTAAATTGGAGAAAGGTGGATCATTAGGTAAAATTTCTGGCCTGACCATCTCTGTTCTTCTAGTAACGACTGCAATTGCTGCACTTATCGGTATCTTGGTGACAACGACATTTGGCCTGTCAGCAGAAGGGTTAACTGAAGGCGCGCGTGAAACCGCTCGTATCGCCGTTTTAGAAAGCCGTGCTGGTACAGTAAGTGACCTGACTATTCCTCAAATGCTAGTTAGCTTCATTCCAACCAACCCATTTGCTGATCTAACAGGTGCTCGCTCGACCTCAATTATCGCTGTCGTTATCTTCGGTGTATTAACCGGTATCGCCGCTCGCAAAGTGATGATGGAAAAAGCAGAGTTAGAATCACCGATTCGTACTTTCGTAGAAGCAGCTCAATCAATCGTTATGCGATTAGTGAAGATGATCATGGCGTTAACGCCATACGGCATCGCAGCACTGATGGCAAAAGTGGTAGCGACATCAAGCGCAGGCGACATCCTAAACCTACTTGGCTTTATTGTGGCGTCTTATGTTGCTATCGCTCTGATGTTTGTTGTTCACGGCGTATTAGTCTCTTTTGTCGGCGTTAGCCCTGCGGAATACTTTAAGAAAATCTGGCCTGTACTGACCTTCGCGTTTACATCTCGTAGCTCAGCAGCAACGATCCCACTAAACGTAGAAGCGCAAATCACGAAACTTAACGTTCCACCAGCGATTGCAAACCTATCAGCATCGTTTGGTGCCACTATCGGCCAAAACGGCTGTGCGGGTATCTATCCTGCAATGCTTGCAGTGATGGTAGCTCCGACAATGGGCATCAACCCACTGGATCTGCACTTTATCCTGTCATTGATTGCGATTATCACCATCAGTTCATTTGGTATCGCTGGTGTGGGTGGCGGCGCGACGTTTGCAGCATTGATTGTTCTTCCTGCAATGGGCTTGCCTGTGACCATCGCGGCGCTGCTTATCTCTATTGAACCATTGATCGATATGGCCCGTACCGCACTGAACGTTTCAGGATCAATGACTGCGGGTACAATTGCTAGCCGAGTGTTGAAGTCACCAGAAAACGAAACAGCATTGGAAGAAACACGAGCGTAAAGCTCAAACTACTTCCCAAGCAATAAAACGTAAAATATCAAGCCGATGGTTCGCCATCGGCTTTTTCATTTTCAAAAATTCAACTTGCATCTTTCGTTGCTAGTCAAGGCGTTGAATGGTCTAATACTGTCATCGGTTTTGTAAACGGTAAGCAGAATGCACCAAGATAATCAGCCCACTTTTTTCTTCTTTGATTATGAGACATGGGGAACAAACCCCGCGAAAGATCGCCCAAGCCAGTTCGCTGGTGTTCGTACAGATGAAAACTTTAATATCATCGGCGAGCCTTTAGTCATGTACTGCCAGCCACCTGCTGATTATCTTCCGTCTCCTGAAGCTGCGCTTATTACTGGTATTACTCCGCAAAAAACGGTTCAAGAAGGCCTTTCTGAGCCTGAGTTTATCGCTAAGATTCACGCTGAACTCGCGAAACCAAATACCACCAGTTTAGGCTACAACAGCATTCGCTTTGATGACGAAGTGACACGTTATACTTGTTATCGCAACTTTATCGATCCATACGCATGGAGTTGGCAAAACGGTAACTCGCGTTGGGATTTACTCGATGTATTACGCGCGTGCCACGCCCTTCGCCCAGAAGGCGTAGAGTGGCCAGAAAACGAAGATGGCTTCACTAGTTTTAAATTAGAGCACTTGTCTGTTGCTAACGGCATAGAACATAGTAACGCGCACGATGCGATGGCAGACGTGATTGCGACTATCGAAATGGCGAAAAAAGTCAAAGCAGCGCAACCAAAATTGTTTGACTACTTCTTTTCTATGCGCCAAAAGCGCAAGCTCAATGAATTAGTCGACATCGTCAACATGACGCCGTTGATGCACGTTTCAGGCATGCTAGGGCGCGAATGCCAGTACACTAGCTGGATTGTGCCTGTTGCTTGGCACCCAACCAATAATAACGCCGTTATCACTATCGATTTAGCGAAAGACCCTCAGCCTATTCTAGAGCTATCCGCAGAAGAGCTACACGAAAGACTCTACACTAAGCGAGAAGATCTTGGTGAATTGCTACCAGTGCCTGTTAAGTTAGTTCATTTAAACAAATGCCCTATTCTCGCCCCTGCAAAAACGTTAACGGCTGAAAATGCGGAGTCTATTGGCATTGATCGCCAGCAATGTCTCGCTAATCTCGCTTTGTTGCGCCAACATCCTGAAATTAGAGAAAAGTTGATTAGCCTCTTTTCAGTCGAGCGTAAATTCGATAAAAGTGATGACGTCGATACGCAACTTTACGACGGATTCTTCTCTCCGGCCGATCGCGCAGCCATGGATATCATTCGAGAAACCGACCCGAACAATCTTGCCGCATTGGACATTGAATTTGATGACAAGCGCATTAAACCTCTATTGTTCCGCTATCGTGCGCGTAACTTCCCAGGCACATTAGACGAGCAAGAACAGAGACGCTGGGCATTACACTGTCGAGAAGTGTTTGAAAGCCAAATTGAAGAGTACATGCTGAATTTAGAAAACTTAGTTCACGAACATGAAAGTGACGAAAAGAAGATTGCGATATTAAAATCCGTGTACCGTTATGTAGAGAGCTTAGCTTCTTAACTCCTCCCAATACAAGCGCACCTTATGGTGTGCTTGTTGTTTATATACTGTCAAAATGATTAAAGAACGATTCTTACAACTGATCCAACTGCTCATTTCAATCTTCCTCATCATGGGGGCGCTTGGCATCGGAATTACCATTCAAAAGTTCACTGGCGTTTCCGTCCCAGGAAGTGTCATCGGTATGCTCGTACTGTTTTTCTCCATGACTCTTGGGCTTGTAAAGGTCGATTGGGTCAAACCGGGCGCCACGCTATTTATCCGCTACATGATTTTGTTGTTCGTTCCTATTAGCGTGGGATTAATGCAACATTTCGATATGCTACTCGCTAATGCCCTCCCTATCATTGCTAGCGCAGTTGGAGGCTCACTCATTGTACTGGTCAGCCTCGCTTGGCTGCTGGACTACTTGCTAAAGGAGAAGCACTGATATGTGGTTAGTTGTTACCATTGCGGTTTTTCTTGTCGCGCGCCAAATCGCAATCAAAGTGAATAATCCTCTAGCAAATCCTTTGCTAATCAGTATTGCAGTGCTCATTCCTTTGCTTACTTACTTAAATGTACCGTTTGAAACGTATTATGCGGATAACGAAGGGATCAGTTTTTTACTTCAACCAGCCGTAGTTGCTCTGGCTTACCCGTTATATGAACAACTACCACAGATTAAAGCAAACTGGCGAATCATCACTTTTGCTTGCACAGTAGGCAGTGTGATGTCGATGATGACAACCACCTTGATCGCAGTCGCTTTCAAAGCGGATATCAGTTTAATCGCAAGTCTAGTGGGTAAATCCGTCACTACGCCAATAGCAATGGAAATTTCGAGTCACCTCGGTGGTGAAGCTGCCGTTGCGGCGATCTTGGTTCTGATTGTTGGTTTATTGGGCGCGATTTTGGCATACCCAATTTACAACTTAATTGGAATTAAACACCCGATTGCACGTGGCCTAACAATGGGTACCGTGTCTCATGCCTTAGGCACCGCGACATGTGCAGAGAAACAGCCCATTGATGCCGCGTTCTCATCACTCGCATTGGTTTTATGCGGCATCATCACTTCTATTTTGGCTCCAAGCTTTTTTGCTTTGGCTGTCTGGCTATATCAATAGTTAAGCGCTCTCGGTCTGCCCTCCTTCCGGCAGGCCGTGGCCTTCCCGTTTCTTCCTTATCCCTTCCAAAATTCTGTATTACCTCATCTAACAACCCGTTCTAGTAAGATCGTTAAGGTACTCTGACGAGATACACACTAATAACTTCAACATTCAGTGCAATATTACTGACTCAACGTTGCTTAGATATCTAGGAATAACGTTGTGTGGACATGTAGGCATCGTAATTAACATATCCCAGCGTCTTGGTCATATGAATATATACTGATATGGTTAATTGTGAGACGGAGATAACGCTTCACGTCAGTGCAATCGAATACATGTGTGAGCTCACTCTAATTATGTAACAGAATTATCAATTGCATTATTTATCGTGATCTAACGCACGGAACATTTCTATCCTTCACATAGAATAACTGTCCATGCAATAACAAGGATTCAACATGAAAAGTCGCATTGAACAGGCGCTAGCAGGCGCTCCAGAAGCACTTTCCAAACAACTTGCTCCTATCATCCAAGCTGATGATTTTGATGCTACGCTTTCAGTTCAACAGTTTGAGCAGTTGCTTTCAGCTACCGGTCTATCAGATAAAGAGCTTCGTGTTGCTCTACTTCCTTTTGCCGCAGCATATTCCTATGCTCCTCTTTCTGAATTTTATGTCGGTGCTATCGTTCGTGGTCTCTCAGGTCGCCTTTACTTCGGTGCCAACATGGAATTCTTTGGTGTTCAGTTAGGTCAAACAGTTCACGCTGAGCAGTCTGCAATTAGCCACGCTTGGATGAAAGGTGAACGTGGTATTAAAGATATCACTATTAACTTCAGCCCATGTGGTCACTGCCGTCAGTTCATGAACGAGTTATCTACCGCAAACGAGCTTAAAATTCAGCTCCCAGAACGCGAAGAAAAGTCGCTGCATGAATACCTACCTGAAGCCTTTGGACCAAACGATCTCGGTATCGAATCCGGCTTAATGGCAGAAGTAAAGCATCAGTTCTCATGCGATGATGAAGACACTCTAATTCAAAGCGCTGTTGAAGCGATGAACATGAGCCACTCACCATATACCAACAACTTGAGTGGCTTAGCATTAGAAATGGCTAGCGGCCGTGTATTCCAAGGTGCTTATGCGGAAAATGCGGCGTTTAACCCTAGCTTGCCGCCATTACAAGTTGCGCTGATCCAAGTACTACTTGCGGGTGAAACTTTTGACAATATCAAAGCCGCTGCTCTGGTAGAAAACTCAGAAGGCAAGATCAGTCATTTGGCTGATACGCAATCAACGTTAGAAGCGTTGAATCCAGATATTCCACTTAGTTTTGTCAACGTATAAGCGACAATTTCAGTATAAAAAGCTCTACGCCATGTAGAGCTTTTTTATTGCCTAAAAACCAAAAGCAAACGTTTGCTTTGTCATGAAACTTCAGTATGATCTCCTGCAATTTCTGTCTCACCACTCTATTTTGTAAGGGAACACTATGTTTGGCACTGCAACCAGCGCAAATGCTACCCGTGTATTACTTTTAGGCTCTGGCGAACTCGGTAAAGAAGTCGCAATTGAATGTCAGAGACTTGGTTTAGAAGTGATTGCTTGTGATCGCTATGCTAATGCTCCAGCGATGCAAGTTGCTCACCGTAGTTACGTCATCGATATGTTAGATGGAAGCGCCTTAGAAGAAGTTATTACGAAGGAACAACCTACTTACGTCGTACCTGAAATCGAAGCTATCGCAACCGACAAACTGGTAGAGCTTGAAGAAAAAGGGCTGAATGTTGTTCCAACCGCTAAGGCAACCAAGCTAACAATGAATCGTGAAGGTATCCGACGTTTGGCTGCAGAAGAACTAGAACTGACGACATCACCTTATCGTTTTGCAGATACTTTTGAAGACTTCAACGCCGCGGTTGAGCATGTAGGCATCCCGTGCGTAGTAAAGCCAGTTATGAGCTCTTCAGGTAAAGGGCAAAGTGTCATCAAGACCGAAGACGACGTTGCAAAGGCATGGGATTACGCACAGGAAGGCGGACGTACGGGGGCAGGTCGCGTGATCGTGGAAGGTTTTATCGACTTCGATTACGAAATCACTTTATTGACCGTAAGAGCCGTTGACGGTGTTCACTTCTGTGCTCCAATTGGCCATCGTCAGGAAGATGGCGACTACCGCGAATCATGGCAACCGCAAGCCATGTCAGAAAACGCAGTAAAAGCAGCAGAATACACGGCAGAGAAAGTAGTCAACGCACTCGGTGGCTACGGCATCTTTGGTGTAGAGTTATTTGTTAAAGGCGATAAGGTCATTTTCAATGAGGTCTCTCCTCGCCCACACGATACAGGCATGGTCACTATGATTTCTCAGGAAATGTCAGAGTTTGCTCTCCACATACGTGCATTTACCGGAATGCCGATTAATAATATCGTACAATATGGCCCATCTGCGTCGGCCGTTATTCTTGGTCAAGGGACTTCCACAAACATTCGCTTTGACAACCTAACCAAAGCCTTAGCTCAACCTCAAACGCAAGTTCGTCTATTCGGCAAGCCAGAAATCGATGGTCGCCGTCGTTTAGGTGTTGTCCTTACGCGACGAAAAACCACCGAAGAGGCCGTTCAAGGTGCTATTGAAAGTGCATCAAAAGTGAATATTACTTATTAAACGAGCTCCAATCCTACAAAAAACAGCGCAGCTCTAATTGCTGCGCTATTTCGTGTTCCAAACCGAGAAAAACCTATTCACTCTCGATTAAGTACACTTCTTCAGAGAAGCGCCTTAAGCCTTTTTTAGCAATTTTAGGATGGTTTTCATCAGCTTCATCTACGTTCAAGCAGGTAACTTTGTAACCTGAAAATAACTGCTCAATCTCTTCAACTGGCACGCTAAATGGAGGCCCCGCCATCTCTTCTTGAGGATAGTTGAGTGTAACAAGCAAAATACGACCGCCTGGATTCAAAAGTTGCTTGAGACGCTCTACATACTCCTCTCTCATATCTTGCGGTAAAGCAACCAACGCAGCGCGATCATAAATGATATCGGCTTGAGATACTGGAGCAGTGAAAAAGTCCCCAGTATAAATAGAAAGCTCATCAAATTGATAAAGCTCGTGCATACCATTAACAGGCGTCACGGTTGGCGTATAAAAATGTTCAGCAAAAAAGGCACGAACAGCGATATGGCTCAGCTCAACACCTTCAACTGAATCATGCTTCATCGCTAACCAAATCAAGTCTTCTGACTTTCCACACAAAGGCACTAACACTTTGTCTTCACGCTTTGGGTTTGTGTGTTGCCAATATGCAGGTAATAGCGGGTTTACATCTTCCAAGTGAAATCCGATTTGATTACTGGCCCATTTATTATGCCAAAACTCTTGGTCTCTCATTTTACTTTCTACTTGTCGGCTGATTTTCATTTTGAGAAGTAAGACTAACGATTTTTTTCAATTTGTCTATGCCGTTCATCTTTGGTTAATACAGCGGTGATAGGATGTAAACGTTCTTATAGGAACCACGCCTTTATCTGATAAACAGAATAAAGAAAAGAGAAATGGTGATCTAACGCACGATTCCACTTCAAGACAAAACTGAAACCTTGGAATCTTTCGTAATGACCCCATTAATAAGTTAGTACCTGATTTGCCGAACTTAGCGACCTTTATGTTCCCTATTTTCTAAGTACAAGCAAGTTAAGGAGAGTGAATGAGCTTATTTCTTCGTACTACAGCATTGATGCTTTTGGTACTTAGCCGTGCACCGGCATTTGCCGCACTTCCAATTACCCCAGCGCCGAGTGGCGATCAAAATCGTTCAACAAGTCAAAACGAAGTTTGTTCGAAACTCTTTAAACATAGCCTTAGCGGCTTGTATGGTATTCAGTCAATCGACGCAACTCCAATTCAGCCATACACTGACTTCGACATTCTTTACAGCAAAGCTCACCAAGCACAATTTGAGCTTGAAACTATCTGTAAAAGTACCGCACTTCTTAATGATGCTCAGCCATACTTCGCAGGCGTAAAGTCCAAACAACGAGCAGAAGAAAAAATAGCTTTGGAGTTAGATGGAAAAGTCGAACGCATTACTGACCTAGCCCGTGCCACGATTGTTGCTGAAGACGTCGCGAGCTTAGTCTCCATTTATGAAACCTTAGAGCGTGAAACAACAATTGTTAAAGTAAAAAATCGCTTCAAAAAACCTGGTCCTTCAGGCTATAGAGACTTGAACTTACTCGTTCGTTTACCAAAGACAAATCTAGTTGCCGAAGTTCAACTGCACTTAAAAGCCATCGCAGATGTGAAAAGCGGTCCTGAACACGACCTATACGAAAAAATCCAGAAACTAGAACGCCAAGCGATGATGGAGAAACGCGAACTAAGCGAACTAGAACTCGCTTCTATTCGCAACATGCGTGCACAGTCTAAAAACTTGTACCAACAAGCATGGCAACCATACTTAACAACGCACCTAGAAGCAGCGTAATCCATATCATTAAGATATACTCAAAAACAGAAAAACCACCGCATTGCGGTGGTTTTCGTTTATATGCGACACAAGTTTTACGCAAAAAAAAAGACCACGCCTTAGCGTGATCCATTTATTCGGCTTACTGTACTTTCTTCAGGTTTTCTACACGAGCTTTTAACTTCTGACCCGGGCGAAAAGTCACTACACGTCGAGCAGTAATTGGAATATCTTCACCGGTTTTCGGGTTACGACCAGGTCGTTCATTCTTGTCACGAAGATCAAAGTTACCAAAACCTGACAGTTTTACCTGTTCGCCACTTTCCAGTGCCTTACGAATCTCTTCAAAGAACACTTCCACCGTTTCCTTGGCGTCCCGCTTACTAAATCCTAATTTATCAAACAGGTTTTCTGCCAGTTCGGCTTTTGTGAGCGCCATAAAACTTTCCTCAAAGCTATGTTAAACAATGCTACGTTAGTGTAGCGCCAGAGCAGTTTTACCCTACCAATTCAACAACATATCGGGGTTACATCAGGAAGTGTATGACAAGCTTATGATTTTCGCCAACTTTTTTCTTGGCGAACAAAAGGAATAGCACTATGTAAATTATTGTTAAACGCCAACATTTTGATATTTTTGTTTTTGTTTTCTCTTTAATAGGAAAAATATCCAGCTGATAAAACTAAAAGTAGTTTAAATATCAACATTAATCACTATTTAATAAAAATATCAGAGATTGGTTATTTAACAGACACTTGACATAGAACTTGTCGTAAATTCAGTGATTTGTATGTAACTCGATACGTAACAATTGAACTAAATGGTATGACCACCTGGCTTTGCAACTGTGCTTAGAAAGCTTGATTAAACCCACGCTTCTCACTGTTCAGCGATGACGCAATATATAAAGGTTGATAATGTGGTTCTTCGTGTATCTCCACATTAGCTCCTTACACTTCATCTAGGCGACCATGATTAATCAAATCATAAATATTCTTTTCCCTGTTTTTGCTCTTGTCGGCGTCGGCTATTTGGTAGGTCGTTACATCAAGCCTGACTTTCGTCCAATCAACCGCATTAACATTGAGGTTTTCACACCTGCGCTGGTGTTTTCTTCGCTCGTTAACATGCCGTTAGACTCGAATCAGGGACCACTCCTTTTTGCAGCAATTGTCGCGGTTTTGGTTCCCGCACTACTCATGATCCCAGTATGTCGATTGACGTCACTGTCGTTTAAAACCTGGGCACCACCACATATGTTTCGCAATAGCGGAAACCTTGCTATTCCTTTGTTTACCTATACGTTTGGAGAAATTGCGCTATCCTCAGCAGTACTGCTATTTGTCGTATCAGCATGCTTGCACATTAGTTTAGGTGTAATGCTACTTAGTCATGGCAACCCTTTTAAGCAAATAGTCAAGATGCCAATCTTTTTAGCTGCGTCGTTGGCTCTGTTTCTCAACGTGTCAAATGTGGGGGCATGGGCACCTTTATACGAAACGACTGCTCTACTTGGGCAAGCGGCAGTACCCGTGATGCTTTTATCCCTGGGGGCGCAAATGTGTCATTTAAGAGTGGACGGTTTAAAGGTTGGTGTATTGTGTACCGTGCAGTCGCTTGCAACTGGGGCGGTTGCATTTGCACTTATTTATTGGTTAATTCCCCTTCCAACGATGCAATTGCAAATGATGGTACTCTTCACAATGCTGCCACCAGCCGTCATGAATTACCTATTTGCGGAAAGGCTGAATATAGAGCCCATGAAAGTGGCGTCAATGGTACTATTTGGCAACTTTTTCAGTATTCTTACGCTGCCACTTCTGCTTAGCTATACCCTCTCACTCGCCGCCTAGCCGCCAATAAGCTAGCGTTAGCGTCTGTTGGCTGAAAAACGATATATGCCAAGTCTCGATTAAGCGTTACCTCAAGTTTGGTCCAGATTTTTGAGGTTGTTGGAGGAGACGTAAACGGCCTAGTACGTGAATCACAATAAGATAATGCTCAACATAAAAAAACCCTGCCGATTTGACAGGGTTTTTAGTTTCTTAAGAGAGATAGTTCGTCTAACGCTTAGTCACGTAGAGCAGCACCAAACTTCTCAGAAACGTGAGCAACGATAGCATCTACCGCACCTGCGATGTCTGCATCTTCAAGCGTGCGCTCAACTGATTGTAGAGTCAAAGCGATTGCTAGGCTCTTCTTACCGTCTTCAACGCCTTTACCTACGTACACGTCGAACAGCTTCGCATCTTTAAGGAACTCGCCACCTTGCTCTAAACAAGCATTAACGATGTCACCAGATGCTACCGCTTCGTCCACAACTACTGCGATGTCACGACGGTTTGATGGGAATTTAGAAAGCTGAACAGCTTCTGGGATCACTTTACTGTTGATTGCAGACCATTCGATTTCGAATACGATAGTACGACCGTTTAGACCGAACTTACGCTCAAGCTCAGGGTGAACGGTACCGATCACGCCCACTTCTTTGCCATCTACGATGATTGCCGCAGATTGACCTGGGTGAAGTGCTGGGTTAGCTTTTTTGCTTTCAGGTGACAGTGCAGCGAAAGAGTACGCTTTTTCGTTAGCAGACAGTTCTAGAACTGCTTCTAGATCGCCCTTAAGGTCGAAGAAATCAACGGTGTTAGTTTCGATATCCCAGTGCTCTTCACCACGAGTACCAGCAATAACACCTGCAAGCATAGGCTCTTGGCGCATGCCGTTTTCTGCAGATTCACATGGGATGAAACGTAGGCCGTATTCGAATAGACGAACGCGTGGCTGTTGACGTTTCTGGTTGTGAACAACCGTGTTCAGCAGCCCTTGGATAAGACCAAGACGCATTGCTGACATGTCTGCTGAAATTGGGTTTGGAAGCACTAGAGGCTCAACACCAGGTACAACTAGCTTTTGTTGCTCAGGCTCAACGAAGCTGTATGTAATTGCTTCGTGGTAACCACGGTCAACAAGAAGATCACGAACGCGTTTCAGTGGAAGATCCGCTTCAACGTGGTTGTGCATCTTAAGTGCTGCGGCTGGGTGTTGGTTAGGAATGTTGTCGTAACCGTAAATACGGCCAACTTCTTCAATCAGATCTTGCTCTATAGCGATATCGAAACGCCATGTTGGCGCTACTGCCACCCAACCTTCTTCTGAAGCTTCAACAGTCAAACCTAGGCGCTCTAGGATTTCTACTACGTCAGCATCAGCAATGTGGTGACCTAGTAGGTTGTCTAGCTTCGTACGACGTAGAGCAACTTTGTTTGGCTTAGGTAGGTCTGCTTCAGACTCTACTGCAACAACAGGTGCTACTTCACCGCCACAAATTTCAACAAGAAGCTGAGTTGCACGCTCCATTGCGTTCACTTGCAGTGCGTAATCCACACCACGCTCGAAACGCATTGAAGAATCAGTGTGAAGACCATAGCTACGAGCGCGACCGCGGATATGGTCAGGTGCAAAGAATGCACACTCTAGTAGAACGTCTTTAGTCTCAGTTGTTACACCAGACTCTTCACCACCAAAGATACCTGCGATTGCAAGTGCTTTGTTGTGGTCAGCAACAACTAATGTATCTGCGTTTAGTTCTGCTTCGCTGCCATCAAGAAGTGTTAGCTTCTCACCTTGCTCAGCCATACGAACTACGATGCCACCTTCGATCTTCGATAGATCGAATGCGTGCATTGGTTGACCTTGCTCTAGAAGAACATAGTTAGTGATGTCTACAACAGGGTCGATAGAGCGAATACCACAACGACGCAGTTTCTCTTGCATCCATAGTGGCGTTTCAGCTTGAACGTTTACGTTCTTAACTACACGACCTAGGTAACGTGGACACGCTGCTGGCGCTTTCACTTCAATAGACACTTTGTCGTCGATTGAAGGCGCAACTGCTTCTACTGATGGCTCAGTCACGTCAGCACGGTTTAGTACGCCAACTTCACGAGCTAAACCACGGATGCTGAAACAGTCAGCGCGGTTTGCTGTTAGATCTACGTCTACCGTTACGTCATCTAGACCTAGGAATTCACGGAAATCAGTACCGATTACTGCGTCTTCTGCTAGTTCCATGATGCCGTCTGACTCAACATCGATGCCTAGTTCAGTGAACGAACAAAGCATGCCGTGAGATGGCTGGCCACGTAGTTTCGCTTTTTTGATTTTGAAATCGCCTGGAAGAACAGCACCAACTGTTGCTACCGCTACTTTCAGACCTTGGCGACAGTTAGGTGCGCCACAAACGATGTCTAGAAGCTCTTCTTCGCCTACATCTACTTTAGTAACGCGAAGTTTGTCTGCGTCTGGGTGTTGACCACATTCAACAACGTGACCCACTTTAACGCCAGTGAAAGAACCCGCTACAGGAAGAACGTCGTCTACCTCTAGGCCGGCCATTGTAATTTGATGAGTGAGTTCGTCAGTAGTAACCGCTGGGTTTACCCACTCACGAAGCCATGATTCGCTGAATTTCATGTTGATGAACCCTCTGGATTACTTGAACTGTTTTAGGAAACGAAGATCGTTTTCGAAGAACGCACGTAGATCGTTCACGCCGTAACGAAGCATCGTTAGACGCTCAACACCCATACCGAATGCGAAACCAGAGTATTTTTCAGGATCGATGCCTACGCTACGTAGTACGTTCGGGTGAACCATACCGCAGCCTAGTACCTCTAACCATTTACCGTTTTTGCCTTTCACGTCTACTTCAGCTGAAGGTTCAGTGAATGGGAAGTAAGATGGACGGAAACGTACTTCTACTTCTTCTTCGAAGAAGTTACATAGGAAATCGTGCAGGATGCCTTTCAACTGTGCAAAGTTTACGTTCTCATCAACCAGCATACCTTCCACTTGGTGGAACATTGGGGTATGAGTTTGGTCGTAGTCGTTACGGTATACACGGCCCGGAGCGATGAAACGGAATGGTGGTTTACCATTTTCCATCGTACGGATCTGTACGCCTGACGTATGAGTACGAAGCATCAAATCTGGATTGAAGAAGAAAGTATCGTGGTCAGTACGCGCTGGGTGGTCAGCGGCAATATTTAGCGCATCAAAGTTGTGGAATGCATCTTCGATCTCTGGGCCAGCTTCGGTGTTGAAACCAAGTTCGCCAAAGAACTTCTCAATACGCTCTACAGTACGAGTTACTGGGTGTAAACCACCGTTCTCAATACGACGACCTGGTAGTGTTACGTCGATTGTTTCTGCTGCTAGTTTCGCTTCAAGCTCTGCACGTTGTAGTGCGTCTTTACGAGCTGCGATGGCTTGCTGAACGACGCCTTTCGCTTTGTTGATTTCTTGACCAGCTTCACGGCGTTCTTCTGGTGGTAGTTTACCTAGGCTTTGAAGTTGAGCAGTTAGCTCACCTTTTTTACCCAGATACTGAACACGCACTTCATCAAGTGCGACTAGCGATTCGGCAGCTTCAATTGCAGTGCTCGCGCTAGCAATGATCTCTTCTAGATGTTGCATCGTTTCCTCATCTACCTGTTGGTAGTGTCCATAAGGGAGTGATTGGTTTTTTGATAGCTGTACATAGTAGCCAAACCGGGCACCAATGCCAAATTGAATTACGAAAAGAAGAGGTTATTGAATAAAAAGAGCACAAAAACGTCAAAAATGTCATCTTTCATTAATCTGCCGTTAAGTTGTGCCCTTTGTGTTTTAGAAATAGTATTGAATAGATAGCTCGATAAAATCGTCATCTCGGGCGAAATAGAGCAAATCGTTTGGCGTTTCATTTTGGAACAACCAAGCATCAATTTGCCACTTAAAGTTATTCGATATTCGGCTCGAGGCTTCTAACTTGGCATTGTAAACATCGGCGTTATCTAAATCCTTTGTGATTCCCGTCAACACTTCCGTTCCGTCCTCGTCGTTGAGCGCCCAACGAATGCCTGCAAACACATCATTTTGACCGATAGTTTGTGCGTTATTCCCACGACTGTCGTAGAGGTACTCACCAATCACACCCACATCCCAAACCGTGTCAAATGCGCCAACGAAGGTGTACTCAAATCCCGTCACAAGACCGACATGATTATCAGCACTATCTCGATAAACACTTTCCAGCTTCCATAACCAATCGCCAACGATTCCTTGTACATCGAGACCGACATGACTCATCAGAGCGTAGTAAGGCTTTAATTCCCCGTACTCAAAACGAAAGTAAGGATCCCGGTTTGTTCCATATAAATAGCTCAGGCCTACGTCCCAATCGCCAAGCATTTTCGAATATCGAAAAGCCACATCTACCTGCTTTTCTTCTCTGCTTGATTCATAGATAGCATCATCTGAGACAACAGGTTCGGTTCGTAAACGACCGTCAGTACCCGCAAACGTTCGTTCCCTAAAGTAAGGTAATAACATTGCATGGACGGTGCCCCAGTCTTTGAATGAGGTGAAATGCAACATTGGCTGACCGAGTTTATCTTCACCATCGACGGCTTCAATGGCGTCTGTCTGGTTTACTACATCAACCAAATGGGCGGATTCCGTCACTCCCCAAAAGACCTTACTAATCCCAACTCGAAGCTCATAATCATCCCAATAAGTCAGATAAAGCGCCTCTCTTATGTCTCCGTGACTTCGCTCATCGTCTAGACTATCCAAACGATAGAAAGGTGTGAGGGTAAAGCTCGCATCACCATTTTGCATCTCCCAGTAAAATTCTGGCTGCAAAACCAATGACGTTTGCGCTTTGCTCTGACCCTGAGAGCCAGAATCAAAAAACTGACGATGCTCAATATTGACTTGTCCTGCAAGCTCAACGGCGGCAAGAGGCATCGAGTAAAGAGAGGTTGCTGCGCTAAGCAACAACCCAACATTTGATCGGTTCATTTCTCCTCCACTACCTCACTCGTTTTAACACATTCTTATGAAAATCATTGTCTTCGAGACCAGTGTTAAAGCGCATTTCACTTGTTGTTAGCTCAGTGCTTTTTCCTGTTTGATGATTTGTCATCGCCATAGTGTGCGCTCGCCAATATTGGTTGAGGTACTGCTTGTAATCGGAAAAAGAAAGCGTTTTTAACAACGACCCTTTGCGATCGTAAAACTCAACTTTCAGTGGGCGGTAATGCGCTTTATCTAACCACACCGTTTGCTTGGTATAACCTGAGTTCTTATCGGTCGGAATTTGCTCTACGACGAAAACATCTTGCCCGTTTATGCTGTCATCTTTTAGGTAGTTGAAACGGTATTTTTCAATCTCAAAGGAACTGAGATCCTCATACGCAAATTCACTGCCCATGAAAGGGCCTGATTTGTTACGCGAGGAAATACGTTTCACACGCTTCAATGCTGGAAGGTAAAGCCACTGGTCATCGGCACCCACTGTATGAGAGTGGTTGAGAAACGCGGTGCCTTTCACATCTCTTGGTTCATCAAATATTGTGAGTCCTTTGTCACCATCGTCCTCAACTTCGAGTGATTGGAGGCGCATTAAACGTGTGCTGCTTTCTCCTTGTGCGTTCCGCAGAATCATTTTCATGGTAGCAACAGAATCCCCCCACCCTTCATCACGGGCTTTGCGCTCTTGAGCAATTTCTAATCCTTTCGCTTCATCCGCTAACACCGCATGACTCATAAAAAGCGAGACAGAAAGTGCAGATACTTTTAAGGCATTTTTTAGTAAATTCATGTTCAATCCTTTGATTCGTTATGACTGAATAACAGCCGTGGTTTGAGAGTCAGTTGATTTAAGCTTGTTTCGGCGGTCCACCTCGTCGTAGACGCCTTTGTCAAACAACATCAGTAGAGTCGGTAGAAAGATGAAATCCACAACAAGAGCAATGAAGATAACAATGGCACTCAACTGCCCCATATCGGCATTTAAGCGGAAGCTCGACATCGCCAGAACGGAGAAACCAGCAACAAGCACGACAGTCGTAATCCAAAGCGCGCGCCCCACGGTGCGAAAAGCGTAACGAACCGCTTGTTCCGCGCTATGGCCATCTTTACGAGCGTGTTGGTATTTAGAGAGAAAATGAACGGCATCATCAACCACAACGCCAAGCGTCAACGTCACAACAACAGACAACCCCAAATTAATTTCACCAGAAACCAGCGCCCAAATACCAAAACCAATAAGCGCAGGGGCGATATTCGGGACCAGGCTGATTAAACCGAGCTTGAACGAGCGTAAGGCAAAGATCAGTAATGCCGAAATTAAGACCAGAGTGATAGGCAAGGTTGACAGCATGCTAGCCATATTCGTTTCGCCAATATGCGCAAACATCAGTGATGGACTAGAAGCAACAACATCATACTGAGGCGCGTTTTCGTTAAACCATTGGTAAATACGATTTTCCAAATCAACAAGCTCGACGCTGCCCAAGTTCTCCACAGTGAGAACCATCTTGATCGACGACTTATCAACATTGATTTGGTTGTTCAAATCTAAGCCATACGGTAGTGACATTTCATAAAGCAGCAGATATTGAGCCGCTAATTCTCTGTCTTGAGGGAGCGAGTAATAAGCCTGATCATCTCCATGCATGTTCTTGTTTAGACGCTTATAAACATCGCTCAAGGTCGCAACATGGTCCGTTTCTGGCTGCAACCTTAGCCAGTCAGTAAATTTACCCACGGTATTGAGAAAATTAGGATCCGCAATACCCTGCGATTCGTTAGTTTTTATCGCGATACTGATGTTCGCCATGCCACTGATTCGCTCTTCCATAAAATCAGCCGCTCGACGAAATTCATTGCTATGACCAAAGTACTCGACGGATTCATCGTTGACTTTGTTCAGCGGAATCAAACTCGCACTCGCGACAATAACAAGCACCGACAACGGCAATAACGCATGTCGCTTTGACACCACGAAATCCCCTAAGTGATCCATAAAGTGCTTTCTTTCATCAGCAGTGTCTGACTTCACCCTAACAGGAAGGATATGAAGTAACGCCGGAAGTAATGTGATGGAAAGGAAACAAGCAATCATGACGCCAAGGGCTGATAGGTTGCCGAAATCTCTCAGGATTGGAGAATCCGACATATTCATCATTAAAAAGCCGATCGCGGTGGTAATGGAGGTAATCAGGATGGGCATGAAATTGAGCGCAATACTTCGTTCAATAGAATGGGCTTTACTAAAGCCGTTTTGCATAGACTGACGCATCGTCGCTATAATGTGTACACAGTCGGCGACGGCAAGCGTCATCACCAAGGTAGGCACATTAACTGTCGCCGTGCTTAAGAACATACCAGCCCATCCTGATAATCCCATTGTCACCATAACTGAGCCGATAATAACGATGAGTGTCGCGATGACGCTAAGCAATGAGCGCAACATGAGAGTCAGGAAAACCAATATCACTAGTAGCATGGTCGGCACTAGCGTCGCGCTGTCATCTTGAGCTGCGGTCATAAACGCGTAGTTCATTGCAATAATACCGGCTTTGTGGAACTCAGTATCCGGGTACACTTGCTGATAACGCTCAATCATTCCGTTTATGTAGGCAACCACTTCTTGTACTTCAGCGGTTTTATCGACCTCAGGGAGTTGGACCGTAATATTCACGACCGTGACATCCCCTTTTTCGGAAATCAGTGAACTTTTCAAAACCGGCTCACTCAACGCAATGCTTTTGACTTTCTCGATTCGCTGAGGCGTCAATTCATATTCGCTATACAGTAAATCTTCGACAAGAAGATCATCTTCAAACGCTTCGGTATGCTGGTAGTTGGCAAGGGAATCAACACGGGTGGAGTATGGGACTTGCCACGCCTCGTCAGTGATCTGCTGAATAAGAGATAAGGTGTTAGGAGTAAAAACAGTGCCACTTTTTGGCGCTATGACCAAAGCAAGACTGTCAGATTTTGCAAAGGTAGTCTGAATTTCATCAAACGCAAGTAACTGCTCATTTGTTCCATCAAAAAAGATGTCGTAATCCCCTCTAAAGTAAAGATTTTTTCCTCCAATAGTTGCTATAACAATCAATAAAACGGTAGCAAGCACAACCAACACACTGTAATTCGTTGGTAGCTTGACCCAGCTCATTCGGGCTTGTTGTTGAACGTTGTGATGTGGCATCACACTCTCCTTTTGTGACGTTTCGTCAAATTTAAAAACTAAAAAAAACAGCGAATGCTGTGATAACCAGATAACTTCAACATATAAAAATCAGATCGAATTTATTTGGTTATATAAGTTAGTTTTTGAGTAACTTCCTATACTTCTCGAGATCGGTAACTTGAGTACCAATTTCTAATTTTTTGACGATTCGTCACAATGGTGTAATAAAAAAGCCAACTAAAATATTAGATGGCCTCTATAACGATTAGCGATTCACAGACTCTAAATAAGCAAGCTCTTCGCTGAACAATTCCTGTTCCACTCGACGCCACGTTTTACGGTAATCCCACTCTGTCGATAAAGGTGACCACCCTAAACCATCAAGTAACATATTCGCGTTATGCAGTACTGAGAATGGATCTTGAATTCGCTGAATACATCGACTGTTCGATGCATTTTGCGCTAGAGCGTTTGAACCGAAGGCAATAGACCAGTTAGCAAATACGATGGCATCAGAACCAATTGCGGGAGAGAACTTAAGGTCTCCACATTCCACCGCATTATTCACCAACGCATCAGCACCATCTATTACTTGTTCTTCTAAGTTGTTCAATTCATTCACACGCTTAGGCGAAGCTTTCTCTAGGACCCAAGGCGTCTTTGCAACAATCGCACAGGTTGATAGTACAGGCTCCATACGAGCGTAAATACGATAACCTACATGCATAGCAATGATTTTTTCTCTGGTATTGCCATTGAACTTAGCGGTACGTTCGAAAAATATTGCCTCGCTTCTCAGCGAGTGAATACAAAGCGCAAGAATCACATCTTCTTTGCTGCAAAAATGATTGTAGATCGTTCCCTTCGAGTAAGGGCTTGCCGCGGTGAGCTTGTCCATCGTTAAGTTGGCAAAGCCTTGCTCTTGAACCAGAGACTTAGCCAATTGAATAAGCTCTATTTCACGATCAGCAATCGCCTGTTGTTTTTTAGTTAGCCCTGAAGACGTACGACATCCGTCTTGCTTGCTATCTTTTTTACAGCGAAAGTTAAACATAATCCTTTGATCCGTATACCAACACACTCCCAATAATTGTAACACGATTCTTGAATACAGGAACGCCACTAAATTTGACGAACCGTCATAAATGACACTTCGTCATAATAGATCAAAAAACAAACATTGCAAGTATGAATTTATAGCTAACCGAAAAATAAGCATTACTTATATATAACCAAGTAACATCAAGATGCTTGGTTCAGCGAGAATGATTTGATTGTAAGGAAAATCTAGAGTGGAGTGCGGGGACACAACCCCAAAAATCAGAACTTTAAAAATTGGACAACGAGTGATATTGAAATGATGTTATTCAAAAAAGCCCAAAACACTTAAAGTTTGGATTCAAAACAGCAACTGATAGATGCTCTATTTACAAAGTGTGTTCTGTCTTGGGCTTTTCTTTTACTGCTTCCTTTCAATATTAGAGCTGAAAAACTCAATAACATGGTGAGAAAGCGATTCTCTTTAAGTAAAAGACTGAATTTCTAAATCGAGAGGCTTGGTTTATCACCTGCAGATGCAATGGCATAACGAATATCGTCAATAAATCGCCCTTCTGTCTCGATAATTCCATCAGAGAATGTGACTGGTTGATGTGGCCCTGCAAGTAGAACAATATTTGTAAAATCAGAGACGTTAAAGTTCTCTGCCACAACATTTTTGGAATGAAAATCGATAACCGTTTTTGCGACTTGATCTTCCAATTGCAAAAGCTGCTCTTCAGTAATTTTCATGCGTGCCAAAGCCACACGAACGCATTTATCGTGGGTTGTTGTCTGTTCTTTTATGATTTCCGTATATTTATCATTGAGCTTGGAGTTTTCTGCATAGCTGTAATATAACGGCCCGTGCAACGTTATATTTTTATCTTCATCAACGTAAACAAGATCCAATAACTCCAAAGCTTTTAGGTAATCAGACATGCTTTGCTCAGACAAATCATACTTTTTCTTTAAAATGGAGTATCCATCTTTGCCTCGCAGCATTCTCAATTCACGATAAAAATCGTAAAGATGGGGAAATTGAAAAAAAACTTCATCTTGCGTACGGCTAAAGTAATCCTCGTCTTCGCCTTGTAATTGATTCGCAAGCTTTTGTAGTTCATCTAACGTGCAATCAACAGCTCTACAATATTCAAGCAGTTTATCCAAAGCGAGATTTGTGCTTGTTAAGTGTCTCTTAAAAGTGGACAGCGGCATGCCCATTTTCTCAGATAGCTCTCGATATGTTAGCCCTTTTGTTTTAATCGCTTGGCGTAATGCGGCTAGCAAGTATTCGGGAGTCAGATCTCTCATCTACAATTCCTTTTGGCAATGTTACAGCTGTATAGTATTTGTAACAATTTAGAACCGCTTGGCAAGGTATAAGTTCATATTTTTATAAGAAAAATATGAATTAATATATCGAAATCAAAATTCACACGATAAATGGAAAATTCAATATGAATTCAATTTCATTATGAATATAAAATAATACACAAAACAAAAGTGAAGCAATTACTCTAAATCATCGCAATTAATTTTAATAGTAACGTAGAGTTGAGAATATAAACCTATTCGCTCTGCAAAAATCTAGAATAATTAACCTAAAAGGAACAGAACGGTAAATGCATAATAATTCACCACTCTCTATTAGCATTTTTGCACTGCTATTCAAGTAGACTAGTCCGCCAGTTTCACTGCAGTACCAAATGCCAAAATTTCCGAAGAACCATCTACGATTGAGCTTGTGGTAAATCGAATCCCTACAATTGCATCGGCACCTTTAGATTCAGCGTCTGCTACCATGCGCTGTATAGCTATATCACGCGCGTCGGTCATCATTTCCGTGTAACCGCGAATTTCACCGCCAACAATGCTTTTGATACCCGCCATGAGGTCACGACCGATGTGTTTTGATTGAACAACATTACCAGTTACAACCCCTCTTATTTCAGAGATCTGCTTGCCCGGAATGCTTTCTGTCGTTGTGTAGATCATTTTTAGTCCCTTATAAACGTAAAATATATACCCAAGCCATTTTATTACCAACAGAGCAGTGATCACTAATCAAATCGGGAAGACTGATAGACAAGATTCTGAATGGCAAAACTGAAAAATATTTGGGTATATATTTTAGCAATAAAAAAGGAGAGCTAATGCTCTCCTTCTCTTAATCCTAAACTGCTAATTAAAGAGCAGCTTTCGCTTTTTCAACTAGAACTGCAAATGCAGCTTTGTCGAATACTGCGATGTCCGCAAGGATCTTACGGTCGATCTCGATAGATGCTTTCTTAAGACCGTTGATGAAACGGCTGTAAGATAGACCATTTTGACGAGATGCCGCATTGATACGTGCAATCCATAGTTGACGGAAT
Organism: Vibrio sp. A1-1; assembly: GCF_021728175.1. Lineage (NCBI taxonomy): Bacteria > Pseudomonadati > Pseudomonadota > Gammaproteobacteria > Vibrionales > Vibrionaceae > Vibrio > Vibrio sp. A1-1. The sequence continues at coordinate 26,843 of NZ_JAKKCL010000002.1, forward strand.
TGACGTTTCTTAGCGCGACGGTCACGGTAAGCGTATTGACCAGCTTTAGTAACTGCTTGGAAAGCTACGCGGTAAACACGTGAACGCGCACCGTAGTAACCTTTAGCTTGTTTTAGAACTTTCTTATGACGTGCACGAGCTTGTACACCACGTTTTACGCGAGGCATTATGCTTCTCCTAAACTAAACGATTGATAACTAAAAAGAATTAAGCGTATGGCAACATACGGATTACTGCAGCCACTTCACATTTTGGAAGGATTGCATTCGGACGTAGTTGACGCTTGTTCTTAGTAGTACGCTTAGTCAGGATGTGACGTTTTGTAGCGTGCTTGTACTTAATACCACCAGCAGTTTTCTTAAAACGCTTAGCAGCACCTTTGTTGGTTTTCATCTTAGGCATGATGAACAACTCCGCATTGAGTAGGTTTAATAAACAACGTAATTAGGGCGAACAAAACCCAGCCGTTATGCCTTTATCGAAAGGAAAGCGGCTAGGTTTTAATTACTTGATGAGCCGTTAATTACTTCTTTTTAGGGGCTAGCACCATGATCATCTGGCGACCTTCAATCTTCTTAGGGAAAGATTCAACTACAGCAAGTTCTGCAGTATCTTCCTTAAGACGATTTAGAACGTCAACACCGATGTCTTGGTGTGCCATCTCTCGGCCACGGAAGCGAATTGTTACCTTCACTTTGTTGCCTTCTTCAAGGAAACGCGTCAGGTTGCGTAGTTTTACCTGATAGTCTCCAATATCAGTTCCAGGACGGAATTTTACTTCCTTGATCTGGACCTGCTTTTGCTTCTTCTTCTGCTCTTTAGCAGTTTTGCTCTTCTCGAAGAGGAACTTACCATAGTCCATCACACGACAAACAGGTGGCTCGGCGTTAGGACTGATCTCAACGAGATCCATACCAGCTTCTTCAGCAGCTGCAATGGCTTCTTGAATCGATACAACACCAACTGATTCACCGTCAGCGCCTGTTAGTCGAACTTCACGAATACCACGAATTTCACCGTTGATACGGTGCGGGTTTTGTTTTACCGGCTGTTGGCCACGTCTTCCGCCTTTAATAGCTTATTCCTCCAGATTGAGCTTACGGCTAGAGATCTCGTCTTGGATGTATGCAATAAAATCATCCACTTTAAATTTACCAAGATCTTTACCTTTACGAGTACGTACTGCAATTTCGCCAGCTTCCATTTCTTGGTCACCAACAACAAGCATATACGGTACACGCTTCAAAGTATGTTCGCGGATTTTAAAGCCAATCTTCTCATTTCTCAAGTCCGCTTTAGCTCTAATTCCACTTTTTTGTAGTTTTTGTACTATTTCTTGAACATAACCTGACTGTTTATCAGTAATGTTCATAAGAACTGCTTGTTCTGGCGCCAACCAAGTTGGGAAGAAACCAGCATATTCTTCGATAAGGATACCAATGAAGCGCTCTAGTGAACCTAGAATCGCACGGTGAATCATTACCGGTACAAGACGTTCGTTATTTTCACCTACATAAGTAGCGCCTAGGCGACCTGGTAGGTTGAAGTCTAGCTGGACAGTACCACACTGCCAAGCGCGGTCTAGACAATCGTATAGTGTGAATTCAATCTTAGGACCGTAGAACGCACCCTCACCTTCTTGAATTTCGTATGGGATATCCATCGATTCAAGAGACTGCTTCAATGCTTCTTCAGATTGATCCCAGATTTCATCTGAACCTACACGTTTCTCTGGACGAGTAGACAGTTTCACTACGATGTTATCGAAACCAAATGTTTGGTACGTATCGTACACCATCTTGATGCAGTTTGTTACTTCTTCTTGAATTTGGCTCTCAGTACAGAAAATGTGAGCGTCATCCTGAGTAAAGCCACGTACACGCATAATACCGTGTAGTGCACCAGATGGTTCGTTACGGTGACATGAGCCGAACTCTGCCATACGTAGCGGTAGGTCGCGGTACGATTTTAAACCTTGGTTGAAGATCTGTACGTGACCTGGACAGTTCATTGGCTTAATTGCGTATTCACGGTTCTCAGAAGAAGTTGTGAACATTGCATCAGCGTATTTATCCCAGTGACCTGAGCGTTCCCAAAGAACACGGTCCATCATTAGCGGACCTTTTACTTCTTGGTAACCGTACTCATCTAGCTTAGCGCGGATGAATACTTCCAGATCACGGAAAATAGACCAACCATTGTGATGCCAGAACACCATACCCGGTGCTTCTTGCTGCATGTGGAATAGGTCTAGTTGCTTACCAATCTTACGGTGGTCACGCTTCGCTGCTTCTTCTAGGCGAGTTAGATGCGCTTTCAGTGCTTTCTTATCGTGGAAAGCCGTACCGTAGATACGTTGAAGCATTTTATTGTCGCTGTTACCACGCCAGTAAGCACCTGCCACATTCAATAGGGTGAAGTGTTGACAGAAGCTCATGTTAGGAACGTGAGGACCACGACACATGTCGATGTATTCTTCATGGTGGTAAAGACCTGGACGATCATCACGAGATACGTTTTCGTCTAGGATTTCCACTTTGTATGGTTCGCCACGTGATTCAAACGTATCACGCGCTTCCTGCCAGCTTACTTTTTTCTTAACAACTTCGTACTTGGTTTTCGCTAGCTCTTTCATACGCTTTTCAATCTTTTCAAGATCTTCTTGCGTTAGAGACTCATCTAGGTCGATATCGTAGTAGAAGCCGTTGTCGATGGTTGGACCAATCGCCATTTTAGCTTGTGGGTAAAGCTGCTTAAGAGCGTGACCAAGAAGGTGAGCACAAGAGTGACGAACGATTTCTAGACCGTCTACTTCATCTTTTACGGTGATGATTTCAAGGCTTGCGTCTTCTTCAATTAGGTCACACGCATCAACGCGGTTACCGTTTACACGACCAGCGATCGTTGCTTTTGCAAGACCAGGACCGATCGATTGCGCAACTTCCATAGTAGAAACTGGGTTGTCAAATTGACGCTGACTGCCGTCAGGAAGAGTAATAATAGGCATGCTATGTCCTTTACAGTGGTGTTGCACACCAAGCAACACATGTTATTCAAATTAGAAGCTATTTGTTGAAAATAGTTGAGAGTCAATAGAGGCCTCTCGGTAACACGAATACCGGACCGTTATCGAAAATGGGATTGTACCTAGCTCACATTTAGATTGCAAAGCGCGATTTTGTTTTATCATAAGAACTTAACCTCATGCCCCGTCACGACAATCTGATGATTATTCTTAAGGGCTCACATCATTTGTAAACGGAGTTACCCCCTCCCAATAGAACTTGAATACACAACTGGTATAATAGTTCCTGATACATATTAACCAACACAGGACCCAGCACACCTAGTTCCACCTCAAAGTGCAATTTAGGTATATAGTTGTTTTATTGAGTAGTTTGCATGTAGGTGTTCATCATGATCTATTTCAAATCGCGCTTTATGGGGCTTCTAAGCATTTCGATATGCTGTGTACCAGCCATGGCATCAGATGACCTGTATGGGCCGCTACGTTCTTACGCACAATCTCCGATGCAAGTGGTTAGCCATACCAATATACTGCGCTCAGGACATAGCCTTCCCTCTGACTTTGTCGAAACCTATGGCTCAGGAACCGTGGCTAGTGTTTGGGCTCATACTGATGAATACGCACTGGATTATTACCACAACCAAATCGAAATTGGCAGCAAGTGGCAAATCAATAGCCGTTGGCAATGGGAACTCAATTATCGGTGGGTTTTTGCCGCTGATAACCATTTAGATGGACTGACTAAAAGCTTCCATAACCTTTTCGGTATCGGACAGAATGGCCGAGACAAAGTAGACAGAGATCGTTTTTACATTTCAATGCCGCAATATGATGTGCTGGAAGACGACTTCGAAGGACAAACGCTTGCCAATAACTTATCTACTTATTTGCAATATCAAGTGTTTCAGAATGAACATCACGGCCTATCTATTGGTGGCAGCTTATATTTTAATGATGTTGCTCACGGGACTTTTCAAGGCAGTAATTTCGAGCAAGGTTTCCAAATAAATTACAGTTATTTGAGTGACGCCCATGCATTTTACTCGATGGTTGGCATGACGTTTCGCTCAGATGATCGCGCCTTGCTGGATCTACCCTATCGGCATAATACGATTGCCGTTGCAGCTGGGTACCGTTATGCGTTGGAAGATAACCACCACCTGATGTTTGAATACCATTGGTATCAAGGATCGACAGAAGGACCCGCAGAGTTTGCTGATGCCTCTAATGAACTGGTATTAGGCTATCGATATCTAATGGAAAACTCCGCGCTTGAGTTTTTAGCCGTAGAGAACGCACGAAACATGGATAACAGTACCGATATCGCTTTCACAATAGGATATCGGTACATATTCTCATCAAGTTGATGAGAACTATAGATTTAGCGTTGGTGCAACCGCGGCAGCGACTTGAGCATCAGTTGCATTGATCGGCAACGTAAACGAGCGATATTGGTCACCAGCCAAGCTGAGCGAACGGTCAATCTCCGCCAAACAATGCATGACTTGCCCTTCCAGAATAAAAGAAAGCTCAATTTCTTTTGATGAGATAAAGCCGTTATTTCGGAACTCTAACTCTTGATAAATTCCAGAGCGAGAAGCAAACGAGCCACCGCGCAAAAAGCCTTTTTCAACATCGGCTTTAACCATAGTGAAACCAGCTTGCTCGATCGCTTGAATAACGCGAGATGCTACTGGTAGTGGTTTCACTTCAATATAGTCACGGTCACGCGGGTCAATCGCAAAATCAATATCTAAAGTCGTTTCAACCCAAACATGGCATTGATTCTTAAGTGCGCTAACCGCAGTAATTGGCGTTTCATCATGCAGTTTTAGCTCAAACGGAATCTGCTTCTCTTCATTAGGTTGAATCACAAAGGGGTCTACCGCCTTCAGCTGATCAATAGTGAACGTTTGGTAACTTACGCTATCATCCACTTCGACTTTCATCTCTGTGTTCAACTTAATAGTAATAGCATCAATTTGTTGTTCGACGTCTCCGCCTTTGATATGAACATGCCCTTTCAGCGTCGCTCCTTGAAACACGCTCATTTCGTCTAAAATCGTATCTACTTTTGCAGAACCGATCCCCAGTGATGCTTTCAATTTTTTAAACATGTTTTTCCTTTTTAGCGACTTTTCTTCTAATAATCGTTTGTTTACACAATTGTTTTATACTCTGCAAGCAATAGACCACAAGAAAATGTTCGAATTCCATCATCAATCCAAATAATACTCAGCAGCAAGAGTCATTCAGCCCCGCAATAGGATTGTTCTGTCACTAAGTGGGGCGTTCGTCTAGAAATGTTTGCAATTTGTACCTAAATTAAGCAGTATTTGTATAGTCAAATAAAAGGGAACCATTATGTCTGCACCACTCTACATTCAAATCAAACAATTTATCCTCGATAAAATTGATGCTGGAGAGTGGATAGTCGGTCATCGTATCGCCACAGAGATTGAGCTTACCGAGCAATTTGGTGTCAGTAGAATGACAGTGAACAAAGCAATTCGGGACTTAGTTAATGAGGGCCGATTACAACGTCGCCCACGCTTAGGTACGTTTGTGTGTGATCCTGGTGAAAAGTCAGAATCTCCTCTGTTAGACATTCGAAACATTGCCGAAGAAGTCAGCGACCGAGGGCGACAATATAGCAGTAAAGTGCTCAAACAAGTTGCCATAAAAGCAGATGACAGCATTGCGACAAAACTCGGCGTCATGCTTGGCACAACGGTGTTTTACAGTGAAATCATTCACTATGAAGACCAAACGCCTATTCAATTAGAACTCCGCTGGGTGAACAGCCAATATGCCCCGAGTTATTTAAATCAAGACTTCACACAAATCACTCCGAATCAATACCTGTCAGATAATTGCCCACTCAACGCTATTGAACATACTGTAGAGGCAATTGTGCCTGACGGCCGTATTAAGCAAGACTTAAAAATGCAAGCCAATGAGCCTTGCCTTCTCTTGAATCGCAGAACGTGGAGCCAAGATAAGTTAGTCAGTACCGCCCTACTTTATCACCCTGGTAACAAATATAAGCTGAGCTCAAAAGTGCTCATTTAATGACAAGATTGGTCCTCTAGATCTACGTTTTGATCACATTTTAGCAACATCAATCTTGTCAGTGTTCTTATTTTGCTCTATTTATTTGTATATACATTTAATGATACAAATAAACACAGGGACACAAACATGGATTTGCTGATTGAAAACGCACGTCTGGTCACCATGCAGTCGGGAGAGCGCGGTTATCTGCCAACGTCTCCTGCTCGTATTGGCATTCAATCTGGAAAAATCGTTGCGATCAGCACCTGTGTAATTGGTGAAGACGAACCGCAAACCGAGTCTCTGCTGTCTGCCCAACATTACGCTCAGAGTATCGACCTTCAAGGCAAGTTAGTTCTGCCAGGTTTGATCGACTGCCACACTCATCTTATTTACGCGGGCAATCGTGCCAACGAATTTGAAATGCGCTTAAACGGCGTGCCATATCAAGAAATTTCCAAACAAGGCGGTGGGATACTTTCAACGGTGCATGCGACGCGTTCAGCAACCGAAGCGCAATTAGTTGAGTTAGCGTTGCCACGTTTAGACGGGCTACTCGCGAGCGGCGTCACTTCTGTCGAAGTGAAATCAGGCTACGGATTGACACTGAATGATGAAGTAAAAATGCTCCGTGCAGCCAAAATGCTTGAACAAGAGCGTAAAGTTAAAATCACCACTACACTTCTTGCCGCTCACGCCATTCCGCCGGAGTTTCAAGGCCGTGCAGATGACTATATTGAGCACATTTGTCAGGACATAATCCCTGTCGTCGCAAAGGAAGAGTTAGCCACGAGTGTCGATGTGTTTTGTGAATCGATTGGCTTCAATCTTGAACAAACAGAAAAAGTGTTTATAGCTGCAAAACGCCACGGCTTAAAGGTTAAAGGGCATACAGAACAACTTTCGAATCTCGGTGGTACAGCCCTCACTGCGCAATACAACGGTTTGTCAGCGGATCACATCGAGTTTTTAGATGAGCAAGGTGTTAAAGCACTTGCTCGCTCAAACACTGTCGCCACTCTACTGCCTGGCGCTTTTTATTTTCTAAGAGAAACTCAGTTACCACCGATTGAGTTGTTGAGAGAGCATAACGTGCCGATGGCAATTGCTACGGATGTCAACCCAGGTACATCACCGTTTTCTGATCTCACACTCATGTTGAATATGGCGTGCACACTATTTCGCCTTACGCCGCAAGAAGCTCTGCGTGGTGTAACGCAACATGCAGCCAAAGCTCTGGGTTATCAAAACTCACGTGGCACCATCAAAGTAGGGTTTGATGCGGACTTCTCTATCTGGGATATCGAAAGTCCTGCAGATTTAAGCTATCAAGTCGGAACAAAACGTCTGGTAGGTCGTATAGTAAATGGTGAATACATTTCACACGGAGGCCAATAATATGTCTCAATTCGACCTACACTCCCCCCTATTTCATTGGCAAGGCCGTCATGATGCCGAGGACGGCAAACTTGGTCAGCGAATTCATCACGTGGTTCAACGCCAGAAAGCAGATGAGTTGGGGGCCGTTGCAAGTGGCGTCTCATTACTGGGTTTTGCTACGGATGCTGGCGTAGCGAGAAACAAAGGACGCATTGGCGCGAAAAAAGCGCCAGACTTAATCCGACGAGCACTCGCTAATTTAGCATGGCACCAAGACGTCCCACTATATGACTTAGGCACCGTGGTGTGCGAAGACGACTTACTGGAAGAGAGCCAATCTCTATGTGCGGCAACCATTTCAAGCGCACTACCTCATACGCCTGTCATCGTGTTAGGTGGCGGGCATGAGATTGCGTGGGCCTCGTTCTCCGGCTTAGCGGAGTATTTTAAAGCGCACTATCCAGAGAAGAAGCCTAAAATCGGTATCATAAATTTCGATGCGCATTTCGATTTACGCGCATTCGAGAGCAGCATCGCCGACATCAAACCAAGCTCTGGCACTCCCTTCAACCAAATTCATCATTTTTGCCAACGCAATGATTGGGACTTTCATTACGCTTGCATTGGCGTAAGCCGCAGTAGCAACACTAAAGCGCTGTTTGAAAAAGCAGATGCGTTAAATGTTTGGTATGTAGAAGACAATCAGCTTTGTTACCTAAACCACAGTTATCACTTAACTCAGCTTCAACATTTTATTGACGACTGTGACTACCTCTATTTGACCATTGATCTGGATGTATTTCCCGCCGCAACCGCACCTGGGGTCAGCGCCCCTGCGGCTCGAGGAGTAAGTTACGACACAATTGCACCATTTTTAGATCGAATTCTTCATTACAAAAATAAGCTCATGCTGGCTGATATCGCCGAATACAACCCTAATTATGACGTCGATAGTCAAACTGCACGCTTAGCTGCCCGTTTGTGTTGGGATATCGCCAACGCGATGGCGGAAAAGCAACACAAACCATAACGCATCCTAGATGCCACTTATTATTACGACCAAGCAAGTACTTGGTCATCACGAGAAACTAAAGGAGTCTGAAATGACACAGCGCCAGGGACAAGATCCACGACTTGATACAAGCAGAACAATTCGTGCACCTCACGGAGATAAACTGCGCGCAAAATCTTGGCTAACCGAAGCCCCTCTTCGTATGCTGATGAACAACCTCGATCCTGATGTTGCAGAACATCCACATTCGCTGGTTGTATATGGCGGCATTGGCCGTGCGGCACGAAACTGGGAATGTTACGACAAGATTGTTGAAGTACTTGAAAGACTCGAAGATGACCAAACGCTTTTAGTTCAATCAGGCAAGCCTGTTGGTGTTTTCCCTACCCATAAAAACGCCCCACGCGTGCTTATCGCAAACTCAAACCTCGTTCCTCATTGGGCAAACTGGGAACACTTCAACGAGCTCGATAAACAAGGCTTGATGATGTACGGCCAAATGACCGCTGGCAGCTGGATATACATTGGCTCACAAGGCATCGTCCAAGGCACATACGAAACATTCGTATCTGTTGCGAAAAAGCACTTTGACGGCGAAGCAAAAGGCCGATGGATTCTGACGGGCGGTCTTGGTGGTATGGGTGGTGCTCAACCTCTCGCTGGTACGATGGCAGGCTTCTCCATGATTGCGGTAGAGTGTGATGAATCGCGTATCGATTACCGCTTACGTACAGGCTATGTCGATAAGAAAGCGACATCTTTGGATGAAGCGCTTGCTATCATCAAAGAATCGGACACACCAGTATCGGTTGGTCTACTGGGTAATGCAGCAGACGTTTTCTCTGAGTTGGTAGAACGTAATATCACGCCTGATGTAGTAACAGACCAAACATCTGCACACGACCCGCTCAATGGCTACTTACCACAAGGCTGGAGCATGTCTCACGCTGCAGAAATGCGTTTGCAAGATGAAGCAATGGTTGTTAAAGCAGCCAAAAAATCCATGGCAGTGCAAGTTCAAGCCATGCTAGAACTACAAAATCGCGGCGCCGCAACACTCGACTACGGTAACAACATCCGCCAGATGGCCTTGGAAGAAGGCGTAGAAAACGCATTCGATTTCCCTGGCTTTGTTCCAGCCTACATTCGCCCACTATTCTGCGAAGGTATCGGTCCTTTCCGTTGGGCTGCTCTCTCTGGCGATCCTGAGGACATTTATAAAACCGACCAAAAAGTAAAAGAGCTAATTCCAGATAATCCGCACTTACATAACTGGCTAGATATGGCTCGCGAGCGCATCCAGTTCCAAGGTTTACCTGCGCGTATTTGCTGGGTTGGTCTTAAAGATCGTGAGCGTCTTGGTCAAGCATTCAACGAAATGGTGAAAAATGGCGAACTTAAGGCGCCTGTTGTCATTGGTCGTGACCACTTAGACTCTGGCTCCGTAGCAAGCCCGAACCGAGAAACAGAAGGCATGATGGACGGTTCTGACGCCGTATCAGACTGGCCACTATTAAACGCACTACTCAATACGGCGGGCGGCGCAACTTGGGTTTCACTGCACCACGGTGGTGGCGTAGGTATGGGCTTCTCGCAACACTCAGGTATGGTTATCTGCTGTGACGGCAGTGAAGATGCCTCAAAACGTATTGCCCGCGTGCTGCATAACGACCCAGCAACAGGCGTGATGCGTCATGCTGATGCGGGATACGATATTGCTAAACAATGTGCAGCAGAGCAAGTGCTAGATTTGCCAATGCTCAACGAAGAACTGAAGAAGCTCAAGTAAGGATGAAAGAGATGTTAAATTTAACGCTAAAGCCAGGTCATATTAGCTTAAACGAACTACGCCAAGTGAGCCGTTCACCAGTCAACCTTACTTTGGATCCTGAAGCCATTCCGGCCATTGAAGAAAGCACGCAAGTCGTGGATCGTGTCATCGCGGAAGATCGAACGGTTTACGGAATTAACACTGGTTTTGGTCTATTGGCTAACACACGAATAGCCCCGGAAGATTTAGAAACACTGCAACGCAGTATCGTTCTTTCTCATGCAGCAGGCATCGGTGAGTTTATGTCAGACGAAACGGTTCGTCTGATGATGGTATTGAAAGTCAATAGTCTGTCTCGTGGTTTTTCTGGGATTCGCCTAAAAGTCATTAATATGTTGACCGACCTAGTTAACGCACAAGTTTACCCTTGTGTACCTAAAAAGGGCTCTGTTGGCGCATCAGGTGACTTAGCTCCTCTGGCCCACATGAGCACAGTATTACTAGGTGAAGGACAAGCTCGTCACAACGGTAATATCATTTCTGGGCAAGAAGCGTTAAAAATCGCAGGTCTAGAACCCATAACTCTGGCGCCGAAAGAAGGTTTAGCGCTGCTAAATGGTACCCAGGCATCAACAGCGTTCGCATTAGAAGGTCTGTTTATCGCGGAAGATCTTTTCGCTTCGGCTACAGTATGTGGGGCAATGTCTGTCGAAGCCGCTCTCGGCAGCCGACGTCCATTCGATCCGCGCATTCATCGTGTACGTGGTCATCGCAGCCAAATGGACGCTGCACTGGCCTATCGTCATCTATTGGATACATCAAGTGACATTGGTGATTCGCATACTAACTGTGAAAAAGTGCAAGACCCGTATTCGTTGCGCTGTCAGCCTCAAGTAATGGGGGCGTGTTTGCAGCAAATCCGCAACGCCGCCGAAGTATTGCAAGTAGAAGCGAACTCCGTATCAGATAACCCGTTGGTGTTTGCTGAAGATGACGACATCATCTCTGGCGGTAACTTCCACGCTGAGCCTGTTGCAATGGCAGCTGACAACCTAGCACTTGCGATTGCTGAGATCGGCAGCCTGTCTGAACGTCGTATGGCATTGCTTATCGATAGCGCATTATCAAAATTACCACCGTTCTTAGTTGATAATGGCGGTGTGAACTCTGGTTTCATGATTGCCCAGGTCACCTCTGCTGCGCTAGCAAGCGAAAACAAAACGCTCGCTCACCCAGCGTCAGTAGACAGCTTGCCAACATCAGCAAACCAAGAAGATCACGTGTCAATGGCAACATTCGCGGCTCGCAGATTGAAAGAAATGGGCGAAAACACTCGCGGTATTCTAGCGGTCGAATACCTATCAGCAGCACAAGGCCTAGACTTTAGAGCACCAAACAAGTCCTCTGAGCGTATCGAGATTGCCAAACAAATGTTGCGTGAAAAAGTATCGTTCTACGATAAAGATCGCTACTTTGCGCCGGACATTGAACAGGCCAATACTCTGCTTAAGCTGGCTATTCACAACACGCTTATGCCAGAGAGTCTGTTACCAAGTGTTCAGTAATCCAGCATTACCAGCACTTAATCTAAAAACCGGATGATAATTTGAAGGCTCCACGTTTAGCGTGGAGCTTTTTTATCTCCTCATTAAACGTATTCCCAGCGATCTTTATGAACACTTGCATATTGTTATTGCTATACTTTTAAAAATAGCCGACGTAATAAAGTCGCTGTTTATTGCTTTCACAAATAAAAGCGTTGCTAAAGTATGCGTTTTTAACGATTTATCCGCCGAAATAGTGTCTTATTGTTAGGATACGGTGAAGTTTTCACTGGATGGACCATTGCTACGCAGATATTCGCATATAATCCCACACAGTTTTGGTTACTACGTAAAAATTATGTTTCTAACACCTTATTTTTCAAACACTAATCACCAGTTTCAGTTCACTCGCGAACAAGCAAGCCACTTTGCAAAACGTGTCGCAGGTGACTACAACCCAATCCACGATGAAGATAACAAACGTTTTTGTGTCCCTGGGGACTTACTTTTCGCAGTGCTTCTTAGTAAAGAAGGCGTCAGCCAAAAGATGCGTTTTAACTTCTCTGGCATGGTAAACGATGGTGTAGCACTTCATATTGAAAATAAGTGTGAAAAAGAAAGCGCCGTTGTTGACGAGGCAGGTAAAGAATACTTACACATGTCCCGTGAAGGTGAGACTAACCACGATCCGGCATTTATCGAGCATGTCGTAACAAATTACGTGCAATTCTCTGGCATGAACTTCCCTCACATCATGGTTCCTCTTATGGAAGAGAAGCAAATGATGATCAACTGCCAACGTCCATTAGTTATTTATGAAAGCATGGAAGTTGAATTTTCACGCTTAGACCTTACGCATCCTGAAGTGGATTTCACTGGCGCAACGTTTGACGTGGAAGGCAAACGTGGGGTAGTCACCTTAAACTTTGCGTTCAAAGAAGACGGTGAAGTCGTTGGCAAAGGCATCAAACGCATGGTTGCAAGCGGCTTGAAGCCATATGACCAAGAAGCGGTTGACGATCTTGTACGCCGTTTCAATGAACGTAAGGATGCATTCCTAGCAAAGTTCGTTAAGGCAGCCTAATCGACTGCCCTATCAGAAGCGCTCAAAAAAAGTGTTTACTAAAAGAAAGCCCAACGTCGATCGTTGGGCTTTCTTTTTACTTCTTATCCAAAATGAAACCGAACTCGACGCTCAAATCCAGCGGCGGACGTGGTTTTTATAATCCACATACTCTTCACCAAACAATCGCTCTAGAACACGTTCCTCTGGCTTGATTTGAAATCGATTCATATAACTGACAAATACAACGCTACAAAGCACCACACTCAAGTGCTGCCACCACAAACCAATTGCAATGATTAGAAGCAGTAGCGCCATATACATCGGGTTGCGCGAAAAAGAAAATACGCCAGTTCTCACCACGGAAGAGGCCGTATCAGGCTTTACAGGGTTAACCGTCGTTTTTACTTTATGGAATTCATACACACCAGCAATGCCCATATAACCAGAGAGCAAAGTTAACCCGCCAACCACAACCTCGACAAAGGGCACGCTAATATTCAGGCTCGGCACCAGAACTGTCAGTCCATACATGAGTAGTATGACCAACAAAAACACCGCAACAGGTGGGACTTTGAGTTCAAGTTTTCTCAAGATTCATATCCTTTGAAATTGTTGTATGTGACTTCTAAAAAAGCCCAGTAAAACTGGGCTTAATTTGATGTGATTATATCAAAGTTAACAGCGCCTGAACGGGATGTTTGGGCTTTGTTCCTTCAAAGCGTTTCACTTGGCTGCGGCAAGAGTAGCCAGTAATCAAACATCTCTCGTTATCTAACTTATCTAAGCTTGGCTTCCAGCTTAAATTGTAAATGTCTTTCGACATCGACAACTTATCGACCTCGTGACCAAACGTACCCGCCATACCACAACAACCAACCGGTACAGTATTTAAAACCGCACCAAAGTGAGCAAAAATAGCGCCCCACTCTTTTTCCGCATTCGGCATTTTGGTTTTTTCAGTACAGTGCGCAAACAGATACCAAGGTTCCTGCGCGTTATGCTCTCCGCTTTCAAACGCTTCTAGTCTTGGGTAAAGCCATTCGTGGGCCGTTAGTACATCGAAATCACCTCGCTTACTGCCAAGTACTTCAGCGTATTCATCTCGATAACACAGCACCAATGCAGGGTCGACACCAACTAAAGGAATACCCAGATCCGCTACCATCGCCAAAAACTTCGCTGTATCGGCTGCTGTATCCTTAAACTGACGTAGAAAGCCTTTAATGTGTTGTGCTTTACCATTCGGCTTAAATGGCAGAAGTACCGGATTCATGCCAAGCTTTTTCAATAATTTAACGAAGTCTTCTACAACATCGGCGTCGTAGTAGCTAGTGAATGGGTCTTGAACAATTAAAACATGCTTGCTCTTTTCAGACGACGACAAACCGCTGAGCGCTTGCAGATCATAAGGCGTTGTCAGCGACTCTACTCGCTGTTTCAATGTAGGTACTGATAACAACGGCGCATCGACATACCCAACTGTTGAAGCCGTTAAGCTCTTGACCCACGACTGCTTCAAAACACCGTTTACGACACCTGGCGCTTTCGCCATCATCGGCAGCATAGTCTCAATGTTGGCAACCAGATAGTCTTTTGCAGGACGTTGGTAACGAGAGTGATAGATGTTTAAAAAGCGTGAGCGAAAGCTCGGAACATCGACTTTAATCGGACACTGGCTCGCACATGCTTTACACGCCAAACAACCATTCATCGCTTCATACACTTCGTGAGAGAAGTCATACTCGTGACGACGATTGATAGAATGACGTACGCGGTCAATCATGGTTTTGATTGATGTTTTGTTTTCTAGTGTTTGCTTTTCTAAGTCAAGAATATCAATGCCTTGCTCAGTAAGCTGACGCAACCACTCGCGAACCAAACCTGCACGACCTTTTGGTGAATGACGACGATCGGCTGTTACTTTCATCGATGGACACATTGGCGAGCTGGTATCGTAGTTAAAACACAAACCGTTACCGTTACACTCCATCGCTTGTTTAAAGCTGTCACGTACTTGAACGTCAATCTGACGGTCATAGTAACCACGTTTGGTATCGGTAACTTTGACAAGCTCTGCATCACTATCTAGCGGTGTACAGATTTTGCCCGGGTTCATTTTGTTGTGTGGATCGAATGCCGCTTTCACACGTCTCAGTTCAGTAAACAACTCGTCGCCGAAAAACTCAGGGCCATATTCTGAACGGAAACCTTTGCCGTGTTCACCCCACATCAAACCGCCGTATTTCGCCACCAGCTTGACCACCTCATCAGAAACTTCGTGCATCAATGCTTCTTGGTGCGGGTCACACAAATCCAACGCAGGACGTACGTGAAGCACCCCGGCATCGACGTGGCCAAACATGCCGTAATTCAGAGACTTGCTGTCTAACAGCTCTCGAAACTCTACAATGAAGTCTGCCAGGTTTTCTGGTGGCACACAGGTATCTTCAGCGAATGCGACCGGTTTAGCACGACCTTTTGCTGCGCCTAACAAACCCACCGCTTTTTTACGCATGTTGTAAATACGCCCAATGCTCGCTACATCTTTACAAACCTGGTAGCCGATGATGCCCGCTTCTTCTGTTTCCAACATGGTATCGAGCTTGGCGGTCAACGCTGCAACCTGAGCAGCGACTTCCTCTTCGTCCTGACCTGCGTATTCCACCATATTGATGCCAAGCATCTCTTTGTTTGGAACATCGGTAAGCAAATCACTCACGGTGTGCCAGACGATATCTTGCTTCGCGAGATTAAGTACTTTCGAGTCAACGGTTTCTACAGATAGCGCTTTCGCTTCGACCATAAACGGTGCATTACGCAGCGCAGAGTCAAAACTGTTGTATTTAACGTTAACCAAAGTACGTGCTTTCGGAATTGGCGTCAGGTTTAGCTTCGCTTCAGTAATAAATGCCAATGAACCTTCCGCGCCACACAGCACTCGTGTGATATCGAAACGATCATCGTCTTCATCTAGCGCGTTCTTTAAGTCATAGCCCGTTAGGAAGCGGTTGAGAGGAGGAAATTTATCCACGATCTGCTGGCGTTTTTCACGACATACGGATTCCGTTACTCGTAGCGCCTTGGCAGCAAACTCGCCCTCTTTTGGGTAACCATGAGACAAGTCCGACTCTAAAACTGAACCATCAGCAAACACCGCTTGTAGCGACAATACATGATCGGATGTTTTTCCGTATTTCAGAGATCCTTGACCAGAAGCATCGGTGTTGACCATTCCGCCAATCGTGGCACGGTTACTGGTAGATAAGTCTGGAGAGAAGAAGTAACCGTAAGGGCGAACCGCATCATTTAACTGGTCTTTCACTACACCAGTTTGTACACGAACCCAGCCTTCTTTCTCATTAATCTCAAGCACTTTGTTCATGTGGCGAGACATATCCACCACAATACCTTTGGTTAGCGACTGACCATTGGTCCCTGTGCCGCCACCACGAGGTGAAAAGGTAATTCGTTCGTACTTTTCTTTATTGCTTAGTTTCCCGAGGAGAGAAACATCTTCTGTCGTTTTGGGATGAACGACAGACTGAGGAAGTTGCTGGTAAACACTGTTGTCAGTGGCAACCGCTAGTCGGCTTGAATATTGGCTTTCGATATCACCAGTGAATCCGGCGTGCTCAAGCTCTTTCAGAAAACTAAGAACAAGAGGATCGACATCAGTTTGCGAGTGTAATCTTGGTAACATTTGCTTCCTGCCCCTACGACGCTGAATCCGATCAGCTGCGGGTTATGTAATTATTTGCTCACTTATCATACAAGTTGGCGTTCAGCGAAACAAAACACCACAAAAGAGTAAGTGAAGTAATATTCTTTGAATTTCGTCACTTTACAACATTTAAAAAGACGAGCAAATCAGAATCTCGATACAATAATTAAACTTATGCTTTATTTTTTCACGCTTGATGCCTTACATTGGGGAACGAATCGCGTTTATAGATGAGTTTTCAGAATGAAAAAAAATAAAATTGTGACCACTGAAGATATCCTTCTCAAACTTTGCCAGTCTGTTTCTGGCGTCCTTACCTCGGCGACATCTTCTCAAGTAAATTACTCTGCAATGGTGCAAAAAATCCACAAGACTAGCCTCAAGCCAGATTTTGGCTGTTTTGTTCTGTTTGATGGCGGGTTTACCGGGCTGGTCGTAATTAATTTTACGGCAAAAGCCGCATTAGAGATCTACACCAACTACATGCGTAATATGGGTATGCCAGAAGAAGAACTGGCAATATCTCATACTTCTGACGAGGTAGGAGATGTTCTGGGTGAACTAATGAACCAACTGGTTGGAGATTTCACCAATAAAATTCGTAAAGAGCTGCAAACGAACATCACACAAAACCAGCCAAAAATGATGGCGCTGAATAAGCAAGTCATCTTACAAGTGGATACCAACCTTGACCGCCCTCAAGCTCGCCGAGTGACGTTCTCCACCGAAAATAACAACATTTTCTACCTAGAGTTGGCAATGGACAAAACTGAGTTCATCCAACTAGAAGAGTTTGAAATCGCAGAAGACGAAAATCCAGACGATATTTTAGAAGCAACACGTAAAGATATGGCTGAGAAAGAATCTAAATCGTCGAGTTCGAACGATGACGCCGATGATTTACTCAACCAGCTCGGATTGTAATTCCAACTAATCTTAATGAAGAATGGCTTCTTAGACACAAGTACGACTTCATACTGATTATGACGAACTAAAACGCCTAGCCTCGCCTTCCGCGGGGCTTCTTTTTATGTCCATAAACCACCTTCACTCCCACCTTGTATTTCGTTTTTATGTCAAAAAAGGTAATATGTCTGACTTCATAAATTTTCTGCTTTCGTTACTGGTTGTCGATGGATAAACAAAAAGCTCTGAAAAAAATCGCCAAGTGCTTAGAACTGGGCAATTCCGCTAATGTTAATGAGGCTGCCAATGCTATCAAAATGGCACATCGCCTCATGCTCAAATATGGTCTGGATAAAGACGATATTGAGTTTATCAGAATGGGGAAAACACAATCTTCCCACCTACTACCAGCGAATATCAGTTCTACCATATTGCGAGTGATTCGCGGCATTAATACTAAATTCGGTGTTGAAGCGGTGTTGTTGAATCACAAAGGGCTCAAACGTGTCGAGTTTATCGGTGAAGCAGATCGCGCGATTTTTGCTGCATTTGCTTTCGATATTATTTATCGCGAGATGAACGAAAGTACCGGACAATTCCGAAACAGCTTCGCAGGTACGGGCACCTCTTCTCAAGAGGTGACTCGCCGCGTGAACTCATTTGTATCTGGTTGGGTAGAGGGCGCGATAGAGAAACTTCCAGTCATTTCCCCAGACGAAGAGTCGGCCAACAAAATCAATGATTATATTGATAAAGAATTCCAAAACATTGACCGCGAAACCTTCAAGAAGCAACTGAAAGAAGCGATGAAAAACCTAACCGAAGACTACGAAGTGGGCTTGAAAAAAGGTAGAAGAGTCTCCGTTAACCGTGGTGTTGGCGGCGAGCAAGCGCGTAAAATGTTGGGCAATCCATCGAAATAACCAGAGCAGCAATTGATTGACATAGGTTCCAATATTCCAATGTTATTGGGACCTACTTTTTGAAGTTGTGATAGTAACGATAAGAATTTTCTTACAGAAACTCTTATCAATCTTACTTTCTCATAACAAATATCAATGCTTACTTATTCATAATTCGCATCCCATTATGAGGCATGGTTTCGCCTCAGTTTTATACGGAGATTTTCCCTTGAAAAAGATGCCTATTGCACTAGCTCTAGTGCTAGCTCTTACTGGCTGTCAAGCCACTCAACGCCAAAATGCAACAACGGGTGAATACGAAACTAACTCAACCACGCAAGGCGCGCTTATTGGTGCTATCGCTGGTGCAGCAATCGGTCTAGCAACGGGCGATGACGCTAAAGAACGTCGTCAGCATGCGCTCATTGGTGCGGCCGCAGGCGGTGCGACAGGCGCTGGCGTTGGTTACTACTTTGACCAACAAGAAGCAGAATTGCGTCGCGCTTTGCTAAATTCTGGTGTACAGGTTCAGCGCGTTGGTGAGAACCAGCTTTTACTGCGTATGGAAAATGGTATCGGCTTCTCTTCAAGCTCTTACCAGCTTGATGCTAGCATTCATAATACACTACGCGGTGTTGCTCGCATCTTGGTTGAATACCCAGATACCAGCCTTGTTATCGACGGTTACACTGATAGCACGGGCAGTGAGTCATACAACCAAACGTTGTCTGAGCGTCGTGCAGAGTCCGTACGTCAATTCCTAGTATCTCAAAACGTTGCACCTGGTCGTGCAATTGCACGTGGCTACGGCGAACGTAACCCAATTTGCTCAAACCAAACTTCTGAAGGTCGTGCGTGCAACCGTCGTGTTGAAATCCAGATCTTGCCACTGAAGTAATTTGGTTGCACCATAGCGGTAATAATAAAAAATTACCGGAGCAGGCCTAACCATAATCGTTAGGCCTGACATATCAATGTCTGTCAAAACGTCTGCCCTACTCTGCTTATTTAGCCTCAGCTTTTCTGGTTACTCGCTTGCCTCTCAAGCTCCAATTGACCCCATCGAACAATATGAGTATGCACAGCAATTATTGGCATCAAACAAAGCTGAAGCCTCACCAGAAACGCGCTACTGGCTAGAGCAATCCGCCAACCAAGGTTACCTCCCCGCGCAAAAACAGCTCGCGAACGACTTTGCTAAAGGGATAAATGGCGAAAGAAATGAAACACAAGCGTTATATTGGCTAACCTCTATCGCACTCAATGATCCAACCGATCGGGGCTTTCTTCTCGCTAACTTTATTCAGCGCAATCAAGATAAGGTCACAGCTTCTCAATTGACTGAAGCTTTGTATCAAATGGCTTCTCAGCATAATCCAGCAGCAGAACAGGCTTATAATCAACTGTTAGAGCAGCGATTCAATCAACTGCGAGCTAAACAAGTCTCGCAAATAAAGTCGCTCGATAAAAAGGCGGAGCAAACAAAAGAAGAGAAAAGCACAACAATTGCAAAACCCAACGTAGAATACTCGCAGTTTTTATGGCTGATCTGGCTAGCGGCGATACTCATCATCAGCGGCTTAAGTTTTCTCGTAATCAAGAAACTTAAGCAGAATAGAAAAGCGCTTGAAGCCAAAGAGGACAGCCAAAATCAGAGAATGGCGGAAAAAATAAAAGAGCTAGAGTTTACGAACAAGCAACTGAAACGCCAGCTAGAGAAAGTATTCAAAGAATTTAAGAAATCCAAAACCCAGGCAGAAAACCATAAGCTAAGCGTCGCATGCGCCATGTTTGGCTACACACCACAACACATCCCTGATTTACAAGCAATCAAGCTACGCTATAGACAGCTATCAAAGCTTTATCATCCGGACACAAGAGGCAGTGAAGAAGAAATGAAGCGACTCAATCATGCCTTTAAGCTTGTCTCACAAAATGTTACAAAACAGTAAAAATCGGTCAAGATACTTTGGCTAGCATGCTTTTAGACCTATATAATCAAGCGCCGCAATCGATCTCCCTCTCAAACAAATTAACAGACATTTAACTTAAGTCTCGCTTTTATGCCATAATGCTCAGCGCAAAATAACACCTAACGACTCAAATTAATCTAGGTGGGGAGAAAATCAATGTTCACTGAAGAAGGCACCTGTGATTGGTGTAAAAAACCTAGTCTTGTAACTCGTCACGATTATTTAGATGGCAAGCACCATTACTCATGTAAAGCTTGTTACGACATGGCAAAAATCGACGTGCGCCTATTTAACCAAGGCGAATTGCAAATGCGCGAACGATTGCAACGAGCAAGCTAAGCAAGACGGAATCAATGGAACTGATTTTCAAAGGCGCCTTTTAAGGCGCTTTTTTGATCGGCCAAGCCCTATTTCCAATCTCTATCTCGTATTTCCTCCTATCCTACATAGCATGTCGCATCGGTTATCAGCCTCTCTCCTACTGTATACAAACCACTGTCCGTGAAACAACACCTGTATATACAGTAGTGAACCCCTGTATGTATCTCGTCCAATTTTCTACTCATCTCACATTTTTAAATTGATGTTAGACATATCAGAAATAAAAAATAACCAAATAAATTCAAATACTTAAAGTATAAACCTTTTATTTTCTTCTCAAGAAACCGCAAATAACTTTTGAGAAACGGGTTGATCAGGTCGTCAAAACAAACTACTGTATACACATACAGCATGTATAAAGGAACAGTAAGATGCAGTTACAAAGTCAATCTCATACATACTCTCGTTACAACGTATTGGCACAAGCAACTCAGCCCATGGCCGTTTCGAATCAGCTTCTATCTAAGCTGGCTGTTTTATCGCAGCAGAAACAATGGATTTTGTTTACAGCAGACTGCCCTCGCCCAGACTTTGAACAACTCACTGCTTCTAATATTTGCTGTAAAAACGTGATTCAAATGAAGCCTTCTCAACAGCTTTCAGAAGTCGAGATCGTGATCAAAGCCATCCGATCAGGCAATGCCAGTGCTGTTGTCGCATCAAATAAAATTGCACTTATGAATCAATCTATGTTGCGCGACATGGCGCAGCGCTATCAGTGTGAAGTCTTTTTCGTCGAAGGCAGAGTTAATAAGTACCACTAATAAGTTCGACGTTATCCATCCTGCATCTCGCCTCCTTTTTAAGGAGGCTTTTTTGTATTAAAGAAAACAAGCAAACGTTTGCTTTTTCTCTGGCGAGTTAAAATAGTTCTGGTATGATGCCCACATTCGATTTATTCAGCGCCCACATTTCGCTGAATATCTTCTCTTTCTGACGTTTGATTAAGATGATAGGAATGTCGCAATGAGTCTTGCTAATCAAGTACTTGCCGTCAATGACGACCTGCCAATTCGCACCCATAAACCCGTTCACAGCGGAAAAGTTCGTTCAGTTTACTGGTTAACTGAAGAAGACAGTGCCCGACTGATCAAAGAAAAAGGATACGATGTCGCTCCAGATGCGCCTTTGGCTATCATGGTGATTAGCGACCGAATCTCTGCATTCGATTGTATTTGGCATGCTGAAGGTGGTCTTAATGGTGTCCCGGGTAAAGGGGCTGCGCTTAATGCGATTTCTAATCACTGGTTCAAACTGTTCAAAGAAAATGGCTTAGCAGATAGCCATATTCTAGACATTCCTCACCCTTTTGTTTGGATTGTACAAAAAGCTAAACCTGTAAAAATCGAAGCCATCTGCCGCAAATACATCACGGGTTCGATGTGGCGCGCTTACGCAAATGGCGAGCGCGAGTTTTGTGGAATCCAACTTCCTGAAGGGTTAGAAAAAGACAAAGCACTGCCAGAGTTACTCATGACCCCATCCACAAAAGGCATTCTAAAAGGCATTCCCGGTGTGCCAGAAGCGGATGACGTGAATATTACTCGTCAAAACATCGTAGACAACTACGAAGCATTTAACTTCTCAAGTGCCGACGATATCGCACTCTACGAAAAACTGCTGAAAGAAGGCTTTAACGTTATCAGCCAAGCGTTAGAAGAAATCGACCAAATCTTTGTCGATACCAAATTCGAATTTGGTTATGTTCATGATGCTGCTGGCAATGAAAAGCTGATTTACATGGATGAAGTGGGTACACCAGACTCGTCTCGTATATGGGATGCTAAAGAATACCAAGCAGGTCACATCGTAGAGAACTCAAAAGAAGGTTTCCGCCAGTTCCTACTTAACCACTTCCCTGACCCAGATATCTTGCTAAACAAAGAACGTATGCCAGAGCGCGAAGCACTCGCTCGTGATAATGCTTTACCCGTCGAATCTTTGATGGCGATTTCGAGCACCTACATTGGTATTGCCGAGAAGATTACAGGCAAGCCGATTCATTTGAGTGAGAATCCGAAAGCGGAAATCATCGAAGTACTGAGCAAAGAATACGGATTGATTGACTAGCACTGTCGCTAGATTGCTAAACGCTTTCCAATAAAAAGTCCGCACTAGCTTGCGGACTTTTTTCGTATTAGGCTCAGTTTAGCCGATATTTAACGTAGTGCCATCTGTTGTAGAGGCTGACTTAGTCGTCACCTGATATGTTTTGTCTTTAATCGTTGATACGAAATACCAGGTCGACTCTGCCTTGTCGGGCGTAAAAGTAACGCGCATAAAGCCACGCTGTTTGATGTCTGCCCACTGTAATTCTGACACTAAGTGCGGCAACGTGTATTCCATTTGAGCGATCGCAACAGGATCTAACGCTAGGTAGGCCTCTAGCCCAGGGGAACTCACCGAGCTAGTTGCAAACTCTATCCCGATAGGATGCTTAGATACGTCTTTCAGCTCACTTGCCCATGCGTTGTGCGTATCTCCTGCCAAGCAGACAAAGTTACCACTGTTGGCTTTGGCCAGTTGATAAACTTTCTCTCGCTCAACGTAGTAACCATCCCATGCATCTAGGTTATATGGCAAAGCAATGGTATCTGAACTTGGGTCAGAGAGGTAACCCGTAATCGCAGAGTTTACTGCTAATAACGCCTCTGTTTTTTGTTCTTCAGTGGCAGTAAACAATTGAAACATCGCGGCTATAACCGAACTTGGCAACTCCATACGAGACATTAACACTTGTTGCCCTAGCACATTCCAAGTTGCGTCGTGCGTACTGAACGCATCCATCAGCCAAGCGAGTTGGTCAGCGCCTAACAGCTCTCGGTCTTCGCTGCGCGACTGAGCAACTAAACCGCCAATCGCTTCCATCGTTGGAGAGCTGAGCGAGAAGTAATCCAACGGTTTATCACGCCCCACAAGTCGCGTATCGAGCATCATCAAATTGACTAAACTTCCAAACGAAAACTGACGGTAAATCAGCATGTTTGAGAAAGTGTTTTCACGAACGGGCAACCATTCTGTCCACGCGGCAGCCGCAGCTGCACGACGATCATTAAAACTGCCTTCCTCTTCTTGATGGTTTTCCGCACCATTTTTCCAACTATCATTTGCAAGCTCATGGTCATCCCAGACTGCAATCATTGGTAAGCTCGCATGTAACGCTTGCAGATCAGCATCTTGGCGATATTGCGCATACCGTTTTCGGTAATCATCTAAGGTAATGCATTCAGTGCCTTTGCTTGGCTCTCGTCCTAGTGCCTCAGCATCTTCACTAGCGTAGCCACCAGCACCATACTCATAAATGTAATCACCGAGATGAAGTACCACATCAAACGGCTCTTGCTCATGTTGATTTAGGATCTCTCGATACACATGGAAATAACCAGCAGGATAGTTTGCGCAAGAAACAACGGCCATGGATGCCTTTTCTACACCACCCTCTGGTAATGTTTGAGTTTGCCCGACTTCGCTAGTGACATCTCCAACCATGAATCGATAGTAATAGTGAGAATTTGCGTTGAGGTTTTGAACATCAACTTTTACCGTGAAATCTCGGCTCGTGTCTGTGGCAAAAGTGCCACTTTGCACGATATCAGTAAAATTTTCGTTAGATGAAACTTGCCAGCTTACATCTGCGTAGCTTGCTGAGGTCGTAACACGAGTCCAAATGATTACTTGTGTTTGAGTAGGATCTCCACTCGCCACCCCGTGCTCGAAGGTAACCGCAACAGATTCACTAGCATCGCTACCACAGCCCACCAGCCCGGTAACAATCGCCGTTGAAGAGGCAGCTTTCATAAAGTCTCGACGAGACAAAGACATATTGACTTCCTTTCTTATTGTGTTTGTTTTTATGCCCAAATGACGTGGTGACTCGATCATCCTTGTATGCCAATAAGGGACGTTAATTCGAACTTACAGTACCAACCACTTAGTCGGTAATTTGTCCTAAAAACACAAAGTTAGAAGCTAGTTATGACAATTGCATTTCCAAACGTTACATTTTTGTTAATTTAAGTGCAAATACTCTATATTCATCACACTTCCAAGACCTGTGACAAAAACCTCAAAATAAAAAAGCGACCTACTTTGAGGTCGCTTTTCATTGCACTATTGTTAAGTAGTACATCGATGAAGTGGAAATACTTAGCCTAAAACTTGATGTTAAGAACATCTTGTTCTGACGTGTCCACTTTCAACTGACTGCGAGATTCTATGTACTCGATTTGCTGAACATCGAGCGAATATGGCATAACGACTCGCAATTCATTGATCCCTTCATGTTTAGCTAACTGGGTTAAGCGGACCAAATTGGATTCATCACTTTTACGAGAAGACATCGATTTTAATGCGGCATCCCACAACCGATCTTCAGGCTTGCTCAATTCCGCAATGTTCTGTTTCCACATCAAACCGAAAATAGGCGCGATGGTGGCAAATGCCTCTAAGAAGGTCCATTTTTTACTACCTGTCGCCCCTAAAAAGCTAGTGTAGTCGAATTCAATGCACGTCTTTCCTTGTTGATCCATTCTATGCCCCCGACACTCGAAAATGAGATATACCAAATATCGTTCAACTGTTTTGATATAGCAATGGGATATAAAACATTCGTCTTTTATGCACTAATTTACATGCAAAAGGAAATATTAAAACCAGCTTTGTAACAACTGATGTACAGCTTCGCCATATATAAGCATTCAATTGATTAATATTTCAATTAAGAAACTAAAAACAACACGTAAGTAACGCTATCAATATGAAATCATTATAGATTCACCAAGAAAATATCAATTCTTGTCACAACGTCATCCGCCTACCTACTTCACATCAATCACTCG
Organism: Vibrio sp. A1-1; assembly: GCF_021728175.1. Lineage (NCBI taxonomy): Bacteria > Pseudomonadati > Pseudomonadota > Gammaproteobacteria > Vibrionales > Vibrionaceae > Vibrio > Vibrio sp. A1-1. The sequence goes on from NZ_JAKKCL010000002.1 coordinate 52,419, forward strand.
ACTGGCCTTTTTATACTGTATCTTCCAACCAGCCCAGCGTGGCAGCTCCCAACGCTTTGGATCCCCCTTACGGTTTCCCTCTCGATAAACGACCTGCACCAGTTTGCGAGACGCATAATACTCAACATCCAGTTGGAGTTCTGGCAGCGAAAGTTCTAAAGGGTACTGCTCCGTGAAATCGTCGTATTCCCATTCTGGAACACCGTTAAATGTTAAGTCTTCCGGTTCAAACAACGCCATATCATCGACATTTTCAACGCCTAATGTTTCCAACTGATCCTTTAACCAGCTAGAAAATGTCAAGGAGGCCAAGTCGTTAACCTCTTCTTCTTCGACATTAAGGCCCAATGCGTTGTAGAGTTTCCAGTGTTGGATTTGTTGTTTTCTTTGAGAAGCAAAACCTGGTAACAGTGTCTCGTCTTCTATCATTTCGACAATAGACTGAACAGCAACATCACCTTGTAACGCTTGGTGTTCAGAACAGACTGTTCGCCCGGCGTAGACCAAATGCATTGTTGCTCTTGGCGTCTCTTCTTCATAATTAGTCTCACCTTGTTGCCACTCCCCAAATTCAAGTTCGCGTAATAATGTCAGCGGGATAGGCATCATGACCGATGCGAGGTTCAGTGTTTGCTTAACACCTCGTCCTGGCACGCTATGGCTATCTAGCACAATGGCCGCTTCTTCTTTATCAGGAAAGCGGCTGTTACGCCCAACCAGCATCTCGACTACGCCATTTCCTAGAGCATCTCTTCGACGAGCTCGTCGGACAAACACAAGCTCAGGGTGCAATGAGGCGATGGAGAAAAAGAGCGCTTCACGTTTATATCGAGAGGCAACGTCAAGTTCCGGTAATTCAAATACTTCTCGCATTTGTTTTGCTAAACCTTGTGCCTCTTCGAGTGCGCTGGCATCAATGACAATACCAGGGAGTCGCTCCCCCCGAACCAAACGGATCAGCAAAGAGGCATCACATCCGTATGGCTCCTCTTGAGATAGAAGCTCAGCAACTTCACCACTTTGTCGCTGATAGAGCTGCGCAGGCACAGATAAGGCGGCAGCCAAATCAATCATTGCTTCCTTCTCTGGCTTCGCTTGAATTCTGGTAACAAGATCGGCAAACAGTGCATCAATGGGTAGTGGATATACTTTTCTCCCGTGCTGCGTAACATTGCCATCCTCATCAATCGCTTCCATAGATAACAACGTCGAATGAGATGCCTCTAGCGACTTTGGAGGAATTGAGTCGAGAAAATCGAGTGTTGAAAGACGGTATCCACAACAAGCAGCTGCCAGCATGGGCTCGACGAGCTCTTCTCTGTGCAATTCTGGAGGCGTCACTAATTCTAAAGGCGCGTGTTCACCATATAGACGAATACAAGCTCCTTCAGCAACACGGCCCGCCCGCCCCATTCGCTGCGCGGCGCTGGCCTTAGAAATGTGGGTCAGCGTCAGTGCTGTACGTCCATTTCGTTGTACTGTTCTGCGCTCTAAACCACTATCGATTACTACCCGGATATTAGGAATGGTCAGAGAGGTTTCCGCAACATTGGTTGCCAATACGACTTTTCGTTGTTTTTGCGTAGTTAACGCGCGGTGCCGTTCTTCATCACTAACCGAGGCATGAAGTTTGACCACCATGACTTCGCCGCAACTTTGTAGCATCTGAGCACATTGGGTGATCTCTTTGCGTCCAGGCAGGAAAACAAGAATATCGCCATCTTCATCTTCCAATGCTTCTTTTACTGCTCTGACAACCTCTTGTTCACATCCCTTCTTATTCGGTAAATAACGGCTGTCTAAAGAACGATGTGTCACCGTGACTGGAAAGCAACGCCCTTCGGATCGCAGACGCTTCGCATTCAGGTAACGCGCTAGCTTTTCGCCCTCCAGCGTAGCGGAAGTGACGATCAACCGATGTTGATTTTCTTGCTTCAAAATTGCGGTTAATAGATCAATATCCCAGCGTCGCTCGTGAAATTCGTCCACTATCACGATATCGAAGCCTGCTAGCTTGTTTTCCGCAAACCAACGCAGTGCGACTCCCGGAGTCACAAATACAACTTCGGTTTTTTCATCAAAGTAGGCATGAAGCTTGATCGCGTAACCAACTTTGCGACCTATTGGCTCACCAGATTGCTCCGCAAGATATTCAGCCAACGAGGTACAAGCAATTCGACGTGGTTCAATAACCAGCACGCGTCCGTGTTTTGCCGCCCACATAGGCAAACGGGTAGATTTACCTGACCCGGTTTCGGCTTCCACCACGAGATGGTTTTGGTTCACATGTTGGTCAAACTCAGCTTGCAGGCTGTCGATAGGTAGTTGAAACATAGAAATTGGATTTGATTTGATGATGCAGAACATTATACCCAAGTAAAAAAATCCTGCTTTAGGTATCTCTAAACAACCAATATTGCCGATATTTTCGGCGGTATCTGAATTTTTTTGCGACATTACATTGATGTGCATCAACGCATGTTTACAACTAAATGGTGAACCCGTTAAAATTTGGTGCGCATCCTTCAACCCTACATAAGGCACCCAATGAACAACGATAAACGCCCACTATATATTCCATATGCGGGTCCGGCTCTTTTAGCAACCCCTCTTTTGAACAAAGGCAGTGCATTCTCTGCTGAAGAACGTAGTTCATTCAACTTAGAAGGCTTGCTTCCAGAGTCTACCGAAACAATCCAAGAGCAGGTGGAACGTGCCTACCAGCAATACAAGAGTTTCGAAAGCGATATGGATAAGCACATTTATCTGCGTAATATCCAAGACACCAACGAAACACTGTATTACCGCCTAGTGCAAAACCACATTTCTGAGATGATGCCTATCATCTACACGCCAACTGTCGGCGCAGCATGTGAAAACTTCTCTAACATTTACCGTCGTGGTCGTGGTCTATTCATTTCATATCCGAACCGTGACCGTATTGACGATCTGCTGAACAACGCAGCAAACCACAACGTTAAAGTGATTGTTGTGACAGATGGCGAACGTATCCTTGGCTTGGGTGACCAAGGTATCGGCGGCATGGGTATTCCTATTGGTAAACTGTCACTCTATACCGCGTGTGGTGGTATCAGCCCTGCTTACACGCTACCAATCGTGCTTGATGTGGGTACCAATAACCCGCAACGTTTAGCTGATCCGATGTACATGGGTTGGCGTCACCCTCGTATTACGGGTGCAGAATACGATGCATTTGTAGAAGAGTTTATTCAAGCAGTACAGCGCCGTTGGCCTGATGCCTTGATCCAGTTCGAAGACTTTGCTCAGAAAAATGCGATGCCTCTTCTTGAGCGTTACAAAGATCGCGTGTGCTGCTTCAATGATGATATTCAAGGCACGGCGGCCGTTACTGTTGGCTCTCTACTTGCCGCCTGTAAAGCAGCAGGCACTCAGCTGTCTAAGCAGCGTATCACCTTCTTGGGCGCTGGCTCTGCTGGTTGCGGTATCGCAGAAGCGATCATCGCACAAATGGTATCGGAAGGGATTTCTGACGAGCAAGCTCGCTCACAAGTTTACATGGTTGACCGTTGGGGTCTGTTACAAGAAGGCATGCCTAACCTTCTTGATTTCCAACAACGCCTGGTGCAGAAACATACCAATACGAAAGAGTGGGAAAATGAAGGAAATGGCTTCTCACTCCTCGACGTTATGCGTAACGCCAAACCAACGGTACTAATTGGTGTTTCTGGTGCTCCTGGCCTATTTAGCCAAGAAGTCATCGAAGAAATGCATAAACACTGTAAGCGTCCGATTGTCTTCCCACTGTCGAACCCAACAAGCCGCGTAGAAGCAACACCGAACGACATCATTCGTTGGACAAATGGTGAAGCACTGGTTGCAACAGGTAGCCCATTTGAGCCTGTGGTTCATGAAGGTCGCACTTACCCTATTGCCCAATGTAACAACAGCTACATCTTCCCTGGCATTGGCCTTGGTGTACTTGCTGTAAACGCAAAACGTGTCACCGACGAGATGCTAATGGAATCAAGCCGTGCGCTCGCAACATGCTCTCCTCTAGCAATCAACGGTCGTGGTGCGCTACTTCCACCGTTGGAAGAGATCCACTCGGTATCGAAAAAGATCGCGTTTGCTGTTGGTAAGAAGGCAATCGAGCAAGGTGTGGCGTTAGAAATTACTGATGAAGCATTGAACGTGGCGATTGAACAATCGTTCTGGCAACCGGTTTACCGTCGCTACAAACGCACTGCGTTTTAAGCTTGAGACATTTCGTTTAATAATTAGCCCCTACCATGTAGGGGCTTTTATTTTTTTATCATCCTAACCAGATTTTGGCATAAATGGGCTTCTCTCTTTTTGTTTCTATCAGATATGATGAGAACTACATTTTTAGTTAAGGATATAAAACGTTTTGTTGTTTTCTCGCATAAGATCAAAGTGGAAGCTGAAATTTTCCTGGAAGCGACTTGCTTTGATTTTGTCGATCTCTGTACTTAGTCTGCTTGTTTCTGTTATTGCCATCGACCGGTGGGTGGTTTTACAAGCCAAAGAAAGCATTTTCACTGAATACGAACAAATACCTCAACATGAGGTTGCTGTGGTTCTCGGTACCAGTAAATACATCGGTAAGATCCTCAACACTTACTACACTCATCGCATTAATGCGGCGATTGAGCTTTACAACCAAGGCAAAGTAAAACAGTTTTTATTGAGTGGCGATAACGCCCATCGCTCCTACAACGAACCGTGGACGATGAAACGCGACTTACTTAAAGCCGGCGTGCCTGAGGAAGTGATTCACCTTGATTATGCTGGCTTTCGTACTCTAGATTCGATTGTGAGGGCGAAAAAGATTTTTGCTTCGGAGCGCTTTCTGATTGTGACTCAGCGCTTTCATTGTGAGCGAGCGCTGTTTATTGCCGATGCTTACAACATTGATGCGCAGTGTCTTGCGGTAGCAGGACCTACGACAAACAAACAAAAAACATCAATGCGTATTCGAGAGTTGCTCGCCCGTGTGAAAGCCTTTTTAGACCTCTACATTATTAATACGCAGCCCAAGTTTCTTGGTCCTCAAGAGCCTATCGTTGCAGTAAAAGAGCCTGAAAAAATCTCTAATGAGCCTCTGCAAGTTCCCGTCGAATAGAGGAATCACGCAGCTCACAAGGCTAATAACATTTCTATAAAACAAATGGGTAGTTTTCTACCCATTTCCAATTCTCAACATCACATTTTCTAATTTGCTCTACGATTCAGGCAAAACTCTTTTTTGCATTCCAAGTAACATTTAATCAATAAATAACTACAAGTCAGTTACTTTGCCATAAAAAAACCGACAAAAGGCAATGCAAAAGGAGCACTACCCATGACCGCACTCGCTGTGACATTGAAGAACTGGTTCTTCACTCGCAACAGCATGATTTTGAACGCGAATATCGTATTGTTCATTATCTTGTTTAATACCCTACCCTTTGAGCCACAAGTAGTAACCGGCCTGAGCATCTTAGTTTTTGTTGCTATTCTTTGGCTAACCGAAGCGATTCACGTCAGCATAACTGCGCTACTCATACCATTACTTGCGGTATTTTTAGGCGTGTTTAACACTCAGACCGCACTGAACAACTTCTCCAACTCCATCATCTTTCTATTCTTAGGTGGTTTTGCACTTGCTGCAGCTTTGCATAAACAGAAGTTAGACCAAGCTATTGCTGATAAAGTGCTGTTACTCGCACGAGGCAAAATGTCTGTCGCTGTATTCATGCTATTTGGTGTGAGTGCTGGCCTGTCAATGTGGATTTCAAACACCGCCACTGCCGCTATGATGCTGCCCCTTGTACTGGGTGTGATGACAAAGCTAGACGCGAAGAAAAATCACAATACCTTTTTGTTTGTTCTGCTCGGCATCGCTTACAGTGCTTCGATTGGTGGTATTGCAACGCTGGTTGGCAGCCCACCAAACGCCATTGCAGCAGCTGAAGTTGGCCTAAGTTTTACTGAGTGGATGAAGCTCGGTGTGCCTATCTCATTAGTACTAATGCCAATCGCTATTCTCGTGTTGTACACCATGACTAAGCCTGACCTTAGCCACAAGTTTGATCTTGACCATCAACCAGTCGAGTGGACAAACGGCAAAATGATTACGCTGGCGATTTTCTTACTGACGGTCACGTTGTGGATTTTCAGTAAGCCTATTAACGCTATGCTAGGTGGCTTCGCTAAGTTCGATACCCTTGTCGCAATAGGTGCGATCCTTCTGCTTGGGGCTTCTCGCGCCGTCGAGTGGAAAGATATTGAGAAAACAACCGACTGGGGTGTGTTAATCCTATTTGGTGGTGGCATCTGTTTGAGTAACGTCCTAAAAGCAACCGGTACAAGCGTATTTTTGGCTCATAGCTTGTCGGGCTTCCTTGAGCAAGCTGGTATCCTTCTGACGATTCTTGCTGTAGTTGCTTTTGTTGTCTTCTTGACTGAGTTTGCAAGTAACACCGCTAGTGCTGCACTACTGGTCCCTGTATTTGCAACCATCGCAGAGGCCTTAGGCATGTCTCCGGTCATTCTCTCTGCATTGATTGCCGTCGCCGCTTCTTGTGCATTTATGTTACCAGTTGCGACGCCTCCAAATGCGATTGTGTTCGGTACGGGTCATATCAAGCAAAAAGAAATGATGCGAATTGGCTTCGTCTTAAACATTGCCTGTATTGCTGCACTAACGCTTTTCGCTTGGTTGTTCTGGTAAAAAATAGCAAGTTCGATTAGCACTACACTGCTGCTCACGGTAATCACATCGATGACCCAAACTTCCCCCTAAGTGGTGTTCAGCAGTTTCCCTCTTGGTGGCCAGTTGGCCACCTTTTTTAATTCCTTTGAGTGACGAATCGTTAGGCTTGCTTCTTTTCGCAGGCAAGCAAACCATAATGAACCTCGACCCGGTTGCGACCATTGCGCTTCGCTTGGTAAAGCACTTCGTCTGCTCTCGCCATGGTTTCGGAGACGCGTTCATTTTGCATCTGGGCAACGCCAATGCTGCATGTTAATGATTCACCGTGTACCCACAAATGACTCTCCACATTTTTGCGAATCATTTCCGACTTCTTCACAGCTTGCTCAATATTGGTGTCAGGGCAAAATACAACAAACTCTTCTCCCCCCCAACGAACAAGTCGGTCATCTGGGTAGATGGAACTTGCCACCACCATGACAAATTCGCGCAATATGTCATCCCCCATTTGGTGCCCAAATTTGTCATTCACCTTCTTAAATTTATCCAAATCCATATAAAGGATACTGAATGTACTATGCCCCCAGCGAACTTGACGTGATTGCTGCTCAAGCCAGTGCTGAACTGCGTGACGGTTCATCGCTCCCGTCAACGCATCGCGATGCGCCAACTCTGCAAACTCATAGTTTTGAGCTCGCAACGTACCATTCACCTTCTCTAAATGACGATGACGTTTTTTCGCTTTTTCATAAGCGACTCGATTTTTTCGTAATTCGTGCAGCGAAAATGCCAGCCCAAGCGCCATCCAAGAGAGTAAGAGCGCATACAGTAACGTTTCTTGTGCAAGGTAAGCGCCTTCAAACTCAATTTTATCAATCACAATTTTGTGCTCGCCAAGTGCCGCACCAGATCCGGTCGCTATATCAATACGTGTGATGTTTGAAAATTCAGGTGCTGAGTGTTCAATTGCGACTTTGTTGTCTACTAACCACCACGTCATCACCTGTAAATTTTTAATCGGAATTTCGATGATGTCGTTTGAACCGGACGGAGAAAACTGCATGCCATTGTATTTAATCGTGTACTCGTCGTCTGGTTTGGAATACTCAGGGTTATAGTTGCGCAGATATAAACGCAAATCATGGCTCGGATTGGGCCCCACCCCCGCCTCTTCATATCTCACTTTCAATCGAATCGTATGGTAATTGGAAAGGTCAATCCCCTGTGTTGGCGTTGTGGAATCGGTATAAACAGAGATTCCGCAATAAGGCCAAGCATACGAGCTTTGCTTTAAGTCACAGCTGAGAACTAGGCTTTGCTTATCGTAAAAAATATCAGCCTCACTCAAGCCACCTTCGCTGGCGTCTTTAGTCGCATAGATATTGAAATGTTCTGGTGTAATGGTCAGCTTTCGTGTATCGCCAAGAACACTATAAAGCGCAACCAAACTAATAGTGCAAATAGAGAGGGCAAAGATAAATTTATGGATCCACTTCATGGGCGAGTGACCTGCTCAGCTTATATACAACACAATGTACTCAATGATTTTTCGAACTTCAAACAAAGTCATTTATCAAGAAACAAAATTACTTTTAGCTTTCGTTCTTACTTTCGATACATGGTAACGTGTTTTGAACCGTTATCACGTTTTTAAATCTCTCAAAAATGCGGTTCACTTGTTATTTGCGAAGCATTTCACAGCCGTATTTCCTAACCCATGAAGGCCAGTGCATAACATTTCCGAGCGATACATTTCGCTTTAATGTGCCTGTCAACCCTGCATCTCATCACCACTTCGGATATACTGTGCAAAAACACAATAATGAGTAATGTCATGTCATTAATTGCAACTGGTACGCTAAATAAAATGCGTGCATCTCTGGACGGTGCTGTCAGTTACCGTCTACCTGTTGGTGAGGAAGAAATTGATCTATCGCCGTTTCTGGGTAAAACGCTCACACTGACTCACACGGGCAATATTTTTTGTTGCTCATGTGGTAAGAAAACGAAAAAGAGTTATTCGCAAGGCCATTGTTTTGTCTGTATGAAAAAGCTAGCAAGCTGCGATATGTGCATCATGAAGCCAGAGACTTGCCACTACGACCAAGGGACTTGTCGCGAGCCACAATGGGGCGAAGAGAACTGCATGGTGGATCACTTTGTCTACCTATCCAATACATCCAGCTTAAAAGTTGGTATCACTCGTCACACGCAAATCCCAACTCGTTGGATTGATCAAGGTGCGACTCAGGGTTTGCCAATTTTTAAGGTAAAAACTCGACATATCTCCGGATTAATTGAAGTTGAACTGGCGAAACACATCGCAGATAAAACCAATTGGCGCACACTGCTGAAAGGCGATGGTGAACCAATGGCACTGCAAGATCGTTTTGCTGAGCTATTACCTTTAGTCGAAGATAAGATTGCTGAGATAAAACAGCAATTCGGTGAAGATGCAATTGAAATATTAAGCGAAAGCATTACCGACCTTAGCTATCCGGTGCAACAGCACCCAACTAAGATCACCTCGCATAATTTCGATAAAAACCCGGTTGTTACTGGCACTTTGCAAGGCATCAAAGGTCAATACCTCATTTTTGACACTGGCGTGATCAACGTAAGAAAATTCACTTCCTATGAAGTGGAAGTAAGCGCCTAGCTGCATATACATATATATATATAGCTGGTTTGTTGAAATAAAAACGAAAAAGCTCGAGTTTGACTCGAGCTTTTTTTCTATCAGGAAGATATAATCAGTTACGCATCAAGGATGTTTTCTAGTACATCGAACAACATGTCGACTTCTTCTATTGTGTTGTAATGCATGCAACCAATTCGTACCACACCACCCGACTCTTCTAGACCAAGTTGACGAACTAAGCCCAGCGCATAAAAGTGGCCGTTCCAAACACAGATGTTGTGTTCACCCAGCGTTTTCGCGATAAACTCTGGAGAATATCGGTCGAATGTTAGCGCAAAAGTTGGTGTGCGGAGCTGGCTATCTTCTTTCGCAATGCCAAATAGATTGACACCATCTAGTGCACTCAGACGCTGTAAGAATCGCTCACTCAAGCGTTGCTCATGTTGTTCATACAATTGGTAACTTTGCTCCAATCGTTGACGAAGGGGTAAACTGGCTTCACCAAATTGAGCCAGATACTCAACCGCAGCAACGACACCAGCAAGACCTTCAAAACTTTGCGTCCCCGTTTCAAATCGGCCTGGGCCAATATTGGTAGCAGGCTCGACTTTGTACGGACGAATACTGTGCAGCCACTGATCGGCTATGTAAGCAATACCAACGTGCGGGCCGAAAAACTTGTAAGCTGAGCAAGCTAAAAAGTCACAGCCTAACGCTTGAACATCAACCAAATGATGCGGCGCATAATGAACGGCATCCACATAAACTTGTGCCCCAACGTTGTGCGCCATGCTTACTACTCGCTGCACATCCACGATAGAACCAGTCGTATTCGATGCATAGGTCACCGCTACAAGGCGCGTTTTATCAGAAAGAAGACTGCTTAAATTCTCCAAGTCCAACGTACAATCATCTTCGTTGATACGAACCTGATGAACCGTAACGCCTTTATCTTCTGCCGCTTGCTGCCAGCTAGACACATTCGAATAGTGGTCCAAAGCAGAAACAATGATCTCATCTCCCTCTTGCCAATCTCGGCTAATCGCACGACTAAGCTGAAAGGTTAACGATGTCATGTTCGCACCGAAGACGATATTGCCAGATGACGGCGCGTTAAGCAGAGCTTGCGCTGACTCGCGTGCGTTTTGCATCACGTCAACCGTCTTTTGGCTAGAAAAATAATGCCCGCCTAAGTTGGCGTTGAAACGACCTAAATACCCCACCATGCTGTCTAGCACTGATTGAGGTACCTGTGACCCGCCTGGACCATCAAAAAACGTCACAGGTTTGTCGTTATGGTATTGAGCGAGTGCCGGAAACTGCTCTCTGATCAGATTAAGATTGAAGTTCATTGCGCTTATCCGTAGCCGTGAGTACAAACACATCCATATGACCCGCTTCATCATCAATGACAGAACGGATTGGGCACGCGTTGTGCCACAGTTTACTGTCTGCCAATATTGCAACCTCACCCGTTTCTAACACCTTACGGAAAAATGGGGCTTGGTTATGACTGCTGTACAGCATGATGTCGCCACCAATGATGTTATGACGTCCCACGCCAACCATTGCAATGTGATCAAAACCGTCTTGGTGTACACCTTCAGGTGCCACTTGAGTTTCTTCTTCTAGCGCTGTGATTCGGATTTGGTGAATTTCTATTTCCTGGCCGTTAGGCAGATGATTCGCATTGACAAACAATTCGCACATTTCTCGGAAACCATCACTGGTGAGAATATCCTTCTCAATCGGCTCAAATTGTCTTACAACATCACCTTGGAATCGGTTGATATCAGACGATTGAACAAAGCTGTTTTTGTTTAAGTCAATGACTTTGCCATTATCAAAACCAACCACAGAATAACGCCTTAGTCGATACTGACCATCTGCATGCTCGGTACGAGGCAGTTCTTCAAACGATGGGGAAAGCTGCTCAATTGCTGCCATGCTGAGCTGTGTTAAATGCAGAGTATTCTCACGTGAATGTAACATCATTGTCTCCTTTAATGAGGCACATTAATTAACATTTAATTTACACACTAGGTTACGCAAATATTCTGCAATTGCCAGCTTTTAACGTTGATAGCTTCAACAAAATAACAAAAACAACATAACAGACCAATCCAAGGCACAAACACAGAGCCATGTTTCAGTTTTGCGCTTTGGCGATATTTGAAACTAGACTTCTCTACTACGAATAGAATTTTATGCTAGAAGTCAACGTTCTTTATCAATCTTTAGTGGGTTCTAATCTATAACCAATTATTCGATCACAATCGTTGTTTATGCTTTTAAAGCACTAAGAATTTCCATACAATCGAGGGAAATGTTCAGCCCTTTTTGGAGCCATAATGAGCGACGTAAAACATTGTAAACTATTAATTCTTGGTTCTGGTCCAGCAGGATACACAGCTGCCGTCTACGCAGCGCGTGCCAACCTAAACCCTGTGCTTGTGACGGGAATGCAACAAGGTGGTCAGCTAACCACCACTACTGAAGTTGAAAACTGGCCCGGCGACGCTGAAGGTCTGACAGGTCCTGCATTGATGGATCGCATGAAAGAGCACGCCGAGCGTTTCGAAACTGAAATCGTGTTTGATCACATCAACGAAGTAGAACTATCACAACGCCCATTTCGTTTAAAAGGCGATTCTGGCGAGTACACATGTGACGCATTGATTATTTCTACAGGTGCATCAGCAAAATACCTTGGCCTTGAGTCTGAAGAAGCATTTAAAGGTCGCGGCGTTTCTGCTTGTGCAACCTGTGACGGTTTCTTCTACCGTAATCAGAAAGTTGCAGTTGTGGGCGGTGGTAACACTGCTGTTGAGGAAGCACTTTACCTATCTAACATTGCGTCAGAAGTTCACCTGATCCACCGCCGCGATTCATTCCGTGCAGAGAAGATCCTTGTGAAACGTCTGATGGATAAAGTTGAAAGCGGTAATATCGTTCTTCATACCGATCGAACTCTCGATGAAGTACTTGGCGACGACATGGGCGTAACTGGCGTTCGTATTAAAGACGTCAACACAGGTGCGACTGAAGACCTTGAAGTGATGGGTGCGTTTATTGCGATCGGCCACCAGCCAAACACACAAATCTTTGAAGGCCAAGTAGACATGAAAGATGGCTACATCATCGTTAAGTCTGGCCTAGAAGGCAACGCGACACAAACTAGCATTGAAGGTGTATTTGCAGCAGGCGACGTTATGGACCATAACTACCGTCAAGCTATCACATCTGCAGGTACAGGTTGTATGGCGGCATTAGATGCTGAGCGTTTCTTAGACTCACTTGGTGACAAATAACTTTTCACATTTGTGTCATATCCTTAAAGCCCAGCGGTATTCCCGCTGGGTTTTCTTTTGTATACTACCGCCTCATTAAAACAATTATCATTAAGCCTTCACGATGGATAAGAAAAAGCAAAGCAGCTTGAATAAGTGGCTGAAGCAACAAAGTAAGTTAGCCAAGCGCTGGCTTATGATTGCGATAGGCCTAGGCGTACTTTCAAGCGTGTTTTTATTGGCTCAAGCAGCCCTGCTCGCCTCCATTCTGCACCAGTTAATCATTGACCAAGTAGACAAAGCCGACCTCATTTGGCATTTTGTTGGGCTTGGTGGCACGGTTATCGGTCGAGCTACTTGTACCTGGGGTCGAGAGCTTGCCGGTTACCGTTGCGGTGAGCAAATTCGAGTTTATATTCGCCAACTCATTTTAGATAAAGTTCATAAACTTGGGCCAGCTTACATCAAAGGCAAACCTGCCGGCAGCTGGGCGACGCTCATCTTAGAGCAGGTAGAAGATATGCAAGATTTCTTCTCTCGCTACTTGCCTCAGATGTCATTATCGGTACTAGTGCCTTTCATTATTTTGGTTGTCGTATTCCCAGTAAACTGGGCGGCAGGCTTGATCTTCCTAGTCACTGCACCACTGGTGCCTATTTTCATGGCACTGGTTGGGATGAAAGCCGCAGAAGCAAACCGCAAAAACTTTAAAGCGATGCAGCGTTTGTCCGGTCACTTTTATGACCGCTTGCAAGCAATGACGACCATTCGCTTATTCGATAGAACAAAATCTGAAACTGAAACTCTGAAGGGTGCTTCGGAAGTCTTTCGTACTCGTACCATGGACGTTCTGAAAATCGCGTTTCTATCTTCTGCGGTTTTAGAGTTTTTCACTTCCATTTCTATCGCAATTACCGCCGTCTACTTTGGCTTTAGTTATATCGGAGAGCTCGATTTCGGCTACTACGGCACAGGTGTTACGCTGTTTGCTGGCTTGTTCATTCTGATTCTTGCGCCAGAGTTTTATCAGCCATTACGTGATTTGGGCACGTTCTACCATGCGAAACAGCAAGCGGTTGGCGCAGCAGAAAGTATTGTCGAGTTTCTAGATTTGGAAGTCGATCAAATCAAAGATGGAACCCAAGCGTTAGATAAAAACAGCCCTATCCATATTGAAGCAGACGAGTTAACCATTTTTAGTCCGGAAGGTAAGCAGCTCGCAGGTCCCCTATCCTTCTCTCTTGAAGCCAACAAAAGTACGGCTTTAGTTGGACCAAGTGGTGCAGGTAAAACAAGCTTGGTAAACACCATCCTCGGTTTCATGCCTTATCAAGGTAGCTTGAAGATTAATGGTTGTGAATTGTCACAACTGGATCTAGCCACATGGCGAGAGGCCGTAAGCTGGATTGGTCAAAACCCAATGCTATTACATGGCAGCATTCGAGATAACGTCACGTTAGGCAAACACAACATTCAAGATGCAGACGTTCATTCTGTTTTGAATGACTCTCATGCTGCTGAATTTGTTGAAATGCATGGGTTGGATTACCCGATATCTGACCGCTCTGGTGGTTTATCTGTCGGTCAAGCCCAGCGTTTAGCGTTGGCTCGCGCTATGCTACAAAATGGTCGTTTTTGGTTATTAGATGAACCGACCGCAAGCTTAGATGCTCGTAGTGAAAAACTCGTCATGGAAGGCATTAACAAGTACGCACATGCCACAACGAATTTGATAATTACTCACCAGTTGGCACCTTTACAAAGCGTATCGCAAATTCTTGTTATGCAGGACGGCCAGATTGTTCAATGTGGTGATTACGACACACTGTCGACAGAAGATGGCTTATTTAAAGACATGTTGGAAGCGAACCTCGCACAACGTGAAACAGACAAGGGGAACTTAGATGCGTGATTTACTCCCTTATCTAAAACTCTATAAGAAACATTGGTTTGGTCTTTCTCTAGGTATGCTATTGGCATTTCTGACCTTAGCTGCATCTATTGGCTTATTAACGCTATCGGGTTGGTTTATTTCAGCCGCTGCGGTGGCAGGCTTGACGGTAGCTCGTGAGACCTTCAACTACATGTTACCAGGTGCCGGGGTACGCGGCGCTGCAATGGCTCGAACCGCAGGTCGATGGGGAGAACGTGTCGTTAGCCACAATGCAACGTTCAAACTGCTTACCGATCTACGTATCTTCTTCTTTAAGAAACTTGCACCACTGATTCCGGGTCGTGTCTCTACGATGCGTGATGCTGATCTGCTCAACCGCCTAGTGGCGGACGTAGATGCGATGGATCACGTTTATCTTCGACTTATCAGCCCTGTCGTGATTGGTATTTTTGGGATACTAAGTTTAACGGCTGTCCTGGCATTTTTTGACTGGCATCTCGCCCTGCTGCTTGGTTCGATTCTTACCGTCATGTTGTTTGTATGGCCGGTGCTGTTCTATAAACTGGGTAAAAACAATGGCGAGAACCTCACTTATCATAAAGCGCAGTTGCGAGTGGCGACTCTGGACTGGCTTCAAGGCTACAGCGAACTGAGTATCTTTGGAGCAGAAGAGCGTTATCGCAATCTCATTCTAGAGAAGCAAAAGCAGCTTTTGTCTAATCAGTTTGTGAACGCGAATTTAACGGGCATGGCTTCAGGCCTGCTTATGCTTGTGAACGGTCTTACACTGGTTGTGATGCTTTGGTTTGCTGCAGACGGCGTAGGAGGTCATGCTCCTGATCCTTGGATTGCGTTGTTTGCATTTGCAACGATGGCAAGTTTTGAAATTTTGATGCCTATTGCGGGCGCGTTCCAGTACCTGGGGCAAACGTTGACTTCTGCTCGTCGTTTAAATGAAGTAATTTTGGCTGAACCTGACGTTGTCTTCCCTGAGCAATCGAAACATAAAGGCACAACGTTAGACATTGAATTCGACAACATTGACTTCACTTACCCTGACGGTCAGCAAAAGGTGCTGAAAGAATTGTCACTCTCACTACCGTTGGGCACTAAAACAGCGATTGTAGGTCAAACAGGTTCAGGTAAATCAACACTCATTCAGCTTCTTTGTCGCTACTGGGATGTTAACCAAGGTGAAGTTCGAATCGGTGGTACAAAACTGCAAGATTGGAGCGAGTCTGACCTGCGAGAAGCAATGACAGTGGTCAGTCAACGCGTTGATGTACTGAATGGAACACTGCGTGACAACTTACTTATGGCCGCTCCAGAAGCAAGTGATGAGCGACTGTCTGAGATTCTTCAAAAAGTCGAACTTGGTGGCCTTCTTGAGGCTCCAGGGCTAGATGCTTGGTTAGGCGAAGGTGGTCGTCAGTTATCTGGTGGAGAGAAACGCCGAATCGGTATCGCTCGCGCATTGCTACGTGATGCGCCAATCCTACTCTTGGATGAACCAACTGAAGGTCTCGATAAGCGTACGGAACAGAAAGTGATGGCGCTTTTCAATGAGCACTTTGCTAATAAGACAGTGATATTCATTACACACCGACTAATAGAGCTAGAAAGCATGGATAGCATCTGTTTGATGGAACAAGGTGAGATCATCGAACAAGGCGATCATCCAACGCTACTCGCTCAAAAAGGGCGTTACTACCAGCTATTACAGTCTCTATAATTCGATTTTCAGTGACGAGAAGGGCTCATCAAACGATGAGCCCTTTTGTTATTCCTGTATTGTTAATTGCCTAGTTAAGTACGTATAAAAGGCTGATTTACCGACCTGATTTTTTGAGATAAGCCGCCATTTCATCTTCCGGAACCATCCCTCCACCTGTTGCCCAAACAAGATGCGTTGCGTTTCTGAGTTTTTCTTCGTCAAATTGCATTCGAGACTGATAAGCATGATTATTCGAGACGTGCACTACCCCAACCATACCGGCTAATGCAGAAGGCTCTAGATTAATGCCTTCTAGTTCACTTAACTCACCCAAGTGGTGATACATACGAGCATCATCAATGGTGTAAAAGCCATCAATTAGCCTTTCCATCGCTCTACCGACAAAGCCCGACGCACGCCCTACTGCCAATCCATCAGCAGCGGTCATGTTGTCGATACCCAAATCTTGTACCGCAATCTCGTCATGCAAGCCGGTATGTACGCCCAACAACATGCACGGAGAGTGCGTTGGCTCTGCGAAAATACAATGAACATGATCACCAAACTCGACTTTCAAACCAAACGCCACGCCACCTGGCCCACCGCCAACACCACAGGGTAGATAAACAAACAGCGGATGATGCTCATCAACCACAATTCCCAAGTCATCAAACTGCTGCTTAAGACGCTCACCCGCAACAGAGTAACCTAGAAACAACGTCTGCGAGTTTTCATCATCAATAAAGAAGCAGTTAGGATCTTGCTCTGCTTCTTTACGACCTTGCTCAACGGCAACACCATAGTCTTGCTGGTACTCCATCACTTTGACGCCATGTGATCGGAGCTTATTTTTCTTCCACTCCCGCGCATCAGAAGACATGTGAACCGAGACTGAAAAACCAAGCTTTGCACTCATGATGCCAATGGACATACCGAGGTTACCCGTTGACCCAACAGCAATACTGTACTGCTTAAAAAACTGCCGAAACTCATTGCTGAACAATTTGCTGTAATCATCGGTTTCGCAGAGTAAGCCAGCTTCAAACGCCAACTTTTCGGCATGGGTGAGCACTTCATAAATGCCACCTCTCGCTTTGATAGAACCAGAAATTGGCAGATGACTGTCTTTTTTGAGCATTAAACGACCCAATATTGGCGTGTCGTATTGCTGCTCCAAACGCACTTTCATCTTGGGAACATCCACCACAGAAGACTCAATGATGCCATGCGAAGCTTCCGTTTCGGGAAACGCTTTCATCAAATAAGGCGCAAATCGTGCTAGCCGTTCACTCGCAGCTTGAATATCTTTCTCATCTAGCCCCACATAGGGCAAACCTTCTGCTAAAGAGGTTATGTTTGGGTTAAACCAGCAAACCTCCTTAAGATCGATAAGTGGCGCCAAGAGTGGGAACTGCTTGATCAGCGCTTCAATATTCGCCTTGGTCATTTTACCTTCCTGGAGTGATGTGAGTTGAGATAAACAAAAGCGCCGCAATTGCGACGCTTTCATGAATAACAGTGAATTTGATTTTATGCGTAGTTTTTCTCAAACTCTTGCATAAAATCGACTAACGCTTGTACACCTTCTAGCGGCATGGCGTTATAAATGGAAGCTCGCATACCACCAACGGCTCGGTGCCCTTTTAGTGATTTCAGCCCTTTGGCATCGGCTAGTTCAAGGAAGGTTGCATCCAGTTCAGGTTTCGCAAGTTGGAATGGCACATTCATCAAAGAACGGTTTGCTGAGTGCACGCCATTACGGTAGAAATCAGACTGATCGATGTAATCATA
Source organism: Vibrio sp. A1-1 (assembly GCF_021728175.1). Lineage (NCBI taxonomy): Bacteria > Pseudomonadati > Pseudomonadota > Gammaproteobacteria > Vibrionales > Vibrionaceae > Vibrio > Vibrio sp. A1-1. Next base: position 70,446 of record NZ_JAKKCL010000002.1, read on the forward strand.
CAGTAGTGCGGCTTTATCGCGGTTCACTTGCTCGATCGCTTTTACCCCACCCTGCGCCTTTAACCATTTAAAAACTAGGCCAGACAGGTACCATGCAAAGGTTGGTGGCGTGTTGAACATTGATTCTTTCTCAGCCAGAACAGTGTAATCCAAGATACTTGGCAGTACCTGCTTCGCCATACCTAACAAGTCGTCGCGCACGATAGCGATAGCAATGCCTGAAGGACCAATGTTTTTCTGAGCGCCCGCATAAATCACACCGTATTTCGATACATCAATCTCACGAGAAAGAATCGTCGAAGACATGTCAGCAACGATTGGTTTGTCGGTGACAGGAAGATCGTTAATCTCGATACCGTCAATGGTTTCATTTGGACAAAAATGCACGTAAGCCGCTTCTGGAGCAATTTTCCATTCGTTTGCAGGTAGAACGGCTACTTTTCCGTTGATTTCTGTTTTTGCATCAAATACGTCTGGCTCGCAGTATTTTTTCGCTTCAGCTACCGCACTTTCAGCCCAATAACCGCCGTCGATGTAAGTTGCCGTCTCGGCATCACCAAGTAGGTTTAGAGGAACAGCAGCAAACTGAGCACGAGCACCACCTTGGCAGAACAGCACTTTATAGTTGTCCGGAATATTCAGAAGATCACGTAAATCTTGCTCGGCTTCTTCTGCAACTTTGATGAACTCTTTGCTTCGGTGGCTGATTTCCATGACCGAAGTACCAAGACCTTGCCAATCAATTAGTTCCTGTTGTGCTTGCTGCATAACTGCTTTAGGCAGACCTGCTGGCCCTGCACTGAAGTTAAATACGTTGTCCGTATTTTGTTCCATGATGCTCATTGCTCCTGCTATGTAAATATTACGAAATTAATATCACGTTTTCGCAGCGATAAAAACAAGAAAAGAGGTCTTACGACCTCTTTTTAAAGACTAAGCGTTAAATTGGATTAATTCCGCAACAATACTTGGCTACTGTTGTTGCATCAAGGCAGGCATAAGTAGCGCCACTAATGGGAACTCATGTCCATTTTCGAACTTCAATTTGCCTTCACCGATTTCTGCTTTGAGTTGATAACCGCCCTCTACTTTCTCGATCAACTCCATTATTAGCAGCTCATCAATTCCTTCTTGAATAAATGGGTAGTGCGTCACTAATTCGTCAGAGAAGTAAGTGCTGAGCTCACCAGTAGTCGCCGTCATCAACTTCATTGGGTCTTGAGTAATGTGGTCAGTACCTTCAGGAATGGATAATTGCCACTCGTTATGGAACTTACCGTCACCAAACGCAAGTGAAAGCTCATTCACGGATAAATCAAAACCTTTGCTAAACAGCGTGTCAACATGCGGCAATAAGCTCGCAATTTCCTGCTCGTCTAACATTGGAGAGCTTTGATAGATAGACATAATTTGGTCAAATGACTGGCTATCCACATCTGCAATTGAGAAATCCAACTTAAAGTTATCGACATCCGTACCATCAGTTAAACGCAGTTTCTTAGCATCTAGGTTCAGCTGACTGTTCAGCTTATCACCAGACTCATTCATCGTAGTGTTGCCGCGGTAACTTGCATTCTCAATCAAAAAGACAGGCGTTAAGTTCGAATCAACCACATCCAGCTTCTCTAGAGAAAAAGATTGCTCACCCAGCCAATAGCCTTTTGCTTGCTTACCTTTACCCTGACCTGTCAATGCATTCAGATGAAGCTCTTCACCGTTTTCAAAATCCACTTGAACAGAAGGAACAGAAACTTGGTAATTGAGATCACCCAATACCGTCACATCCCCTGTCACTTTTGCAGGGCTTGTAGAAACAGAAACACCTTGCGCTTCGTTACGATAATGCCAACTGTCTAGGTCAAGGGTGAATGCCGTATTGCCATTTAGTTGGGTCTGACTATGCATCGTGAGAGGCAAAAAGTCATTGTCCACCAATTTTGAATCTGCTGTTAGGCTTGTTAGACCATGGCTAACATCACTGGTTACATCAAACGTCGTTGGCATGCCATCACGCTCTAGCTGCGTTTTAAGCTCAGGGTCAACAACTGAATAACGAGTCAGCACGACTGAAGACAAATAGCCACGCTGATACTCGACCACCTCGCCTTTAATCATTTCATCATTCATATTGGTAATACCATCTTCAATGATGGACTGACCAATTTGTCCGACAGCCAATGGCCAACACAGCGCTAATGAGATAGCACCACCAATGGCGCCGATTTTTTTAAGATTTTGCATAACGTCACTTATTAGGTATTTTCGGTCAGTCTACCCCAAACCTTCTGCGGAGAAAACATTGAGACAAATCAGACTATTGATGCTTATTCTAGTCCATTAATCAGGAATCATACTTGGCTCCCACTCATCATGTCCTTTTATTGTTAAAGTTTGCGTGGCGAAGTTTTAACCGGAGCTAAAACATCTGTGAATCGTTATGCTGTGTTGTGTCTCGACAACAACCCAATCAGTGCTGAACAGTTTCGATTGGAGCTGTCTGCCTTCTCAAGTAAGTTTGATATTTTTTCTGTCGAATCGATAGAAGAGGCTCAAAGCGCTTTAGAGTATCTAGAAGAAAGAGAACAGACTGTTGCTTTAGTTATAGCGAGCCATCACGCTCATTTTAATGGCGTGGATTTTCTTATTGGTTTAGACCGGATGCCGCATACCGAGCAAGCAAGAAAAATTCTTATTAGCTGCTCGTCTGATATAGAGGCAATTCTCACTGCCGTTAATGAGGGCAGGCTCGACCACTGCCTCACTAAACCTTTGCCAGATCACGTCTTATTTAACACAGTGCAAAAAGAGCTGACCCAATTTATATTGCGAAACGGTAAAGAAGACCTGCTAAGTTACAGTCAGATATTGGATCATCACAGCTTGTTGCGAGCGCACATCAATAATCAGATGAGCCATTATCAAGCGGGCTTTTTACACGACTACCACTCGATGTCTGATGCCGAGTTAGCCGAGCAAGTGATCTCCGCTCTCCAGCAGTTTTTCAAAGATAACGACGAAACAAGAGCGTGCCGTACATACTCACCTGAACACTTATTAACCGTGGAAGGCGAGCCAAATAGCTTTTTGTGGTTTATTACCGATGGTGAAGTGGCTCTGTACAAGCGCGATGAACAAGGCATGCAGCGAGAGGTTGTACGCCATAACAAAGGTAATATTGTCGGAGGCATGTCGTTTGTTACTGGGGAATGTTCTTTCTCGACAGCCCTAACGCTGACAAAGACAGAGGTCATCAAACTCGATCGCAACGTATTCAATAAAGTGATGCAAAGCGACTCAAACTTGCTGCCTCTTTTTACAAACTTGCTCTTACGCCACTTCAACCGTCGATTACAAAGAAGCATCAACACCAAGTTGCAACTTCAAAAAACGCTCGAATCGCTGGAGTCTGCCCACCAGCAACTCATTGAAAGAGAAAAAATGGCGATGCTCGGCCAGTTGGTTGCGGGCGTGGCGCATGAACTAAATAATCCGATAGCAGCGATATTGAGGGGCGTAGAGAATTTAACGCATACGCTAGAAAGATTACTTAACGAAGTACCCAGTTCCGATATACAAACCAAAGGCATTGAGTTGTTGAGCAAAGCTCAAACCGCAAAACCCGCTTCAACCGCTGAGCTCAGATCACGCGTTAAAGCACTTAATCATGCCCTTCCAGACCGAACATTGGCAAAGAAAGTGGTGAACCTTGGGCTAGAGTCAGATCACGAGTTACTCACTCAACTAACGAAAAAACAGCAAGTGTCTTCTCATGTTCTCGATACTCTTGAGCAATACCACAAAGCAGGTTCCACTCTTCGCTCGATTAACGTCTGTGCTGCGCGAATTGCAGATATGGTGAAAAGCCTTAAAGGTTACGCACGCTCAGATGATGAGACCCAGCACTATGCTGATATTCATGAAGGTATTGAAGACACCTTGGTGATCTTCGAAAACAAACTAAAAATGCATCAGGTTTCCACTGATTATGCGGATTTACCTCCTATCCTTTGTCAACCAATCGCACTCCAACAGGTATGGACGAATTTGGTCTCTAACGCCATTGATGCATTTCCGGAAAAAGGCGTTTTAAAAATACAAACACGTCTTGCAGAAAAAGATAATACACATTACGCCGTTATCTCATTTGAAGATAATGGGTGTGGCATTCCTGAATCGCAAAGAGAAGCCATTTTCGAGCTCAACTTCACGACGAAAAAAGAAGGTAACTTTGGTTTAGGCATTGGGCTGTCCATCTGCCAGCAAATCGTGACAGCACATAAAGGATGGATTGACGTCGAATCAGAGCTCGACAAGTTCACACGAATGACAGTCTGGTTACCAGTCATCGAAAAAGGAGATGAAATATGACCAAGTATTTAATTTTATGTGTCGATGACGAACGAGAAGTCTTGGATAGCGTGCTCCAGGATCTCGCTCCCTTTGAGGAACATTTTATTGTCGAGGGAGCGGAATCAGTCACTGAAGCAAGGCAAGTGATCGAGGAGATGGCGGAAGAGGAAGTTCAGCTTGCGCTCATTTTATGCGACCACATTATGCCGGAGCAAACTGGGATTAGCTTCTTAATCGAACTCAGTCAAAATGGTGACACAAAAGCGGCCCGCAAAGTCTTACTTACAGGACAAGCTGGCTTAGAAGACACCGTTGAGGCCGTCAATAACGCAAGTCTGGACTATTACATAGCCAAACCATGGAGAGGAGAAGAGTTGAGAAAAGCAATCGTGTCTCAGCTTACTGCTTTTATGATTGCAAATGATGATAACTTACTATCTTGGACTCAAGTCCTTGATTCTGAGGCGATCCTCAATGCCATGGCTGAACGCAGAGCAAGCTTCGGCGAGTAATATGCGTGGCTCTAGCTTGAATGTCACCAAAGCCAGCTGATCCACGTTATTTCGCGCAATAGCGCGAGTATGGAAAAGCATCACTATTTATCCGATTGATGCTCTTAGACGTTATGTATATGGCGTAGTTTTTGCTTAAACCAACTAACTATTAAGTTAATTGACAAAACATCGACACATTTTTGTTGGTCGTGGACCTTCCTTTTTATTATGATGTCGGACAAATCAGATTACGGTTCAAGTGGTTGCTTGAATCCATGGAAATAATGAACAAGGTTTATCGTTAGTTATGCGTAAAACACTATTAGCCGCTGCCTTACTAGTGGCATCAAGCCATGCCCTAGCCGCAAACGACCGCAATGCGCCAGCAACTATGAGCAACTTTAGCTACGACTATTTCGAAGCACGTATTGGCGCAAGTCCTGTGACATTTGGTGCTGGATTCAGCAAATCAATTCACCCTAACGCACATGTTATTGCTCGTATCGACTCTGAGTTTGAAAGTGATTTTGACTCAGCCGCTGGTTTTGGCTTTCATTCGCCACTAAACAACTGGGCTGACCTTACAGGTGAAATGCTAATGCGCGTTGTACAACCTTCAAGCGATAGCAGCACTGACGTAGGTATGGAACTGAACTTAGGTGTTCGTCAATGGTTAGGTCCTCAATTAGAAGTAGGCGGCAAAGTCGGCTACGTATCTATTGATAACGATGACGACTGGACCGGTGCAGCATACGCTCGTTTCCACTCAACTGAGCTTTTCTCTCTAGGTGCTGAAGCGCGTATCAACGACTTTTATGGTGATCAGGTAATGTTCACCACGCGTTTTAAGTTTTAAGATTTGTGCTTTAAGAAAAGAGCAAATTAAAAAACAAAAACCGAGGCCCATGCCTCGGTTTTTTTGTCTAATCTAATGACTAACTCAATGAAGTGGTCAAAAACTTCAATGTCCTTTTTCCGCTTTCAACACTTGCCTTTACGACCCGCTAACTCCATCAAAACGAGTCAATCATCGTGCGTTTAGCTTGCTTACTCACACAGCGCCAATAACTGCTTTTTACGCGGCTCTTGAATCAGTTTCCAATGAACACCGTCAGTTGCACCAGCGAATTTCCAAAGCAACTTAACATCAACGTCATTGCCATAAGCCACTTTAACTTTGTTGAAGACTTTTACAGGTCCAAGTTCTAAAAAGGTTTCTACGTCATCAACACCTGCTTTCTTGACCATTCGCTCAAGAGTTAACTGCATATTTGGCAGATCTCTCAAACGTCTACTGGCAGAAGACTTTTGATATTTTCGTTCCTTAATTGAGTATTCAATTGATTTTTGTACCAGTTCATCGAGCCCTGCATATCCGGATTCAAATAAATCTGTTACGTCATAATAATTTACGGTTGCCGTCGTCTGTTTTTTGACGTGCTTATATTTTTCGCAATTCAGTTGAGTAAATACTTCGTCCAATCCATTACCACCACGTAAGTAGCAGCAATCATTGCTAACAAGCGCAAACATAGCGTCATCGGTGAATAAACCGATACCACCGAACATAGAACGTTTTTGATACTCACTAAAGTTGCGTACATATTTAAAAAAAGCTTGGTCTGTCATGTCCATTGACCTCTTTAATCTGAATAAATTACCCCGATTAGCGATGTCACCAGATAAACAGCAGCTTATAGCGAATTATAAATGTCGATTTGTTGGCGATATTTTTGTGAGTTGTGCTCACCAACTTGCTTAATCATACTTAACGTTGAAAAATAAGTTAGGACATAGGTCACATATAAAAAAGTATATATTCTGCATACGTGATTAGTTTCACACTTATTATTCATGTGGTGATATTTTTTTGACGCACGGCATGCCCAAAACACGCCATCATTATGATCTCGCTGGCAATTACGAGCACGTGATACGCATTTAATTGATAAAGAATACGCTGTAAGGGTACACTGTACGAAAGATCTCAAGTACAGCGTCACAATGGAACATTTATCATTTTTTTGGCTGCCAAATAATAAAGATAAGCTTATAAACGCACTGGAATCCGAGTTTGCTCAGCTGGTAGAACAGTCCATCTCAACGGGTAAGATTTCATTACCCCCTATTCCTGATGTCGTGCTTAAAATTCAGCAGTTATGTGTCGAAGAACACACCACTATTTCAGATGTTGCTAACTGTTTGTTAGAAGATCCCGGCTTGGCGGCGGTCGTTCTGCGAGTAGCAAACTCTGTAATTTTCAATCGTAGAAACATTACCTGCAACGACTTAACCACCGCGGTATCTCGCCTTGGTATACTGCGCGTGCGTGATATTGTTACCGCACAAGCGATTGAACAACTTAAACATTCAGTAAATTTAACCAAAGAATGTAATGCTATCTTGGTGAAAAGTGCAGCGGTATCCCGAGAACTCGGTGCCGTCATGGTGATATTGGTTCAAGCGTTTCGTAAACACGAGCCAGGTACTTACGGGCACTTGGAGCAAGAAAAAGCATTGCTGGTTGGTCTGCTAGCCGATATCGGTTTGTTTTGTCTAATTAACGAGTACCACCTGTACTTAGATAGAGGCAATTACCTAGATCCTGAAATTGCGTTGCAAATCTTCCAAACTCGTTGTTCAGCAACAAGCAAACTGGTGCTCGAGCGCTGGGGATTTGACAATGACTTTAGAGAGGTCTCCTCAAACGAGAAGTACGAGCAAACGCGACCGGAAGTGAGTTATTTAGACATTGCAAGAATCGCGCATCACCTATTGATGTTCCGCAATCATGATGAACGCATTGATGAACACGAAGTTGAATTCAACTTAACAGGTGCAGAGGTCTTGTATGAACTCAGCAATATGAGTGATACTGACTTCAATGACCAAATACGTGCAGTGCTAAGTGCTAGCGGCTTGTAATTTATCGTTTTCTCACACCTAATTCGCGATAAACGATTCGCTCAAGGCTGAGCAGCGTTTGGTATTTGGTGAAATATCTCTCTAATTTCAACCGATAAATAATTTGATTTATGTGTGTTGGTATTATCTCAAAAAAGGAATCATAGAGCTTTATGTTCTCAGGGATGCTATTTATTTTCGCTCCACTTGTTGTGGGGTATCTAATTCCTATATCTCGAGCCTCGTTACTGGAGAAGATCAATCAATCAACGTCCTACCTTATTTACGTCATTTTGTCGTTGATGGGACTAAGCCTAGCAGCGCTCGATAACTTAAGTAGCAACTTACAGAGTATTCTCCTCTATGCGAGTACTTTCTTTTTATGTTTAAGTACCTGTAATCTGTTGGCGCTGCCTATTATCGATAGGATTATTCCTCTCCAGACCAATCAGAATCAAAAGAAGCTGCCACTATCCTCGATGGCTTTAGAATCAGTAAAGCTGATTGTTGTCGTTGGTGGCGGGCTAGTAGTTGGTCTGCTGTTACCCATCGATTTAAGTTGGGTGGATACAGCGAGCGAATGGATACTCTTCCTGCTCCTATTTTTTATTGGTATTCAGCTTCGCAATAGTGGTCTTACTCTTCGCCAAATTCTATTAAATAAACAGGGTATGGCCATTGCGGCAGTTGTGATCGCAACATGTATGCTTGGTGGCGTTATTGCAGCGATACTTTTGGACCTTCCTCTCTATCAAGCCCTCGCGATGGCTTCAGGGTTTGGCTGGTATTCACTCGCAGGAATTTTGATGGGAGACGCTTTTGGCCCCGTGTTTGGGGGGGCATCTTTCCTGATCGAATTGATGAGAGAGCTGGTCGCGCTGGTAGCCATTCCTCTCTTTATTCGTAGCTATCCGTGCACAGCAATTGGTTATGCAGGGGCAACAGCGATGGACTTTACACTACCTGTCATTCAGACTACAGGTGGTGTGCGTTGTGTCCCAGTTGCCATCGTTAGTGGGTTTATTTTGAGTTTACTGGTACCAGTTATGATGCTTTTCTTTGTATCACTTGCTAGCTAGATCTCAGGTTTTCGCTTTAACATCCATTACAATACGGCAAAAATTCAAATACCCAGTTAACGTCAAAGTGATCAAGGTTTTGGCAATAATCCGCTTTCCTTTTGTCAATTAGCCCAATGATTTATCACGACTAAAGAGAAAGAAGGGTGAAACATCAACTTATGTGCCTTGCGTTAATAAAGGGATAACAACCAGAAGGAAGAAGAATGAAACGCTTTGTCGTTGCAGCGCTCCTCGCTACAAGCTCAACTTTTACGTTTGCCGCAGATCAACAATGTCTTGCTAGCAAATACGACGGCTATGTTGATGCCTCACTACAGTGGTATCAAGATCTTGTTGATTTGACGGTTACCCAGTATCCAGATCTAAAAGAAGTTAGCCAGTGGTTCTTGGACGGCCGTAAACATCACTTTGAATTAAACCGTGAAGCAGTTCACTATTTTCTAGAGAACGATCCTAGCCGTGTTGCAACAGAACAGCCAATCGAAGCATGGCTAAAATTAGAACAACACGACGTTAAGCAGCTAGCAAGCCGAAGTGATAAGTTAGGTGAAGTCGCAAAACAAACGTTTAGTGACCGTCAATCGACTAACCATCCAAAAAACTACGAGCTTCGTTCAGCATTCGCCGACCTGCTTAGCCATCCACAACAAATTGATACCGCGCTTAATAAGTACAATCAGTCAATAGAGAAGATTGAAAAGCAGAAGTGTGATTAATTAATCGTTGGGGATGCTCGAAAACACCGAGTGTTTTAACACATTAAAATCAACGATTTTTTAATGCGAAGATTGTAACCCTCACCTAAAATTTTCATTTCAGCAACATGGGTTTCAACAATTAAAACGGGACTTTGCGCCCGTTTTAGTTTAGATTGTGCCGCTCGCATTACCAAAATAACTACAAAGATTCTTTGCTATGGTTAAGGAACAAAAAACCGCTGACGTTAGCTTTGAGAGCTTGCTAAAGATCTTCACTGTCCCAGAAGGTCCTGACTCAACGTTAACCAAAATTGACGAGAGCCTCTCGCGAAATCTAAATCAATTTCTTCGTGAACACATCGTGGCAGAAGAAAAGCCTTTACGCGAAATCGAAAAAGACTTTTCTTCTGCTCAGATTCCCGAGCAGCCAGAGTTCGTGTCAGATCATACAGAACACTTACTCGACACTTTGGTGTCGCACTCCGTTCACACTTCTTCACCAAGCTTCATTGGTCATATGACATCGGCGCTGCCTTATTTCTTGATGCCACTGTCAAAGATCATGATCGCCTTAAACCAAAACCTGGTAAAGATAGAGACTTCTAAAGCCTTTACCCCGCTTGAACGTCAAGTTTTGGGCATGCTACATCGCTTGATCTATGGTCAGAGCGATACGTTTTACGATCAGTGGATGCATAGCGCAAACCACTCATTGGGCGCATTTTGCTCCGGCGGTACCATTGCCAATATCACTGCACTTTGGGTAGCACGTAACAAGGCGTTAAGAGCCAATGGTTCATTTAAAGGCGTTGAGAAAGAAGGCCTATTTAAAGCCATGAAGCATTATGGCTACGATGGCTTAGCGGTATTGGTGTCTGAGCGTGGTCACTACTCCCTTAAGAAAGCAGCCGATGTACTAGGTTTAGGTCAAGACGGATTGGTTGCGGTTAAAACGGACGCCAACAACCGTATTATTGTCGACGACCTTAAAGCGAAAATTGTTGAACTAGAGAAACAAAACATCAAGCCTATTGCTGTTATTGGTGTAGCTGGTACAACAGAGACAGGTAATGTCGACCCGCTACCTGAAATCGCAGAAGTCTGTCAAGCTCACGGTTGTCATTTCCATGTGGATGCCGCATGGGGTGGCGCAACACTTATGTCTAATCACCACCGTCACCTTCTTAACGGTGTGGAAATGGCAGACTCAGTAACCATTGATGCGCACAAGCAACTCTACATCCCGATGGGCGCTGGTATGGTTCTGTTCAAAGACCCTGACGCAATGAAATCCATAGAGCATCACGCTCAATATATCTTGCGTAAAGGCTCAAAAGACCTAGGCAGCCATACATTAGAAGGCTCTCGTTCGGGCATGGCAATGTTAGTCTATGCCGCAATGCACATCATCAGCCGCCCTGGCTATGAGCTGCTGATAGACCAAAGCATTGAAAAAGCTCGCTACTTTGCAGATTTAATCAAGCAGCAAGATGATTTCGAATTGGTTTCTGAACCAGAGCTTTGTCTCCTCACGTACCGCTACTTGCCGCCATTCATCCGTGAGGCATTAGCAAAAGCGGAAGGTTCACAAAAAGAACAACTGAATGAACTGATTAATGAATTAACACAGTTTATTCAAAAGCGTCAGCGCGAAACGGGCAAATCGTTTGTTTCACGTACAAGACTGAACCCAGACCAATGGCAGCGCATGAACACAATTGTGTTCCGAGTGGTTTTGGCAAATCCGCTGACGACCAAAGAGATTTTGAGTTCGGTGCTTGATGAACAGCGTGAAATCGCCAAGCAAGCGCCAAATTTGATGGAAAGAATTCAGCAGGTGGTCACTGATATCCAATCGTCTTAATGGCCCGAAAGAGTTACATCAATTTGAAATTTTTTTTCGTTTTGATGTAACTCAAACATCATTCTCGTGCGACTGGCGCAACAAAACATCGATTACACATCCAATTCTGTAGTTTTTACAACATTTTGTTTGAGGCCTGTCAAATTCTCACTAAATAGTATCCGTTATTGGTTTAGACTGATTGAAGATCAGGTTTATACTGATTCTATGGCGCTGGTTGTTTTCGTTAACGCCCCACTCTACTCTGGAATCTTCGTGTTTCCTTTCGTTAACAGAACCAGCGAGTTGTTCTCTATACCCTCGTGAACACTATGAATACATTAGAAAAAATTCAAAAAAACCTGGAGAATTTCAGTAAGTCAGAGCGCAAAGTTGCGGAAGTAATTATGGCGTCTCCACAAACTGCAATTCATTCAAGCATTGCAACGTTGGCTAAAATGGCTGATGTTAGTGAGCCCACTGTAAACCGCTTCTGTCGTCGTCTGGACACCAAGGGCTTTCCAGATTTTAAGCTTCACTTGGCACAGAGCCTAGCCAACGGTACCCCTTACGTTAACCGTAACGTGGAAGAAGACGATGGCCCAGACGCGTACACCCATAAGATTTTCGAATCGACCATGGCGTGTTTAGATGTCGCGAAAAACAGCCTAGATCCAATGCAAGTGAACCGTGCGGTCGATTTGCTAACGCAAGCGAAGCGCATTTCATTCTTTGGCCTTGGTGCATCATCTTCTGTAGCCCGAGACGCACAAAACAAGTTTATTCGCTTTAACATTCCAATTACTTGTTTTGAAGACATTGTCATGCAGCGCATGAGTTGTATTAACTGCAGTGATAATGATGTTGTGGTTCTTATTTCTCACACAGGTCGAACGAAGAGTCAGGTCGAAATAGCAAACCTTGCTCGTGAAAACGGCGCGACGGTCATTGCGATTACAGCAAAGGACTCACCGCTAGAAAAGGCAAGTTCACTCGCTATTACGCTTGATATTCCTGAAGATACCGACGTCTATATGCCAATGGCGAGTCGAGTTGTACAGATGACGGTGATTGATGTACTGGCAACTGGCTTCACACTCCGCCGTGGTACAGGTTTCCGTGAGAACCTAAAACGCGTAAAAGATGCGTTGAAAGATAGTCGCTATGACAAGCTAAGTCAGTACTAAGTCCTGCTGTTTAGTGAAAGATTTAATAAAGGGGAGCTCGACGCTCCCCCTTTTTTCAATGTGTTTTAGATCAATACATCAACCCAAGTCGTTCACACTCGATAAGTCCGTTCTTGATTCAAGCACTTCTACAGAGCTCACGTGTTGTGTGCTCTCTGCCACACACTCTCCACTGCAATCACAGACTTGCTGCAATATGTATATCAAACGTTCCTGATTAAGGGGTAACGGGTTGCCTTTGATCGCCATCGACTTAAGCGCATCGTTCGCCACTTGTTCAAAAGAAGTTTGGCATACTCCGAATTGGCCAAGTAACGGCAACGCTAACTTATCTAACACCATATTTACCCAAAGAACCCCATCGTGCTCATTCGCGTTCGCACGATCGGTAACCAATTGGGCAAGCTTACGATAACGACTTATCACATCATTCCTGCCAGCGAGCTTCGCGGCGTTAATATTTTCCTGCATCACGTGCGGTGCAAGACGCGCCGTGATCACGCTGTGGGGAGCATCTAACTTACCTCCTAACGCCGACGCAAGCCCATGCGCAGCACCTAATTTGGCATTAGTAATGGCCATGCCACCGAGCAACGCAGCGAACGATAAATCCGACCGAGCCTTATGATTATCTTGCTTACAAGCAGCAATCACTGAACGGCTTAAACGACGAAGTCCCTCTTCGCACACCATATCTGTAAGAGGGTTTGGCTCACCACACACATACGCTTCCATCAAATGAGTGAACGCATCCATCGCGCCACGCCCGGATGTGTATTGATCGGTTCCATAAGTGAGCGTCGGATCCACAATGGCAACGTCTGCCAGCATATCAGGGCTTCGAAGACTCACTTTCACTTTATCTTGTCCAGACTTCAACACCGCATTTCGAGTCACCTCTGAGCCCGTGCTTGCTGTCGTAGGAATTGCAATAAAATGAAGAGGTTTTGCCTTTAATGGTACGTTTCTTCCTACCACTTCGACGTAATCGTAAACATTGCCTTGATTAGGAATAATAGCGGCTAGGGCTTTACCCATATCGATGACACTGCCACCGCCAATAGCAATCACCATATCAGGCTGGAATTTTCTACCGAGTACCGCGGTCTCTTCTACCATTGTGATATAAGGTTCGCCATTGATTGCTACGTGTTGGTAACGCATATTTTGAGCTTTAAGGTAGTTAATGATGGGCGTGGCTCGTTGGGTGTCCTTCCCAGTTACCAGCAAAACACTGTAGCCAAATTGGTTGATAACGGATAATGAAGACTGAAGTGCACCTTCACCAAATATAATCCTTGTTGCAGTCATAAACTGAAACATACACATCCTCCCAAAATAATATACCCAAATAACCTCTTGCCCTCTGATTTAACACTTATGTAAGAGTTGAAGTCATTTGCGTATAGCCAGATTAGATTGCTATGTTTTTGAATAAAAAAAATTGACCAATTCCACCTTGCCATCATTAACCCCTTAAAATGTATGTTTTTTATGCGTCACTTCACATACTTTAGAGCCATAGAATAAGGGAGCGCGTTTAGTTTTTATTCGATAGATTTCACCTATAGAACCAAGAGGTAATTGCTGCTTTATTTCCGTATCTGGATCGGGCATAGTTACTGCAACAAAAGAGAGCGCACTCAGCCGCTATGTTTTGTACGCTTTCAAAAAAGAATAGATTTAGGAGAAATAAGATTATGTTCGTTGTTATCTTTGGTCGCCCTGCATGTCCTTTCTGTGTTCGTGCAAAAGAACACGCAGAAACGCTAAAAGCGAAGCGTGACGACTTCAACTACCGTTACGTTGATATCCATGCTGAAGGCATTTCTAAAGCAGATCTTGAGAAAACAGTTGGTAAACCAGTTGAAACTGTTCCTCAAATCTTTATCGACCAAGAGCACATCGGTGGCTGCGACGAGTTCGAAGCATACGCGAAAGAGCACCTAGGTCTATTTGACGAATAATAAAGACAGTTTTTAAGAAAGCCGCTTCATGCGGCTTTTTTATTATTTTTCAGTTGGTTATTACCTTACGTCAACTAATGGTAAAACCTAAAAAAATTCACTTATCTTTTTGCTATATTTAGTTACAATTCACAATTCTTAATCTTTTTGGCACACACTTTACCGAGCCACACAGTGAACATAGACGTCGTATACCTTCTTGAGCAAAACCCTATCCTTCTAATCTTCGTCGTATTAGCCATTGGCCTTGCCATCGGAAAAATCCGATTTGGCAAATTACAACTAGGCAACTCCATAGGCGTTCTTATTACCTCGTTGGTAATGGGTCACCTTGGCTTCTCATTCAATGCAGAAGCATTAACCATTGGCTTTATGCTGTTTATCTATTGCGTTGGCATTGAAGCTGGACCAAACTTTTTTGGCATATTCTTCAGAGATGGTAAGCATTACTTTATTTTAAGTATGACCGTTCTCGTGTCCGCAGTCAGCTTAACGTATGGCTTGAGCCACTATTTCGGCCTCGATTTTGGCTTGTCAGCCGGTATGATGGCTGGCGCGTTGACAGCAACACCTGTACTGGTTGGTGCACAAGACGCTCTTAACTCTGGCCTTGCGACTATACCGCGCAATATGGATTTTTCTTTGGTATTAGAAAATCTATCCGTAGGTTACGCGATGGCTTATCTGGTCGGCCTAATAAGCATGATCATGTTCGCGAAGCTGTTGCCAAAACTACAGAAGCAGAATCTGTCTGATTCTGCGCAGCAAATTGCTCAAGAACGTGGCCTTGGAAATTCAAGCCAAAGAAAAGTGTACTTACCGATTATTCGTGCTTACCGAGTCGGCCCAGAATTGATTGACTGGACTGACGGCAAGAACTTGCGTGAACTAGGCATTTATCGTCAAACTGGCTGTTACATTGAGCGAATCCGCCGTAACGGTATTCTCGCCCATCCAGATGGTGATGCTATTTTGCAAGAAGGTGATGAAATTGCACTGGTTGGCTTCCCTGATAGCCATGCTCGCTTGGATCCTAGCTTCCGCAACGGTAAAGAAGTATTTGATCGTAACTTGCTTGATTTGCGCATCGTTGAAGAAGAAATTGTCGTAAAAAGTGACGCTATCGCAGGCAAGCGCTTATCGGATTTAAACTTGTCTGAGTTTGGCTGTTTCTTAAACCGCGTGGTACGTGCGCAAATAGAAATGCCGATGGACTTAGACATTGTTCTCGCTAAAGGTGACGTCCTTCAGGTGAGCGGCGAGAAAAGCCGAGTACATGGACTCGCGGAAAAAATCGGTTTCATCTCGATCCACAGTCAAATGGCCGATTTACTCGCTTTTTGCAGCTTCTTTATTTTGGGTATTCTGTTTGGCCTCATCACGATGACATTCGGCCAGGTTTCGTTCAGCTTGGGTAACGCGGTAGGTCTTTTGTTATCTGGTATTACACTTGGTTTCTTACGAGCAAATCACCCTACTTTCGGCTATGTCCCGCAGGGGGCGCTGAATATGGTCAAAGATTTGGGTTTGATGTTCTTTATGGTGGGAATAGGTCTAAGTGCAGGCGGAAAGATGTTCGAGCACTTGACCCAAGTTGGTCCAAAGGTGATTGGTTTAGCATTCATTGTTAGTGTTGTGCCTGTAGTACTGGCCTATTTAGTGGGCGCACACATACTCAAGATGAACCGTGCCCTGCTCTTCGGTGCCATTATTGGTGCCCGAACTTGTGCCCCAGCTATGGATGTCGTCAACGACTACGCTAAATCCACCATCCCTGCTCTTGGCTATGCGGGTACCTATGCGATTGCTAATATTCTGATGACGTTAGCCGGTACGATCCTGATAATATTAAGTTAATAACTTTGACTGATGAAAGCAAAAAAGGCGCTCAATGAGCGCCTTTTGTATATCGGTTGTCTAATCAGTCATTCGATTAGATTTGGATAAAATCAGCTTCAACCGCTGGATTTACATCCGCTTCGTAATCTACGCCTTCAACACCGAAACCAAATAGTTTCAAGAACTCTTCTTTGTACTCTACGTAGTCAGTCAGTTCTTTTAGGTTCTCAGTCGTAATTTGAGGCCATAGCTCACGACAGTGCTGCTGAATGTCGTCACGAAGTTCCCAGTCATCCAGACGTAGACGATTCATCTCATCCACTTCTGCTGCGCTACCATCTTCTTTGTACAGACGTTGGCTGAACATACGGTAGATTTGTTCCATACAGCCTTCGTGTACGCCTTCTTCGCGCATTTTCTTGAATACCATTGCAATGTACAGTGGCATAACAGGAATTGCGGAACTTGCCTGAGTTACAACAGATTTAAGTACAGCAACATTTGCACTGCCGCCTGTCGCTGCTAACTTGTCGTTTAGCGCTTTCGCCGCACGATCTAGGTCCATTTTCGCTTTACCTAGTGCGCCATCCCAGTAGATTGGCCAAGTTAGCTCAGTACCAATGTAGCTGTACGCGACTGTCTTACAGCCTTCAGCAAGAACACCAGCATCAGACAGTGCATTAATCCAAAGTTCCCAGTCTTCACCGCCCATAACGGTTACTGTGTCTTTGATTTCTTCTTCTGTTGCAGGCTCAACACTTGCTTCGATGATCACATCTTTGTTGGTATCAACGGCAGTTGATGTGTAAGTTTCACCAATAGGCTTAAGCGCTGAACGAACTAGCTCGCCAGTTTCTGGCATTTTACGTACTGGGGAAGCCAGTGAGTAAACCACCATATCGATCTGACCTAAATCTTCTTTGATCAGTTCGATAGTTTTCTGTTTCGCTTCATTTGAGAAAGCGTCGCCGTTTAGGCTTTTTGCGTACAGGCCTTCTTCACGCGCTAGCTTTTCAAAAGCAGCTGCATTGTAGAAGCCTGCCGTACCTGGTTTCTTCTCAGTACCTTCTTTTTCGAAGAAAACACCGATAGTTGATGCACCGCCACCAAATGCCGCAGCGATACGAGAAGATAGACCGTAGCCACTTGATGCACCGACAACAAGAACGCGCTTAGGTGCGTTTTTGATTGGGCCTTGCGCTTTAGTGTACGCAATTTGTTCTTTTACGTTAGCTTCACAACCAACAGGGTGCGTTGTAGTACAGATAAATCCACGAATTCTAGGTTTGATGATCATATTCAACTTCCTTTAAAAAACCTTGTTAGGATAAAAGTTTCGTCGGGATTTCGCATCTAATTTCTGTAAAAATGCTCTGAAAAGGCAAGTGGTTGGAGCACTATCCCAACATCCACTCTGCAAGAACACAAAAAAGCACCTCATTGAGGTGCTTTTCTTAGTATTAACGGTTTACTATGCCGCCGGGTTCAAATGCGACTTTTTTGGGCAATCGGTTCGTACTTCAGAAAAGTCATGACTAAAGTGGTCAACTTGAATCGCCTTGTAACGCAATTTGTCTGCCGCCATTATTTGGTCAATTTCTTGCTCAGTTAACACGCCAGCTTCAAATGCTTGCTGCAGACGGTCGTGTAGCAGACCTTTACGAGCCACTTTCCCATCCTTCGCCGCCTTCATAAGCTTACGCTCTAATGGTTTGATTTCGTACATTGCGAGGAAGGCATTCTCCATTAAGCCTACGCTGTCGTCGTCGGATTTTCCGATGTAGCAAAGATGCGTGAGTCGATCGCGTTGTGCTCCTGGCGTCATCATCGCTTCCGCCAGATTCACACACAGTTCATCGCTTGGCTTATTAAAATGATTACCAAGTGGGAATAATAACCCTTTCAGCACACCGCCAACGTATTTCACAGGGAAGTTGGTATAAGCCTCATTTAATGACTTAGATGCGTTATGCAAACAGTGTTGAACAGCGTAATGAACGAAGTCCAGATCGCCTTGTTGACGTCCTTCATCTTCATACTTTTTCAGTGCGGCAGACGCCATATATAGATAGCTTAAGCCATCACCCAGACGTGCGGAAATCATTTCTTTACGCTTCAAATCACCGCCTAGTGTTAACATCGCGAAGTCAGCACTAACAGCAAGCGCTCGGCTTAATCTTGTGATTTCTTTGTAGTACTGCTGTGTTGGGCCACTCATGTGTGCTTTGACAAACCGAGAACCAGTTAGCGCCGCGCCAAATGCACCAAATGTATTGCCTATCGCATGTTTGATGTGTTTAAAGAGCAAGTTGTCAAATTCTTTCGCCCCTTGTTCAGAATCTGAATTCGCCGCGGCTTCCATTTCTTTCAGTACATATGGGTGACAACGAGTCGCACCTTGACCAAAAATCATCAGGTTACGAGTCAGAATATTCGCGCCTTCAACAGTGATAGCAACTGGAATACCGAGATAATGTTTAGCAAGATAGTTCATTGGGCCATCTTGAATCGCACGACCCGCATGGATATCAAACGAATCATTTAGAATAGTACGCGCGATTTCCGTCATGTGGTACTTGGCAATCGCGGTTACGATCCCAGGTTTTTCTTTCATATCGAGAGAAGTCGTCGTCAGCGTACGTGTCGCTTCTAGTAGGTAAGTAAGACCACCAATGCGCCCCATTGCTTCTGCGACACCTTCAAACTTACCGATCGACATACCAAACTGTTTACGCACGTAAGCATAAGCACCAGTTGTACGTGTAGTAAGATGACCAATCGCTGTCCCAAGCGCTGGGAGAGAGATACCACGACCAGCAGAAAGACACTCAACCAGCATACGCCAACCTTTACCTGCGTAATCAGCGCCACCGATCAACCAGTCCATAGGGATGAAGACATCTTCACCACGAGTCGGACCATTCATAAATGCAGAACCCAGAGGATCATGGCGCTCGCCTATCTCGACACCTTCATGGTCAGCGGGGATCAGCGCACATGTGATTCCAACCTCTTTCTTATCACCAAGTAGCCCTTCTGGATCCTGTAGCTTAAATGCTAATCCGAGCACTGTCGCCACTGGCGCAAGTGTGATGTAGCGTTTATTCCAGCTAACTCGCACGCCAAGCACTTCTTTGCCTTCGTGAGTGCCATAACAAACTACGCCTTTATCTGGTATACCACCGGCGTCAGATCCCGCTTCGGGCCCTGTTAATGCAAAACAAGGAATGTCGGTACCATCAGCAAGACGAGGCAACCAGTAATCTTTTTGCTCTTGCGTGCCATAGTGCGATAAAAGCTCACCTGGACCAAGAGAGTTCGGTACCATTACCGATACCGCGGTACTGATACTTCGAGTCGCAATACGAGAAACAATGGTTGAGTTCGCTAAAGCGGAAAATTCACGACCACCATACGCTTTTGAAATGATCAGTGAGAAAAATCGCTCTTTACGTAAGTACTCCCATACTTCAGGCGGTAAATCCCTGTCTTCTTTGACAATCTTCTGGTCATCAAGCATTTCTAGCAGGGTTTCAAGCTCATTATCCATAAATGACTGCTCTTCTGCTGTCAGTGTCGGCGTTGGGTAACGGTGCAATGTAGTGAAGTTAGGCTTGCCTGAAAATAGTTCGGCATCCCACCACACACTACCCGCTTCCATCGCCTCTTTCTCGGTGCTAGAGAGAGGTGGCAATACTTTTTTGAACACTTTAAAAGCTGGGTCACTAATCCATTTTCTTCGTAGAGAGCTCATAGTTCAGATCCTTTTGTTCACGTAACCGCTCTGGGCATAATTTTATTATTGGTTTAACTTTCTTATTTGTCTTGTGCCAACTGCTTCGCTGACATTCCTGCTGACAAATAAGGAATCAGCAAGTCGACGACAGATTTCACATCCACTTCCTTTTCAAATTTACTTTCAGCAAGCTCCGAAAGAGCCTGGCTTGAAGCCATCGTAAATACGCAGGTACCTAGCGTGAAGTGCAGTCGCCAAAACAGCTGCTCCTCACATAGTTCCGGGTTTGCCTTCATTATCGAGAAGGTGAAGAGGTTAAGTACCTCTTCATATCGAGTGGTGATGAACCAACGCAGATGACCTTGTACGTCTGTGTAACCACGGCCAATTAACAACATGAATAATGCAGTACCATTGGGGCGCACATCATTTAATGTACGCAAAGGTAAACGCAATGACTCAAAGACGTCGTCCATGTCGTAGCTATCACGCGTATTTAACTCAATTAGTGAGGTTTTAATGCTAGGCATGAGCGCTTCTAGGTATCTATCTAAAACCGCTCTAACTAGCGTTTTTTTATCGCCAAAGTGATAATTTACCGATGCTAAGTTGACGTTCGCTTTACCTGTTATCGTTCTTAGCGAAGTATCATTAAAACCATGTTCAGCAAAGAGTCCTTCTGCGACATCGAGTATTTTTTCTTTTGTTGATGTTCTCGGGGCCATTTTAATCACTCGTATTAAACAACTGTTTGAAAATATACTCCCGAAACTTTAGATTAACAAATGATTAACATCACACTTTCACCAATTGGTCTGACCATAACTTAGAAGGTGTGATCTAATCTTTTGAATTTAAGTCTAATAAGCAAATGATGCTCGCCTGAAGAAAATGACCAAGTTTCGCAAACCATCGTATTTGAAACGCTAGCAATGTCGTTAGGCGGTCGGAGCAGGAGGTGCGGGTTTGAAATGCAATTTAAGTTTATAGCTACAATAGAAAAGAGGGCTATCGAGTTTCAAACCGCCATTAAGTTGGTTACGCTGTTCGCCTCTTCTCTTACTTCTTTACGATACAAGCGGGCAGAAAGAATTAAATCGAATTTTTTTTGAAAAAAAATGGAACTGTTTGGAAAAGGCTCGGTCTGAATAAATGTAACAACTAGGGCATTTTAAGTTTCACTGGCCGTCAAACTTGTTTCCATCTAATTGTTACGTTGCTGCTTTTTTCTTATTAACTCCTATGTTTGTATCCGCCCAGTCAAATTTTCGGCTGGGCTTTTTTTCGCCCGCAGATCTACCACCTAACGTTTCGATGATTCCGTTCATCTCCATGGTCTAGACATCCGCTCAATACGAAAGTGTCGCTATTAAGTCGCTGATGTACTGAACTATGGGTATAAAAAAGCCTCCCGATTGGGAGGCTTTACAAAATAGCGCATTTTTATCTTACGCTTGCGCTTTCTTAGGCAAAGAAAAGTGCAGTAAGGCATAGCCAAGTAATGCTGCTGTCGTCGAACCCATTAAGATGCCTAGTCGAGCATAGGTATCAAATTCAGGACTTACATTTCCGAACGCTAAAGAGGAAATGAAGATAGACATTGTAAAGCCAATACCACACAACACAGATACCGCAAAGATATGCTTGAAGTTAACCCCTTCAGGTAACTTAGCAACGCCCATTTTTACCGCTGCCCAGCTAAAGGTAAAGATACCTAGAGGCTTACCAACCAGTAGACCCAAAGCAATACCGAGTGGCAGCATTGAAGTTAGACCTGACATCGATACGCCTTCTAACGAAATCCCCGCATTGGCAAATGCGAATAGAGGCAGAATACCAAATGCCACGTATGGGTGAAGCGCGTGCTCCATATGTTTAAGTGGAGAATGTTCGCCCTGCTTTCCCTTTAGTGGGATAGCAAAACCAATCACTACACCTGCCAATGTTGCGTGAACACCAGATTTAAGCACCGCGAACCATAAGATCGCACCGACGATCATGTATGGCGTAAGTTTTGTTACTTCCTTCGCATTCAACATGAATAGGACACCAGTCATGATGAAGCCAACAAGCAACGCCATGGTCGACAGGTCACCGGTGTAAAATAGCGCGATAATAACAACCACACCTAAATCATCTATGATAGCAAGCGCCAGCAAGAACACTTTTAGACTTACTGGTACACGCTTACCTAATAACGCCATGATACCTAAAGCAAAAGCGATATCTGTCGCCGCTGGAATTGCCCAACCAGAAATCGCCTCAGGATCGTTGGCATTAAAGGCTACGTAAATAAGAGCAGGAGCTAACATACCGCCAACCGCTGCAATCGCAGGGAAAATTGCGGTTTCTTTTGATTTTAACGCACCTTCAAGTAACTCTCGCTTAACTTCAAGGCCAATGAGTAAGAAGAAAACAGCCATTAGGCCGTCATTAATCCAGTGAGAAACTGACATACCAAATACATAAGTATGCAGTACAGATTGATAAGTTTCGCCCAGCGGTGAGTTAGCAATGGTCATCGCAATTGCCGCTGCAATCACGAGAAGAATACCACCAGCTGATTCCATTTTGAAAAAGTCACGAATGACATCGTTCATGGTTTCGTCCTTATATTTATTATCTTAATAAACGATTAACAAAGAATAATAAGAGTGTATAGCGGTCGAAAACTTTAGAATAATCGCTTCTTCAGAGTATAAACTTCGATTTTTCCGATATGAAGTTTACTATACATCGTATTTTCCAACATAACACTCAATTTTGATCACAGCGCGTACTTGTTGTTATCGCGCCAAATGTTTATCAAGATTATGAGAAAATCAGCATAACATGGCATGTACTGTCATGATAACCCCATACTTTTGAGAAAAATTCAGGAAGTTTCATCCACTAAAAAACCACCCATTAGGGTGGTTTTTATCAGAATTTAATAACCAGTGAGCTGCATAAAGCCCCAAGCCTCGTTGGAGCCAGAAGCTAAGGTAGGACCTTCCCAATACGGTATAACAAACGGAAGCCACATATCTGATTTGATAATACGAGTGGTCAAGTTAATTTGATGCTTTGGAATATTAATAATCCACTGCAAAGGCAGCCTTCTTCCATTTGATAAACTGGTCACTTGCATTGGTTTAATACTGATATCATCATCTGAGAGATTAATGACTTTACCTGAGCGTGTGGACAAGGTGCCAAATACATGCGGTGTTTGTCCATGGTGGCGATAGCGGCTGACTGTCAGTGCTCGACCATCATCTAAATTGAATACAAACCAATCCCAACCCTGTTGCCCTTCACCAATTAAGCCACTGCCCCACTCTTTCTGAGCCCAAGCAGAGCCAGCAACAGAGAAGCGTTTGCCATTAATGTTCAAACTCCCTTTCACCTTTAAAAATGGCGCACTAAAACTGAAAGAGGCAACAGATTGCAACGCATGTTTAACCTGAAAACCTTTGTCTCCATTCACGACAAAGGGGCCATTTGTCATAGTATTGAGATCTAAACCAAACGCATCGGTAGTCACATTCAAGTTACCAGGGAAAGGCGTTGCACCAAGTGAACGCCACGTCCAATTATCAATCCATAACCTGAAAGGACGATTAGTCATGCCAGCTTGGCCTATCCCGCCTCTCGCTACACGTTGCTCTTTCCAGACGTGCGAACCATGGCTAACGACAACATGTGAAATATACAGTTGAGGGTTTTGCCATCCGCTGGTTTCTCGCTCATCCGTCGCGACCCTGAAGTAGCTCCATTGAACGTTGTATATTTTCCCTTGTTCATCTTTCAGTTTCGCAAAGTAGTGCCACCATTCATGTTGGTACTCGGGATGAAAGCGAAAGTCTGACGGTAAAGAGACATGCTCGTCAGGTAATACAGGTTCGAAAATCGTTTGATTTTCACGCGTTAGAATAGAATTAAGCTCGCTTTCTTGTGTCGCTGTCGCTTCCAACCAAAAAGTTGAGTAAAAAGCAGCCCCAGTCAAAAAGGCAAACGTAATAACAATGATCGTTGAAACTAACAAGCGTTTTTTAGAGCCCACTTTTTTCATTACAACGCGTCCCTTAATGACTTCATTGGCGTACTCTTAATCATTCTAATAACTGGCAATGCGCCGGCAATCATGATGGCAAGCATCGCCCAAGCAATAGTTTGAGCGTATTCCCAAGGGATCGTTTGAAGCTCCAGAGACCAGCCGAATGATTGCTTAATGATAATATCAACGATTAAGTGTGCAAGTGCCAAACCAAGTGGCACCGCAATAATCGCGGAAATAGCCCCGAAGACAAACAACTGCAAACCACCTAATGCGACAAGTTCTTTTCCGGATACTCCCATACATCTCAGCAAAGAGAAGTGCCGCTGCCGCGACAACTCGCCCGCCAATGTCGCGAAGAATAAGCCAAACACAGCAATAATCAGCGTGATGTTGCCCAAGGTTCCTGCAATAGCGAAAGTATGATCAAATACCCTCATTGCCTGACTATAAATATTACCATTATCAAACACACGGTCTTGCGGGAGGCGGAATACATTTTCTAAGCGATTTTTCAGACCCTCCCCATTAACGCTATCTTTTAACACTACACCAAGGCCAACATTGCCCGTCCCTGCAAATGCATACAGCCAATTCCGGTGCGACATCATCACCTGGTTATACGGGTTTCCATAATCGTAATAAACACCAACGACTTGCCAGTCTCCACCTAGTGGTTCCTGCAAGTTAATGAAGTCTCCTGGGCGAATATCCAACTTCAAGGCCATCGATTCACTCACCATCAAGCTCTTGGTCGCGTGCAGTTGATACCAGTAATTCGGGACACCTAGTTTTACCGTCAGTGCATCTAGCTCACCTTCAGAAGAGCCTGTACTCACCACTTGCAAGGCACCATGTTCGGTTGGCATATCTTTTTCCCAACGCCACCAAACCGAGTTGACTTCTGGTTGGTTTTGCAGCCACGCACTCATCCGAGCTGCTGAGTTATTTGTCGGGTAGATATAAATATCCGCTGCCAATCGCTGGCTGAGCCATTTATCGGTCGTATCCCTAAAACTGCCTACCATCGTTTCTACGCCGATATTTGCCGCCAGTGCCAACATAAACGCCATTGTTGCCACACCGCGATAACTCATGCTCGCAGCCGCATCGGCAAAAAACCAACGTACACGTACCCAACGCATGGTGTAAGAAAAGCTCTGGAACATATGCCACATAATAAATGGCATGAACAAGGCCACACTAACCAACATCAGCGCAATAATGGCAAAGCCAGTTTCTTGTGTTTTCGGTGCTTGATACACTGCGATTGCCGCGACACAAAACGCACACGCAGCAAGAGCCTGCCAAGAGAACTCACGCCCTGCAAATCGCATTAATGACAGTCGAGAAGATAGACGAATTGGCTGTGACTTCAACAAACGAATCAATGGCCACAAACACGATATTAATGCGCCCATCGCTGCCATGATCAGACTATATAAGCTGGACTGCCAAGACCATCCTATTGTTAAGCCTACGTTGGCATCGTACAAATCGCTCAGGCTCGATGAGACTGCAGGGATCAGCTCATTTGCCAAGATCAAACCAAAAAAGTTACCACACGCCCACGCAATAAAGACGAGCAACGACAACTCTAACAACAATGCTTGAGCCAACTGCGTTCCGTTGACCCCCGTCTGTCTCAAAATACCCACCAAACGTTGTCGCTGAATAAATGACAAAGACATCGCTTGATAAAAAATAAACAACCCGACCAAAAATGACAGCATCCCCATCGCGGTGAGGTTCATGTGGAATGCATTAGTTAGCGATTCAAGCTCCGTGCGCGTATTCCTAACGAGCGTCATGCCATTAGGTAGCATATTTTTCAGTGCTATTAGCTTTTCCTCTGGCATTTCACCACAAGAAATCGCAGATAAACCTGAGCTCCGCTTGAGCATACGCAACAACGATATATCAGTAACCAACCGAGTCCCTGAGAGCATTTTGTTTTTATCGACTTGAATCGGTCCGAGACGACTTCCGTCATTCATCTCAATAAAGTCCCCATCCTGCCAACTCATGTAAGCGGCCAAATCTTGACTAACTAGAATGGGATAAGGAGGTTTCATTAATGATAGAACGGGCATCTCACCCAAAGATTTGCCTTGCTGCAATGGAATCATCGCGACAGGATCAATCCCCACCAGCATCAAGCTCATATCGGTTTTAGCATCTAGATGTAGCACGTCAAACGGCGCACATTGGTTAAACCCAGCTCGGCGCAACTGGATATAGAAACCTTGAGGGATTTTATTGGCAGAGTGTTTAGTTCGGATTCGGTATGGCAAAGGATTGGAGAAAAGCTTTTCTCCTGTCGCATAACTTTGTTTTGCATGCTGATTGATAGAAGTAACACCAACAAGAAGGGACACGCCTAAGGTTAACCCTAGCCAGACAAGAATAATTTGTAGTGGGTAACGACGGTAATGACCGAGTAGTGCCTTAACTACGGGCCATAACATGCAGTTGCCCTCCTTGAAGTCGAATCTTACCTTCCATATGGGCCGCCACTTTTTCACTGTGCGTCACTAACAGCAAAGTACACTCCAGTTGGCGAGCGAGACTCGTCAATAAGCGCATTACCGCTTCTGCGTTTCGCTCGTCTAGGCTACCAGTTGGCTCATCAGCGAGTAGGATTTTAGGTTCCATATAGAGTGCGCGAGCAATAGCAGCACGTTGTTGCTGACCACCAGATGCTTCTTCCGGGTAACGGCCTAGCAGAGGCATTAAATCCAGAGCAGAAAGAATTTGACGCCACAGCTCTTTATCTTCTGGCAAACCTTTTAACTGACGACAAAAACGAATATTGTCGGCAATATTGAGCGTAGGAAGCAGGTTGAACTGTTGGAAGATATTACCAATATTGTTGCGGCGGTAAAGGGTTCTCAAATGCTCTGGCGCATCATGCATGGCAAAATTTGGAAACTGAACTTCACCAGAGTCTGCAGTATCCAGTCCGGCAATTAAGTTCAGCAAAGTACTTTTACCCGAACCACTTTCTCCCATCAGAGCGACTTGGTCACCTTGCTGTAATGTTAATTCTGCCCCTTGTAATACAGGGTGAAATTCTCCCCCGTCTACATAGCCTTTACATAGGTCTGACAGTTTTAACATTGATTATGCCGCTCGGATGGTATTTAAAAATTGGGATCAGAATCTACACTAAAATCCTGTTAGTAGAAAGTATTTTGAATGCTTGATCACACTACGAGAGTACAAATGCAACTCGATTCACTTTCTGTTCCTAATTTTGTTGACGTATTGAGCAGAT
This sequence comes from Vibrio sp. A1-1, assembly GCF_021728175.1. NCBI lineage: Bacteria > Pseudomonadati > Pseudomonadota > Gammaproteobacteria > Vibrionales > Vibrionaceae > Vibrio > Vibrio sp. A1-1. The sequence continues at coordinate 97,862 of NZ_JAKKCL010000002.1, forward strand.
TTTTGCAGCTGCAGAAAGCTCTGTTTACCTCTATTGACCGATAAGGTTTTTCATCCATTTTCGGCTCACCATTCTTGGCAGACAAATCGTCCACTTCACAACTTCCTCGGTCAAAAAGAGTAAGTAAACCCATTGCGGCTCCCAACCGAGCTGAATCGCTGCAAATGCCGCGAGTGGAATCCCAATCACCCACTGCGCAAGAATGTCTTGATACAAACAAAACTTAACGTCGCCACCCGCACGTAATACCCCAACAATGACCATCATCGGCACCGAGCGTAATACGACACCTAAAGCAAGAATCACCATAAACTGTTCAGCTAACTGGCGAGTATCCGCTGTCAGTGCACTAAACGCATTAAGGATCCATTGATTGGACACTATCAATACAACTGCGACCACAAATGCGATAAACACATTCAAAATGACCGTAGCCCAAGCTTGGTAATACACAGGTTCAAAGTTTTTCGCGCCGAGTTGGTTACCCACTAAAACCGCAGCTGCATTCGATAGGCCAATCATCATAGCGAGAGAGATTGACTCAACGGGCGTCATCACCGACAACGCTGCCAAACCTTGCACACCCGCTTGTCCCATGATGGCATGGTAAGCGAACAATCCACCAGCCCATGCCAAAAAGTTAAATGTAGTCGGTAAGGAAAGGCTCAAGAAACGCGTTATTTTGTCTAAAACCAAACCTGCGCGTATATCATCCCAACCAAATGCAATTATGTGTTTCTTCAGCCATAAATAGCCAAATAGACAACCGACTTCGATAGCGCCACTGATAACCGTTGCAATGGCTGCCCCTGTAATCCCTAAAGCAGGAAAACCTAAGTGACCAAAAATTAACACCCAGTTGAGGAAAACATTAGACAGAATGCCTATGCCACTAAAAAATGTGCTCAGCCCCGGTTGGTGCATCGCTCTCAAGCCCACCGACATACTAGCGACACACGCAACAGCAAACATGCTAACGGATGAAATAATTAGATAGCTGGCCCCTAACTCAATCACTTCTTGTGAGTCTGTAGTCAGTTTCATAACTGGCTGTGGGAAAATAACAAACAAAGCAACGGCAATGGCGGCAAACACCATGGCTATCATCCATGTTAAAGCGGTACTGCGACGTACCCCGACTTTATCGCCTGCCCCCCAATATTGTGCGGTCAGTAACGCACCACCCGTCGTCACCCCAACTAACATGATGGTAGTAACAAACGTCGCGCGCGCCGCTACCCCAACAGCGGCTATTTCAGCTTCACCAAGTTGGCCGAGCATAAGCACATCAACGAGGCTTCGGCTAGAAAACATCATGCTTTGCAGTGTAATTGGTAGCGCGATCGCGAATAAGCGACGTAAGAATGCTTTATCTGCATGTATTGAGAGTTGAGAGAGAAAAGTCACAAGCGCTCCAACGACAACTTATTGATAGAATGGGAAAAGTGTCTCATGATTATACTCTGTGGTGTTTATTCCACCAACGATTAAAAGGACAGATAATGAAAAAGGTGTTGGTGCTAGGCGCCTCGGGTTACATTGGTTCTCAACTTCTTCCGTTACTTTTAGACAAAGGTTACGCCGTCACGGCTGCGGCGCGACATATCGATTATTTGGAGTTAAGGACTCGGCCCCATCCTAATTTAACGTTGCGGTATCTGGACCTAGCCGACGCAGAAGCCACGCTCGCTGTGGTGAACGATTTTGACTTGGTATTTTTCCTAGTGCACGGAATGGCACAAGGCGATGACTTTGTTGAGTACGAGCTAAACCTTGCTTTGAACTTTAAATACGCATTGGAGCAAAGCCGTGTCAAACATGTCATTTATTTAAGTGCCATCCAACCGCAAACCGGAAACTCGCGCCATTTAGCCGCACGCAAAGCCACTGGAAAGATCATTCGACAATCCGGTGTTCCAGTAACTGAATTGCGTGCTGGCGTCATCATTGGCCCCGGCTCCGCGGCTTTCGAGATCATGCGAGATTTTGTCTACAACTTACCTATTTTGATCGCGCCTAAATGGGTCGACTCAAAAGCCAACCCTATTGCCCTACCCAACCTCAATCACTATTTATTGCAGTTGGCCGAAGCATCACCCCCAGAAGAAAGCCAAATTTATGAAGTTGGTGGGCCAGATACACTCAGCTACCGCGAGCAGTTTAAAGTCATTTGCCGAATCACCAACAAGCCTTATCGGCTGTGGTCGACACCGTTGCTTACCCCCAAAATGGCATCGTACTGGCTCGGCTTGGTCACCTCTGTACCAGCAAACATCGGCAAAGCATTACTCGCGGGGTTAGAGCATGACTACATTGCCGATTCCAAAGCGATTGAAGCACGATTTCCGCAAACGCTGATCAGCTACGAGCAAGCGGTATCCGATACCATCCAAGATGAAGGCACGTTTGTGCGCAGTAATGTTTGGGGCTTTGAGCCAGCGGCACTTCGTCGATGGCAACCGGGGTATGGCTACTACCCTAAACAAGCCGGTGCGAGCATAAAAACTCAAGCCTCCGCTGCGGCATTATGGAAAGTGGCTCAAAAAATCGGGAGTCGTGAAAAAGGCTATTACTTTGCCAACATTTTGTGGCGCACACGTGAATGGCTCGACATCTTTTTTGGTGGCGGGAAACCGATTCGCGTTTCTCCTCCGGGGCCGGAGCTCAAAGTCGGCGATTTTATTGACTCTTGGAAAGTGATTCGCTGCGAGGAAGATCAGTTCCTCTCCCTGTTTTTTGGGATGAAAGGCCCAGGGCTTGGACGTTTAGAAATTACCATCAAAGACCATGGTGATGAACGAGAACTGGATATCACCGCTTGGTGGCACCCACAGGGGTTTCTCGGGCTGCTTTACTGGTTTGCCATGATGCCAGCCCATCTATTCATATTCAAAGGCATGGTCAAAGCCATCGCGAAAGAAGCCGAAAGTATCAGTATTACTCCTCAGGTGGGACAGTCTCTGGAGAATCTAGAGAAATAGGCAGGTGATGGGCAATCCCCGCATGGCAATCAATGCACGATTGATCTCGACTTTCCATCATTTGATGTCGACGCGCAACGGTTCGTCCTTGCGCTTCGAAATCCATCTTGTCAACGGAATGGCAATATCGACACTGCTTTGATTTATTCTCGATAAACTGCTGTGTGACTTCAGCAGCCAACCTCGGACGATGCTCCGCCTCGAAGTTCTCTAACGTAATTTCTCCAGTCAGTTTGTGATAGATGTCGGCTGTAGCGCCGATTTTCAATGCGATTTTAGCAAAAAACTCCCTAGGGACATGGCAATCACTGCACGTAGCGGCAACCACACCCTGAGCATTTTTGAAGTGTGGAGATGCTTGGTACTCCTCAACTATCGTATCCATCCCAATATGGCAACTGTAACAAAACTCGTTGCGATTGGTGTAATCCATACCAAAGTGAAAAACACTGAGGGCCGCCCCACCAAGGATAAACGCCAATAAGCCACCAATTGGTATGCCGAGCATCCATTTTCTGTTTGGTTTACGCCATAAACTCATTGGTGTTCATCCCAAAGCAGCGCTAGCGATAACTCGCATAGTATTCTACGAGCGCGTTTAAATCATCGGCACTAAGCCCTTTGAACGCCTCATCCATTTTTTTATCAACGGAGCGTTTGCCTTGCTTAAACTGTTGCAACGTAGTGGCGAGATAGTCCTTCTGCTGACCAGCTAAAATCGAAGCTTCATCCAGAGCGTTACTGCCACCATCCGAATGACAGTTCTCGCAACTTTTCGCGTGGATAGCCTTACCTTTCATCGCTAACGCTTGATCAAAAGACTGCTTAGCTGGCACAAACTCAAGCCCAGCATAATGCTTTGCTAACTCTTCAATCTGCGCCTCAGATAAAGATTTAACTATCGACACCATGTCGCCTTTTTTGCTCGTGTCTCCGTATACGTGATTAACCGAAGCTGAGGGTCTGCCTTCAAGGTAACGCAACATCTGGTCAAAAAAGTTGAACTCGGGAATCCCTGCGATGGTAGGAATATTCGTGTCTGAGCTAACACCGTCTGGCCCATGACAGGCTTCACATTCGTATTGTGAAATTAGCTCACTTGGTGATGCTAAACTGTGGGAAACCAAAGCAGAACTGATGGCTAACACTGAGGAAATTTTTAGTGAGAATTTAATTATCTGGTGCATATTAGACTGACTCCGTAGTAATTATCTTTATTAATCAAAACCAGACAGCGAATAAACGATAAGAAAATCAATTTATAAACGCGACTTAAAACCAACGATATCCAAGATAAAAATATTAAGCCGTCAACTATTTAAAGTAGCGTAGTTCAATACCCTTACTTTTTCTGCACCGACCTCTTCAAGAACAACAAACTTCAATGCAAACAATTGATTTAAAAACATAATAATTTAAAATAAAAATTCACACACAAAAGTAGCGGTTTATTTTAATAATATTTCATATTGCGTCTATACTCTTACAAGCCATGTATTTCGATTTATTCAAGTGATGTAAATATGGATATTTTTCTTTTGGCTTGAATATAAAATTAATATTTCAATCAATCGTTTATTGAAATATTCAACCATTCCTATGCATTCCCACTTACTTTAGGACGAATCGAGAGGGACTATGAACGGTTTAAAGTCGATCGCGACATTAATATTTTTTATTTTACTGCTCACCGGATGTGGTCCAGACAGCAAAAACGATCAGAATACACCACCACCTGCAGTTGGTGATTTCGAGATCAGTGTTTCCAAGCCATCATTGGTCACTCAAGAAACCGGAGAAACCAAACTGGTGGTCAATTTTACCGTCAAAGACGCCAGTGGCAGACCTCATGAGCTAGACGAAACGAGAGATTTTCGCATCGCACTTCTTAAAGCAATGCCCTCTCGTGTCGATACACAAAACTCGAGCGATCCAGCCTTTGCCTTCAATGGGCGTCATGGAAACACTTATTGGAAGAGTTTCCATCACTCAAGCAACACCGCAAATAACCGTGCCAGCATGGAGAGTGTTTGGGATGGAACACTAATAAAAACAGACGAGGGGTATCGCTACACGTTTGCCATTCCTGACGTTTTAAAAGTGTCCGATCCTTATACTGCCGACTCTTCTAGCAACAATGGTTTTATTGCTTGGGATGCGGATAAACTCCACCGAATCGTCATGGCGTATGGCGAGCAAGGCAACGGTTTTACCTACGTGTTTGAATGGGTGCCGCAAGAAAGTTCAGATACGGCTGTCTCCCGCAATGTGATTGAAACAGGCACCTGTGAAAACTGCCATATGGGCGAACCGCTTCATCATGGACCGGGCTATCGCTCAATTGATAACAACATTGCCGTTTGTACCGCTTGCCACAATGACAGTAACCCTGGCGCTGCGCCAGCCAGACGCCCTCTCGCTGCCATTGTTCATCAATACCACGGTAATGTTTTCAAATTAGGTAGCGACAGAAATAACACCGAGACTTACAAACAGCCTGTCGACGAGAATGACGTGCTCGTTACCGACATCAATGGTTTAGTCATTGAAGGCAACCCTTTCCCGCAAGATGCCCGCAACTGTACAACCTGCCATTCAACCGATGTCGCGAAAGCATCAGACGCCAACAATTGGTTTGAACACCCAAGTCAAGTTGCCTGTGAGACCTGTCACTTGTACCGAGACAGAGGCGCGCATGATAACCAAATCGGTACGGGTTGGGTAAGAAACGGCGAACCACAAAACTCCTGCTCTGGCTGTCACCGACCTTATGACCGAGACGACAATGGCGCTCCAATCATCGGCCAAGACGCAAGCCGAAGTGCTAAAACGGTTCACGTAATGCGTTTAGAGAATCTTGCAAAGGCACGTGATTCGCTTGAAATCAACGTTGAAAGCGCGCGATTTATTGATGACCAGTTTGAGGTTGAACTAAGAGTGTCGAAAGCGGGCACAGGTATTGGATCCATCGACGAACTGACACCTTTCATCAATGAACATGGCCACCTCAATTTGTTGCTGAACTGGGATAACGGCCAAGGCCCGATGGTCGCAAACAACAGTCTCAACGTCGCCGATGATGGCGCACTTGGTGACGGCTGTGAGGCTCAAGGAGAAGGCCTATTCTTGTGTCATAAAGACTTCACTGACGCTGCGATTAAGCCAATCTCCAACTCTACGTTGACGGTTAACATCGCCGACATGCCACTTTGCGCCAACCGTAGAGATGGCGAGCTCGCCGAATGCGTCACGTTTGAAGGCATCGATCTTATCAAATCGCCTTTCGTCATTGCCGCCAATAACGCATCCGGCTCGTTTGATGTGTCTGGTATCAACAAGCAACACAAACTGCCAGTGGGCGCGGACATTTCATCGTGTAACGATTGTCACAAAGAGCTGACTATCCATAAGCTTGGTGAGCATCCACATGCCGCCACCGACTTCCAACAATGTAAAAATTGCCATAACTCTGAACGTTCTGCGTTTTATCCTGGGATGGCGGCTGATCTAAAGTACCACGTACACTCATTCCACGCCTTTGGCTCCGCTCATAGCGGTGAAGCGCCTTTCCCTGGCGCAGTCAACAACTGTGAGGCCTGCCATACCAATGCTCAATACAACTTACCTAGCCAACAAAATACGCGCCCTTCTCTGGCGAGTGGTAAGTACTTTAGTCCTGCATTAGTCGCCTGTGGCGCGTGTCACCTAGAGTCATCTTTAGCTAATGCTGACCCGGATAGTGTGGCAGGAGATGCGACTCTGAACCATATGCTGAATCACGGCGCCGTATTTGGAGCAGACACAGCAGCACAAGCCATGGGCTCCGAGCAATGTGCAACTTGCCATGCCATTGGTCAGTCACAAGGGGTAGATAAGGTTCACAAGGTATACGACTACCGTTGAATTCGTCATTGAACACAATGCTTTGACAATTAAGGACAAGAAAAGGAAGAGCTATGAAAGCAATGTTTCTGCGGTGGTTGGTAGCTGGGATACTTGGGTTAGGCGTCATCTTCACCGTCAGTTCGGAAGATGTCGCCGAGCCAGAACCCAAAGCGGCGACGTTAACTCAAGTAGAAATTGAAACTATATTGGACACCAAATTTTCTGAGGGGAAATACTCACGCCGTGGAGCAGATGGCTGCCTTCGTTGCCATGACGATACCTCAGACAAACCTGCAACCGGTATTTTCGACAACATCCACGGCAAGTCAGCGAATTTGCATGGGCCAATGAATGATAAACAATGTGAAGCATGCCATGGCCCAGCAAACAATCACGCGCGCAATCCGCGAAAAGGACAAGTTCGTGAGCCGATGATCACCTTTGGGCCAAACTCCCCTGTTCCGGCCGAAAAGCAAAACAGCGTGTGTTTATCTTGCCACCAAGATGCGAAACGCTCGACTTGGCATAGCAGTGAGCACGCTTTTGAAGGGCTGTCTTGTGCAAGCTGTCACCAACTGCATCAAAAAAACGATCCGATGATGGTTGCCGAAATGCAAGCAGACAAATGCACCGATTGCCACTCCCGCACCAAATCGGATATCCACAAACGCAGTCGTCATCCTATCATTGACGGCGTCATGACTTGTTCTAGCTGCCACAATCCACATCAGGCATTAAATGAAGCAAGCCTGAACTGGTCAACCGTCAATAACGCTTGTTACGAGTGTCATGCAGAAAAACGCGGCCCATTCTTATGGGAGCATGAGCCTGTAACTGAAGATTGTACATCCTGCCACACACCTCATGGTTCAGTGAACAAAGCCCTGCTCAATAAACGGCTGCCAATGCTATGTCAGGAATGTCACCGTGTGCCACATGCAAACGTAGCCATTCCTGAAAACGACTTGAGAGTGCGCGGCGGAAGTTGTTTGAACTGCCACAATCAAGTGCATGGCTCTAACCACCCACGTGGTCAAACATTAAGTTATTAGGAGGGAGGCATGAAACTATCTCAACTGTGCATCGCTATTTCCCTTGCTTTTGCTGTGCAAGCACACGCCAACGATTATTCGTTACAACGTTCTCAACCAGCCGACACTAGCCGCTGGCAGTGCAGTGGATGCAGCAGCGACGGCACGTGGAGTGGAGAAGTCAGCGCTGGCGTCGGTTACCTTAACAACGATGGTTCCTCGCGATTCTATAATTGGAATCCACCCGTTTACGGTACACACTCTGACAATAAACACTTTAACGCGAGCCTAAACGCCGATATCGAACAATATGAAGACGATGGGTTCTACAATCGAATCGTCGTCGAAGATCTTGGTTTGCAACGCTTCTTACTGCAGTGGGAAATGGGCCAGTACGACGGATTACGTATCCTCGGCAGTTACAGTGAAACTCCGTATTTCTGGAATCAGTCCTCACTCAGTGCGTATCATCCAAGAGAAGATGCACTCGTTAGTGGTGACCTATCGAAATATGAAAACTCAGTGACGCGAGAGACGTTTAAGTTAGAACTCAAGTACACACCACATACGCCATGGAAGCCATATGCATCCATGAAGCACGAACGTAAAGAAGGCACCACTTCACTTTATTCATCGACCATTCCGGGTTACGCCAACGCGCCGGGATTCATACCCAAAGCCGTCGATCATGAAACTTTAAATACTCAAGTAGGAGTGAGCTACATTGAAGATTTGTGGCTGGTGGATATTGCGTATCGCGGCTCGTTTTTCCGCAATGACAAGTCCGCACTCTATTACGGAGGCATTACCAACCCTTACGCCAATCACCTTGCGTATGAGCCTGACAACGACTTTCACCAATTTGCTGTCACAGGGAATTATCGGTTGAATCAACAAACGTTCAGCGGCCGCTTACTTTGGTCACAAACGTCTTCTGAAGGCGGGTTAAATCCGTTTCCGCAGTCCCCCGTTAACTCCAATACATTCCATGGCGAAACCAACACTTGGCAAATGAGCGCGGATTACCACAACAAGCTTTCGAGAGACACAGCTTTCGCCATTTCTGTGGACTATTCAGACAAAGACGATAACTCCGATAGAAACACCATCATCGGATCGACGAGAGAAAAATACGACCACACCAAAACCAAACTGGAAGCAACACTCAAGTATCGTGTTACTTCTGATGTAAAAGTGAATACGGGTTACCATTTTAGACAAGATGAGCGAAGTTATGCTGATAGGAAACGTACCGATGAACAACGCGTTTTTGTTGGGGCCCAGTACAGACCAAATAGACCGTGGCAATTAGGCGGTAAAGTCTCCTACTCTTTTCGCGATGGCTCTGATTGGCAGGACGACAGCAGCGACTCGCCTAATTTGCGCCAATACTATTTAGCCGATAAAGAGAGGATTGAGCTCCGTGGCGACGGCGGCTATGACGTAACAAACGATGTCCAGTTACTTGCTGAGCTTTGGTACGGAAACGACGACTATGTTAAACCCGATATAGGTTTAAGCGAAGGAGAAGATTACGGCTACGATATCAGCGTCAACTTCAATTTACTCGACGGACTAAACGGGCATGTTTTTTACAATCAACAGGTCATCCGCTCCGAGCAACAACAAGCAAACTCTGACGTTGTCGGTTGGAATCGCTACACCACCAAACTCAAAGATGACATCACAACCATTGGCTTTGGTGTGAGTAAAGAGCAGCTACTAGACGACAAACTTTCTATCTCGTTTGATTACAGCTACAGCCAAGCTGATGGAAAATCTTCAACCACATCTGGTGGCTACCAATATCCTGATAACGAGGCGAACTCGTACCGATTTGAAGTCATCGCTGACTATGAAGTATCTGAAAATCAAAACGTGCAGCTTAACCTCCGTTATGAAGACTACTCAGAAGAGGATTACTTGTTTAATAACGAAACCGAAACGATGGGCGACGTTTTGCAAAGCTATGAAGGTTTATATGGCGGAGTCTATTGGAAATATCGCTTTTAAATACAGAGTGACGTAACAAAAAAAGTATCAGACGTTTCAAACGCCTGATACTTTCGTATTTCAATTCTACTGCTGTGAGAAGTTTATTAAGCTTGGAAGCTCAACGGAATCTCAGCCAATTGGTTACCTTCGTTTGCAGGAAAGATAAGGTACTCGCCGTGGTATTTCACCATCGATTTGTAGTCCGTCACTTTATGCACCATAAAGCCCGCTTGCGCTGCTTTCTCAACAAACTCAGCATGGTTGCCACGTACAAACCAACTCATTGGTTTGACGAGCAGCTCGCCGTCGAAGCAGCTTTCGCATTGATCTGCACATAGCGCCAAAGAGTTTTGACCTTCCGTGAAGATTTGGATTTTGCCACAACCAACAAGTTGCTCAGACGTTGATACTTCCCAACCCGCTTGCTCCATCACATCTAAAAATGCTTCGACGTCAGAGTCTTTGATCACTTTTGAATCTTCATCTTCAGGAAAAAACTGAGCGTAAAAAGCGGAAATACGCTTGAAGATAAACAACAAACCAGCGTCATTACCCTTTGAACGACCCGCTTTTTGCCAACGTGTTAAGTCATCGCCTACGGCTCGACCGAAACGCTGAGATTTAAGTGCTTTGGTAACCCAGCGCACTAAATAATGGTTATTCGCAACAGGGGCATTGGCTAACTTACCTGAGCGATGCTCTTGATCTAACTCTTCAAGTGCTGAGTTAACTAAGTTTTGAATTTCTTTGGTGTAATTCGACATTACGCCTTTCTTCCTAAAGTCCAATAAAACAGTGCTGAAAGCACAGAACAAGCAAACATCACAATGATCATCGGCCAAGCAACATTACCGGGTAGTGATGCCACCAGCGCGCCAACCAATGAGCCGATACCGAATCTTAACGTCCCCGCCAGAGACGACGCTGTACCCGCCATTGATGGGTAGCCACTTAAAAGCAGCGCCATCGCGTTACTACCTATCGTCGACAATGTACCGATAAACAGCACAACAAAAGGTACGATGCCCCATAATCCGAAGTCCATTAACCAACTTACGAATAAACCAATCCCCGCCAAAAGTTGCACGAACAACCCAAAACGAAGCATGGCATGAGAGCCAACTTTCTTCACCAAGCGACCATTAATACTGGTCATGATGATCATCGCAACAATGTTCAAACCAAATAAATAGCCAAAGTGGTCTGGTCGAACACCATATAAATCAATATAAACAAACGAGCCCGCAGTCAGGAATGCAAACATTCCGGAAAATGAAAACGCTCCAGAAAGCATCAAACCTATCGCTTCAGGGTTGGAGCATAATCTGGCGTAGTTTCTCATCGTAGTGCGAAAACGAAGCGGCTGACGATTTTCTGGTTTCAACGTCTCTGGGATTTTCCAAAGTACCAGTAGAATTACCACCACAGCGAAAATGGCTAATACCCAAAAAATAGAACGCCAACCAAACCAGATCGCTAGGTGACCACCTATCATAGGCGCGACCAAGGGTGCCATGGTGATAACTAAAGTGACGAAGGACATTGCACGGGCAAAGTCTTCACGGTCAAACATGTCACGCACGACGGCTTGGATAATGACCGCCGCTGCCGCGCCAGCAAAACCTTGCGCTGTTCGCACATAAGTCAATGCATCGATGCCGTTTGTGGTCGCACTCACTACCGCCGCTAATCCAAAGAAAAGCACACCCAAAATCAGTACAGGTCTACGGCCAAAACTATCGGCAAGCGGCCCATGAATTAACTGGCCAATCGCAAAACCTGCCGTATAAGCCGTCAACGTAATCTGAACCGCGCCAGGCGCAACACCCAAATCTTTCGCGATGGTTGGCATTGCAGGCAGATACATGTCGATCGCCAAAGGCGTCAAAGCACCAATCGCTCCTAATACAAGAAACAATAGAAAACTGATTTGGGATTGCGGAGCGCTTTGAGCTTTTTCTGTCATTCTTTTACCTCTTGTTGGAGCCCTTTCGTCAATACTTTCAGAGCAAAATGAACGTAACGGACGGTTCTCATATCGCTGATATCTAGAAGCCAAAGGCCTGTTCTATCAACGTTCGAGAATCATAAGGGCAAATATGTACCAAGGTGTGACCTTGACGAACTCGACATAGAAAAGCGTGTGAAAGCGAAGTGTGTTTATGGGAAATAAACACAATGCAGTAAAAATGATGGAATTGATTCCACCATTTATTCACCACAGCCGAATGCTTTGCAATAAGAGTATGCATGGCTCAGATAAATGCAAAGGCATATCACTCAGATGAGTAAGCACACCGGAATTGTCTAGGCACTAATTTTGGTAGGAAAATTAATTTTGAGCCAATTCCTACCAAAAAACTAGTTCCAATTGGGAACTAAAGAATTTCCCATGCCGATAATTAATTCCAAATAGAATCAATTTCTTCCTGCGTGAGGTAGCGATAATCACCAGGTTCTAGTGCCTCATCGAGTTCAATCGAACCAATACGCTCACGATGTAAGTACTCAACTTTATTTCCTAACGCCGCAAACATGCGTTTCACTTGGTGATACTTACCTTCCACAATAGTTAATAATACTTCATTCTCTGCCTCGTTCACGATCTCCAAACGAGCAGGCAATGTTGCTTCTGATTCATTGCGCAAAATGATGCCTTGTTCGAGCTTTTCCGCGTAATCTGGCTGAATCGCATCGACGAGCCAAACACGGTACGTTTTCTCACACTTATGCTTAGGTGAGGTAATACGGTGAGACCACTTACCATCATCCGTAATCAACACCAAGCCAGTTGTGTCGACATCTAATCGGCCCGCAAAGTGAAGGTTTTCAATTTTAGGCTCATCAAGCAATGCGAATGCAGTTTGGTTGTAGCCATCTTCATGTGAACAAACAAAGTCAGCAGGCTTATACAACATAATGTAACGAGGACCAGGAGCACCAATAACGCGGTCTTCCCACATTACTTCTGCACCTTCAGGTACTTTAAATGCACCACTTTTTTGAACCTCACCGTCAACGGTGATGTCACCACTTTTGATGATCTTTGTTGCCTGTTTGCGCGTTGCACCCAGAGCGTCACACAAATATTTATCTAAACGCATGAATACCTCATTGAATTATACCCAAGTAACCTCCAAATCTCGGTTTAAAGGTCACTTGGGTATAAAAGTCAGGTATTATAGCGTTCCTCGTTCGAATAGTTGAGCAATTTCACATATTTTCATGTACACACTTCGCCCTTATCAAGCCGACTCGGTTAAAGCAGTCATTCACTACTTTCGTAAACACTCGACACCAGCAGTGATCGTACTGCCTACTGGTGCCGGAAAAAGCTTGGTGATCGCAGAGCTTGCTCGCCTTGCGAAAGGGAGAGTGTTAGTCCTCGCTCACGTTAAAGAGCTGGTCGAGCAAAACCACGCGAAGTATGAAGGTTATGGTTTAAAAGGTTCCATCTTCTCAGCAGGATTGGGGCGAAAAGAAACTGACCAGCAAGTCGTGTTTGCTTCGGTTCAATCGGTCGTACGTAACTTAGATTCGTTCAAAAACCAGTTTTCTCTGCTCGTTATTGATGAGTGCCATCGTGTGCCGGATGACAAAAACAGCAGCTACCAAAAAGTTATTACTCACTTACGAGAACTGAACCCAGGCATTAAGGTGCTGGGACTAACTGCAACGCCCTATCGTTTAGGAATGGGCTGGATTTATCAGTATCACACCCGAGGTCAAGTACGCACCGAAGAGCCTCGATTCTTCCGCGATTGTATTTTCGAACTGCCGATCCGTTACTTGCTCGACGAAAACTTCCTCACTCCGGCACGAATGATGGACGCGCCTGTTTTGTCTTATGACTTCTCGCAACTGAAACCCGCAAACACCGGACGCTACAAAGAAGCAGAAATGGACATGGTGATCGATAAAGCCAAACGCGCCACTCCGCAAATTGTTGAGCAAATCATGCAATATGCGAGAGAACGTCAAGGTGTCATGATCTTCGCCGCGACTGTCCGACACGCACAAGAGATCCGCAGTTTACTGCCAGAAGGCGAAACTGAAATCGTCATTGGTGATACACCTACGCCGGAACGTGACGCGATCATCCAAGCGTTCAAGAATCGTCAAATAAAATATTTGGTCAATGTTTCGGTACTGACTACCGGGTTTGATGCGCCGCATGTCGATTTAATCGCGATTTTGCGACCAACAGAGTCAGTCAGTCTATACCAGCAGATTGTAGGGCGAGGATTACGCTTATCAGACAGAAAATCAGAATGTTTAGTGCTTGATTACGCAGGCAACAGCTACGATTTATACCAACCTGAAGTCGGTGATCCCAAACCAGACTCTGACAGTGAAATTATCACGATTCCCTGCCCGGCTTGCGGATTCAATAACAACTTCTGGGGTAAGTTGGATAGTAACGGTTTCTTGGTTGAACACTTTGGCAGACGTTGCCAGGGTTACTTTGAAGATGAAGACACAGGCGAGCGTGAACACTGTGGCTACCGTTTTCGTGCCAAATACTGTGGTGAATGTGGTGCCGACAACGATATTGCTGCGCGCATTTGTCATGAGTGTGACGCAACGCTTGTTGATCCAGATAAAAAATTAAAAGAAGCCCTTAATCTGAAGGATGCATTAATCTTTGAATGCACAGAAATGGACCTGTCAGTATTCAAGTCCAGTGATGGTAAATCTCAACTCAAGGTGACATATTCTGGCGAACCATACCAAGGCGAAGGCAATGCGTTAGTTCATGAGTTTTGGTCATTGAGTACCAAAAAACAAAAACAAACGTTTAAAGACCAATTTGTGCGCCCTCACTTGGCAGACAAGCATCGCCCTTTTGAAGAGGCTTCACCGACACGTGTTGTTGCCAATCAACATCGTTTCCGTTTGCCTCAGTTTGTTATTGCAAGGAAATCCGGTCGCTTTTGGAAATTGCGAGACAAAATTTTTGAAGACGAGTTGAAATAACCTCTGCAACATTTAGTAAAACTGAACTCGATGATTCACTCTCTGTTCATCTATATCCGATATACTGCGGCTAACGTTCTAGAAAAGGTTTGACTATGTATAAAGCAACGACTTCTCAACATTCTGCGTTACTTTTCGGCCTTATCACGACATTGATGTGTGCACCAAGTTTCGCCAAGCATGACGACTACTATGCATCACAAAATGGTCACGCCATCGTGCAAGATGTCGAAAAGCCTGGAACACGTATTGAATTCGATGAAGATCAAGATGAGGTCTATCGCGCGGTTCAACAAGGATATATACGACCATTTTCGGACCTTTACGCCGCAGTAGAAAACGACCTATACGGCCGCATCATCAAGGTCGAACTTGAAGAAGATGATGATGCTTGGGTGTATGAATTGAAAATCCTGTACAACAATAGCGTCTTGAAAGTTGAGTATGACGCCGCCACGCTGGAAATGCTTGAGATCAAAGGTCGCAGCTTTAACAAAGCGTTAAAGCCACAAAACAACTAAACTGGTCTAATGCGTAATCCCGACACAATGCGTAGCTTACTTCGATAACACTCCAAACATAATAAGAATCACCAATATGAAAATACTTGTCGTTGAAGATGACCCTCGTTTAGGCGAGCAAATCATCGAAACATTAGAAAGTACCGGCTGGGTACCAGAATTATCTCAAGATGGCATAGACGCTCTGTATCGCGCGACATCGGAAGAATGGGACGCTATTGTTCTTGATCTAGGACTGCCGAAATTGGATGGCCTTACCGTGCTAAAAGGCATTCGAGATGAAAACATCAATACCCCTGTCGTTATCCTGAGTGCTCGCGATACCCTAACGCAGCGAGTTGAAGGTCTAAACGCAGGTGCAGACGATTACCTAACTAAGCCGTTTGAAATGGTTGAGCTTATCGCTCGTATTCGCGCGCAACTGCGAAGAGCATCAGGTAACGCCTCTCCTGTGATGCAAATTGGCGACTTGAGCTTGGATACGCGCACTTCTAAAGTAATGTGGCAAGGGCAAGCAGTAAGCTTAACGGCGCTGGAGTATAAAGTGGTCGCTTACTTTATGCATAACCCAGAAAAAGTAATTTCTCGCACCGAACTCGTCGAGCACATTTACAAACAAGACTTTGATCGTGACTCCAACACAATCGAAGTTTTTATCGGCCGAATTCGCAAAAAAATCGCGCCAAAGATCATCAAAACTGTCCGAGGGTTGGGATACCAATTAAATGCCGAATAAGAACAGGCTACCGTTGAACGCAATAAAACGACTGAGTATCAAAAGTCGCCTCGTTTTAGCGGCGATCGTTTGGTTGACGGCAATGATCCTCGCAGCTGGTGTGACGATACCGACCCAAGTGTACAACTATATGGTTGACGACACTCGCTCACAGCTGAGCATTTTTATGGATGAAATCGCCGCTCAGTTAGAAGTCGATGAGACTGGGCACCTCTCACTCGCTGCTCTGCTCTCAGATCCTCGATTTAACCGACCTTACAGTGGTTTATATTGGAGTGCCTCTACCGAGACGAGTCTCGAGCGTTCTCGTTCTTTGTGGGACAAAAAAATCGAATACAAAGGTCTGGATAACGATGCTTACGGCGCGAGAGGCGAAAGGCTGATTACCATAGAAAAAGCTCTGTACTTACCAGATTACGATGGGCCTATCCATATCATTATTGGTATTGACGAAGAGCCTATCAAAAGCACCCTGCAAACGCTAATCGGGCAACTCTGGCTTATTTTAGGCTTATTATTCGCAGGGGTTCTTGCCGTCATTTTGCTGCAAATTGCATGGTCATTGAGTCCACTTACAAAGTTACAAAAAGAGTTGGCCGAGCTGAAGTCTGGTAACAAAAAGAGTCTAGAAGAAACCTATCCGAAAGAGATTTCTCCTCTTATCTTCGACCTCAACGCTCTGCTTTTCCATTATCAGGAATTGTTAGAACGAGCTAGGAATCATGCAGGCAATCTTTCACACGCGCTAAAAACCCCACTTTCTGTCCTAAAAAATGAAGTGCAGACGTTAGAACCTGATACGCAATCCCGCCTGCGTACTCCGATCAATCAAATACAAGATCATATCGATTACCATCTGGGCCGTGCCCGCATGGCGGGGTCTATGAATATTTTATCAGTGAAATCGAACCCAGCAGAGCGTGTGGATGCTATCTCAATGGCGTTTGATAAAGTGTATGCGAGCCGAGATATCTCCTTAATTAATGAACTTGATTCAGAGCTGAATGTAGCGGTAGAGCAGACCGATCTCGACGAAATGCTGGGTAACTTGCTTGAAAATGCCTATAAGTGGGCCAACAACATGATTCGTGTGCACTCCTCTCAGGATAAAGACAATATACACATCATCATTGAAGATGACGGACCAGGTATCCCTAAAGAGAAACTGAGTCACGTAATCAAGAGAGGCGTTAGATTGGATGAAGCGACCCCTGGGTCAGGTCTTGGTCTAAATATAGTCAGTGAAATGGCACACAGTTACCGAGGTCAATTAACACTGGAAGCGAGCGCTTTAGGTGGCTTAAAAGCATCTTTAGTCTTACACCTCAGCCGAACATAAAGCATATAACGCATAAACTTTGTTCTTCGGACCATGATTAGTAAACCGATGAAAATGAAGCCGATGTGAACAAAATCCAAGCAAAGCGTTAAAAGGGATAGCCTTACACCCAGATAAATCATACCTTTTTGTTGATTTGGGTACGATTTGGGTTGCCCATTTATAAGTGGAATGATAGTATCCGCGCTCGCTTGAACAGTTCCTGTTTCAAGCTTTACCACGAACAACAAGGTCGCATTGTTGATTGTGAACATTTGATTTTTACTAATTTGAGAGTAAATACTATGAAATTCGAAGCAGTAGTACGTACTGAACTAGGTAAAGGTGCGAGCCGCCGCCTACGTCACGCTGGCAAATTCCCTGCAGTTGTATACGGCGGTGAAGAAGCAGCAGTAGCTATCGTTCTTAACCACGACGACATCGTAAACCAAATGGACAAGCCTGAATTCTACGAAGGCCTAGTTCTAGTTATCGATGGCAAAGAAGTTAAAGTTAAGCCACAAGACGTTCAACGTCACGCGTTCAAGCCAAAAGTTGAACACATGGACTTCATCCGTATCTAATTCCCTACCAAGGAATTAATCGGATTAAATCCAAACCTTTTGCATTAAAGATAATCGGACTTACCAACCGAGACATCTAAAAAATTTCAAAACCCCGGAGTCTTACCACCTCCGGGGTTTTACTATATGTGGCATATAACAATTGATTTACGAACGGGCAATGTACTTCACTAAAGTGAGATCCGTCAGCGTCATACGGTCAATGATTTCCGCCTCTTCCTCTCCAGTACGTACAAAACCACACTTCTTGTAGAAGTTAAGCCCCTGTTTATTGGTATCCAGTGCTTTCAGGCTTATCTGCATAACGGATGTAGAGAATAGACGCGTTTCCAGTTCATCTAACAATGCACTCCCTGCCCCTTGCCCATAATGCAAAGGAGAGACATAGCAACATGTTACCCACGCCGTTTTATCTTCACAGGTGTGGTTAGGTAGTTCGTAACTTAAAAAGCCGACGATTTCCCCTTGTCTCTCAACGACGATCAATTGGGCCAGTTGCTCAGTCATGACTCGCGTCCACATCCTTTCTCGGCGCTCAATCGTAAACTGATCGATGTAGCTCTGTGGCATTAACCCTTTGTATGCTACCTGCCACGAATCAACATGTATCTTGGCGATTTGAGTTGCTTCCTCTCTGACTGCGTTCCTTACTGTGTATCTCATTACTATCCTTTCTTAAAATTCGCCACTTACAAATTCTTTCAACCTTACTCTTTGAATCGAAGCTCAAAGCGAGCAGCCACAGATGCAACGCTTTACATTACTCCATTTCATTTTCATTAATTCAATGATACTGCACATCGTAATATTCGAGAAAACGCCACGTTATTTACGTTTCACTTTCGCTCATTAGATTGAATCTATTTGTTTTAACATCCGGGTATCGAAAGCGGGATAAACACGGTAAGGTATCGAATAAGAATAAATAAACGATATCTAAGGCATAAGATTCCTAAACGGTCGCAATTATAGTAAAGAGAGAAATACCATTTCTGGTTGTATTAAACAGAGTAAGCCAAGATAAAACGAGTTTAGGTTTTACAGTGATCATTTTATATACAAAACATTTCCCTCATCATCAGAGCGAAAATTTATAACGATTTGTGTCATAGCTGCTAAGAAAAACATGAACTTGGCAAAATAATCACCAAAATCAGCGCTATACTTCGCAAAAATGCGCATTGATTCACACAAACCACATTCATTCAATTGGCCACTTCACAAAATAACCTCCTCCCTCTAATTTCAATATACTAAAAACTATTTCTGTTTAATTGGAGACGTAGTTTGCAGGCTTATTAATTCATGTCTCCGATAGAAGTATAAATAAGAGATAGATCACTAAAGTTTCACATTAATTCCGTATATTTCACGCCGTAACAATAACAAAATCACAAAGAAAGGATCCCTTATGAAGTTTTCCAAATCTCTTTTGGTAATGGCAGTGGGCGCTGCGCTAGCAGGATGCGGCTCAGACAGCGATAATTCTCCAGTAACCTGCGAGACTGCAGATTCTTGTACTAAGTTCACCGTTCTCCACACTAACGATAACCACGGTCGCTTTTGGCATAACAGCGACGGCGAATATGGCATGGCTGCGCGTCACACTTTAATCGAATCTATTCGCGCAGAAGTCGAAGCAAAAGGCGGTGAAACCATTCTGCTGTCTGGCGGTGATATTAATACCGGCGTACCAGAATCAGACATGCAAGATGCGGTTCCAGACTTCGTAGGGATGAACCTACTTGGTTACGATGCAATGGCTGTCGGTAACCACGAGTTTGATAACTCACTAGATATTCTCGATATGCAAGCTGAGCTAGCTGACTTCCCTATGCTGGCTGCGAATATCTATAAGAAAGATACCAATGAGCGTTACTTCGACCCTTACAAAGTATTTACTATCAACGGCCTTAAGATCGCTGTTATTGGTCTAACCACCCAGGACACAGCGAAGCTAGTTAATCCAGACAACGTATCAAACATCCACTTCGAAGACCCTCAAGTTGAAATCAAAAAAGTACTTAAGGAAATCGAAGAAAACGAAAAAGTAGACCTAGTATTTGCAACGACGCACATGGGTCACTACCAAGATGGTAATAATGGTAGTGAAGCACCAGGGGACGTGAAGCTCGCTCGCTCTCTTGAAGAGGGACAACTAGACGCTATCATCGGTGGTCACTCACAAAACCCAGTGTGTATGGAGCCAGGTACCAATGAGTATGCTGATTTCAAACCTGGTGATGATTGCGCGCCAGACCAACAAAAAGGCACTTGGATTATTCAAGCGCATGAGTGGGGTAAATATGTGGGTCGTGCGGACTTCGAATATTACGACGGCAAGCTTCACTTAGCGAACTACGCACTGATTCCTGTAAACCTTTTGGACGACAACGATGAAGTGATCGGTGAACGCATTCAACAAGATGCGACGGTAAAAGCGTTACTACTGCCATACCAACAGCAAGGTCAAGAGTTATTAGATGAGAAGATTTCTAATACGACGGGTAAGTTAGAAGGTGATCGTAACGTAGTTCGCTCTCAACAAACTAACCTAGGTCATCTACTGGGCGAAGCATACCGTACTTACAAAACGGTAGGTGCTGACTTTGGTGTGATGAACTCTGGCGGTGTGCGTGATTCAATCCAAGATGGTGATATCACTTACCGTGATGTACTAACCGTTCAGCCATTTGGTAACTTCGTGACTAAAGCAACTATGACAGGTAAAGAAGTTAAAGAATACCTAGATGTGGTTGCGACGAAATCTGCAGGCTCTGGTGCTTACGCTCAACTAGATAACATCACTTTAGATGTAAATTGTGATGCTGGCTCAGTAACCATTACCGACATTAACAATAAAGGCTTCGATCTAGACGCAACGTACACATTCTCTGTAATCAGCTTCAGTGCTGCTGGTGGCGATAACTATCCAATCATCGATGTTCAATCTACCCAGCTAACCGATGCATACGTTTTACGTGAGTTCTTCGTAAATAACCCACAGATCTCTGCGGATAGCTACAACAAGAACTTAGAAAACATCAAGTACTTCAGTAACGGTCAAGCTGTGAAAGGTTGCCCGGCAACTAATAGCTAAAAACACCTTACACTCTGACGTGAAGAGCTTTTAGAAGTTGTTCCGTCAGAGCCTCCCTAAAAACCGAAGCGTGACGCTTCGGTTTTTTTATTTTCGTTAAAGTGCTGAAAATTATCGCCCTTCATAAAGTGTTCAAAAATTATTCATTTGTGTTGTTGACGCCCATGTGCTGGGCTTCTATGTTTGATAAGGTCTTTCGAAAATACAGATTCATCAACTAACTTTTCGCTATGAAGTTTCGTAGCTTAGTGGATGATTCTAGGAAAGATGTTAATGGCGTTACAAACACTGCTCTCAAACAATTTGTCTTTTTGACCTAAAACGAAGGTGATTCGCCGCCAAGCGTTCACCAATGAGCAGCGATCTGGACGTCAATATGTTCAAACTGCTGCCATCGAGTTCAGGAGGTCAAAAATGAAACGAGCCAGCAATAGCTACAGACTTCAAATGATCAAAGAAGTGGTTACCCGTAGAGAGCGCGAAGCTTGCACGGATCCTATGGCGAGATACATTCATCAGCTGATGGATGAACGCCCGACAAGTAAATTAGATGTTGAATTCAATCATCGATTTTCAGGAAGCCACTTTGACGAACATGCTGGGGGATGGGTCAGTGACCGTTGGTCAATGAAGTAGCGCTAATTTAACGAGTTTGCCTTACACGCACCGCATAGTAAGAGCTAATACAGTCCCGGCTCATCATTGATTATTGCCGAGCCGGGATAATTCGAAATTTAAAAGAGATTTTGCTGTGGTGATAATTCTTCTTGAGACTCTTCTGCCTTTCCCTTCCCTGCCAGTACCTTTCTTCTATAGCGCTGACGGCATAGCTTAATTACATGCAACTGTTGAGCAGGCGTATAAGTGAGCCAGTTAAATCGCTCTTCTCTTTTACGCATACATCCTTTGCAATACCCTTTTTCGTCCACACTACAAATACCAACGCAAGGGTTTGGGACGGTAAAAAACTCTAGTTGCTCCATGCTCTAACCGTTTTTTGCTCGCTGTGCTGTAATGATATTATAACGACTTCAATATACGCTCCCAACAGTGCTATACATCTTGCACCTTGAAGCCGTGTGAGTATATAAACTGGACTCTGTCACAGTAATACGAAACTATTACCTTATGCTGACAAAAACAGTGTTTTATTACCTATACTTACCACGTTTTCTAAAAACGGAGTCTATAAAATGAAGCTTAGCCTAAAAACGTTAGTTACAGCAATCTCTCTTCCTGTTCTTATGACTGCATGTGCTAGCAACGGTGACAATGTGAAAGAAATTACGGCTCAAGATTTACAGCACCATAATTGGGAGCTGGTTCAGATTGATGGTAAAAACATCGAATTAAAAGAACGTCAGCAAGCGCCTCGCTTAGAAATCGGAGAAAATCTGACTGCAAATGGTAACGCGGGGTGTAACAACTTCTTTGGTCAAGCTGAACTAAAAAACAATCAACTACGCATCGAAAAAATGGGAATGACCATGAAGATGTGTATGGATGACCAAATGAAAATTGAGCAAGCGATGTCTGAAACTCTTACTGAATGGAGTGATATAACGCTAACCAAAGAAGGGCTAATGCTTAAAAATGACGATCACGAACTAACGTTTCAGTTGCGTGATTGGGTAAACTAAGTCCCATTTCATATTCTAAGAGCAGCCATAAGATGGCTGCTTTTTTTATGCCTCCTAATCAATATCAAAGCAGGCTGGATGTCTGTTTCGCACGCTTCGATTAGCAAAATCGTTTAAAACGACAAACTCTTTCCCTCTTTACGCCCTCAACGCCACGTCTACGACGCGGGTTCAGTCTTCCAAATCAACATATCGAAGTTGCTTGAGGACAATAATTTTCAATTACTTGAAAGAATATCGTCAAACAAGCGGTCCGCTCTTGTATACCTAAAACGACACCAGAATTGTCCTTTCTTCGTTTTGCTTCACATTGAGAATAATTCTTTGAATCAATGAGTGATTCCGTTTGGGATTGCCATTGATAATAGAGAGAGATGGATTACTATCCTTGTAACAAAGCGGAGCGACTTGTTTAGACGTCAATAACGCCGGAAACGAGAATAAAAAGACATAACACGGAATAGATATGAAAAAGCTACTCAGTACCGTTGGCATTTTAGCCACCACTTTCGCGACATCTTCTTTTGCCAACTCATCGGTTGCTAGTGAATGGCAAAAAATCGAACAACAAGCCGACGGACAATCCGTCTACTTTCATGCTTGGGGCGGAAGCCAAGAAATTAATCGCTACATCCAGTGGGCGAGTAGAGAGCTAAAATCGCGTTATAACGTGACGCTAAACCACGTTAAAGTCACCGATATTTCTGAGACCACCACTCGACTTATCGCAGAAAAAGCCGCAGGTAAAAACAGCGGTGGCAGTGTTGATATGGTTTGGATCAATGGCGAAAACTTCAAATCAATGAAGGATAACCAATTGCTGTTTGGTCCTTTTGTTGAAGGTTTGCCAAGCTGGCAATACGTCGATAAATCATTGCCAATTGATGTGGATTTCTCAGAGCCGACTGAAGGTCTGGAAGCACCTTGGGGTGTGGGGCAATTAGTGTTTATCCATGATGAGCAAACCCTGCATAACCCTCCTCGATCATTTGCTGAAATGCTGAGTTACGCAAAAGCGTTTCCAAATCGCCTAACTTACCCTCGCCTACCAGAGTTTCATGGCACAAGCTTTATTAAAGCATTACTCATTGAACTGTCTAACAACGCCCCTGCTCTGCAAAAACCAGTTACCGATGACACGTTTGAACAAGTTACTCAACCGCTGTGGGCTTACCTAAATGAGTTCCATAAAGTCGCTTGGCGCGGTGGTAAACAGTTTCCAGGCGGTACAGCAGAAACCCTTCAACTACTGGATGATGGTCAGATTGATCTTGCGATTACCTTTAACCCGAATGCGGTTTTCTCTGCGCAATCGAGCGGTAACCTTGCAGAAACCACCAAAGCGTATGCGATGGACGCAGGTGCACTCTCAAACATTCACTTCTTAGCGATTCCTTGGAACGCAAATGCCAGTGCTGGTGCGCAAGTTGCGATAAACTTTTTATTGAGCCCTGAAGCACAATCTCGCAAAGGTAACCTTAACATCTGGGGCGATCCTTCAGTGCTAAGCAGCCAATACCTAACAGGTTCGGCTAAACATACTCAACAATTCAAATCTATCGCTGAGCCGCATCCAAGCTGGCAATCTGCCTTAGAAAAAGAATGGTTGAAACGCTACGGAAATTAGTAAGAGCCCATGTTAAGAGCGCTATATTTAGTCATTATCGCAGTTTGTATTTTGCCTACCATTCCGGGACTACTCGGAGTGGTGGTCTCTGCGCTCGGTTATGTGCCTCCTATCGGCTTGCACCACTTTTCTTTAGATGGCTTTAACGCTGTTTTTGATTGGGAGGGTGTTTGGACATCCATCGGGCTTACTTTCTACTCTGCCATTTTCAGTAGCTACTTGGCTTGCTTGATCACATTTGCGATTTTGCAAGCATCGTGGGGCAGCAAGTTTTGGCGAAAAATTGAAGTAAGCCTCTCGCCACTTCTTGCCATGCCGCACGTCGCGTTCGCGATTGGCTTTGCGTTCTTGTTTGCCCCAACTGGTATGGGCGTTCGTGTTCTCAACCAACTGTTTGGTTACGATCCCAATGCGCAAACGGTGAATGACTTAGCATTGCTGATTAAAGACCCGCATGCATTCGGTTTGGTCATCATGCTTGCGATTAAAGAAGTGCCGTTTTTATTGTTGATGAGTATTCCTATTCTTCAGCAATTGAAAGTCGATAAGATTGAAAAAGTCAGTCATTCGATGGGCTACAGTTCGGCACAAGCGTGGTGGAAGTGCGTGTTCCCACAATGGATAGCAAAACTGCGCTTTCCAATGCTGGCGGTATTGGCTTACAGCTTGTCGGTTGTCGATGTTGCATTGATTATTGGCCCTACCAACCCACCAACGTTTGCGGTTTTGGTATGGCAGTGGTTTAACGACCCAGATTTATCACTTCTACCAAGAGCTGCCGCAGGCGCGGTAGTGTTGTTTGCGATCGCTAGCCTTTTGATTGGATTTGCACGCTTGATGGAATGGTGTATTACCAAAGGCTTCAAACGCTGGCAGTACTCTGGTCGAAACGGGTTTCGTTTACCCGGTAAGACCCTGTTTTCACTGATTGCGCTACTCGCACTTCTAATGATTCCACTCATGGTGGTGTGGAGCTTTGCTCAACGCTGGCGCTTTCCAGATTTACTACCGAGCCGCTACAGCCTGCGATTTTGGGAATATGAGTGGCACAGCATTCTTGGCACACTGGAGCAGAGCATGCTGATTGCCGTTATCAGCGCGACCGTCGCTCTAGCCCTTGCCTTGATCGCACACGAGTATCGCCTTCGTTATCGCTGGCAGGTGCCCGGTTACATCATCGCCATCCCAATGCTGATTCCTCAGCTATCCGTGCTATTCGGTATGCAAGTAGTAACGCTGTACTTAAACAGTAACGCGTATTTCTTTTGGGTATGCTGGGCGCATGTGTTCTTCGCATTCCCATTTATTTACCTCTCGCTAGACGGTCCGTGGCGCAGCTTCGACAATGGGTTAACTCGAGTCGCACTCAGCTTGGGTAAATCACCGATGCAAGCTTGGTTAAAAGTGAAACTGCCAATTTTACTACCTGCGATTGCATTCGCATGGGCGGTCGGTATTAGCGTAAGTCTGGCGCAATACCTACCGACACTGGTGCTAGGGGCTGGGCGCATTAGCACCATCACAACCGAAGCCGTTGCGCTATCCAGTGGTTTTGACCGACGTGTCACCGCGATTTACGCCATTTGGCAAGCTCTGCTGCCATTCTTGTTCTTCTCTTTTGCGATACTACTAAGCCGCTTACACGTGAAGTATCGCCGCTTGTCTATAAAAGGTTTACTACTGAATGAGTCTTTGTCTCGAAAACCTCGCCATCCGTAAAGCCAATGGCGACACGCTTTTTTCAGCGTTCAACATGACCGTAGAGAAAGGTGAAATTGTTACTCTGATGGGACCAAGCGGCTGTGGTAAATCCACTTTGTTGGATGCCATTGCTGGACATCTCTCCGCCGAGTTCAACTACTCTGGATCCATTACGCTTGATAACGAAAAGTTGGATGCCCTCCCTGCCCATAAGCGTCAGGTCGGCATTCTGTTCCAAGACGATTTGCTCTTCCCTCACTTAACGGTGTGGGAGAATCTTGCATTCGCGCTACCAAACTCAATCAAAGGTGATGAGCGTAAAGCACACGCCATGCAAGCACTGAAGAACATTGCATTGACCAAACTTGCCGAATCCTTCCCAGATCAAATCTCCGGAGGACAACGCGCCCGTATCTCATTGACTCGTATGCTGCTGGCAAAGCCGAAAGTTGCGCTACTTGATGAACCCTATAGCAAGTTGGATAAAGACCTGCGTGTACAATTTCGCAATTGGGTGGTCGAGCAATTACAGCAAGCGAACATCCCTACCTTGATGGTAACGCACGATGAGGATGATATTCCTGATGGCAGCCGCTGCCTAAACTGGCCGTGGGAGACAAACCATGCTTGATAGCCTGAGTATAAAGCTCATCCGCAAACCGCTGGCCATCAGTGCGACATACCTCGATAAATGTGGCATCACCGCAAATCAGACGACAGTATTTGGTTTTGTGCTTGGCTGTTTTGCCCTACCGGCTTTGATCGCCGAACAGTACTTGTTGGCGTCGCTGTTTATTTTGCTGAACAGAATCTGTGATGGATTAGACGGCGCACTGGCGAGGATTCAAGGCATTACCGATGCCGGAGGCTTTCTCGATATCAGCTTGGATTTTCTGTTCTATTCCTTGATTCCTTTTGGTTTTGTGTTGGCAAACCCAGAACAAAATGCCATTGCAGGGGCATTTTTGATTTTTTCCTTCGTCGGTACTGGGAGTAGCTTTTTGGCTTTTGCCATCATGGCAGGAAAACAAGGCATCGATAATCCGGTATATAAACACAAATCTCTCTACTACATGAGCGGCTTAACCGAAGGCACTGAAACCATTGGTTGTTTGGTGCTATTTTGTTTGCTACCACAACACTTTGCCGTCATAGCCTATGTCTTTGGTGCAGCGTGTTGGTTTACCACCTTCACACGTATTTACTCTGGGTTTCATACGCTTAACGACCATTAACACCGCTTGGAAATTCACATTTCCTTGAGAGAAAAGCCGCTAAGTCACTGTTTTATAAAACACTAAAGCACATATTAAATTGGGGTATATACTCTTTGAATGGAGAGAAATCATTCGGAGGCTATATGAAAAAATACGTCAAGCTAGGTATGCTGCTCATCATGTCTTGTATTGTTATGCTTAGCGGCTGTACCTCACCTAACCCGTACGGAGATGCATACGGCTCTTCAGACACACGCAAAGTTCAGCAGGTTTACTACGGAACGATTGAAAAAGTTGAACCAGTAACCATTGATGCCTCTACCCAATCCAACGCCATAGGCACAATCGCTGGTGCCGCCGTGGGTGGTATATTAGGCTCAAAAGTCGGGGGCGGCTCTGGCTCGGATATCGCAGCTATTGGTGGTGGTCTGCTGGGTGGTTATGCCGGCAGTAAAGCCGCTGAAGCAACCGCGAAACGAAATGGTGTGAATCTGACCATTCGCTTAGAGGATGGAAAAATAATCTCTGTCGTTCAAGAAGCAAACCCAAACATGATTTTTCAGCCAGGCCAAGCGGTTCAAATCAACATGTCTGGTAATGACGCAAGGGTTGTACCTCGCTAATTTGAACACGATGACTCCGTTCCATTGGTCTGCTGTTTTGTTTCAAAGAGCTTAATCCGCGCAAGCGTACATTGCTTACTTATCGGCTTGCGCGATTCTATTTGTATCAAGTTTGATCGTCGTCAATGGAACATCAATCTCCCACACCTTTCGATGTTCAAATGACATCAAGTTGCTAGCATGAGCCCATTCCAGATAACTTTGGGCTTGTTATGACTCCGACTGTTGACCACGTACTCCTTAATATCGCGCTAAACCTCAGCTCTAATCGCTCTCACGAACAACAATATCAAAACCTCATTGATGGGGTCGCGCAAGTATTCCCATGTGATGCGAGCTGCCTGTTTATCTTCGATGAGGATGGGTTTCTGACTCCTGTCGCGGTAAAAGGCTTATCCAGCTCGGTCTTAGGTCGTCGCTATTTCCCCAAAGCACATCCACGCTTAGATGCCATTATTCATA
Organism: Vibrio sp. A1-1; assembly: GCF_021728175.1. NCBI lineage: Bacteria > Pseudomonadati > Pseudomonadota > Gammaproteobacteria > Vibrionales > Vibrionaceae > Vibrio > Vibrio sp. A1-1. Next base: position 126,260 of record NZ_JAKKCL010000002.1, read on the forward strand.
GCCGTGAACCAGTGCGTTTCGATGCCGATTGTTCACTGCCTGATCCTTTTGACGGCACACTATTAACCGAAAACCAGTGCATTGATGTTCACGATTGCATGGGCTTTAGCTTGTATGTAGAAGGCCAACTTGTTGGCGCACTAACTATGGATGCCCTAACGGTGGGCGCGTTTGATGATATCGATCCTGTCGCTATCGAAACCTTGGCGGCTTTGACCGCTGCAACATTGCGTAACATTGCTCAATTAAAAGCGCTCAAAGCACAAAACCAAAAGCAGAAAAGCGTCACTCAAACCCTTATCCAGCAAGCCCGTTCTCAACATGGCGAAATGGTGGGTTTGAGTCCGCAGATCAACCAGTTACGAAACAACATTGCGACCGTTGCTCAATCAGATTACGCGGTACTTATCACAGGAGAGACCGGTACTGGTAAAGAACTGGTCGCGCACTCGGTGCACGCGCAATCTCATCGTAGCGATAAGCCGATGATTTACGTCAACTGTGCGGCCCTGCCTGAAGGTCTGGCTGAGAGTGAACTGTTTGGCCATGTCAAAGGCGCATTTACAGGAGCTAATAGCCACCGTGCCGGTAAGTTTGAACTGGCAGACGGTGGAACGATTTTCCTTGATGAAGTGGGCGAACTGCCTTTGATTTTGCAGGCAAAATTGCTGCGCGTAATTCAGCAAGGCGAGCTGCAACGTGTGGGTAGCGATCAGCATTTGATGGTCAATGTGCGCATCATCGCCGCGACCAATCGACAGCTGGAAAAAGAAGTCGAAGCTGGCGCATTTCGAGCAGACCTTTTCCACCGTTTAAACGTATTCCCAATCCAAGTTCCCCCACTTCGTGCCCGTGACGGTGATATTCCCGTTTTAGCCGGATATCTGTTAGAAAAGGTACGCCAACAATTTAATGCGCCCAATCTGCACGTTCACCCTAAAGTGTTGACTCAACTGGAGTCTTTACCTTGGTACGGAAACGTACGCGAGCTCGAACACACTTTAACTCGCGCGGCTTTACACGCCATTCAACAAGGTGCGAGCACGATCATGCTTAACCATTTCGACACCTCACTGGCTCTCGATGATGTAAAAAACACATCGCATTATCTGCCTAAAGAAAGCCAGCCAATGCGAGAGCTAATAGAAAGCTATCAGCGTGATTTAATTGAACATGCTTTGAGCCAAACTGGTGGCGTTTGGGCAAAAGCAGCGGAGTTTTTACAAATGGATCGCGGGAACTTATATCGGATGGGTAAAAAGCTCGGGATCAATAAATAACCAACCACAAGAAGCCGATGTAATTAAGACATCAACTGCGTTGTCTTAATTACATCAATCACTTATCTAAAAACGATACAATTAAATATAAATCAATAAGATAACAACTGGCACGCATTCTGCTCTCTAGTGGTCAACATCACGACTATTAAAACAATCACTGGAGAACCCAATATGTTCTGTATTCAATGTGAACAGACAATTCAAACCCCTGCTGTTAAAGGTTGTTCTTTTGCACAAGGCATGTGTGGCAAAACTTCTGAAGTATCAGACCTACAAGACGTGTTGGTTTACACACTGCAAGGGGTTTCTTTTTGGGCATCAAAAGCACTTGAATTCAATATCATTAACGATGAAATCAACCAATGGGCACCAAAAGCATTTTTCTCTACATTGACGAACGTAAACTTCGACCCTGAACGTGTCCTAGAGCTGACTTCTCAAGCTGCAACGTATAAAGCATTGCTAAAAGAGCAAGTGATGTCTGCAGCCACGCTCGCCGATACCGAAGTCGCTGACATTCCTGCGGTTGCTCACTTTGAGCTGCCAAACAGTGCAGAAGCAATCCTGGCATTTGCTCCTCAAGTCGCGGTTAACCGTGGTAAAGACCAACTGCATGAAGATGTTATTGGCCTGCGCCTACTTTGCCTATACGGCCTTAAAGGTGCCGCAGCGTACATGGAGCACGCACGTGTTCTTGATCAAACCAACAACGATATCTATGCCGAATACCATGAAATCATGGCGTGGTTGGGCACAGACCCTGAAGATCTCGGCGAACTACTTGATTGCTCAATGCGCGTCGGCCTGATGAACTACAAAGTGATGGAAATGCTCGACCAAGGTGAAACAATGACCTTCGGCCATCCAGAACCAACCACGGTGAACGTCAAGCCAGTAAAAGGTAAATGTATTCTTGTTTCTGGCCATGATTTGCATGACCTAGAAAAAATCCTGCAACAGACTGAAGGCAAAGGCATCAACGTTTACACCAACGGTGAAATGCTGCCTGCACACGGCTACCCTGAGCTGAAGAAATACCCTCATCTTGTCGGTAACTACGGCAGCGCATGGCAAAACCAACAGAAAGAGTTCGCAAACTTCCCTGGCGCAATCGTAATGACGTCAAACTGCTTGTTGAATCCAAATGTAGGTCAATACGCAGACCGTCTATTCACCCGTAGTATTGTTGGCTGGCCTGGTGTGGCTCACATCGAAGGCGATGATTTTAGCCAAGTGATTGAATGTGCTCTAGCGCAAGACGGTTTCCAACACGATGAAATCGAACACCACATCACGGTTGGTTTTGGTCGCAATGCACTGATGAACGCTGCCCCTGCGGTTATCGACCAAGTGAAGCAAGGCAACATCAAACACTTCTTCCTAGTCGGCGGCTGTGACGGCGATAAAGCGGAACGCAGCTACTACACCGATTTTACGGCTGAAGCGCCAGAAGATACGCTCATCCTGACGTTGGCGTGTGGTAAGTTCCGCTTCAACAAGAATACGTTTGGCGATATCAACGGTATCCCTCGCCTATTGGATGTGGGCCAATGTAACGATGCTTACTCTGCAATCCAGCTTGCACTTGCACTGGCGAAAGAGTTTGACTGTGACATCAATGAACTACCACTCACGCTTGTGCTTTCTTGGTTCGAGCAAAAAGCGATCGTTATCTTGCTAACGCTATTTGCATTGGGCGTGAAAGGCATTTACACAGGCCCTACTGCACCGGCATTCCTAACGCCAAACCTAATCGCCATCATCCAAGAGAAGTTCGATATGCGCAGTATTGGCAATGTTCAGGATGATCTAAAAGCCATCCTAGCAGCCTAATAAACCTGCTTGTTACGCGCCTCCTTACGTGGAGGCGCTATCTATTTCGAACTAAAAATAGCCACAACCAAAGAGATTGTTATGTTTTTTGAATGGCAAGGTAACCAACCCGTCACACTCCGTTGCATAGACAAATACTTCGAAACACACGACACCGTCAGCATCAAATTGGCTGAACTAACCGAGTCACTTCTGTTTCAGTTTAAGCCTGGCCAGTTTATTAACTTGGGCGTGGAAATTGATGGAAAAATGGAGTTTCGTGCCTATTCAATCAGCTCGATCAATGAAGACGATCACCTTCAACTCACCATCAAACGAGTATCTGGCGGTAAAGTATCGAACTACATCGTTGACTCGCTGCTGCTCGGTGATACTGTTCAAGCATTACCACCAGCAGGAGAATTTAACTGCATTGACCACCCACCCGTGTTATGTGATGGCGAAACAAAAGCCTTGCTTATCAGTGCAGGTTGCGGCGTCACGCCCGTATTTTCGATGGCAAAACACTGGCTGAGCAATCAAGATGAAAACGACAACGATGTGGACATCACATTTCTTCATATCGCACGCAGCCCAGAAGAGACGATTTACTACGATCAACTAGAAACGTTCGACGCTGTGTATCCCAATTTCCATTTAAAGCTGTTGCTGAAAAACCGCGAAGGAACGTCACACCCACAAGGTCGTTTGAATGCCGACTGGCTTAAAGAGCTTGTTCCTGATTTCAAACAGCGCACCGTTTACCTGTGTGGTCCAAGCCAGTTCATGCAAGATGTTCACGGCTATTTGAATGACCTTGGCTTTGACATGAAGAACTTCTACCAAGAGAGTTTTACGCCTGCGACTGGCGCAGAAACATCGGTCTCCGATGAAGTTGTTCGAGTTTCTGTTCCTGACTTTGCTCAAACCATCGATGCGCAAAAAGGTCAGATACTGGCCGATGTGCTTGAAGGCGCAGGTTTACCATTAATCGTCGCTTGTCGTAGCGGCATTTGTGGCTCGTGCAAATGCAAGGTTCGTCAAGGCAGCGTCTCTTCCACCAGCCTAGAAACATTAACGCCAGAAGAAATTGAACAAGGCTATGTGCTCGCCTGCTCATCAACCATCGAAGCGGATCTTGAAGTGCAGATCGGTTAATGCTGCTGGTATCGATCTTTTATTGTTTCCCGTCATTCCGACGAGCCTAGGCGAGAGCAGGAATCTAATATCAGCGTGTTAGGAATAACTCACTCTGAGAATAGACTCTGAATCACACTCCTGTCTCGCTATTCAGATTGACAGGGTATCGCGGAAATGCCAGCCGTACTCAAACGGCTGGTATTATAGATAGGTACAACTTTCGTTTCGTCGTCATTACTTCTCGCTAAATAACAGCACTTTCAATGCTGCTTCGCTGTCTACGTCCATAAACTCAGGTGGGTTATCCAGACGCTCACGGAATGTCAACTCTGGCGCTTCTTCTTTCATGCTTTCAATCAAGAAGTCGCTTGTCACAGATGGTGAGTTCACACATGCCATCACTTGACCACCGTCTGCCAACAAATCCGGCAACCGACGTAAAATCTTTTTGTAGTCTTTAGTAAGCGCAAAGCTGCCTTTCTGGAATGAAGGCGGATCGATAATGATCAAGTCATACTGACCAGATTTCTTAATCTTACCCCACGATTTAAAGATATCGTGCCCCATAAAGCTTACCTGGTTGATGTTATGACCATTTAGCTTGTGGTTCTCACGACCTTTAGACAGCGACGCTTTCGCCATGTCGACGTTAACCACTTTATCCGCGCCACCCGCAATGGCAGCGATAGAAAAGCCACACGTGTAAGCAAACAAGTTAAGCACGTTTTTATGCTTCGCATTTTCCCGTACCCAATCACGACCGTAGCGCATGTCCAAAAACAGACCGAAGTTTTGGTTGCGGCCAATATCCAATTGGTATTTCAAACCGCTTTCTTCAACGACAGGGCGAGCGTCTAATTCACCAACAAGCACTTCTGAAGGCGCACCATCGGCATAACGGTGCTGAAGAACCATAGTGCGACCTTGCTTGTCTGTCCACAGTTGTGATTGTGCCAACGCATTAAGGCCGCTTTTCAGCTCAGCGAGAAACGCGTCGTCGACTTCTTTAAACAAATTGATAATCAACTGACCTTGTAACCAATCACAGGTGATTTGCTCTAGGCCCTCAAAACGGCGGCCACGACCATGAAACAGTCGACGAATTTCATTCGGAGCTTGCGCGAGCTCGGTTTCTAGATGCTGAAAGAACAGCGGAAGTTGTGATGCTTGCATCGAGTTCTCTTATTAGTTTTCTTTGTGACGGTTATTTGATCGTAGGCCAGTTCAGCTCCCAAGGGGAAAGCCAAGTATCCAAGCCCTGAGAGACTATTTCACTGTGCCATTTGCTACCCAGCACTTGGTATTCTCGTGGATCGCAAACAAAGCGATATTGCTCATCTCGGTATTGGAAGCAAAGTGAAAATGCATGCAGATAACCGCGATCAGCCTCATTGCCTGCATTGTAAATCGGGTCGCCAACAATACCTGAGCCAACCGATTTTAATGCCACGCGGATTTGATGCGTTTTACCAGTGTGTGGCTTACATAAAAATAGGCGCTCTCCGGGCTCTGCCGCAAGAGAGAAAAACTGGGTGACGGCTGGGTTGTTTTTGCTGTTGACCAGCTTCCATGATGAACGGCGCGAACGCTCCATATCACCAACGACCAAACCTTGTTTCTTTTTCGGCTTTTTAGAGCCAATCGCCAGATAGAACTTTTCCACTTGGCGGTCAGCGAAGGCTTGCGATAACGCACTGGCCGCTTTGGCGTTGCGTCCGAGGAGCAGAATACCCGATGTCATTTTATCCAAGCGATGGATAAGATAGAGCTGCTCATCACCACTCTGCTTAGCCACTTCTTGCAGCAGCATTGTGTCGCCATCGTCTTTATGAACAGAGACGTTGGGATGCTTATTGATGATCAGAAAATCGGGATGGGTATGTAGAATATCGAACATAAAAAACTGGCTCCACGTTTGGAGCCAGCAGTATACATAAGTTATCGGACAAAGCTATCGAGGCTTGCCCCAAGGCCTGAGCTAGAGCTTTCTAGAGAAAATACCAGCAAGACCAATGATTGCGATACCCAGCAGCATGATTTCACCTTTGCCACTGTCAAAGCCAGACTTAATCCCCATGAAGGCAACAATAGCAATCGCAACAGGAATCAGGTATTTAACTAAGTTGTACCACAATCCAAATAGCTGGAAAGATACTTCGCCGTCATTAGTGATCTCTTTTTCTAGCTCAGCACGGCTTAGGCGCCATCCAGCAAAGATACAAACCAACATACCACCAACCGCTAAGAAGATTTTGTCCGTTAGCAAGTCGAAGATATCAAAGGCACCGGTACCAAACAGCGTTGGTCCCATTCCACCTAACGATAGTGACGCAAAAATACATAATGCCGCCATAACTGCACTTGCAGACAGAACAGCGTTAGAGCGCTTCATGCCTTTCTCATCGATTAGGTAAGACACGACAACTTCCAATAGTGATACTGAAGAAGTTAATGCCGCCACCGTCAAGCCGATGAAAAATAGCAACGCGAATAGCAACCCAATCACACCGCCCATTTCAGCAAATAGCTGAGGAACGACAACGAATACAAGACCAGGGCCTGCTGCAGGCTCCATGCCAAAGGCAAACATTGCTGGGAACATAGCAACACCAGCAAGAATCGCGACACCTGTATCCATCGCAGTAACCATACCGGTTGTTTGAACTAGGTTCTCTTTCTTCTTCAGGTAAGAACCGTACGTCATCATACAACCCATACCTAAGCTAAGTGAGAAGAACGCCTGCCCTAGTGCAGCAAGAACCACGTTGCTGTCGACTTTAGAAAAGTCCGGCATGAATAAGAACTCAAGGCCAGCCATTGCACCTGGCAGCATCAAGCCTTTAACAGAAACAACGATTAGGATTAAGAACAGAAGCGGCATCAGAACCTTACCGGCTTTCTCAATACCACCCGAAATCCCTTTCATCACAATCATGACGTTAAGGAACAGGTAAACACCCATCCACATTAAAGGTTGAATCGGATCTGAGATGAAACCGCCAAAGCTGTCACCAATTGCTTCTGGCGCGCTGAGTAGACCACCGCCCACTTTAAAGATGTAGGCCAATGCCCAACCACCAACCACTGGGTAGAAGCCCATGATCAAAAGACCACTGAAGACTCCCATAACGCCAGTGAACGTCCAGCGTCGGTCAGTTGTTTTGAATGCACCTACGGCAGAAAGACCTGTCTTACGACCAATAGCGAACTCTGTCAGCATCACGCTAAAGCCGATAAAAATAACAAAGATAAGGTAGATAGCAACGAATGCACCGCCGCCACTCTCACCCGCTGTGTAAGGGAATTTCCATATATTGCCTAAACCGACAGCGGAACCCGCTGCTGCCATTACGAAGCCTAGTTTAGACCCCCACGTATCACGTGGTGCTGCTGTATTAGTTGTAGCCACGCTTTTTCTCCAAAATTAGTTTGTTGTGTATGCATAGAGATAGGCGCCTAAAAAGTTTATGTAAAAATTATTGTACACTTATAAAATAAGCGTTCGACGCACTATGTCTAGAAAGTAAAGCAGCTCCCCTTTAAAATTGGAACCCCAAAAAAGTACATTTATCGCACAAGTGTCGAGTTACGCAGGTTAAATGCTGCTTTTTTGTTCAAAAGTTAAAGAATGGCCTTATTTTTCACATTAAAATAACAGAATCAGCTGTTATGACATTCGTTCCTCATATAAGGTCAATCCCACGTCTAAATGGGAAATCTATTCCCCCAACCCACTTTTATGCTTAATATCCTAGAAGGGCATATTACTCTGAGCGTATATGGACAAGTTTTATCACTTTCTTACTTTAGCTGGCATCGGGCTATATTGGTTACTGGTCGCAGGTGTGACCATTCGTGTCGTTTTAAAGCGCCGTGCAGTGAGCGTGTCTTTAGCTTGGCTAATGATCATTTATATCCTTCCCGTTCTGGGTGTCGCGTGTTATTTCCTCTTCGGTGAACTGAACTTAGGCAGAAAACGGGCCGAACGCGCAAAAGAGATGTTTACACCATTCGAGAAGTGGTTCAGTCAGTTGAACGACTGTAACGCGCACAACCCAGAAACGATGGGAAGGCACATCTACCGAATTGATGAACTTTGTAACAACCGCCTTGGTCTTCCCGCATTGAGCGGTAATACATTGTCGCTGCAACAGTCACCTAATGAGATTTTACATTCCATTATTGAAGACATCGAAAACGCGCAGAGCAGTATTCGAATGGTATTCTACATTTGGCATCCAGGTGGTTTGGCTGACTCTGTCGCTTCTGCACTTATCCAAGCGGCTAAACGCGGCGTAGATGTCAAACTATTGCTCGATTCAGCAGGTAGTCCACGTTTTTTCAGAAGTCCTTGGTATCGAATGATGCAGGATGCTGGAATTGAAGTTATTCAAGCGCTAGAAGTGAAGATGTGGCGTATTTTCTTACGTCGTCTTGATCTTCGCCAACATCGCAAGATCATCGTAATTGATGATGAAATTGCTTATACAGGTTCAATGAACTTGGTTGACCCGGCTTACTTCAAACAAAACAGTGGCGTCGGGCATTGGGTGGACATCATGGTTCGCATTACGGGACCAACGGTAAACGTATTGAGTGCTATCCACTGTTGGGATTGGGAAGTCGAAACTGGCGAACGTCATTTACCGAGACTACCTGAATGCAAGATCGATGAGAGTGAATTCCAACACCCTATTCAGGTTGTGCCTTCTGGCCCTGGTATGCCGGAATATCTGATCTATCAAGTATTAACATTGGCAATCAACCAAGCCAATCGCTCGGTACGAATTACAACACCATATTTCGTGCCCAATGCAGACTTACTTGAAACGTTAAAGATGACAGCACAACGAGGCATTGATGTTGAACTCATTATTCCACATAAAAATGACTCGATGATGGTGCAATGGGCATCACGCGCGTTTTATAGTGAGCTTTTGTGTGCAGGAGTCAAAATCTATGAGTTTTATGGTGGTTTGCTGCATACGAAATCCGTCGTAATTGACGACCAATTCTGTTTAGTTGGCACCGTAAACATGGATATGCGCAGCTTGTGGCTAAACTTCGAAGTTACCCTCGCCGTTGACGACGAAGAGTTCACGAAGCAAATGTCTTGGTTACAAGATAGCTATATTAAGCAATCTCACACTGTTGTATTGGAAGAATGGGAGAAAAGAAGCCTATTTTCTCGATTCTTAGAGCGAGTGTTCTATCTCTTCAATCCACTCCTCTAATACCTCAAATACACCGACTAAAAAACCTCCAGCGCTTCAAACATCTTGCTGGAGGTTTGTTCTACTTACGTTTTCCACCTTAGCGATACACTCTAAGACTACAACTCAACCTTTCAGCTTTGACGCCTTCACTCGATAATCTCGGCTATTATTGGGTGATAGTTGACTTTTCCCTTGCAAACGTTATGTCGTCCATGTTTTAAATAATCAAAATCGTAATATTTAAGACAGGGAACTTTTATGTCAGAGGGCAAAAAAACCAAGCTCATTACCGCTGGCCGCGATAAAAAGTGGACAAACGGTGTTGTAAACCCACCCGTTCAACGCGCTTCAACCGTGGTATTCAACACGGTTGCAGAGAAGAACCAAGCCACCATGAACCGCACCAATAAAACATTATTTTATGGTCGCCGTGGCACCAACACGCACTTCGCTTTTCAAGATGCAATGGTTGAGATTGAAGGTGGCTCAGGTTGTGCTCTCTACCCTTGTGGCACGGCAGCAATTTCAAATGCGATTCTTTCTTTCGTCGAAACTGGCGATCACATTCTGATGGTGGACACTTGTTACGAACCAACTCGTGATTTTTGTAATACCATCATGAAGAAAATGGGCATCGAAACTACCTATTATGATCCGATGATTGGAGAAGGTATTCGTGATTTGATTCAACCAAATACCAAAGTCCTTTTCCTAGAATCTCCGGGGTCAGTCACAATGGAGGTGCAGGACGTACCAACATTGGCGCGCATCGCTCACGAGCACGATATTATTGTAATGCTTGATAACACATGGGGAGCTGGCGTGAACTTCTCACCATTTGAACATGGTGTCGATATTTCTATTCAAGCCGCCACCAAATACATAGTTGGTCACTCTGATGTAATGTTAGGTACAGCCGTAGCTTCCGAAAAATACTGGCCCCAACTGCGTGAACAAAGCTACTTGATGGGTCAGTGCGTTTCTCCTGACGACGCATACCTAGGCCTTCGTGGCATTCGCACGCTGGATGTTCGCCTAAGACAACACGCAGAAAGTAGCTTGAAAGTCGCCAAGTGGCTAGCTTCTCGTCCGGAAGTTGATCATGTCCGCCATCCAGCTTTGGAATCATGCCCTGGGCATGAGTTTTTCAAACGCGATTTCACTGGCGGAAACGGCTTATTTTCGTTTGTCCTCAAAACGTCTTATCCAAAAGCGACGACGGCTCTGCTTGACGGTATGAAACACTTCAGTATGGGTTATTCTTGGGGCGGGTATGAAAGCCTTATTCTAGCTAACGAACCAAAGAGCTTTAACAGCTTAAGAACCGTAGCGCACCCACACTTTGAGGGCACTTTAGTTCGAATTCATATTGGCTTAGAAGACGTGGATGACTTGATCGCCGATCTAGAGGCTGGTTTTGCACGCTATAACGCGTTAATTTTAGAAAAAGAAGTCTCTCTAAAATAGTAATTGAATCGCCCTGCTTCGCGGGGCGTTTTTATAACTCGCTGACTTAATTAGAATTACCTAACATTCCCACCACCTATTCGTTAATGTTAATCATTTGTGTTGTTTTTCAATTGAGCAGTCACAGAATGAAATAATGTGCCACAAATAGGCTTTCCAAATTTAGAGTTTCTCTCCTACTTTTTATCATTCATAAGAGGTCATACCACAAGGAGATAGTTTTGAAACTCAAATTCATAGCGCTAATGCTTTTTACCTTAATTACCGTCCCAATAACCTCCGTACACGCCGCAACGGGTTATACCCAAACCAAGTATCCGATTGTTCTGGTTCATGGATTATTTGGTTTTGATACCCTCGCAGGCGTAGATTACTTTTTCGGAATACCACATTCCTTAACGAAAGACGGCGCTAAAGTTTATGTAGCGCAGGTATCCGCGACCAACAGCAGCGAAGTTAGAGGGGAACAACTGCTTGCTCAAGTAGAAACCTTACTTGCTGCAACAGGCGCAGAGAAAGTCAATCTCATCGGTCACAGTCATGGTGGTCCCACAACGCGCTATGTTGCCTCTGTCCGTCCAGACCTAGTTGCATCAGTTACGAGTATCGGCGGCGTTAATAAAGGGTCTAAAGTGGCAGATTTAGTTCGTGGCACCGTATCTGAGGGTTCTGGTAGTGAGCAGCTCGCGGTAAAACTGGCGCAAGGCTTAACCACTCTTATTAATCTTCTATCAGGCGGTTCTGATCTCGACCAAGACCCTTTAGCCTCATTAGCAGCCTTGACCACGGAAGGCTCATTGGCGTTTAACCAGCACTACCCAGAGGGAGTGCCTACTAGCGAATGTGGTAATGGCGACTTGCTAGCTTCAAATGGCGTTTATTACTACTCATGGACCGGATCATCCACTTTTACAAACGTTTTCGATCCGACTGACGCTGCCATGATGGTACTTGGCTTAGCCTTTGATGGGCCGAATGATGGCTTAGTTGGTGCGTGCAGCACACATTTGGGCAAAGTCATACGTGATGATTATCAAATGAACCATTTGGATGAAATTAACGGCCTACTCGGTATTCATCATCTTTTTGAAACCGATCCAGTCACGCTTTATCGCCAACATGCAAATCGTCTCAAACTTCAAGGTTTATAAGAGGTCATGACAATGAAGAAAGTCGCTCTCACCACTTTTATCCTGCTCTCGATGTTTGGCGTGGGAGCGCTTTCTCTGTTGCAAAGCGACAAACAACAAGAGATAACCCCTAACCATTCGCAATCTCAGCAAGATATAGCCGCCGATGTCTCTTCCCCAAAAGACTTCTTCGAATATTCTCTTAGCCGGCTGGGCGAAGAAGATCTCGATACGATCAAAGCGGAAGTCAATGAAGACACTTTAGCAAAACAAACACTGAATATTGATGCCAAACTCTTCCAGACCTACCTTTCCTACAAGCAAGCGCTCTCTGCATTAGAGCCTTTTGACCACAACCAACTAACGCTTGAACAGTTAACCATGCTGAATGAAGCAATACTGAACTTGCAGCTTCAATACTTTAGCGAGGTGCAGATAACCCAATTGTTTGACGAAGAAAACCGACTTCGCCAACTTGCATTAGAAAAGCTGACGATTAAAAAACAGGCATCGGATATCGAGAGTCAGACACACCTTCTCAATCAAGCGTTATCAGAACAACCGGATTACATACGAGAAAGTGAACGCAATAACGCATTGGCAGAGCAGCTCGAGCAAGCTTCTCAGCTTGATTCACAAGACAAGTACATCGCCCGTGTTGCTCTGGTAGGAGACGCTGGAGCGCAAAGGCTGCAAAAGCTTGATGAGCAAAGAGCATCATTTGAGACTCAACTCGCCACTTACTTAAAACAGCGTCAAGATATTCTGAATAGGGATTTTCTAGGGCAAGATGAAAAACAGGCAGAAATCATTGCTTTAAGAAAACAAAGCTTCGATGCTACTCAATGGCGTCGAATCGAAGCTTTGGAACGTATTCATGATAGCCAGAACTAACAACATTAGCTTAATAGCCAAACGTTACTTATTCTGCTTTTTAGGACATCCAACGATATGGTCATCCACCATGCCGACGGCTTGCATGAAAGCATAACAGATGGTTTCACCGACAAACTTGAAGCCTTTCTTTTTTAGGAATTTACTCATGGCTTTGGATTGCTCTGTCGAACCTGGTACGTCACTCATATGTTGCCATTGATTGACGATTGGTTCGCCGTCCACGAACTGCCACAACGCGTCTGATAAACTCCCGTATTCAGCAATTAACGCTTTGGCCGCTTTGGCATTACTGAAAACCGAGTTAATCTTTCCGCGATGCCTTACAACATCGAAGTTTTCCACGATGTATTCAGCGCGTTCTTCATTTCTTTGTTCCAACGCATCTAGGTCGTAGTTCTCGAACGCTTCTCTATATCCTTCGCGCTTTTTAAGAATGGTGATCCAACTAAGCCCAGCTTGTGCACCTTCCAACGTAATAAATTCAAACAGGACTTGGTCGTCATATACTGGCACGCCCCATTCGGAATCATGATATTCGCGCTCTAATGGGTGATTCATCGCCCACGCACACGTTTTTTGTTCTGTCATTATTCTTCCTTAAAAAGCGCCTCTAACTGATGAGCTAGAGGCGCTATACTTTTCATCGTTATATCAGTAGCACTAAGCCTGTTTCGGTACTGCCACTTTATGGAATAAACGATACAACACTGGCACGACAATCAGTGTCAGGACTGTCGCAAAGCCCAAACCAAACATAATCGTAACCGCCATTGGTTTGAAGAAAATATCTGGTAATAGTGGGATCATACCAAGGATCGTCGTGATTGCAGCCATACACACAGGACGAACACGGCTTACCGCAGCATCAACGACCGCATCATAAGCCTCTTTACCCGATTTCATTTCTATTTCAATTTGGTCCAGTAATACGATGCCATTTTTGAGCACCATTCCCGATAAGCTTAAGAAGCCGAGCAATGCCATAAAACCGAACGGCGTGTTGAGTGCCAACAAACCGGTGGTGACACCAATTAACGCCAGCGGCACGGTAAGCCAAACAATGAGTGGCTCTTTGATAGAGTTAAATAGGAATACGGTGATCAAGAACATGAACAAGTACCCCATTGGCATGGTAGTAAACAGCGACTCTTGAGCATCACCTGAAGATTCGTACTCACCACCCCATTCTAGTGAATAGCCAGGAGGCATTTGAATCGCTTCGATTTGGGGCTGTAAACGTTTTTGCAACGTCGATGCGGTTTCTTCACCTAGAATATCAGGGTCTGCCATCACAGTGAGCATGCGCTTACGGTTCTTACGCACGATGATAGGATCCTCCCAGCGCATGTCGTAACCCATTGTAACTTGTTGAAGTGGGATAAACTCACTCTGTGCTGGACTCCATATTTTCATGCCTTCGATGTTACGAATATCAATGCGTTCATCTTCAGGTAAGCGAGCCACGATAGGCATGAGCGTCGTGCCGTCTCGGTATAAACCTATCGTCATTCCAGAGAATGACATGGACAAGAAGTCATCGACGTCCGATTTGGTAATGCCATAGCGACGTGCCTGACTCTCGTTAAACTGAGGTTCAAGAACTTGGGTTCGTTCACGCCAATCATGCCTGATATTTGTTGCCTGAGGATCGGCGTACATGATGTCCTTGACCTGAGCGGCTATCGTACGAAGGACGGTTGGATCTGAGCCAATAATGCGCGCTTCAATTTTTGCACCACCACCAGGGCCTAATTCAATCTGTTTGAGCTTGTAATTGATTTCTGGGTAGTTGGCTTTTAAATACTCTCGAAACTTCGCCATTAATGGTTTTAACGCTTCGTAATTTTCCATACGAGTGGTTATCTCACCATAAGCCGCATAACTTTTCTCTGGCGCGTACGTTAACATGAAGCGCTGTAAGCCTTTACCCGCGGTCGTCGTGATATGGTCAACATGCTCTTGCTTAGCTAACCAACTTTCTAACTCTTTAAGCGTTGTGTTGGTTGCGCGAATATCAGTTCCTTCCGGCATCCATACATCTAACTGAAAAATAGGCGTTGTCGACGATGGGAAAAACGCTTGCTTCACAAAGGTGAACCCATAAACACTTGCCGCTAATCCCGCAATCAGCACCACAACGGTAAACCAAGCACGGCGCATACAGAACTGGAGAAACTTTTTATAAATAACGAAAATAACCCCGTTATATGGATCATTTTCTTCCCCTTCACCTTGTTTAATCTTCTGGCCTTTAAAGAAGATGTCAGCAAAGAACGGTGTCAACGAGATAGCGGTAAACCAACTCAACATCAATGAGATCAGCAGAACCGTAAACAAAGTGCCACAGTATTCACCCGTCGAGTCTTCAGACAGTCCAATGGGCGCAAATGCAGTTACCGCGATCACAGTTGCCCCAAGTAATGGCCACTTGGTTTGGGTAACAATGTCAGTCGCTGCTTGGAGTCGAGTTCGTCCTTTTTGAGTACCAATCAAAATCCCTTCAACCACGACGATTGCATTGTCCACCAACATACCTAACGCGATAACCAAGGCACCTAATGAAATCCGCTGCAAATCTATCGCGAGATACTTCATGAAAATGAACGTACCCAACACCGTCAGCAGTAAAATTAAACCGATAAGCAGACCTGAACGTAGCCCCATAAAGAACAGAAGTACGATAATGACGATACCGACAGCTTGAGCCAAGCTGACAACAAAACCGCTAACCGATTTATCCACCTCTTTAGGCTGACTGTAAATTTCCGAGATTTCGATACCAACAGGTTGTTGGTACTTTAGCTCTGCAAGGCGATGATCAAACGCTTTTCCGACTTCAACGACGTTGACGCCTTCAGCAAAAGAAACACCCACGTTTAGTGCGAGGCTGCCGTTAAAATTAATAATATTATTCGGGACTTCTACGTAACCACGTTTTATTTCCGCCACATCTTTCAAGAAGATGAGCCCCTGAGCACCCGACTCAGTAATCAATAAATCGCCTAGCTCATCCACACTCTGGAACTCGCCAGTCGGCTGAATTCTGATGTACTCGTCACCAATTCTGATCGCCCCTGCGTCAGAAACCACGTTTTGCGTCGAGAGAAGATTAAAGACCGTATCGGGGGAAAGTCCTATACTGCTCAGCTTTTTCATCGATACTTCGATGAAAACTTGCTCTTGCTGTTGCCCGGATACCGAAACTTTACTCACGCCATCAACCAGTTCGAGCTCTCGGCGTAAGTAATCAACGTAATCCAGTAGCTCTTTGTAGCTATAACCGTCGCCAGTCACCGCTAACAAAATCCCGTAAACATCACCAAAATCATCGATCACTTGAGGTTCATTCACACCCGGAGGCAACGTCCCTTTAAGGTCATTCACTTTACGGCGTAACTCATCCCAGATTTGTGGCAGATCATCAGGGCCATAATTGTTCTTCATCGTGACTGTGATTTGCGATAATCCTCGGCTAGAAATCGAATTCACTTCATCAACATAAGTAAGCTGCTGAATCGCTTTTTCGATCGGATAAGTCACTTCTTCTTCGACTTGTTGCGGCGTCGCACCAGGATAAGAGGTCACCACCATGGCATCTTTGATGGTAAAAGCAGGGTCTTCAAGACGCCCTAACCCAAAGAATGCAGCGATACCACCAATCAAAAAGATCAGTGCGACCATCCAACTGATGACACGATTTCGGATGAAGTACGCAGCAATACCGGTCACATCATCATCACTTTGAGGCACTGATTTATTAAGATCGCTCATAGACCGGCCTCCTGCGTAGCCATTTCCTGTATCACTTCCACTTTCATGCCATCCCTTAACCGAGAAACACCGGCAATCACAACTTTGTCTTTGAGCATGAGACCATCAAGGATTTGAATGGACGTTTTAGATGCTTTACCTGCTCGAACCTGTTTGCGCGATACCGTATTGTTATCATTCAGTACCCAAACAAATTTGTTTTCGCGCCCCAGCTCGTCACCGTCCGCATTAAAAATGGCTTCAATAGGAACATTAATTCCTAAATTGAGATCCAAGCCAACATTCTTATCTTTGGAGGTCACTTCAACTGCCATCCCATCTAGGATGTATTCTTCTTCCGGCATAGGAAGCGATAATGTGACGGTAAACGTGCCTGTTGTTGGGTCTGGCTCAGTCGTAAATTCTTTCACGGTCGCGCTGTACTCGTTACCACTAGGCACGCGCACCAATGCCTTTATCGCGGTAAGTCTTTCTTCCGTTGGAGGTTGGTTAACATAGAGCCGGTCTGGAAGTTGAATCAGCACCTCAACTCGCTCCAAACTATGAATATTGACGATATGCTGTCCGACTTGGACATTTTCGAATTGCTCGATATTAACTCGAGAAATGATCCCATCCACAGGCGCCTTTAAGGCAGTAAATGATAAACGGAGTTTCGCTAACTTAAGCTCAGCCAGAGCGATTTGTCGTTGTGCTGCAATTTCATCAAACTGAGACTTAGCTAATAGGCCTTTATCAACCAAAGGACGTGAACGGCGATACTGACTGTCAACAACAGAAAAACGCGCACTCGCATTATCTACATCTAACTCATAGTCCGTAGGGTCCAACGTTGCGATAACATCACCCTTCGTGACTTTATCGCCCTCTTTTACCATGATGCGGCTGACTTCTCCTGCCACTCTGAAGCTCAAATGAGAGCGATCCGCTGCATTCGCAACCGCTGGGAAGTACAAGTTGTCATCCACCTTGTTTCCCGCTAATGACGTAACCCTAACTCGTGGCGTTTCGAGCTCTTTTTCTGGTGCCTTATCGCCACAACCAACAAGAAGAAACGTTGAAAATAATGCCGCTAGAGAGATGATTCCTTTCATATTACAACCCTCTTTCCTTAATCCAGGCTCTTACCTTAATTCCGGGTTCAATTACACTAACACCAGAGATAATGATTTGATCGCCATCGTTAAGCCCAGCTAACACTTGGTTTTTGTCATTCATTTCAATAGCGGCTTTGGACACAATACCTTGCTCATCGACACGCCAAACGTATGTTTTGCCGTTCTCTTCTAGCAGCGCGGAATTAGGAATTTTTGTTGCACCAGCATTTTTAGATAGGAGGGAAGCATTACCAGACATGCCCGGTAAAAGGCCTATTTCTGCTGGTCGCTCCATCACCATAGTGACTTTGTAACTACCGGTTTTAGGATCGGCTTCTGTATCGATTTCTTGAAAGGTCAAGTCAAATGACTGCTCGGGGAAAGCGTCAAAGACCATTCTGGCAGAGACATCGCTACCCTGAGTGTAACGATTTAGCAGATAGTCAGGGACTTGGAATATCACCTTAAGCAGTTGGTTGGATTGAATATTCATCACGCCTTCTTTTGCGGCGACATACTCATGGTTTTCTGCTGGAATATACGAAATCGTACCATCATATGGCGCGACAAGTTTGGTATACCTTAAATTTGCCTTTGCTTGATTCCACTGAGCTTTGGCTGAATTGTGATTCGCTTTTGCCTCATCAAAATCTTGTTCGGACACCACTTGGTCTTTACGTAACTTTTGGTATCGCTTGTACTGCACGTCTGCGAGCGCGAAATTTGCCCGAGCTTGCTGTTCAAGCAGAGAATATTCATCAGGGTTTAATGAAGCCAATACATCGCCTTTGCTGACGACTTGACCTTCATTCACCTCAATCGTTTGAAGAAGTCCAGGAACTCGAAACGTCAGTACCGCTTTATCACCAGCTTCCGTCGTGGCAGGAAAGTGTCGTTCAAATTGGGCATTGCCAACAGATACTGTAAATAGCTTTGCGGGGCGGGATTCAGGTTCTGGAACAGGGGGAAGTTCTTTACCACACCCCGACAACACAGCCGAGATGGCGACAGGAATGAGCAATCTTCTCATTACATTCATCCATAAAAATTAAGGGATTATTTTTAAAGTAGATGAATTCTGGGCGAACTTCCAGAGTTGAAAAGATTAATAGTGCTTTAAAATTAGTAATTTGTGACAAAAAAGCAGGCTTTGCACCTGCTTCGTTTAAATCTTCTTTGGATGCGGAGTGTTTAGAGCTTACTGAACTCCCGATTCACCCTATATGTATCAGACGTAACATACGCTTCCATGTTACGGATTTTGCCATCAAGACGGTCAAAATCGCGTTCCAACACACTGAGCAATTGGTCCGGACTTTGTCCTTTCTGCCAAGGCTTACTTTTAAGTGTGTGCTCTTGTTGCGCTCGGATATTTTCAGAATACGTCACTGGTTGCTTTTCTAACATAAACGCCATCGCGACGTATGCTAACAACACCAAAAACGTACCGCCCAACAGCGCTGCAGAAATCACTACAATACGAATCAACCAAACCTCTGCACCAAAGTAGTTGGCAATTCCGGCGCAAACACCGGAGATTTTGCCATTTACTGGGTCACGATACAGCTCTCGATTAGTCATACTTGCGTCTCCATGTTGGTGACTCAGCATCCAAGATGCGCTCCAATGTATCAACTCGGGACTGCATCGCTTCCGCTTTTTCAGATAGTACCTGAAGGCGCTCTAAATCTTGGCTCGACAGTGCACTATCCGTTTTGCGTTTACTGCGATAGTGTAAGAAGAGCCATAGAGGAGCGACAAAGATCAGAAAGACAATTGCTGGTCCTGCAAATAAAAATGTCGACATAAATGGCTCCTTTATTATTTATCTTTCGATGACATCTGTTCTTTCAGTTTTGCCAACTCTTTTTCGATTTCGTCTTGAGCTTGAAGCTCTGCAAACTCTTGCTCTAGCGATTTTGCATTACCAGTTTGTGCGTACAAATCTGCTTCTGCTTCCATTTCATCCACTTTACGCGAGTACTGCTCAAACTTCGCCATCGCTTCATTAGTACGGCTAGTGTGCAGGTGTTTTTGCACATCACGACGGTTAGAGGCGGTTTGGTTACGAATTGCTAGTGCTTGCTGTTTTGCACGCGTTTCTGCAATTTTGCTTTCTAACTTACCGATCTCGCCTGTAAGCTTGTCGATCGTTTCTTCTACTAACGTCTGCTCAGTGTGAAGACCTTTAATCACTTGCTCAAGCTTTTGCTTTTCAATTAACGCTGCACGAGCCAAATCTTCACGCTGTTTTACCAACGCTAGGCTCGCTTTTTGGCTCCATTCGCCAATTTGCTCTTCTAACGTTTCAACTTTACGAGCCAACTCTTTTTTGTCTGCAATCGCTTTAGCCGAGTTAGTACGCACTTCAACAAGTGTGTCTTCCATTTCTTGAATGATAAGACGGATCATTTTTTCAGGATCTTCCGCCTTGTCCAGTAATGCACTGATGTTTGAGTTAACGATATCTGCAAATCGAGAAAAAATACCCATAACGGAACTCCTCTTTTTTCCTATTAAAACTCGACAAGGTGGTGATTGACCTTGCGTCTCCCTGAATACATTACAAGTAGCATGCCAACTTGAAATTACATTTAAAATCAGCAATTTATGCATTTTGTTGTCGTTATGCACTATTATGCTATGATGTTTTTCACCAACTGTTGGTGAAATTCACCAACTCCATATGTAAATCATGGCTCGGCTGTTAAATAAGAAGGACTTTATGAAGCAAAACCTGATTGGTGAATCACCTGCTTTTCTCGCCGTACTAGATAAAGTATCACAACTTGCGCCTATTGAGCGTCCAGTCCTCATTATCGGTGAACGAGGAACGGGTAAAGAACTCATCGCTCAGCGTTTGCATTATTTATCAAGACGTTGGGATAAGCCACTACTATCACTCAACTGTGCGACCTTAAGCGAAGGACTAATAGATTCAGAGCTATTTGGTCATGAATCCGGTTCTTTTACAGGTTCTAAGGGCAAGCATAAAGGGCGTTTCGAACGCGCCGAAGGCGGCACTTTGTTTCTTGACGAATTGGCCACCGCACCACTTTTAGTTCAAGAAAAGCTGTTGCGTGTCATCGAATATGGTGAATATGAACGAGTTGGCGGTCATACCGCTCTCAATGCGGATGTTCGACTTGTTTGTGCAACCAATGCCGACCTACCAAAGTTGGCAGAGCAAGGTGATTTCCGTGCCGACTTACTCGATCGTTTAGCGTTTGATGTCATCATGCTGCCTCCTCTTCGTGAACGAAAAGAAGACATCCTGTCTTTAGCAGAGCACTATGCGATGAAGATGTGCCGTGAACTTCAGCTCGAATATTTTGTCGGTTTTACCTCAAAAGCACAGCATTCGCTTCTTGAATATGAATGGCCAGGTAATGTCCGTGAACTAAAAAACGTGATTGAACGTGCTATTTACCAACATGGTCTCAATGCCGATCCAATTGATGAACTGATTTTCAATCCTTTTGAAACAGTTTGGAATAACACGCTTGGTCATAATGCCGAGCAAGCCGAACAGCAGCAAGAAGAGGAAGCACCAAGCAGCGCAGTTCAATTCCCTCTAGACTATAAACAGTGGCAAGAAGAGCAAGACATCCACTTACTCAATCGCGCATTAGAAGAGGCCAAGTTTAATCAACGACAAGCAGCCGAGTTACTTGGTTTGAGCTACCACCAATTACGAGGGATGGTTAGAAAATATGGTTTAGTCGGGCAAAGCTAGCTTAGTCGAAGGTGCTTGATCGGTTAGCGAGCGAGAGACAGCGCTCTAATTTGTATGTCTTTCAAGCATAACACCTTACAGTGTATGGATTTTATGTTTGGAGCGAGTTCACAAAGGTGATAAATTAGCGAGATCATTTTCGCTTGTTAGCTCTGAAAGAGTAAGATCAAATGAAACAAGCAAGATCCAATGAACATTTCATATTATGAATGCTTTTATAAGATTATCGCTGAGCCTTATTGGGATTAGCCTACTGACCGCTTGTGGTGATGAAATTGACCACAATGACATTCGCAAAGCTGGCTTTGTGTTTTGCGGACAAGGTAAGCCAACCACGTTTAACCCTCAGCTTATTGATAGCGGTATTACCGCAGAGGCACTGAGCCCGCAGTTGTACGATACGCTGCTCACGCTCGATCCTAAATCACATCAGCCAGTAGCAAATATCGCTGAGAGTTGGTCTGTGAATGAGTCAGGAACGGAATACACGTTTAAGCTTAAACGTAATGTTCAATTCCAAACTACGTCCTGGTTCACTCCCACTCGACCATTGAATGCCAAAGATGTGGTATTTAGCTTCAAGCGAATCATTGATGTAGACCATCCTTTTCACCAAGTTGGTGGTGGTTTTTATCCATGGTTTGCAGGGTTAGATTTTCAAAACCTGTTGCAAGACGTGACTGCGATTGACGAGCATACGGTAAGGTTTACCTTATCTCAGCCAAATTTTTCCTTCTTGGCAAATATTGCCACCAGCCATGCTGTCATATTGTCTGCAGAGTACGGACAGCAACTGGCAGCAAAAGATCATAAAGAAGAAATCGACCAACTTCCTATCGGTACCGGCCCATATCAGCTAAAAGAATACCAAGTGAACGACTTGATTCGTTTGGAACGTCACTCTAACTACTGGAAGTCACCCGCGAAAATGGAACAAGTGGTGTTCGATATCTCTCATCGAGGCACTGGTACCTTGGCGAAACTTTTAAGAAACGAGTGTGATGTGCTCTCTTCGCCTATTTCAAGCCAAATACCCGTTATTCAAGAAAATGACAATCTTGAGTTAACTGCTACGCCAGCCAACAACGTATCCTTTATTGCGATCAACACTGAAACGACCGCACTTAGTGATGCTCGCGTCCGCCAAGCACTTAACTTAGCGATTAACCGTCAGAACATTTTAGATTCGGTTTACTACGGAACTGGCTCGCAAGCTTATACCTTGCTACCACCTAATTCATGGGCTTATCAAAAAGACAGTGTAAAAATTCGTTATGACCGGAATTATGCATTGGCACTACTTCGAGATGCAGGCTACGAAGACGGCCTAGAGCTGACCATGTGGGTACCACTTGAACCACGCGCCTTTAACCCAAGTCCTCGCAAGACCGCGGAGCTAATCCAAGCGAATTTTGCCGATATTGGGGTTGAGTTAACGTTGCTAACCGATGATAGATTCGAACGTGTGGATTTAGAGAACATCAACGACATCGATTTACTTTTAACTGGTTGGATTGGTGATACCGGGGACCCTGACAACTTTTTCCGCCCGTTATTATCTTGTGAGTCTGATCGCGTTGGCCTCAACGTATCGATGTGGTGTAACGATGATTTCGATTTCTTACTCGATTTGGCATTGGAAACTCAAGAACCGCGTTACCGTCTGAACCTATATCGCCAAGCGCAGAACATTTTAAATCAAGAATTCCCGGTAATTCCTCTGGCACATGGTGTGCAATTCCGTGTTCACGACAAATCACTGACAGGCTTCAAATCAAGCCCTTTCAATGCCCAACCGTTTGATAGAGTTGAGAGAATTCACTGATGTTTTGGTATACCGTTCGACGCTTTAACCTATTTTTCATCACTTTGATGATCCTCACATTAGTGGGCTTTTCTCTGCTGCGCCTTGACCCTCTCTCGCACTGGGCAAACGTTGATTTTTGGTCTGGTTGGCAAACTTACTTAATCAACCTTTCTAAGCTTGATTTTGGCATAAGTAAAAATGGTAATGCGATTTATGACGAACTCGCCGTTGTATTCCCTGCCACTTTGGAACTATGCTTTTTTGCCTTTTTGGTGTCCCTTTTGATCGGCATTCCACTTGGAACCGTGGCTGGGATGAAGCAAGGTAAATGGCTCGACACCAGCATTTCATTCATGTCGATGTCTGGTTATTCCGCTCCAATTTTTTGGGTTGCTTTGTTACTTATCATGGTTTTTTCATTGGAATACCAACTCTTTCCCGTGGCAGGACGGTATGACCTGCTTTACGAAATTGATCATGTAACCGGATTTGCCATTATCGACGCTTTCATGGCGAAAGGTGAATACCGCGCTCACGCACTGCAAAGCGTCATTGAGCATATGGTGCTGCCATGTTTGGTGCTCGCTTTGGCTCCAACCACGCAGGTTGTCGGACTAATGCGTTCTTCGGTGGCGGAAGTGATGAGCCAAAACTACATTCGTGCAGCGAGAATCAAAGGTCTCTCTAACCGCGAGATCGTAACTCAACATGTCTTGCGTAATGCGATACCGCCTATCATCCCCAAAGTCGGTGTTCAGCTTTCCAGTATGATTACCTTGGCTATCATCACTGAATCTATTTTTAACTGGCCAGGTATTGGTCGTTGGTTGTTAGATGCATTGGCAAACCAAGATTATGCATCAATCCAAGCTGGCGTGATGGTACTCGCGACTTTGGTTCTCACCGCTAATATTCTCTCTGATTTGATTGGCGCGATGATTAACCCTCTAGTTCGAAAGGAATGGTATGCTAACAAATAACGTTTATCAGGAAGAACGCATTCCAACTCAGTTTGAGCGATTTTGGCGAAGTTACCGCGCCAACGGGCTGGCCATGTTTGGCCTATGGTGCTTGGTATTTATCGTCCTAATTACCATTTTTGCGCCACTGCTTGCGCCGTTTGATGCCCAAGCACAGTCAGGCGAATTGCTTGTGCCGCCATCATGGGCCCCAGCTGGAACGGTTGATTACTTTTTGGGAACCGATGACTTAGGCCGAGACATTCTGTCACGCTTGATCATGGGCTCTCAACTTACATTCGGTGCAGCCGTTGCCATCACTGCGATTGCCGCGGTCGTAGGTTGTTTGATTGGCGTATTAGCAGGTATGACGAAAGGCTTACTGTCGAGTACCCTCAATCACTTGCTCGATACCGTCATGTCGATCCCGTCGCTGTTATTAGCAATCATTTTTGTGGCATTTCTAGGTTTTGGTGGGTTCAACATTTTACTCGCGATCTGCTTGGCATTGATTCCGCGTTTTATTCGTTCTGTTTATATCGCAGTCCACACCGAAGTTGAAAAAGACTACATCATGGCGGCACGCCTTGATGGCGCTAATGATTTCTACTTACTGTGGAGTTCAATTCTTCCCAACATATTGACGGTTATTGCTGCTGAAATCACGCTCGCGCTGTCTGCTGCGATTTTAGATATTACTGCGCTGGGCTTTCTTGGCTTAGGCGCACAAGCACCAAGTACTGAGTGGGGAGCGATATTAGGTGACTCTGTCGAGTTGATTTATATTGCACCTTGGACCGTAACCCTACCCGGCCTAACCATCATGTTTACCGTTATTACCCTAAACTTAGTAGGTGAAGGTGTACGTCAAGCGCTTAATGCGGGGATCGAATAATGCCGTTGTTAGATATTCGACATTTGACTATTGAGATTGAAACCCCTCAAGGGTTGGTCAAAGCCGTGGACCGAATGAGCCTAACTTTGAATGAAGGTGAGATTCGTGGTCTTGTAGGTGAGTCTGGTTCAGGGAAAAGCTTAGTTGCAAAAGCGATTGTCGGGGTAAGTAAAGATAACTGGCGCATTACCGCGGACCGTATGCGCCTTGGCAATATTGACTTGCTTCAGCTTACGCCAAAAGAGCGTCGGCGCGTCATTGCTCGTGATATTGCGATGATTTTCCAAGAGCCTTCAACTTGTCTTGACCCTTCAGAAGAAGTGGGACGTCAATTGATCGAGTCCATTCCATCTCGTGCGTTTGAAGGGAAATGGTGGGAGCGATTTAAATGGCGTAAAAAACAGGCCATCGCGCTTCTGCATAAAGTAGGCATTAAAGATCACAAGCGTTTAATGGGTAGCTATCCTTATGAACTGACCGATGGTGAGTGTCAAAAAGTCATGATTGCCATGGCGATAGCGACCAAACCAAAGTTGCTGATCGCAGATGAACCAACCAACGACTTAGACCCGATTACCCAATCGCAAATATTGCGTTTATTGAGCCGTATGAACCAGCTCAATAACACGACCATTCTGCTTATCGGTCACGACTTAGCGACCATCACACAATGGGCGGGCCGCATTACGGTAATGTATTGTGGTCAGTCGGTAGAGTCTGCCGATACCAGTAAAATCATTGCGGCACCCAAGCACCCGTATACAGATGCCTTGCTGAAAGCGATGCCAGACTTTAATGATTGGGTACCACACAAGCAAAAACTCCAATCCCTACCGGGATCGATTCCGCCATTGCAGCATCTGCCCATCGGTTGTCGACTCGGTCCACGTTGCCCGTATGCGCAGAAACAATGTGTTGAAATTCCACACACCAGACGAATTAAGAATCATAAATTTAACTGCCACTTTCCATTGAACACGGAGAAAAAGTCATGAGTGCGTTACTTGAAGTCGATAATTTATCGAAGCAGTTTGTTACGCGCTCCCGACTATTCAAACGTCAGGTTAATGAGGCTGTCAAACCGGTGAGCTTTACGTTAGAGCCGGGGCAAACTATCGGTTTTATTGGCCAAAACGGTTCAGGAAAATCCACTCTTGCCCGTATGCTTGCAGGCGTTGTAGAGCCAAGCTCCGGAGAGATCCGTGTGAATGGCGAACGGTTGGAGCACAAAGATTACGCGACACGCTGTAAGCTCATTCGCATGATTTTCCAAGATCCAAACACATCGCTCAACCCGCGTATCCAGATTGGCCGTATTTTGGAAGGTCCATTAAAGCGAAACACCAACATGCCGCCAGATGCACGCATGCAGCGTGTGAAGAACACCCTACTCCGCGTCGGATTGTTGCCTGAACACGCCTATTTTTACCCACAAATGTTAGCGGCAGGCCAAAAACAGCGTGTGTGTTTAGCTCGTGCGCTTATTCTTCAACCTTCCATCATTGTCGCTGACGAGGCGTTAAACGGTTTGGATATGGCAATGCGCTCACAGATCATTAACTTATTCCTCGAATTACAAGAAGAGATGGGATTGTCGTTTGTGTATGTATCTCAACACATTGGCATTGTTAAGCACATCACTGACAAAGTGATGGTGATGCATGAAGGTGAAGTGGTCGAGTTTGGCGAAACTAACCAGGTACTCACTAGCCCAGAACATCCGATCACTCAACGCCTAGTCGAAAGCCACTTCTATAAGGCGCCAAGCCACCAAACAAAATAGCCTATCAAAGATGTCATCGTGCAAATGTAAAGAAGCCTGCGTTAAAGCAGGCTTCTTTATTAAATGGACACGAATCGAAAAATTAGCGGCGGCTCGCTTGTTTGCGCAGTTCGAAATCAAACTCATCAGGAAACAAAACCACCCCTTCTTCATTTTGATTTGGGAATACAACAACAGATAATTCGTCATCTTCTAGACCAGATGTCCAACGACTGTGCCACTTGTTTAGAGAGATCGCTTCTGGTTCGCAATCCTCCCAATCACCATTCGCCCATTGCAAAGCAAACTCTTCGTTTGGCCATACTGGTACACAATCATCATCTTCTGTATTTAACATGACACAGCCATGTTCATCTTTCAGAATCCAAACTTTACGATTCGCCACAATCTCTTTTACGCAGTACTTTAAACGTTGCTCTTCGTTGTAACGATTGATGGTATCCATCTGCTCTTGGGTCAGTTGCTCAGACATATTCGTCTCCTATTTCCCATAGAAAAATGCCCGCAGCTAGGCGGGCATTTAAAGTATATGCTAGAAAATTAAGCTAGCTCAGTTTGAAGCCAAGGCCAACCTTGCTTCTTACGGCTTAGCGTGTTTTCCATCATTAGCATGCCGTCTTTTTCGTGCTTAACAAGCTTCTCAGCCCACTCACCTTTGTATAGAAGACGAGTTTGAGCAGTCGTGATGTCTGTTAGCATTACAGCAGCAAATGCAAGGTTGTCTTTTTCGCAACGCGCTTCTAGATCCGCTTCTAGTGCTTCGATCATACCGTCAACTTGCTCTAGTGTTGCAAGCTCAACCTGACCTACTACTACGTCACGACCGTTGAATGGGTAACCTTTAAGGTCTTTCTCAACAAGCTCAGCAGCAGATAGACCTTCGATGTTTGTCTTAGCAATTAGAAGATCTTTAGTGAATGCGTCAACATCTTGTACGTCTGCGATTACCGCTAGCTCAGCAACGGCATCTTTGTCTTTTTGTGTACAAGTTGGAGAAGCGAAGCCTACTGTGTCAGATAGAATTGCTGACATCATTAGCTTAGCGATTTGTGGAGTAATCGCGTGACCTTCAATCTTGAACATGTTGAATAGAACAGTGTTGGTACAACCAACAGGCCAGATCCATGCTTCCATTGGGTTTACTGTCATCACGTCACCTAGGCGGTGGTGGTCAACAATACCCGCAATTTCAGCTTCTGCGATATCGTCTGGTGCTTGTGCTAGATCTGAGTAATCTACTAGCCAAACGGTCTCACCCGCAACTGATGTGCGAAGCTCAGGAACTTCAGCGCCAGCAACTTCTAGGATGTGCTGAGTTTCACGGTTGATTTCGCCTTGGCGAATTGGCATAGCTTCAACGCCACGCGCTTTTAGAAGTTCAGTTGCAACGAGTGCACTACAAATACTGTCACTGTCTGGGTTCTTATGACCTACAACTAGAATCATGTTTCTTCCTATTCAAGTCAATTTTATACGCCGCCTAATACAGTTAATTAGGGCGTGTTTGCTCACAAAGGCCGATACTTTACCTGATTTCAGAGAGTTTGACACGAAGAAAAGTTCACAATGCTATTGCGAATAAATCTCATTTACATATAATGATAATTATTCCTATTTGCATTTGAGTAAACGATGAACGCGACCCAATTTTTACACTCTGCACAACAGTTGTTTCAGCCTACTCAGTTTCGTTTAGCTTATAAGCGATTGCTGATCCCTATCGTCATGCTCATTTTGCTAGGCAATGAAAATACACGAGACGTTGCCGTACAGACGCTATCCGACTCATTCTGGGCGGTGTCATGCTATGTTGCCGCCACCTTGGCAATATATCATTATCTTTCAAACTTTATGTCGAAAACCAATCGAATTACTGAGCTATACCATCGCTCGCGTAATCATCAGGTTTTCTTTGCTTCTTTATTGGGTGCTTTGCCTGGCTGTGGTGGCGCTATTGTTGTGACAACGCAATTTATTAGTGGTCGAGTAGGATTTGGTGCGATTGTCGCAGTACTTACTTCAACAATGGGTGACGCTGCCTTTTTGCTTCTCGCCGCCAAACCTAGTGTTGGGTTAGGCGTGGTTGGATTGGGCATTATCGTGGGTACTCTTTCAGGGTTGGTCGTTAATGCTTTTCATGCTGATAACTTTCTCCGCCCAGAACCAAAAGAAGCGCCTCAGACACATGCTTGTTGCCAACACCAGACAGACCGTCACACGCCACTTGAACAACGTGCAATCAATCTGCAAGGCGCGTTTTGGAAATGGCTTATTGTGCCTGCCAGCGTCGTTGCTGTGTTAATGTCTTTCCAAATCGATATTAATCAGCTGTTGTCTTTGCAGGCTAATACCATTGAATGGCTGGGCGCTATCTTCGCGGTGATCACAATGTCGTTGTGGGCGATGACAAAAGAGCTCGGCGATTATCAGTCAACGGTCTCTGAAGATGAAAAAATTGTGGACTCACACCCGATTCAAAAAGCAGCCCAAGATACGAATTTCGTCAGTGCTTGGGTGATCGTGGCGTTTCTGGCGTTTGAACTGACGACCTATTTTTCTGGAATCAATCTCGTAGAAACCTTTTCTCATTGGGGGATATGGATGCCATTAGCTGGCTTAGCCATTGGTATGCTACCTGGTTGTGGTCCGCAAATTTTAGTCACCAGCCTGTACATCTCTGGTGCAGCCCCACTTTCGGCGCAGCTGGCAAATGCGATTTCCAATGATGGTGACGCCCTATTCCCCGCCATTGCTATGGCACCGAAAGCCGCTTTGGTCGCGACTATTTATTCATCCATTCCTGCTTTTATCGTTGGATACGGGTATTACTTTTTATTCGAGTTCTAACGCTCAGGACGTCAAAACGAAAAAGGAGCCACAGTAGGCTCCTTTCTTGTTTTTATAATCGAACGATTTGGTTCACGTTATGCCGTAACGATCGCTTTCGCATTTAACCCTTTATCAACGCTAACCATTAATAACTGACAAGGTTCTTGGTTTAGCTTTTCTCCTGTCCAGTAATCATACCAATCCATCGGTTGATCAGACGTCAGCGTAAATTCCATCGCCCCGTAGCTGGCATAGTTAAACAAGCAGTGAAGGTCATTCTTCGTCGTTAGTTTTAAAAACGCATGATTTAAACTCAAAGCCGTGAACTTTGCTGACTCTTGGTTACGTTGTTGACGTAGCATGAGCTTAGCCAATGTCTTCTTTGCAAATGGCGTAATCTCAGGGAGCGGATCGCCAGAAAGCAGCAAACCACCACACGCCAATAACACCGTGCGATGAAATTCATACTCTTCTCTGGATGCGGCTTGATTAGCTAATGACGTGAATGTCGCGCAATCCGGATCAATTTGCCACAGTTTTCGATGCTGCCAACTACGGTAAAAGGTTTCTTTGGCTATCTGCTCGAAACGACGACTATGGCGTTCTACGTCATCAGAAACACGCATTGCATCCACAAGCCCTAGAGATGGCCACATTGGCGCGTTGCAACCTAAAAGCCACGCATCACCAGCGCCTTTAGCAATCGCTTCCATTCCTAAGCGATACGCCTCAACGCCTGTAATACCAGATTGTTTACGCACACCTTTCAAGGTGCCCCAATAGTTCGCGTCTAGCTTGAACAATTCAACGCCCCACTCTTGTCTCATGACAGAGACCACATTCGTCAGATGGTCTTGCACTTCTGGATTTGAGGTATCGAGTATGTACCAAGGCGTGCAGCGCCAACCACCGTATGTGACATCTTCTGCTTTAAGTAAGCTTCCATCTTTGTGACGAACAAACCACTCTGGGTGTTGTTTGAAGATCTCCGACTCAGGTTGAGCAATAAAGGGTGCCATCCAAATTGCCGGCTTTTTGCCTTTTGCACGGATACTATGAATGAGCTCTTTCACACCACCAGAAAACTTATCCGATGGGATTAACCAATCGCCCATAAAGGCTTGATAGCCATCATCCAGAAGTACCCACTCTAGGTCTTCAAGCTTATCTTGCATGCAATCAACGTTCTGCATGATGTTTTGCTCTGTCACGTCTGCGTAGTAGGCATACCACGAACACCAACCGACAGGCGCATCTTGTGTCACACCTTGGCGAACAGGATGATGCTCTGCAATCATCTCTCCATAGATTTGATAAAGCTCAGACAGAGATTGGCCGCAGAGTACCGCCACGGATTCAAGTTGATTACTTTCCCAATCCGCCACTTGAGTAAACTCACCATCAATCGCGGCCGATAAAACCCAATGTCCATCACTCAGTACAACATCAAAATAGCCCGCAAAACGGTGACATGAAGTAAAGCCAAACAAGGTATAGCCAGCCGAGCCTTCCACCACTAAATAGTTGTAGTAACGCTTAGGGGCATCTTTGGGATAGATTCGATAAGAAGGGTTGTTGTCTGGACAGCGACCAATATCAACGGGATAGCTAACCGTTCCCGCTGTTTGCGCCAGCATTTGGAAGCCATCGCCAATCACATTGGCCTCGTGCTCGTATAAAAACGGCATCTCAAACAACACTTCACGGTCGGTAAACGTTTTATTGTGAAGCCCAGCAAAAGAAAAATGTAATTGATTCCCCTCAACTTCAACTTGGAGGTCTTTGTTATTCACAGTGATCTCAATGTGATTTGCCAATTGAATGCTCTGAGCCATAAAGAGTCTACTCACTTAATTATTATTGTTTAGCTTGGTTCATTATCCCCTGCTTGTCCCACCCAATTCGTTATCAACGTCACGAATCCTACTGTCGTTTAGCGTCACAAATTTATTATTGAGATAACGCTCACTGAAATTTTGGTTAAAAAAATACCAGCCCGAAGGCTGGTATTTCGATTGATGTGAATTGCATTAATTAAGCAACTTCGATTGGACCACCGAATGAAGTCACTGGCGGTACTTTGCCGGTGAACTTCTCGAAGTCTACGATACATGTGTTCGCAGAAGTCGCCTGCGCAAGTTCAGAAGAGCCAATGTCTTGCGTTAGCGTGTTAGGGTCACCGTAAGTACAGATTGCGCCCTCTTTCTCGTTTAGAGGACCGTACCATGCACCTTCTTCGATACGAATAACGCCACGTGGGTAGCTGTCAGTAAGAACAGCACCAGCTAATAGCTGACCACGACCGTTGAATACGCGCACTAAGTCACCGTCTTTGATGCCTTTCGCTTTCGCATCCGCTGGGTTGATGTAAACAGGCTCACGACCTTGCACCGCGTAAGTTGCACGGAACTCTTCAGATTCACACATCTGAGAGTGCAGACGCTTGTCTGGGTGACAAGACTGCAACCAGAATGGGTATTTATCTGAACCAGGGCCACCGTGTGAACGCTCTGATTTTTCGAACCACATTGGGTGTTCTTGACAGTGTTCGTAGCCGTAACGGCCGATCTTACGAGACGTGATCTCGATGAAACCAGACGGCGTACCTAGTGGGTTAAGCTCAGGGTCTTTACGGAAGTCCGCATGACGAACCCAAGGTTTACCTTCACCGAAGTCTAGTACGCTCTTCTCCCAGAACTCGTTGAATTCTGGCATTTCAAACTTACCTTCGTTCGCTTTCTTACAATCGTTGTATAGGCTTTCGATCCATTCCATCTCGCTCATACCACGAGTGTATTCTTCGCGGCGACCAAAACGCTGAGTTAGTTCACTCATGATTTGGAAGTCAGGCTTAGATTGGAACAATGGATCGACGAGACGATGCATTGCAATCAGACCTTTGTTCGAGTATGAACCGTATACGTCGATGTCGTTACGTTCCCATTGCGTACACGCAGGTAGAACGATATCCGAGAAACGACATGTTGCAGTCCAAGCAAACTCGATCGTTACAACCGTTTGAAGTTTGCGGAACGCTTTCTTCATACGGTTACGATCTTGATGGTGGTGCCATGGGTTACAACCCGAGATCACCATCATCTTGAAGTCTGGCAGTTTCACTTTACCGCCGTTGTAGTTGATCTCTTTGCCTGGCTCAAGCAGACAGTCGATCCAACGTGCAACTGGGATAGTACGGCTGTAACCGTTAAAGTCGTTGTTGTCCCACTTCGGCTTCATACCTTGGTCAAGGTTACGAGGGAAACCACCAGGGCCCGCGAAACCAGTTGAAGGTACACCGATACTTGAGTAGTGGTGACCGTAAGAGATACCACCGCCAGGTAAACCGATTTGACCAACCATTGCCGCAACCACAGCCGCCGCCCAGTATGGTTGCTCACCGTGCTCTTGACGCTGGATACACCAACCCATCAGGATCTGTGTACGGCCACTTACTAGCATACGCGCGAATTCGCGAATCTTGTCCGCTTTCACGCCACAGATAGCCGCAGCCCACTCTGGTGTTTTCTCTACTTTATCTTTTGTCTTACCTTGAACGTATTGAATAAACTCTTCAAAGCCTAGACAGTAAGTATCAATGAACTTCTTATCGTACAAGTCTTCGTTGTACAGTACGTGCGCCACAGCAAGCATGAACGCTACGTCTGTTAGCGGGTTGATGTACAAGTGATCGTTCTCTAAGTAACGCTGAGTCTTGTTCTTCACTGGGTCTACAGACAGAACGTTGATCTCACCTTTCGCTACTTTTTCTTTTAGTTGTGCTAGGTACTTGAACGACTCATGCGTTTCACAGTTCCAACCTACTTGAAGGTTTTTCACTGGATCGTTAGCCCAAAGAACGATGTTGTCAGAGTTCTCTAGGATTTCAGACCAAGACGTACCTTGTGCGTAAACTTCGGTTGAACCAAGTACGTAAGGCATGATGGTTTGACCTGCACCCGTCGAGTAGTCACCTACTTTCGTGATGAAGTTGCCGTGCATACCCACTGCACGTTGCATGTGCGCGGTACAGTTGTTGAATGAACCTGTTTGGTTCCAACCCGTTTGACCTGCGTGTAGCGCCCATGGACCGTAGTCTTTTTGAATACGTTCTAGTTCGCGGTAGAACAAATCTAGCGCTTCATCCCAAGTCACGCGGATGAAACGGTTGTTACCGCGAGTATCCGCGCTGTATTTATGTTTCTTCAACCAATCTAAACGAACCATTGGGTAACGCACACGTGAAGGGCTGTAAATAATGCCCTTGATGCCGTTTAGCATTTCAGTTGGGTTTTTGTCTAGCTCTAGCGGTTTGATCTCTTGAACTTTACCCGCGTAGATGTGGGCGCGGAACGCGCCCCAGTGAGAACCTGTTACTTTCCAAGTACCTGTCGTCTCAACAGCATTGGCAGAGGCGGACGCCAATAAGCTAGGACCAATAACTGACGCTGCACTTGTGGTTGCTACACCTTTAAGAAAACTTCTTCGTGTAATAGCCATTTAAATTACTCCAATCCGACGCTTATTAGTGATGACCTTCAGCATAATCTGAAGAGTGTTTCTGTAGATACTTCAAGATCAGGGCTTCACTGTCTGTATCTAGGTTAACGAACGCCAACATACCGTCGAACATACCTGGCCAGGTGTTCGCGTCGAAGTGCGCTTCCGCAGGTTGAGTGTGACATACAGAACAATTGGTCTTGTACGCTTCACGAGATTTTTCCCAAACAGGATTGATGTCGTTCAGCATAGACTCTTTCTTAATCCATACTTTCGCCGCGACTTTTTCCCAAGGAAGGCCTGTTAGCTCATCCACTTTTTTCTCACCAGTCGTCACAATGTTGCTATCTGTCGCTGCTTCTTTCATCAGAGACGCAGTCGCAATGTTCTTACCGAAGTCTTCTTGAATTACGCGACCAAAGCCTTTCGCTTTACGCCAGCCATCGATTTCGATTTCAACAAACTCGCCTTTGTCTTCAAGAACTTTAACGGTCGATGCTGGGTTAAGAAGACCGGCTTCTTTAGTGCCTTGTGCATCAAAGTAAATAGGTAGGTGACGAACACTCACTAGTTGCTGACCTACTGAGTAATCTGTATTTGAAGTCATACCTTCTAGGTCACCCACGATACCGCCGATGCTGTCCATACCTGCTGGCAGGTTATGCGCGATACCTTTATGACAGTCAACACAGCTTTGATCTTTCTCTGCTGCTTGCTTCATTTGGATACGAGCGGTTGGGGACATTTGCTCGAAATCCATCGATTCGTAGTTGTGGCAGTTCTTACACTCTAAAGATTTGTTTGCCGAGAAACGATCCCATTCGTGTTTCGCAAGTTCGATACGACGCTCTTCGAAAACACCAGGTTCATCGTAGTTGCCAAATACCTGTGCAAATACCTCTTTAGATGCCTGCATTTTACGAGCAATTTTGTCTGTCCAGTTATGAGGAACGTGACAGTCAGGGCAAGTAGCACGAACGCCTGAATGGTTTTTCCAGTGAACCGTTTCTTGCAGCTCAACGTACACGTTGTCACGCATTGTGTGACAACTAATACAGAATTCTTCTGTGTTGGTTGCTTCTAGAGCGGTGTTAAAGCCACCCCAAAAGATAACACCAGCAATGAAGCCGCCCATAGTCAGCACACCTAGGCTGATATGTACAGCTGGGCGCGTCATGGTACGCCACAGTTTAATGATTAATGATTTCATTATTTGCTCTCTTAAAATCTTTTCAAAAGTGTGGTTATGAGCTCACAGGCTTACATGCCGTGCGCGCCTGGAGGTCCAAAGAAGAACACTTGCAACATCCAAACGATGAACCCGTAACCGCCGACAAAAGCCACACTCAGAATTGGGAAGAGAACAACTGCAATGAAGAGGAACGACTTCCACTCCAGGGAGCGTTTTTCACCACTCTCAATTTTATTAACATCACTCATACATTTGCCTATTTTGTATCTAGTGTTATTGAAAAGCCCGCGTCACCAAGCTTAAGTTTTTTACAATCTCTAATGGAAAATGTTAGACCATACTAATAGTAAGGTTCAATCAAATAAGAGCTCTCAGGCCTTGTAATTCAACACTTTTTTGAGCTCATCCAGAGATGTGATTGATTGATGTTATTTATTAAAAAACATGAACAGATGTGACAAAATAAGTCTTTTAACCAATTGTTAAAATGACAACATTTACCAAACATAAGTTACATTTGGATAGTAATTAACGGGTCATAAATTGGCTTAAAAACCCGTCAAAAGATAATCAATTGTGAATAAAATGATGCGAAATAATGACAAGAATAGCGCTAAAGGTTTACGTTGAGAACATCAAAAAATGCACATTGATGTTCATATAAAGGAGGAGCTTAGTTACAATTATTCGCGGATTTTCGAGGAGCGATTATGGATAGCGTGGTGGATATAAGTTGGACCAAACTGGCATTGTTTGGTCTGATTTTGTTGGTTCCCTTCTTTATTAATGCCCGCTACAAATTAGGGATTGCGAAAGACACAATAATTAGTGTTATTCGTATGACACTTCAGCTCATATTGATTGGCGTGTATTTAGAATATCTTTTTCAATTAAACAGCTTACTTGTCAATATACTTTGGCTTGCCATCATGTTACTGATTGGCGCAAGCTCAATTGCAGGAAAAGCTCGCCTGCCTAAAAAGCCACTTATGCTTCCTCTTCTTACAGGCTTAACCTGTGGTCTAATTCCACTTCTTATAGCGATTACCGCAGGCCTAGTGCAGCCATCCCCTATTTACAACGCCCAGTACATGATCCCACTTGCGGGCATGCTATTGGGTAACAGCTTAAGTAGTAACATCATCGCACTGCAGAATTTATTTACGGCTTTTGAACAGAGACAATCAGAATACGAGGCTGCTATCTCACTTGGTGCCTCTCCTCGTTATGCATCATTCCCCTTCATTCAAGAGGCCCTTAGAAAGTCACTTGCTCCAACTTTAGCCTCTATGGCCACTACAGGGCTGGTTACCTTGCCAGGCATGATGACTGGTCAAATTCTAGGTGGCGCAAGCCCGATGGTTGCAATTAAATATCAGTTGGTGATTATGCTGGCTATTTTCGTCATGTTGAGTACCTCCGTCGCTATTACGCTGGAGATGACACTGAGCTGGGTAC
The DNA here is from genome assembly GCF_021728175.1 of Vibrio sp. A1-1. Taxonomy (NCBI): domain Bacteria; kingdom Pseudomonadati; phylum Pseudomonadota; class Gammaproteobacteria; order Vibrionales; family Vibrionaceae; genus Vibrio; species Vibrio sp. A1-1. Next base: position 163,229 of record NZ_JAKKCL010000002.1, read on the forward strand.
AAACGAAAGAAGGCCGGATCAAAATAAAAATCCAACAACCAGAATCTACCAAAACTCATAGATAGTTTAAGCGTGTGCACAAAGCCAGTTGAAGGGCTTGTATTATCAAGTCAAACGCACTTTTAACTGAATCACTCATCTATTCTTTCAACATTCATCAAGACGCTTTCTGGAGAAAAGTCAGACAGAATTCTCTCGAGTATAAGCCTCTAATTTTATGAAATTTTCTTTGCAAGTTTAGATACGCACGGCCTTTGAGACAGGTTATCCACAGAAAATGTGGATAAACACCCCAAACCCATACGCAACAAGAAACATAGCAGCATAAGTGATCAATCTAATCGTCATGCTTTGATCACTTGCCTGACATATTCTAATTTTAGAGTAAAGATAGTGACCACAAACTTGGAGAGACGTACATGGATGTCTTAATGATCAAAGAAAATTACGATGAACTCCTATCCGATGCACCTCTGGACTGGCTCGTTCAAGAACCAAAGGAAGTGACTTCTCATTGGCTCCCAACCGATTTTGGCATCAATGAAGAGCTGATTTAACTCGCTCGATTTGTGTGAAACTTATCGACATGAATAAAAGAAAGGCGAACCATTTGGCTCGCCTTTCTTTTATTCTTTTAGATTTATCGTAAATGCTTGTCTTCATCACGTAGATAAATCATCCAATACCACATACCAACGAATACACCGCCACCAATGATGTTCCCTATCGTTACAGGGATAAGGTTATTTACGATGAACCCCATCATGTTTAAGTCCGCATAGTTTGCAATATCCGCCCCTGTCATTTGCCAAAATGCTTCCGGTGCAAAATATTTGATTCCAATCGCCATGGGTACTTGGAACATGTTCGCAATACAGTGCTCGAAACCTGCCGACACGAACATAGCTACTGGCAGAATCATGACCGCTATTTTGTCAGTTAATGTACGTCCACTAAACGTCATCCAAACAGCAATACACACCAGCACGTTACACATGATGCCAAGCGCAACTGCAGCAAAGAAACCATGGTGCAATTTATGTTGAGAGATCGCCATCGCGTTGAGGCCAACTTGGCCGTGATCAAACATATACTGCTTGGTGACCAACATGCATGCTACCAACAAAAGAGCACCAACCATGTTGCCGAAATAAACCACAAACCAGTTTTTGATGAGCGCTTGCCACGAGATCTTTCCACTGGCTCGCGCTACCAATGTTAATACTGAGCTAGTGAAAAGCTCACCACCTGTAACGACAACAAGAATCAAACCAAGGCTGAAGGCTAGGCCACCGATTAGCCTGGTAATACCCCATGGAAGGTCGCCTGCACCGGTTGTCACCGTGGTGTAAAAGATGAACGCAATACCAATATGAAGTCCGGCAGAAATAGCCAATAAAAAAGATTTGATCGGTGCTTTAGTTGCTTTACCTACCCCCACTTCAGCCGCGCGTTCCGCAGCCTGAGGCGGTAATAGTGAGTCAAACTGATTGAAGTTCATTGTGGTGTAACATTTAGAAACAATTAAAGAGGCGCGGATAATCGCTCCATTTCCCTACTTTTTCAAGCGCTATTTGACATGTTTACTAAAAATGTTGTTATCGAGAGATCAACCAATAAAGGTCAACTATCATTCGCAATCGTAACTATCATTGATACTTAACAAGTATTCGGCCTTTCGAACAAAGATCCTGCGTTATATCAGCCTGATAGCGCCATACTTAACACTTCTTATCGTTTAATGTTGCTCAACTCTTCTTTTCAGACTAGCTTGGTAAAAAAAGCGTAAAGGAATCATTTATGAAATATTCAGCTGAACATATCGCCGAATTGAACCTACTTCTTCAGTTCGACTTAAGTAGTGCTGCAACTGGTATTAAAGTTCATACAGACGCGTCAGAAGAAATGCAGGCAGCCGTTGCTCGTCTATACGAGAAGCAACTTTGTACACAGCCTGATGGTGGTTATTTAACAGATGAAGGTATTGAAGTCGCAGAGCATGCGGATAAGATTTTAAGAGTCCTTTCTGTGTAATTTGAACAAAAACGCCACCGAATTCGGTGGCGTTTTTTATTGGTCCCTGCATTTTGTTCCTGCCGAAACCTGCGGTGCTAATCGTTTTTTCATTTTGCTAAATGGCTGAACCTTGTCGTACAACCAATTAAAGCCTGTGGCATAAAATAGGAAGAACACTAGGAAGCCAGCTTCCAACAACAGAGCTTGGAGAAGCGTAATTTCTAAGAACCAAGCAATGACGGGTATAGAGATAAAGATCAACCCTCCCTCGAATCCAATTGTATGCCCAAAACGCATCGCTAAACTTCGTTTAGTTCGATTGCTTCCAAACCACTTATCAAAGTACAAGTTGTAGATGTAATTCCACACAACGGTATACATGCTCAACCCAATCCCAACTAACGCGAGATCACTCGATCCCTTTCCGGTGATCAATGAAGCCGCTGGCACAATGATCGCGAGTGCGATTAACTCAAAAAGTACTGCATGAAAAATTCGTTCGTTACGAGTCATATTTCTCTGTCCAAATAGTTCTACTCAATGCTTAGAATTTTATCTATTATTCAGATAACAAAAAGTTAGATACCATCGGCAAAAGCGATATGTTTACCATCGAACAACTGCAAGCTTTCATTGCTACATCAGAAACCGGATCATTTTCAGGCGCGGCAAGAAAACTGGGGCGAGCTCAATCCGTAGTCAGCCAACACATCATAAATATGGAGGTCGACTGTGGTGTTGATCTATTTGATCGCTCTGGTCGATATCCGAAATTAACCGAGAGTGGCCTCGCGCTCATACCTTATGCACAAGCGGCAATCAGCCAACTAGACCGATTGAACAACAGAGCATCACAGCTTTTTTCAACACCAACTAATAAATTGGTTTTAGCCATTGATGAAGGGATTCCTCTGACTCGCTTGCCCGACGTGCTAAAAAATTTAGAGCAACGCTTTCCACACTTGCAAGTTGAATGCTTAACAGCTTCAAGTCCGGATATCATTGAATTGGTCAAATCGGAGCGCGCCACTACTGGGATTATTTTGAGTGACTTACAAATGCCAAGACATATCGATTTCACTAATCTTGGTAACATTGCGTTCGATGTCTATGTCTCTTCAACACACGCTCTGGCACAGCAACGCGTCACTCACATTGATCAACTCAAACAACATCGTCAACTGGTCATACGCTCCAAAAACGCAGAGCCATGTGGTCTCAATCAAGCATTCAGCCCGGATATCTGGTACGCTGATAACTACTATATTTTGTTGGAATTAGCGAATAAAGGGTTTGGTTGGTGCTTTCTTCCAGAGCACTTAGTCGCGTATTCACCGAACACACTGAAAAGAGTTGGGGATGATTTCACAAAGCTGGCTTGGCAAGTCAATGTTGACCTTATTCAACATCAGAAATGGCATTCAGATCCCCTCCATCAACAAGCCAAAGCAGAGCTGCTCAATCTATTCGAGCAGACATAAATAAGTAAGTAGGAAGACCCAAATGGCAAATACATTGATCGTAGGTGCAGGCTGGCTCGGAACTCCGCTAGCAGAAACTTTGATGAAAGACGGACACCACGTTGTCGTTACTCGTCGTAACCAAGCTCGGTTAAACGAGTTACCCGCTTCATTAACTCACTCCGCATTATTCGATTTTAATCAACTTAACGCGGCGAAACGGCTAGATGAGTTGCTTAAGCAACATCAAATTACTCACGTTGTCGGTGCTTTTCCCCCTGGTTTTCGTAAAGGACGCGGACAAGAATACGCTCAGCAATGGCAAATGCTCGCCAACGCAGCAAAGCAAAACAACGTTGAAAAGCTCGTTATGATTAGCTCTACAACGGTGTATCCCAACCTAGCTTCTGATATGGAAGAAGCAGATGCGTCACTCTCTTTAGCAGCCGACAGCCCTTATTTCTCTGACAATGCACGTATTATGCTACAAGCCGAGCAGCATGTTATCGACTCTAATATTAGCTTCGTCATTATGCGTTGTAGCGGGCTAATTGGCCCAGATAGGCACCCTTCTCGCTTTGCAATGAGACTAAAACAAGTCAGTCGTAAAGCGCCTGCTAATATGCTTCATCAAGATGATGCGGTATCGGCGGTCAAATTTGCTTTAGATAATTTAAGCAACCAAGTTATTAACGTGACCACACCGCATACCGTCAGCAAGGCGGAGTTCTACCAAGCCGCTATAAATAAGAGCGAAAGTGAGATACCTCTTCCACCAGTCACAGAACAAACAGATAAGCGCATTCTCGCAGACAAACTACTCTCACTTGGCTATCAATTTCATTTCAACTCAACTTTGGACGCGCTATGAAACTCTATCGACACATAGAAACACTTTGGGATTACATGCAACTCAAACATGAGCTGAAACCCGCAGACTGTTTGTTTGTGATGTGCAGTAACGATGTGCGTGTAGCAGAGCATGCAGCAAATCTGTACCACCAAAAGTTAGCGCCTTTGATTGTATTTTCAGGGGGAGAAGGTCGTTTTACCGATGGACTGTTTGAAAAAAGCGAAGCGGAAACTTTTGCCGAGATTGCCAAGATGTCAGGTGTGCCCAGTGAAGCAATTTTGCTCGAAACTGAATCCACCAACAGTGGAGAAAACGTTCGCTTTACTGAGCAGCGATTGAAAGAGGAAGGAAAACATTGCTCATCGTTTATTCTGGTGCAAAAACCATTTATGGAACGCAGAGCTATAGCGACATTTGAAAAACAGTGGCAGTCACCCTACTCCCAGCTCCAAGTAAGCTCTACGGCTCATCCGTTTTTTGAGTATATTAATGAAGACATGCCATTAATGATGGTGCTAGAAGCACTAATGGAAGATTTCTCTCGTGTAAAAAGCTATCCAGAGAAAGGATTTCAAACCGAGCAGAACATCCCTCAGCAAGTCGAATCGTCTTACCAGGTTTTGCTAGAGAGATTTGGTTTTGACTTAGTCTAAGCCCTTTCTAGCAGACAAAAAAAGCCACCGATTACGGTGGCTTTTCTGTATTAATACGGATTATTTACCGAGTGCTTCTTTGTAATGCTGACGGCACACGGAGACATATTTGTCGTTACCGCCGATCGCAACTTGATCGCCCTCTTTAATCGCCACGCCATGTTCATCGGTACGAATAACCATATTCGCTTTGCGACCGCAGTGGCAGATCGTTTTGAGCTCAACCAACTTGTCTGCCCAAGATAACAGGTACTTACTGCCTTCAAAAAGTTCGCCTAGAAAATCGGTGCGAAGGCCATAACACAATACTGGAATATGCAGTTTATCAACAACTTCAGTAAGTTGGTAAACCTGCTCTTTCGACAAGAACTGACACTCATCAACAAGAATACAGTGACGTTTCTCAACCTCATTCAGAGCTGCGATCTCTTGATATAAATTGGTATCCTGACGAAACAAGTGTGCGTCAGATTGAAGACCAATACGAGAGCTCACTTTACCGACACCAAAGCGATCATCTAGTGCAGCCGTAAAAATAACTGGTGTCATGCCGCGTTCTTGATAGTTGAAAGAGGATTGAAGAAGCGTTGTTGATTTACCCGCATTCATTGCTGAGTAATAGAAATACATCTGAGCCACAGAGCATTACCTAAAGTTAAAGTTTTAATTTATGGAAATGGAAAATAAAAGGGCTGAATTATCAGCCCTTTAAAATTGAAAATTCAATTACTTACGACGCCACGTTGTGCCTTCTGGACCATCTTCCAGAACAATGCCCATTTCGGTTAGCTTGTCACGAGCCATATCTGCATTCGCCCAATCTTTCGCAGCGCGAGAGTCGTTACGCAGCTTGATAAGAGCTTCGATTTCAGCCACTTCATCATCGTTACCTGCATCACCTTTTAGGAAGGCTTCTGGATCTTGGTGAAGAATACCGATCACATCTGCTAGTTCACGCATTAGCGCACCTAGCTCGCTCGCTTTCTCTAGGTTTTCTGTTTTCAGACGGTTAACTTCGCGCGCCATGTCGAACAGAACTGAGTACGCTTCTGGCGTATTGAAGTCATCGTTCATCGCTGCTGTAAAGCGAGATACATACTCTTCACCACCAGCAGGAGCAGCATTTAGATCCAAACCACGTAGAGAAGTGTATAGACGCTCAAGCGAAGCGCGTGCTTGGTTTAGGTTCTCTTCGCTGTAGTTTAACTGGCTACGGTAGTGACCAGACATAAGGAAGTAACGAACCGTTTCTGCATCGTAGTGACCAAGTACGTCACGGATAGTAAAGAAGTTGCCTAGAGACTTAGACATCTTCTCGCGATCTACCATCACCATGCCACTGTGCATCCAAGTATTTACGTACTTAGTGTCGTGTGCACAGCATGATTGCGCGATTTCGTTTTCGTGGTGTGGGAACTGAAGATCAGAGCCGCCACCGTGAATATCAAAGTGATCGCCTAGGATTGAAGAGTTCATAGCAGAACATTCAATGTGCCAGCCTGGACGACCAGGGCCCCATGGTGATTCCCACGTAGGTTCACCTGGTTTAGACATCTTCCAAAGTACAAAGTCTAGTGGGCTGCGTTTGGCTGTTTCGACATCAACGCGCGCGCCCGCTTGCAACTGATCCAAATCTTGTTTAGACAGTTTGCCGTATTCGTCAAACTTGCGAACCTCAAACATTACATCGCCATTATCCGCAACGTAAGCAAAACCACGTTCAATCAGTTTTTGAACAAGTTCGATGATTTCTGGAATAAACTGGGTTGCACGAGGCTCAATATCAGGACGCTTCATGTTTAATGCGTCGAAGTCTGCGTGCATTTCACCGATCAAGCGCTCAGTCAGTGAGTCACAAGACTCACCATTTTCAGCCGCACGTTTGATGATCTTATCATCGATGTCTGTGATGTTGCGTACAAAGGTTAGATCGTAACCTAGGTAACGAAGGTAACGTGATACCACGTCAAAGGAGACAAAAGTGCGACCGTGACCGATGTGACAGAGATCGTAGATGGTAACTCCACAGACATACATGCCGACTTTGCCAGCTGTAATTGGTTTGAATTCCTCTTTCTGTCTTGTGAGTGTGTTATATATCTTTAACATGATCTCTATCTATGATTGTGAATGAATAAAAGAAGGTCGAGTATATCAACTCCGACTTGGTTAGGTAATAGCAATTAACCGATAAAACGATAATCGGCTAAACTTCAAGCACAAAACGAAGAATTTCCTCTTCCTGAGTTTTTAAAGCACTAGAACTTAGGCTAGAATCTCGGGCTCAACACAACACAGTAAAGGAAAGTAGCATGATCACCCTTCACACTAATTTTGGTGACATCAAGATTCAACTAAACGAAGAGAAAGCGCCAGAGACTAGCGCAAACTTCCTCCAGTACTGCCGCGATGGCTTTTACGACAACACTCTTTTCCACCGTGTTATTGACGGTTTCATGATCCAAGGTGGTGGCATGGAACCTGGTCTACGTGAAAAAGCATCACGTGCACCTATCAAGAACGAAGCAAACAACGGCCTAAGCAACAAAGTGGGTACACTTGCTATGGCGCGTACTATGGAACCGCATTCAGCAAGCTCTCAATTCTTTATCAACGTAAACAACAACACATTCCTAGATTTCCGTAGCGAAAGCCTAGATGGTTGGGGTTACTGTGTATTCGGTGAAGTTGTAGAAGGCATGGACATCGTAAATAAGATCAAAGGCGTTAGCACTGGTTCTTACGGCATGCACCAAGACGTACCTCTAGAGGACGTAGTAATCACTGGTACAACAATTGAAGAATAATTCGTAAGAATTATTTCTAAGAGATAAGTTAATGGGGAGGCATCGCTTCCCCTTATTTCTATGACAACATTATTTATTTCCGATCTTCACCTCACCCCATCGCGTCCGGATATTACGGAATGTTTTGTGACGTTCATGCGAACAGAAGCAACGAAAGCCGATGCACTTTATGTATTAGGCGATCTGTTCGAGTTTTGGGTTGGAGACGATGACAAAACTCCTTTTGCCAATCAAATCCGTACAGAGTTCCAGCAACTAACACAGACTGGCGTTCCTGTTTATTTCATTCAGGGCAATCGCGACTTCCTATTGGGAAAACGCTTCTGTAAAGAGACAGGCATTACATTACTGGATGAAGTTAGCCTCATAGACCTTTATGGTACTAAAGCGGTTATTCTCCACGGTGACACCCTGTGTACTGACGATATTGATTATCAAAAATTCCGTAAGACTGTTCATCAACCTTGGTTGCAATGGCTGTTTAATCACATTCCTTGGTTTATTAAGAAGAAAATTGTCTCAAAAGTTCAATCCGATATTCGTGATGATAAAATGAGCAAGCCTTTAGATATCATGGACGTCAATCAAAATGAAGTCGAGAAAGTGATGTCTCAGAATTGCGTCAACTTAATGATTCATGGTCACACTCATCGCCCGAATACACATTTTTTTGACGTCGATGGCGTTAAAAAGACCCGGATAGTTTTAGGGGATTGGTATACGCAAGGCTCAGTTTTACAAGTAAATTCTGATGGCTTTGACCTACAAACGAGACCATTCATACAGAATTTGCGTTAAGCATGTAGAGCGTGTAGAAGATTCACGCTCAAGTCGTAGATATTTTGTAAAAAATCGCTATTATCATAATACTAAGTTAAACAGAACGAAGTACCTAATTGAAGTATTCTTACGTAGCTCGCCAACCGATTCTGGATAGAGAAAAACGAACCATAGGTTACGAACTTCTCTTTCGAGACGGTCCTAAAAATACCTTCCCTGAAGTAGAACCAGAGCTGGCTACTAGTCGACTGCTATCCGATCATTTTTTGTCGACGCATTACAACACATTAGGGAACAAACTTGGCTTTGTTAACTTTCCGCATCAAAGCTTGGTGAATCTAGTCCCAACTCTGTTTCCCAAAGAGTCTCTCGTCATTGAAGTCCTTGAAGATTGTGAACCGACAGAAGAGCTGCTAGAAGCCATCAAGCACCTTCATGAGTGCGGATACAAAATTGCTTTAGATGATTTTGTGCCGACGAAGGCTTGGAAACGTTTTCTTCCATACGTTTCCATGATCAAGTTTGACATTCGACTTGTACCGATCAAGAAAGCCGCTATTTTTATTCAGGCATTAAGCCCATTTAAAATCGACTTTCTTGCTGAAAAAGTTGAGACCTACGAAGAGTTTGAGCAAGCTTTAGAAGCCGGTTTTAACTACTTTCAAGGGTATTTTTTTAGCAAGCCTGAGATGATCCAGAAAAAACGTTTGAATCCCGCATTTCTGACAGTCATCCAGCTGTGTAAAGAGATTGCTGATAAGCCTATCGATTTCAATGAAGTGGAACGTCTGTTTTCGATTGATGTGACGCTATCATACAAGCTGCTTACTTACGTTAATTCAGGCTATACATTAACGACCAAGATTAAGTCGTTCAGACAAGCACTTATTTATCTGGGTGAAGAGCGACTACGACGCTTCATATCCTTAGTTGCCATTGCGTCCGTTCAAGAAGATAAACCAGATTCTCTTTACTCCTTAGCGATTCAGCGTGCAAGAATGTGTGAACTGTTACTTAGTCAAATGAACACTAGGTATGACCCTGGGCAGGCTTTTTTAACGGGAATGTTTTCTCTACTCGGTTCGTTGCTCGATCAACCGCTCTCGGATGTCATTGAAGATATCCCCGTTGACGAAGATATAAAACTCGCATTAACCAGTCGAAAAGGCGTACTTGGCCACTTACTTTCAATGACGATCGCCTACGAACAAGCAGACTGGGAATTAGCTGAGCGGTATTGCACCGTTCTTAAATTAACCGAGCCTCAATTAGCAGACGCTTTTAATCAATCTACCGAGTGGGCTCAAGAACTGCTGTCTCAAACGCCCTAAATCGCTATAATGCCTCACCTCCAGCCTCGCAATTGTGAGGGTTGTTTGTTTTTACCGCTTAATTAATCGAGATTTCATTTTATGGCTTCTTCTTGTCCTTGCGGCTCTAACCGCACCTACCAACAGTGTTGTGAAATTTCCCACAATAACCATGCTGACGTTACCACTCCGGAGCAGTTAATGCGCTCTCGTTACAGTGCGCATGTGTTAGGTCTAGTAGATTACGTGGTGAACACGTACCACCCAAGCTGTAATGCAGAAGAACAACGAGAAGGCATTGCCCAATCTATCGACAGCGATTGGTGCAAACTTGAAGTATTAAAAACAGAAGCTGGCAGTAATGACAATGAAGGCTTTGTCGAGTTTAGCGCTTATTTTGATGAAGACGGCAAACGCTACTGTATGACAGAACGTTCTCGCTTCGTAAAAGAAAATGGGCTTTGGTACTACATTGACGGCACATTTCCTGAAGAAGAGCCAGAAGAAGAACCAGAACAGGATCCACGCTTGAGCCAGCCAGTGAATAGCCTAAAGCTAGGTCGTAACGATCCGTGTATCTGCGGAAGCGGTAAGAAGTTTAAGAAGTGTTGTGGGTAAAGGCATCCACGCTTAGCTTATTGAGCTCGCTTTAATGAGATTCCTGATCTCACCTAAGCTCGTCGGAATAACGTGAATATGTACTTTCGTTTGAAATAGATAACGCGACTTCAAATACCATTAGAAAATATACCGTCATTCTGAACAGCGAGGGACGAGCGTGATTCAGAATCTAATCGCCACCAGCACTGTTGCCGGTTTTTACCCCCGAATCAAGAACACTAAATTAAAAAAAGCCCCTAGACTCGAGAGCATAGGGGCTTTCACTTATCTATAAGCAAGTTTACTTATGACGTTCTTTCAACTTGTTCACTACGTCATTCATCGATAAGCCTTGGTCTTGAAGCAATACCATTAAGTGGTAAATCAAGTCTGCTGATTCACACACTAACTCCGCCTTATCGCCCGACGTCGCCGCAAGCGCGACTTCAACGCCTTCTTCGCCCACTTTTTGCGAAATACGCTTGGTGCCACGGGCATAAAGACTGGCAGTATAAGAGGAATCTGGGTCGGCACTCTTGCGGGCAGCCAATAGCTGCTCAAGTTGATGAAGCCACACCATTTGTGACTCCTCTTGCGGATCTCCATCCCAACAAGTTGTTGTTCCAGTATGGCAAGTCGGACCAATAGGATTCACTTTAACTAGCAGTGTGTCATTGTCGCAATCGAGCTGCATGTTCACCAATTGTAATACATTGCCTGAGGTTTCCCCTTTGGTCCAAAGACGCTCTTTGGTACGAGAGAAAAACGTCACTTGACCCGTTTCGCCCGTTTTTGCCAACGCATCTTGGTTCATGTAACCCATCATCAGCACTTGGCTTGATTGAAAATCTTGTACGATGGCAGGTACCAGACCATCCACCTTTTCCCAGTTGATTCGCTCAGCTAGCGAACTTACTTCGGCGGCTTTCACACTCATAGTCGTACCTCAATGCCTTGTTGTTTCAAATACTGCTTTAGTTCACCAATATTGATGACTTGCTTGTGGAATACCGACGCGGCAAGCGCGCCATCCACATTTGCTTTTTGGTAGGCTTCTGCGAAGTGCTCCATGGCACCTGCACCACCCGATGCAATCAATGGCACGTTACACACTTCACGCACCATATTAAGTTGTTCAATATCGTAGCCGTTACGCACGCCGTCTTGGTTCATCATGTTCAGTACGATTTCACCAGCACCGCGTTTTTGTACTTCTTGCACCCAATCACGCGTTTCCCATTGGGTCGCTTTGGTGCGTTCTTCATCACCAGTAAACTGGTAAACCTGATACTTGCCCGTCTCTTTGTCATAGTATGAATCGATACCAACGACGATACATTGCACACCAAACTTATCAGCAAGGTCAGTAATCAACTGAGGGTTCGCCAAGGCAGGAGAGTTAATAGATACCTTATCTGCACCAAACTCAAGAATGCGCGCCGCGTCCTCTGCTGATTTAATGCCACCAGCCACACAGAACGGAATATCAATCACTTCTGCAACGCGAGCGACCCAACTTTTATCAACGACACGCCCATCACTTGAAGCGGTAATATCGTAGAACACAAGCTCGTCAGCGCCTTCTTCAGCATAACGCTGCGCCAGAGGAACGATGTCACCAATGATTTCGTGGTTGCGGAACTGGACGCCCTTCACCACTTGTCCATCACGAACATCAAGACATGGAATTATTCGCTTTGCCAGCATGCAAACGCCTCCTCTGCTGTGAACTTACCATCTAACAATGCGCGACCAACAATCACACCAGCAACACCGCTGCCTTTTAGTGCTTCGATATCCGCTAATGAGCCAATGCCGCCTGAAGATTGAAACTGCACTTGTGGGTACTGTTTACATAAGTCGACGTAAAGCTCAACGTTTGAGCCTTCTAGCGTACCATCACGAGAAATGTCCGTGCAAAGCACATGCTGTAGACCTACCGTCAGATAATCGTTGATCAAAGCTTCGATAGTCACACCTGAGTCTTCTTGCCAACCAGATATTGCCACTTTACGCGTGCCGTCTTGGTCGATGTTGATATCTAGAGCGAGAACGATTTTCTCCGCGCCATACTTTTCCATCCAACCTTTCACAAGCTCTGGTTGTTTTACTGCTGTAGAACCAACCACAACACGTTGAGCACCGGCTTCTAACAGATCAATCACGTCTTGCTCTGTACGCACTCCACCACCGATTTGGATGTTCGCTGGCGTGCTTGCGAGTAGCTTTGCAATCAAATCAAGTTGACGTGCTGTCGTGTCTTTCGCGCCAGTTAAATCCACCAAGTGCAGCCAGTTGGCACCTGCTTGGTGGTACAAGTTGAACTGCTCTGCTGGGTCGACTTTGTACTCGGTTACTTGGCCGTAATCACCTTGATAAAGGCGAACCACCTGTCCTTCAATTAAATCAAGAGCTGGAATAATCACACTAAATCCCTTTTATAATTCTAAGAAGTTTTGAATAAGCTTCGCGCCCGCTTTTGAAGAACGCTCTGGGTGGAATTGCACACCATAATAGTTCCCGCTTTGAACCGCAGCAGTGAATGGATTTCCGTAATCACATTCAGCAATGGTGTAGTCTCCAACTGGCATCGCAAAGCTGTGCACAAAATAGAAGTACTCACCCTCTTCAATGCCTTTGAACAACGGATTGCCTGCTTTTGCAGAAACGGTATTCCAACCCATATGCGGCAGCGGTAAGTCGCCAGTTTGTAGCAGCTTCACTTCGCCATCACAAAGCCCAAGACACTCAACTAACTCATCTGCTTTCTGCCCTTTCTCTTGGGAAAACTTACCCAATAACTGCATACCTAAACAGATACCAAGCAATGGCTTTTCAACTTGCTTAACGAGATTGATAAGATCACGCTCTTCAAGGTTTTTCATCGCTTCGCTGGCTGTACCCACACCAGGTAGGAACAACTTGTCTGCTGACAACACCACTTGAGGATCTTTTGAAATCGTTACGTCATAGCCTAAGCGTTCAATGGCAAACTTCACCGAAGAAACGTTGGCACAGCCAGTATCGATAATGACAACTTTCTGTTCTGTCACTGTTTTTCTCCTTGCTAACGTTAGCCTTAAAGTACGCCTTTACTACTTGGTAGCTCAGTGCCTTCTACTTTGATTGCTTGGCGCAGAGTGCGACCAAACGCTTTAAATAGGCTCTCAATAATGTGGTGATCGTTGTTGCCCGCAGAAGAAAGGTGCAGTGTACACGCTAGTGTGTCAGTTAAAGAACGGAAGAAGTGAACCACCATCTCTGTTGAAAGGTCCCCCACTTGCTCACGACTAAACTGCGCGTCGAACTTAAGGTAAGGACGACCTGACAGGTCTAGCGCACATTGTGCTAAACACTCATCCATTGGCAGGCTGAAACCAAAGCGACCAATACCACGTTTGTCACCCAGCGCTTCTTTCAACGCCTGACCCAAGGCCAGCGCGGTATCTTCTACTGTGTGGTGATCATCAATGTGTAGATCACCTTCTACTTTGCACACCATTTGGAATCCACCGTGCGTCGCAATTTGATCCAACATGTGATCGAAGAAACCAAGACCCGTTGAGATGTCATTACCGCCTTGCTCATCAAGATTAACCGCAACTTTGATGTCCGTTTCTTTCGTGGTACGAATCACTTCAGCAATACGAGCTTTCACCGTGAGGTCTTTCAGGATCTGTTTCCAACCCATGGTTTCTGGGTTGTATTGAATACCACGAATTGCCATGTTTTCTGCAAGTTGAAGATCGGTTTGACGATCGCCAATCACGACAGAGTTTTGGAAATCAACTTTGCCACCTTGAAGGTACTCTTTCACCATGCCTAGCTTAGGCTTACGGCAAGAGCAGTTATCTTCTTCAAAGTGAGGACAAATCAACACGTCATCGAACTTCACACCTTGAGACTCGAAGATCTCCATCATCATGTTGTGCGGTGCATCAAAATCAGCTTGTGGGTAGCTGTCAGTACCCAAACCATCTTGGTTAGTGACCATCACTAGACGGTATCCAGCATCCTGCAACGACAACAGGCTTGGGATAACAAATGGCTCTAGTTTTAACTTATCCAAGCGGTCAACTTGGAAATCAATCGGTGGCTCAACAATCAGCGTGCCATCTCGGTCGATAAATAGGATTTTTTGTTGCTTGCTCACTCGAACTTCCTTATTACTAATCTTGTTTCGTTCTCGGCATAAACCGAGAACGTTGAGAATTCTATTTATGAATAGTAGTTTCTTATGAAACCCAGTGTCTTTTCACACTCGTCGCGGTTACCAACACTGATACGCACGCAGTTCTCAATTGGCGAGTTACGCAGGATAATGCCCGTATCCCAAGCGGCTTTGAAAAGAGCATCGCCATCTGGGAATTTCACCAATAAGTAGTTACCCCACCCTTCAAAAACCTCCAGACCCGGAATCATCGACAAACCAACTTGTAAGTAAGCTCGGTTCGCGTTCAAATCGAGAACTTGGAACTTCGCTCGCGCTAGGCCTGCTTCAGAGAGCGCTTGAGTAGCAATTTCAGCAACTGGAACCGGTACTGGATATGGTGCGATCACTTTAAGAAGGACGTTAATCAGTTCTTCGTTTGCTAGCGTAAATCCACAACGAAGACCTGCAAGCGCGAAAGCTTTCGACAGAGTACGCAGAATCGCTAGATTTGGATATTCTGCCAATAAATCTACTGTTGACGCTTCTGGACAAAAATCGATGTACGCTTCGTCCATGACCACGATTGCGCGGTCTTTTGTCATCTCAAGCAGAGAGACAATATCGTCACGCTTAACTAAGTTACCCGTTGGGTTGTTTGGCGAGCATACGAAAACCAGTTTCACGTTATCTAGATTCGCTTCGATACCTGCGAGGTCTAGTTGCCAATCTGACGTTAGCGGCACCGTTTTGCGCTCTACACCGATGGTTTCTGCACTGATGGCGTACATACCGTAAGTCGGTGGGCAGTATAAAATCGTGTCTTCACCCGGTTCACAAAAAGCACGAATCAATAACTCAATACCTTCGTCTGCGCCGCGAGAAGTCAGCGTTTGTTCTGGCTTCACTCCAGCATACGCGGCGTAAGCAGAAATCAGTTCTTTCGGCTGGCATTCGCTGTAACGATTAAGACGAGCAAAGTCTGTTTTGTATTCATTGTTGAATGGCGATTCGTTGGCGTTCAGCCATACGTCACCTGTTCCACCAATTCGGCGAGCCGAAAGATAAGGTGTTAGTTGTTGGACTTGTTTACGCGCTAGCTTTTCCATCTCTTTACTCTCTTATTCTTACTTACTTGCTAATTTTTCTACACGGATAGTAACAGCACGTTTGTGGGCGTCCAGACCTTCTGCTTCAGCCATGGTGACAACCGTTGGCGCAAGATTTTTAAGACCGTCAGCTGAAAGCTCTTGAACCGTCATTCGTTTAGAAAAATCAGCCAAACCTAAGCTTGAATATGTCCGTGTGTAACCGTAAGTAGGAAGAACGTGGTTAGTGCCCGATGCGTAATCACCTGCAGATTCAGGCGACCAATCCCCAAGGAAGATCGAACCTGCGTTGTCTAATAGAGGCAGAAGCTCGCGTGGGTTCTTAGTCTGAACAATTAAGTGCTCAGGACCATAATAATTAGAAATAGAGATCGCTTGGGTGATCGATTCAGCAATAATGATTAAACTCGATGCGAGCGCTTTTTCTGCAATCTCTGAACGAGACAACTCTTTCAATTGACGACGAACGGCATCTGTCACCTGATCTGCAATAATGGCTGATGGCGTCACAAGTACAACTTGAGAGTCAGGTCCATGCTCTGCCTGACTTAGAAGGTCCGCCGCAATAAAATCTGGGTCCGCTGTTTCATCCGCAATCACAAGAACTTCCGAAGGACCCGCTGGCATATCAATCGCTGCGCCACGGAAATCATTGCTCACCTGACGCTTTGCTTCCGTCACATAAGCGTTACCCGGGCCAAAAATCTTATCAACTTTTGATACGGTCTCTGTACCATATGCCATTGCAGCAACAGCTTGACCACCACCAACGTTGTACACTTCATCAATGCCACACAATTTTGCTACGTAAAGGATCTCGTCAGCGATTGGAGGCGGAGAGCAAAGCACAACTTTACGACAGCCGGCAATTTTCGCAGGCACGCCCAGCATCAAAACCGTCGATGGCAATGGCGCGCTACCACCAGGAATGTACAAACCCACTTTTTGAATTGGACGTGTTACCTGTTCACAAAGCACACCCGGTTGAGTTTCGACTTTAATTGGCTGTGGCTTTTGCGCTTTGTGGAATTTAGAAATATTGGCATAAGCTTGCTCTAATGCATTTTTCATTGATTCAGACAAGCGCTCTGAAGCGGCTTTAATTTCCTGAGAAGAAACACGAATGGACTCAGGTTTAACGCGATCAAACTTTTCTGTCAGCTCGTTGAGAGCAGAGTCGCCTTCATTTCTAACTTTAGCGATAACCTCAGACACTGCTGCAGTGATATTTGCACCTTCTGCAATAGCAGGACGTTCTAAGATCGAATCTTGCTGCTCTTCACTTAAAGATTGCCAAACGACTGTTCTCATGATGTTTACTCCATCATTTTTTCAATTGGTAGCACTAGGATTGAGCTAGCACCTAACTCTTTTAGCTGTTCCATGGTTTCCCAGAACAGGTTCTCAGAACTCACTAAGTGAACAGCCATTTTCTGCTTATCTGCAGAAAGAGGAAGAACCGTAGGATCCTCAGCACCAGGAAGTAGTGCTTTGATTTGATCGAGCTTTTCAGCTGGCGCGTGAAGCATGATGTACTTAGACTCTTTCGCTTGTTGTACGCCTTGCATGCGAGTCAGTAGTTTTTCAATCAGTGCTGTTTTGTCTGCATCAAACTCACCGATACGTTGAATCAGCGTCGCTTTAGATTTAAAGATCACTTCCGCTTCTTTTAAGCCATTCGCTTCTAACGTTGCGCCAGTCGATACCAAATCAGCAATAGCGTCAGCTAGACCTGCGCGAGGTGCAACTTCTACAGAGCCAGTTAGCATACATGTGGAGAATGGAACGCCTGCTTCATCCATGTAAGCTTTTAGGAGTTGAGGGTAAGTTGTGGCAATACGCTTACCAGCTAAGTCTTGTGGACCGTTGTACTCTTCATCCTTGTCGATAGCGATAGACAAGCGACAACCGCCAAAATCCAGTCGACGAAGTTGAACAAACTCACATGGCTCACCCAAAGCTTTGCGATCTAGACGAACTTCTTCTAGTTCGTTTTCTCCGATGAAACCAAGGTCAACCACTCCATCCATAATCAGACCAGGGATGTCATCGTCACGAACCAAAAGCAAATCAATTGGCATGTTCTCCGAGTGAACCACTAAACGCTCACCCATTACATTAAATTTTACGCCGCACTGTTTTAGCAGAGCTTGGCTCTCTTTGCTAAGGCGACCTTTTTTCTGAATTGCGATTCTTAAGCGTTGTGTTTGCATTGCTTTTTCCCTGTGCAAGATTTTGATATCTAAGTAATTTTTGAATTAATAAAACTAAAAAACCCTCGAGAGATTGGAGTCTCCCGAGGGTTTAAAATCTGCTTTTACTTTGATTTCACCTCCGGGAGTTTCCTGCCTCCCGGGTATGCGTACATCGCCCGAAAGACTAGATTGGGTGATGATGGTGATGAATGTTCATTACAAAATTACGCATACTTATTTAAGGCTCTATTGAGTTGCTTCGTTAGTAACCACACTAACCAAGGATTCTATATTTTTCAATACTGAATTTAGCATTTTCTAACTATTTTTTATAATTATTTGATTTTAAAGGATTTAAATTTAATTTCAGTTGAGTATCAGGGTAGAAATTAGGTTTCTATTCAACCCTATTCTTAAAGAAAAAGAAGAATAGTATGAATTTTCATCAAAACAACTATTTAGATCTCACCGCCCTTAGTAATTGACATCATTCTCAATAAAGAGACATCCACTCACGTTTGAGACGACTCATTCAAAACTATTATTTTAGTGGGGCAAAAAATAGTGATTAACCATGAAACTGCGTAACGGTAGTAACAAACAAGCTGTGGATTTCAGCGATACAGCACTATACCCATTAATCGGCAATAGTGCATGTATCCAAGAACTTCGTACGGCAATCCAAAAGTACGCTCAATGTGATGCTGAAGTACTCATTCAGGGTGAAACAGGGGTGGGCAAAGGTCTCTGTGCTCGTCTTATTCATCAGTTGTCGAACAGACACTCGGCACCTTTTGTTGAAGTTAACTGCGGCGCAATTCCAAGTGGTCTTATTGCGTCCGAACTTTTCGGTCACGAAAAAGGAGCATTTACAGGAGCGATTTCAGATCGTATTGGTTTTATTCAAAAAGCGCATAAAGGTACCCTATTCCTAGATGAGATTGGTGATATGCCGCCGGATCTACAAATCCACCTTCTGCACTTTTTAGAGAGTAAGCAAATCCATAAAGTCGGCGCTGATAAATTCATTGACGTGGACTGTAGAGTCATTGCTGCGAGCCACGTGGATTTGAAAAATGAGGTTGTACAAGGTGGATTCCGTGAAGATTTATTCTATCGGCTTAATATCTTGCCATTAACTATTCCTCCACTGAGAAAGCGTGGGAAAGATATCCTTATGTTATCAGAACACTTCTTAACAGATTTGTCTCATGGTCAGGTACAAAAAATGTCGGATAAAGTGAAAGCCAAGCTCCTCAAGCATCGTTGGCCAGGTAACGTAAGAGAACTGCGAAATGTAATTCAACGAGCGATTGTCATGTGTGAAGATCACACGCTTCTCGTCGCTGACTTGGGCCTTGATAATAATGAAAGGCAATTACTCCCTTCAGTGGACCAAATTGATCTCGACTACCTACTGCAAGCTATCGAAGAAAATAAGCACAATATGAGTGCGGCTGCACGTCATCTTGGTATTTCAAGAACAACGCTTTATCGTCTAATAAAGAAATACAACTTAAATGTTTAGTTGCTGTACAGGTGTAACGTGACACTGTGTAACAGACAACTCATCATATATCATTTACTTAGCCCCTCATCATAAACCTCTTGATATTACCGCCTTTAAAATCAACAACTTAAACTAGGCATAGTCTTTGCTTAGAGCTAAGAAGAAGTCGGTTGATAGATTTTCTATCACAGCACAGAAAGGAGTGCTCAGAACACAAATAGCTCGCTTTTAACACGAAACGATTATCCCCAAAAACGCGATTGCCCCCCTCACCTAAATCGCGTTAAAAAAAAGCTCCGCTAAATTTAGCGGAGCTTCCTCTTTATTAAAAATACTGAGCTGTACTAGACATTTTGGCACGATGCCATTTTAGACTTCGACAACCAAGAAAGTGCTCCACATACAATAATAAATGTGATTGATGCAGCGATGAATGAGAATGCAATTGACGCAGTCATCCCCAAAGTAATGAAGCCAACACAGGAAACTAGCGCCACGGACAATGCATAAGGCAACTGGGTCGATACATGATCAATATGATTACAACGTGCACCAGTCGACGACAGAATAGTGGTATCGGAGATAGGTGAACAATGGTCACCAAAAACGGCACCGGCTAAAACTGCACTTAGCATTGGGAGCATTAGCGCAAGATCGGTTGCACCAGCCATATCACCCGCGATTGGAAGCATAATGCCGAACGTACCCCAAGAAGTACCTGTTGAAAATGCCATTAGACCAGACAACAAGAATAGGATAACCGGTAGCCAATGTGGATTGATATTGCCCTGAGCCATTGTAGAAAGGTAAGAACCCGTCTTCATATCACCGATAACCGAACCGATAGTCCAGGCAAATACTAGGATTAGAATCGCGCCAAACATAGACTTAGCACCAATCCATAGTGTGCGTGCAATTTCACCTATTGGAAGACCTTGCTTCACAACAGTAAATAATGCGACAGCTAAGCCAAGCAAGCTACCGTAGATTAGTGATGTGCCTACATCTGTATTTTCAAACGCACCTAGAAGCGCAAACTCTTTGCCGTCAGCAGCCAATGCTTGGCCACCCGTGTAAAGCATAGAAGCGATAGTCGCAATAATCAGCGTCACGATAGGAAGTACCAAGTCTGACACTTTACCCTTTTCGCTTTCACGGATATCTAGCTCTTCGTTTAGATCATGCGCTTCTTGCGAGTCGTTTTCTTTGTCTTTATCAAAGCCGCGGCCTTGAGATGCAGAGATTTCATGCTCACGCATCTTACCGATATCGAGGCCAAACCACGCCACAGCAAACACCATAAGCAGTGCAAAAACTGCGTAGAAGTTCATTGGAATAAGACGAACGTACGCGCCAAGAGCCGAATACTCAGTGATCCCATGTGAGACTAAGATACCGCCGATAATCGTAATAATGTAAGCACCCCAGCTAGAAGCAGGCATGATCACACACATTGGTGCAGCAGTTGAGTCTAGAATGTATGCAAGCTTCGCGCGAGACACATAAAAACGATCGGTTACTGGACGAGAAATGGCACCAACAGCAAGACTGTTAAAGTAATCGTCGACAAAAATGAATACGCCTAAAAAGGCAGCAAGAAGTTTGGAGCCGCGTTTACTCTTCACTCGAGATTGTGCCCATTCGGCAAATGCACGAGTACCACCAGATAGCGTTAATAATGCAGTTGTCATACCTAATAAGATTAGGAAACCAACAATGCTCATGTTCCAAGTGTTAATTCCGCCATCTTCAATAAAGACAGAAGAAACTTGAGAACTCACGTAACTAACGGTATCACCGATAGACCAGCTATTAAGTAGAACCGCACCCAGCACGATACCTACACCTAAGGAAACTAATACACGTCGAGTCAGAATCGCCAAAGTCAAAGCGACAATAGGTGGCAATAATGAAACAGGAGAACTAGAAAAATCTATTAAATTCATGATCTTCAAAAACCAAAGTTTGGCTAGAGATCTACTGCAGACAAGTCACGTAGCATACGATACGTGCTCATGTTGAACTTAGCGACAGGGAAGCGAACACTCCACCCAACCCTACAGTAGCGCTCCATAGTTTAATGTGAATATATACTATGGCAGTGTTGTTCCTTTCAGATACAACCCCAGCAAGTAACTTTGATGAGTTACTTACTTCGGCAATCTTCGCCTTCCACTATTATTCATTGGCATCACCCCAATAATAGCTACTCTTCGAGACCGCGCCTCTACGGCAACAACAAACAATTAACCACTAACTGTACAAATTAACAACAAATTGTCTGCAATATTGCATCAGGTAGCAGCCATTGTACTTATGATGAGAGTCAATGCAACACATCAAACTAAATTAAACAAATAAATAATGACTGAGATAATTTATAAACCTTGTCTACTTCAAGTTAGTTTTGTGCAACTGAAATCACATCAATTTTGTTATTTATGAAACATTATTACTACCTTAAAAATATCATGGTTTATCTTGTATCAATAAATTAAGGATATATGACACTCCATCAAAGATGGACGCTTCATATTTTTAAGTAATAACTCAACTTTTTTTATAAAAACCAAGCTAGCTCTATCTCTATACAATAACGAGTGTTGATTTCAATTCTCATCTAATAAGATTTATTTCGAGTGTAATAATATTTATTGCTTTAAAAAAATAGCTAAATTTAAACAAAATCTTGATTTAGTATTTGCACATAAGGAAAAGATAAAGTTAAATATAAGGACTCTTTGTTTATTTATAGATTGGCATTATTTAATCGTAACGATAAAAAGTGCCCAACACATTAACCTTTTAATAGGAATCGTTATGTCAGAGCTGACTAAAACCCTTCTAAATATCCGTAGCCTTCGTGCATTTTCTCGTGAGCTGACTCTAGAACAATTGGAAGAAGCTCTAGATAAACTAACTACTGTTGTAGAAGAGCGTCGTGAAGCAGAAGAAGCAGAACGTGCAGCACAAGCTGAGCAAGAAGCTAAGCTAGCAGAGATCGCAGAGAAAATTGCTCAAGACGGTATTGACGTAGAAGCGCTTATTACTGCGCTATCTGGCGAAACTAAGACGAAAGGCAAAGCGAAGCGTGCACCTCGTCCAGCTAAATACAAATACACAGACTCAAACGGTAATGAGAAGACTTGGACAGGCCAAGGTCGTACACCTTCTGCAATTCAAGAGCAACTTGATGCAGGTAAATCTCTGGATGATTTCCTGATCTAAATCCGCGCTATTTTTAAAAGGCTCCCAATGGGAGCCTTTTTTATTTGGTTCATTACAAATAAAAAAGGCGCATTTTTTAATGCGCATTTTACTTTAGTTATAGAATAGTTAATTAAACTACTGTGTATTAACGTTCCCAGTATGCTTCTTCTAGGCTATCTTCTCGCTCAGGAAGCCCACGTGACAAACGTGGAGAATGTTGCACGAGAACTTCGTAGCTCGCACGGTTTGCGTATTTACATACTTGAGAAAAAGAAGAGTAAGTTAAATATTCGTTACTGTGCTTGCTTGAATTAGGCACATTTTCTTTATGGTATTTGTTTGCCGCCATATCATGAAGAACAGCAGATAACGCAGCATCACCAGCACCATTGGTATTCTTGATTTTTTCTGGACCACCCATATATGGCGAGATATGTGAGTACACTTTTATTGGTGTTTCACATGTATCTTTTTTCGCCGGACGACTAAATTCATAGCGATTAAATTCAGCGATTGACCCCGGAAGTAATGGTAAAGAAGTTTCGCGCTTCGCGCTATCTTCCGTATAACCCGCCATAAATAGGCCTACAGGCCCCGCGGTGCACAATACTAGATCTGCCCACTCCAGTGTTTTATCAGATGCAGCAAGTGGGTCTGACTCACCCGTCAGAGCTTCTGCTTCATCTTCATTCATCGCAACGACTGAAACGTTATCTCGAATGAATTCTTGCCAATATTTCGGGTCATCTTGAATAACGAACTTCGTCCCAAGAGTCAGAACAACAGGTACATCATTCTTTTTCGCGTACTCAATCGCTTTCATTGTTGCTTCAGGCATTGGGTCGCCTTCTTTACAACGTACTAAATATGACGTTAGTACAAGCGCCGATGCATTTTTAAAGATTTTTTCTGGAATGCTATCAGGATGCAGTTGGTTCATTTGCCCTTCACTGATCGCAAAAGTACGTTCACCATCTTCTGTAATAAGAGCGAAACAACGACCGATAGCGCCATCAACACCTTGTAGATAGTTCAAGTCCATGCGGCTTGATGTATTACAAAGGTAACGGTAGCCATAGCTACCAATTTTGATATCCTGACTCATCACTCCAAGCAGCGTAGAGCGATCATCTGCTAGCACAGAGTAGTTGTGTAGCGTGTTACCAATTGTGCCACCCGCATACTCATTGGTAATTAAGTTCTCTTCTTTAAGTTGCTGGTACAACTCTTCTGCTCTTTCGTCATCAATAACCAAAGAGTGACCTTTACTCAGACCGTACTTTTCAATCACATCCGTTGTAACTTTAGCTTCAATATCAACCAAAGTTTGGTCAATACCAATGATGTGAGTGCGCGTCATCTTCTTGCTTTCTTGTGCTTGGCTCACCAGCGGGTCACGAGCATGAACAGGAAAATAGTGCTTCGATTTGCGTTGTCCAGGAAATTTCATATTGTCAGTCTGAGTAAGGGGATGAAAAGGAGAACGGATTCTATACCGCTAATAATAAAGCGGCAATAAAAGCAATTATAGCAAACGTTTGCTAGCCACTTTTTTCTTCTAGACTCCTTATTCACCTTCCATAAAACTTAGATCTGGCAGTTGCTCAAGGTGCTCGCAGTAACGCTTTAGGTTGAACTCACCTTCATTTTTCATCACATCGAAAATTTCAATCGACATGGCACATGCCATCATTGCAACCGCTTCTTCTCTAGGTGTCCCTGTCATCATTAAGCGCATTAGCGTCTCTTTAACTTTTAATGGATTGCCGTCCTCAAGTTGGTTTTCAACAATTTCAATCAACTCGGCTTCTTGCATAAACTGGTTTTCTTCGGTCATTTGGACTTTCCTCTTGGATTTTTGCCAACTATGCCATATATACCTCATCTATACTTGCGAAATTGCCCGTTCGAATTTCTGTTGAAGAAAAATGCAGCGAAACGAATTGTGATTTCGATCTCGGATCTGTCACCGGTCTGTGGATTCTGATAGAATCTGCATCCCGTTTATTTAAGTGGTGTTTAGTAATGTCTGATAACAGCCAAAAGAAAGTCATCGTCGGTATGTCCGGCGGCGTTGATTCATCTGTTTCTGCGTATCTTCTCAAGCAACAAGGCTACCAAGTAGAAGGCCTGTTCATGAAGAACTGGGAAGAAGATGACAACGAAGAATATTGTACAGCAGCAGAAGATCTTGCTGATGCTCAGGCAGTATGTGACAAGCTAGGCATTCATCTACACACCATCAACTTTGCTGCCGAATACTGGGATAACGTATTTGAGTACTTCCTTGCTGAATACAAAGCGGGTCGTACACCGAACCCTGACATTCTTTGTAACAAAGAAATCAAGTTCAAAGCATTCCTAGAATTCGCTGATGAAGTGCTTGATGCTGACTACATTGCAATGGGTCACTACGTACGTCGCTCTTTCCCGGATAACGGTGAGAAACCAGCGATGTTGCGTGGCCTAGATGGCAACAAAGACCAGAGCTACTTTCTATATACACTAAGCCACGAACAAATTGGCCGTAGCCTCTTCCCTGTTGGTGATTTAGAGAAACCTGAAGTACGCCGTATTGCGGAAGAGCAAGGTTTAGTAACAGCGAAGAAGAAAGACTCGACAGGTATTTGTTTCATCGGTGAGCGTAAATTTACCGACTTTCTAGGTCGTTACCTTCCTGCTCAGCCTGGTAATATCGAAACGCCAGAAGGCGAAGTGATCGGTCAACACCAAGGTTTGATGTACCACACACTAGGTCAGCGTAAAGGTCTACACATCGGTGGCCGTAAAGGCGGCGGTGGTAACGAAGAGCCGTGGTTTGTTGGTGAAAAAGACCTAGAGCGTAACGTGCTAATCGCAGTCCAAGGTAAAGACCACCCGATGCTAAAATCAGAAGGTCTACTTGCGTCACAACTTCACTGGGTAGATCGTGAGCCAATTCGCGATGTTATGAAGTGCACAGTGAAAACTCGTTACCGTCAGGAAGATATTCCTTGTACAATCATCCCGATCGATGATGAAAATATTAAAGTGATCTTTGATGAACCACAAATTGCAGTGACGCCTGGTCAATCAGCAGTGTTTTATAAAGATGACGTATGTCTAGGTGGCGGCATCATCGAGCAACGCATTAAATATTCTCAAGCTTAGGAGTCGTTACGTGGCGAATACACTTTATGACCGTACTATCGCTTTCGCTGGTATTTGCCAAGCTGTCGCTTTGGTTCAACAAGTTGCGAGAAACGGGCATTGTGATCAAGATGCTTTTGAAACATCAATCAACGCTATTTTGAACACAAACCCTGCTAACACCGTTGGCGTATTCGGTCGCGAAGCCGATCTAAAGCTCGGTCTGGAGTGTCTGGTTAAAGGGATTGATAGCACCCCATCAGGCAGTGAGATCACTCGTTACATCATTAGCTTAATGGCGCTAGAACGTAAGTTAAGTGCTCGCAACGATGCCATGTCCCAGCTTGGTGACCGTATCCAGATGGCCAAGCGCCAGTCAGAGCATTTTGAACTGCTAGATGATCAAATGATCAGCAATTTAGCAAGCATCTACTTGGATGTTGTTAGCCCTATAGGACCACGCATTCAAGTAACAGGCACGCCTTCTGTACTGCAACAAACGGCCAGCCAACACAAAGTCCGTGCTCTACTGCTATCTGGCATTCGTAGTGCTGTTCTGTGGCGCCAAGTAGGCGGTAAACGTCGTCATCTAATTTTTGGCCGAAAGAAAATGGTCGAACAGGCTCAAATCCTGTTAGCCAGAATGTAGAATACTCTGCTAGCTCGCGTTTACCGCGAGCTACTTTTTTTCGAATAAAACAAATCCCGCGCAAACGTTTGCGCAATATTCGTGACAATTGCCACAGTTATTGGTATAACGCTCACGAAATTTAGAAACCCAATTCAGGAGAACATCATGGAACTGTCAGCATTGACTGCTGTTTCACCAGTAGACGGCCGTTACGGAAGTAAGACGATTGCGTTACGCGAAATTTTCAGCGAGTACGGTCTACTAAAATACCGTACTATCGTAGAAATTCGTTGGCTACAGAAGCTAGCTGCTACTGCTGAAATTGCAGAAGTGCCAGCATTCAGCGCAGAAGCTAACCAATTCCTAGACGACCTTGCTGCTAACTTCTCTGAAGAAGATGCACGCCGTATTAAAGAAATCGAGCGTACAACTAACCACGACGTTAAAGCGGTTGAGTACTTCTTAAAAGAGAAAGTAGCAGACGTTCCTGAACTGCACGCTGTTAATGAGTTCTTCCACTTTGCATGTACTTCTGAAGACATCAATAACACCTCTCATGCGTTAATGCTAAAAGAAGCACGTGAGCAAGTGATTCTTCCAGAAATCCGTAACCTAATTGACGCTATCAAAGCACTCGCAGTTGAATACCGCGACATTCCTCTTCTATCTCGTACACACGGCCAGCCTGCTTCTCCATCTACAATGGGTAAAGAAATGGCAAACGTGGCGTACCGTATGGAGCGTCAATTCAAGCAAATCGAAAACGTTGAGATCCTAGCGAAAATCAACGGTGCAGTAGGTAACTACAACGCACACCTTTCTGCTTACCCTGAGCTAGATTGGCACAAGTTCTCTGAAGAATTCATTACAGAGTCTCTAGGCGTAACTTGGAACCCTTACACAACACAAATCGAGCCGCATGATTACATCGCTGAGCTGTTCGACGCTATCGCTCGTTTCAACACTATCCTGATTGACTTCGATCGTGACGTTTGGGGTTACATTGCATTAGGCCACTTTAAGCAAAAAACCATTGCTGGTGAGATCGGTTCTTCAACAATGCCGCACAAAGTTAACCCAATCGACTTTGAAAACTCTGAAGGTAACCTAGGTCTTGCGAACGCAGTATTCGGCCACCTAGCACAAAAGCTGCCTATCTCTCGTTGGCAACGTGACCTAACTGACTCAACGGTTCTACGTAACCTTGGTGTTGGTGTTGGCTACGCTATTATCGCTTACACTTCTACGCTTAAAGGCATCAGCAAGCTAGAAGTAAACCGTGAAGCGCTTCTTGCTGAACTAGATAAAAACTGGGAAGTACTAGCAGAGCCAGTACAAACAGTTATGCGTCGTTACGGCATCGAGAAGCCATACGAGAAGCTAAAAGAGCTAACTCGTGGTAAGCGTGTAGACGGCGAAGCAATGCGCAACTTCATCGACGGTCTTGAGCTTCCAGAACACGAGAAAGCACGTCTGAAAGAGATGACGCCAGCGAACTACATTGGTCAAGCGGTTGAGCTGACAGATAAGCTGTAATCACACCTTGATGATCTGCAATTGAAAAGGTTGACGTGAAAGCGTCAACCTTTTTAGTTAGGAAGAAATAATTTCGGTTATTTGGTAGTAATGCAAGAGGATAAATCCCTCAACTATTATGGCTGTTTTTGGAAGAATAAGGTTATTGTCCCGACCTCTATACCAAACTTTTTAATTTTGGTGAGGTTGAAAACATGCTTCTCGTCCTGACGATAAAGCCAATCATCAAAAGCGACCGTTACTGTTGAGTCATCCATTTGCAACTCAAAGTCATACCGCCACTGCAACGCATTGCCTTGCTCAGCCCCTGTTGCTACACCAATAATATCCTCTGCTTTACCTTCATAGCGTCCATCTTCTAATTTGGTAATAACCCAAATTCGCTGGTCAACCTCTCCATCATCAAACACAAAGTCTTCCACCAGCGTCAACGTGTTACCTTCCACAGTACCCACGATGTCGAGTTCAAAACGACGAGTTTGCTGTTCAGTGTAATCTTGGACCATCCCCCACGCCTTAGTTTCGCCTTCAAAATAGCCGAATAAATCAAAAGTCGGTGTAGATGATTGATAATTATCGATATCTGCTGAGCATGCTGAAAGTAAGGCCGCAGCGGCCAAGGCGACTGATTTTAAAATTCGTTTAAGCACTATCTAACCTGCCCTATTAATTGTTTTCGAAGTTTTGGGAACTCTGTATTAGGTGACAACCATATAGACAAAAACGCATCGTTCATTCGCTCATCTTGAACGAAGCCAACTGTCTTGATTTGTGCAATGCCAGCTTGTCGGTAAAGAAGCTGACCAGTTTTACCATCGGTTAAGTAAGTAAGCTCATCCCCTTTTTTTATATCAGGGAACATACGGTTTAGCTCACTAATCCAACTTTTTCGATATGATTCAGTAAAACCAAGTTTTGCCCATTGCTCATCAGTTACATCAAGCAACTGCTGCTTGCTGATGTCTCTTTGATAGTTAATTTCCAATGCCAGAGGGTGTGGTGATACATCGCCATTTACAATAAACTTTCCATCAGGTGCTCTTAGTCGAGACTGATATATATCGAAGATGAACCATGTGAGTTGTGCCTCACCGACGGTTTTCCACCCCTTCCAACTCGACATCTTATCTGCGTTTTCACTGTTTCCAACTGGCTGAGCTTGTAGAGCAAAGGAGCCCATAACTACTAGAGAAGCAACTACCTTAATCAGCCTCTGGGTTAAATCTCTCTTCAAGCTTTTCATATCCGTATACCTTGAGTATCAAAAGCGTCATGGCAAACCATTCAGCAAATAGAATGACCAACGTAACGCTGGTATTAAATCCATATTCAACGACTTGGAGCTTGTAACCGGCGTAGTAACTGACGGTTCCTCCAACGCCACCTACAATTGATACGTAGATTTTTGGGAAACGGTACAAAACAGACTTGAGCTGATAGGCATACCAAGAGAACAGAACCCAAAGGCACAACAACCAAATGGGTAACCATTGTGTTGGAAAGACAAAAACAGAAAACTGTTGATTGAGCGTATCGAGCACTACACCCGCCAAAACGATACTCGCGATGTGCTTCAAGGCAGAAGCGTCCGTCCTCCAACAATAGACAAGAGTAATAAATGTTAAGATCAGTGTTAGCCACTGCCATTGATAGGTCCCAAGCACTGCAGAGAACCAACAGAGCTGGAACCATGTAGAGGCAATCAGCAACTTCATAACGGTTTAAGGTCGCTGGAATGTCATGTGAACGGCACTGATACTTCGAGCTAAAAACCCACCTTCACAATAACTAAGGTAGTAGCGCCACATGCGGACAAAGCGGTCGTCATAACCGAGAGAGCGTACGTGATCTTCAGCTTGATTAAATCTAGAGTGCCACTCGCTCAAGGTTTTCGCATAGTCCAGACCAATATCAAATAAGTCTCTCACCACCAAGTCACTGTATTTGGTCGCAGCTTGAGTTAAAGATGTAACCGAAGGTAAGAACCCACCTGGAAAGATGTATTTCTGGATAAAGTCAACGTTGTTACTGTAGTAATCATAACGCTGGTCAGCGATAGTGATGGCTTGAATTGCCATTAAACCACCCGGCTTGAGTAATGATTGGCATTGCTTGATGTAGGAAGGCAAAAATTGTTTTCCAACCGCTTCGATCATTTCTATCGAGACTAACTTATCGTAGTGACCCGAAAGGTCTCGATAGTCTTGTTTTAATAGAGTGATCTTGTCGCCCAAATTTCGCTCTCTAATTTTTTGTTCAGCGTAAGCATGCTGCTCTTCAGAAATCGTCGTTGTCGTTACATGACAACCATATTGCTCTGCCATGTAAATGGCCATAGCCCCCCACCCTGTACCGATCTCAATCACTCGATCGGATGGTTGAAGCTCAAGTTGCTGGCACAAACGATCCATTTTGTTGATTTGCGCTTGTTCCAAAGTATCGTTGTCTTGCACATATAAGGCCGATGAGTACAGCATGTTGTCGTCTAAAAATGACTCGTACAAATTGTTGCCCAAGTCGTAATGCGCATGAATGTTTTTACGAGAGTTCTCTTGAGAATTGCGGTTGGTCCAATGACTGAACTTGTACAGTATTTTAGTCAGCCAACTTCCTTTCTCTTCAAGTTTATCTAGCGCTCGCATATTGAGAGCCATAAGTTTCATTAACGAGGTTAGATCCGGGCTGTCCCACCAACCATCCATATAAGCCTCACCCGCCGCAATGCTGCCACCTTGCAAGATTCGCGAGTAAAAGCCAGGATGCTTTACCTCAATCGTCGCCACAACAGGCTGACCGCTGTATTCACCGTTGGGCGCATTAAAGCGCTCGCTTCTTTCTTTCGTTTCCGTCTTAAAGCTTTCAATAACAGTTAAGCAGCCGATTTCCATTTTTTGCAGACATTGAAAAATAACTCCGCGAGCCGCCTTTTGTGTTGTCGTCAATTTGCGCGGCAATGTCATAGAACTGGTATTTAACATGCAGAATTCTCCTTGTGCTTTTTATTTTTTTTGTCTGTTTTTTTAGTGTCGGCTTCTATTTCGTCGTGTGTTGAATATTTAGGATGAGAATAAAAAGGCGCGCCTTTCACCCAAAGTTTTAATGCGTGCCAATAAATACCAACCATTACTTTTACCGTCTGTATTGGCGTAACGATCAAACACTTCGATAAGCTTTTGCTCGAAAACACTTGAGCTTTCATTGTCATCGTCGCATCAAAGTGCTTTTCGCTTTTGTGGCATTCAAGATGAATCCTTAACTTGTCCGTCAGTGGTTTAATCTTCCAGTGATACTGTTGGTCAATTGGATTAAACGGAGAAACATGAAAGGCTTTCTCTTGTTCCCATCCAAAGTTTTCATCGTTTTGCTCAGCAGCGACTGCGTAGTAATGACGCTCGTTCCAAGGTGTATTGCTGACTTCAGCTAAGAGGTATTTCCATTCCCCTTCTTTGTTATAAACGTAGTAGAAATTCACCGGACTAAAATAAAGTCCTAAATAGCGCAAATGACAAACAGCGATGACTTTGCCGGTACAACGAACACCTGTTAACTCTTCAATTTTGTCGTGCACGGCCACCTTTAAGCAGCCCTCACCAACATAGTCACTGCGTTTAAAGCGTGCCCAATGCCACCAACGAGAGCCAAAACCCCAAACTTTTTCCTCTAGTTTTTTTAGCTCATCGACATCAATAGCTGGCATAAACAATGAGTAGTTCAATTCATGTTTTATCGGCGTGAACCTGCGATGTCGAACGTTGCCAACAAACAACTGGCTGTTCATTTGGCTATCCATATCACGCTGCACCTTTTTCTAAGTTGACAGCAGTTTGAACGCGATATTTCTCTTCAAGCCCTTTCACTACGTCCAATGCGCTGCGAACGCCATCCTCGTGGAAACCGTTGTACCAATAAGCGCCGCAGAACCAAGTATTGTTCAGCCCTTGCACCTCTTCTTTACGTTGCTGTGCAGCGATAGAGTCGGTGGAGAACACTGGATGGTGATAGGTAAACGTCCGTAATACTTTGCTCGGTTCGATCTGCTCAGTGCTATTTAGCGTGACACAGAATGTGTGCTCAGATTGAACATGTTGGAGAATATTCATGTTGTAAGTAAGCGAAGGGAGACGTTGCTGTTCGTCTTCACTGCCCTCCAGTAGGTAGTTCCACGAAGCCCACGCCGCTTTACGCTTTGGAAGTAAACTCGTATCAGTGTGAAGCACCACTTCATTCGCTTGATAAGCCATATTACCCAGCACCTCTTGCTCGACTGGGCTAATGTCACCTAACATGTTCATCGCTTGATCACTGTGACAAGCAAAGATGACATCATCAAACCAATGCATTTCACCGTTGACTTTTAAACCCACACCATTCTCACTACGTAGCACTTTTTCTACCGGACTATTGAGTCGAATTTTATCGATAAAACCTTGAGTCAAAGGTGGAATGTACTCACGAGAGCCACCTTTAATTACATACCATTGCGGCCTGTTAGTAACATCAAGCAATCCGTGATTTAAGAAAAAGCGAAGGAAAAACATCAGCGGAAATGCGCGCATGTCCGCTAAAGTCGAAGACCAAATTGCAGCGCCCATCGGCAAA
Organism: Vibrio sp. A1-1; assembly: GCF_021728175.1. NCBI lineage: Bacteria > Pseudomonadati > Pseudomonadota > Gammaproteobacteria > Vibrionales > Vibrionaceae > Vibrio > Vibrio sp. A1-1. The sequence continues at coordinate 195,777 of NZ_JAKKCL010000002.1, forward strand.
ATGTAGTTATCTGAAAAGAAAGTACTGAAGTTGTGCTCATCAAGAAACTCACCTAGCGTCTGAGAATGACTCGATTGTTTGCTAGCGACGCTTTTGGCAAGTTTGTTGAAACGAAGGATCTCGAAGATAAAACGATAGAACTTAGGATTTACCCAATTACGCTTTTGAGCAAATAATGTCGACACGGTGTGACCGTTATATTCCAAACCATTGCCGTCGTTTCTTACACTAAAGCTCATCTGGGTTGGCAACCCTTCGACACCAATCTCGTTCATCATTTTGATGAAATTAGGATAAGTGCGATCGTTGTAAACAATAAAGCCCGTATCAATCGCATATTCTTTACCATCGAGTTTTACATCCACCGTCGCGGTGTGCCCGCCAATGTAATCGTTAGCTTCAAATACGGTGACATCATGCTCTTTATGTAGATAGTAACCACACGTAAGGCCAGAAATTCCGGTTCCCACAATCGCTACCTTCTTTCTTCCTACTGTTTTCATTTTTATTCCTTCTTATGATACGAGTTTAGCAGTTAGACGAGCTTGCCAACTGTATGGAAGTAACGAGATAAAACGTAAAATATTGGTAAACCTCGCGGGGAAATAGATGTGCGTCTTGTTGGCAGCCAACTGTTTTCTGATAGAGTTCGAGGCTTGCTGCGTAGAAATAATCATCGGCATTTCGAAGTCATTTTTGTCAGTTAACGGGGTTTCCACAAAGCCTGGGAACACGGTCACCACTTGAATGCCCTTCTTCTTCAAATCAACAGCTAATGTGCGAGCAAAGTAGCTCACAGCGGCCTTAGAAGCGCCGTAGGCTTCAGCCCTTGGCAACGCGACTTCTGAAGCAATAGAACCCACGATAACGATGCGATGCCCTTTATCTAAGTGTGGTTGGCAACCTTCTACGCAGTTGGCAACACCAACGACGTTTACATTCATCACACGCGCCATGAGTTTCGCGTCAACCACACCGTTGTCCATATACTCACAATCCCCTGCATTAAAAACCCAGGTACTCGGCGTGAAAGGCAAACTGGACAGCGCATGCTGAGTTTGTTCATGGTTTGTCACGTCAAACTGTAATGTATGGATATTAGAAGAAGCAGCCCCCAATTCAGCAAGAACGTCTTTGTTTCGTCCACAAGCAATAACGCTCCAATCAGAGTTCGCGTAATCTAAAGCCAATTGCTTCCCTATTCCGGAGGTAGCGCCAGTGATTAAGATAGTATTGTTCATTGTCCTAACCTCTGCTTGATGATTTTTACGACTGAGCCAAGTAAAGGTAAGTTTTCGTAAAGCATTTCTCCGAGATCAAAGTAATCTCGGTGATAAATAACTTGGCCTTCGCTGAACTTAAGATGCGACACACCATTAACGAGAATAGGTGCACCTTTTTGAAGTTTGGGATGCTGAAGATCCATGGTCCACGTTAGGAAGCCAGTATCTCCGACTTGTTGATGTTCGTGGATAACAAAGTCACAGCTTATGACGTTGGCATATAATGATGTGAAGTAATCTGAAAGTGCAGGCCACCCTTCTAAACGATGAGCAGCATCTTCAAAGACGACATCTTGGTGATATACGTCTTTAAGCAGATGTAAGTTCGCTTTATTCAGCTTTTGATAGATATTGCCAACAGACTGTATGTCCATGTGTTTACTCCTACATGCCCATCAAGTTGTACAAAATTATTATATGTACAAGATAGTTCATTCTTTAAAAGTTGTACAAAAATAATTTTGTATAACTTTGTTTCTGTAGGTAGATACGTGATGGATCTCGCAAGCGATCAATCGATCAAAAAAAAGGCTTGGTCAAAACCAAGCCTTTTCAGGAAATTAACGATTACTTTCGCGTGCGCTGTCAGTTTTTACAACTAGTATTGCTGACTACGTAACGCTGCAATACGTTTATCTAGCGGAGGGTGGCTCATCAGTAGCTCAGTCAATGACTGCTTGCCATTGATACCGAATGCCATCATTGTGCCATCAAGTTGAGATTCGTGACTCATCTTCAAACGTTCCAATGCCGCGATCATTTTCTCTTTACCAACTAAGTGAGCAGCACCTGCGTCGGCATGGAATTCGCGATGACGGCTGTACCACATGGTAATAAAGCTTGCTAAGAAACCAAACACTAGCTCAAGCACCATAGATACACCGAAGTAAACCATCATGTTTGTACCTTGACCTTCTTCATCATCGTTCGATGCCACAATATTGGCGATAAAACGGGATAGGAAGATAACAAACGTGTTCACAACGCCTTGCATCAATGTCATCGTGACCATGTCACCATTTGCAATATGGCTCACTTCGTGGGCCAGTACCGCTTCTGCTTCATCACGAGTCATATTGTGTAAAAGGCCAGTGGAAACCGCGACAAGAGAGTCATCTCGCTTTGCTCCCGTCGCGAATGCATTGATATCTGGTGAGTCATAAATAGCCACCGTTGGCATACCAATACCCGCTTGCTGAGCTTGACGACCCACAGTTTCGACTAACCAATGCTCAGTTTCGTTACGCGGACTTTCAATGACCATACCGCCAACCGAGCGCAGTGCCATGCCCTTTGACATCATCAACGAAATCAGTGCACCACCAAAACCAAATATGGCGGCCATAACTAGCAAACCAGAAAGACTGCCAGGTTGCATTCCAGTGGTAGCGTAAACAATATTCAGAACAACACTAAGCACTAGCACGACAGCTAGGTTAGTTGCTAGGAATAACATAATTCGCTTCATTACTTTTCTCCGAGGAAGCTTATCGTTTTTTTAAAACGGATTGTTATAAGGAACAGGTGGTAATCGCTGTAAAAGCCAATTCCGCTAAGTTTCATGCTCCGTGCGTTATAGATATAGTCTATCCGCGATAAAAACAAGGTTAAGCAATAAATTGCAACATTTGTTTTCGAGACTGAAAGATTATGTTCAAGCGATTTCTAGGCACGTTCTGATAAGAGCCATTACCTCCATTCATATTCATTCCTTTCCGTAATGAAAAGTACTTTGAATCGCACCTCATCTATCAATGGATGACCTTGATGTTAAATCTATCACCTCTAGGCAACTTAGCTAGAAATATTTTACTAGACCAAAAACAGTATGTTAGCCCCGCTATAGACTTTGGTCTTATTGTGCGGTGACATGGACATGCTAGATTCAAACGAGATGAACAAAACAGAGCCACTCTAAGTACATTAAAAAGGTACATTAGGCGAGCTCAAAACTTCCATGTATTGAGGGAAAAACCATGGTAGAAACTAACGACTATCAAATGGCTATTGATTTACTACGTTGTCATCTAGGCATCTCAGAGGATGAGGCGAAGCAACAACTTGGTATTTCAACCGATCATCATATGTCTCAGCGTGTTGCAGAAACTCAGCAAGCATTGATGGGGCTTAGCCAAGATAAGTAATCTGATGTTATAGATTACACCAATAAAAAAGGGCTGCATTACGCAGCCCTTTGGTTTTTAGTATTTTAAACACAATCAGTCAGTATTTAGCAAAGGCTCGACATTAATGTACTTGCCCAGCTCTTTGCGCTTAGCACTTGGAATGTATGGGATTTCGCCAAGCTTAGGCGCACCGATACGCGCTTCAAGCATCTCGATAATATCAGCATAGTGCTCGGTGCCAGGGTTCACTCGGTTTGCCACCCAACCAACAAGATTCAAGCCATCCGCTTTAATACTCTCAGCCGTGAGTAAAGCATGGCTCAAACAACCTAATTTAATACCAACTACCAAGACCACGGGTAACTGCTCTGCTTGTACCCAAGTAGATAAACAGTCGGTATCTGACACAGGCACACGCCAACCACCAGCGCCCTCAACGAGAACGACATCAGCTTGCTGCTTGTGTTGAGCCAGCTTTTCACTGAGGAGTTCGTATTTTATTTCGACATGTTCATGTTTTGCCGCGATGTGAGGAGAAGCTGGCAATTCTAAAGCGTATGGATTCACATCATCATAAGCGACATCAAGTGTCGCGGCCGCTTGTAAATGTAAGGCGTCAGAGTTACGCCATCCAGCTTCAGTCTTATCACTCCCTGCTGCCACTGGTTTATAACCAATAGTGTTTAGTCCTTTTGCTGCCAACGCTTGCAAAATGGCTTTAGACGCTACCGTTTTTCCTACATCAGTATCCGTACCAGCAATAAAAAAAGCATCAATCATAGATGTATTACTCCAAAACAAACCTGATAACTTGCAGGTAGAAGACCTTGATCATTTTTAAACGCTTGGTACTCATGCTCAACTTGCAACAAAGTCTCTCGACTGGTTAAACCATGTGAGCGCCCGCTTACGTGATTTGCACCTATACCTTTGAGGTCACGCATAACTGAAAATGCTGAGTCGTACCAAACTGTGATGGTGGTCAAGTCTAGTTGATGGTTGTCACATCGAGATTGCGCTAACGCAATTTTTACCTGATTGAGCGATAGAAAGTTATTGACGTGTTGATATGCATCAATTTTTTTCCATGATGCACGCAACTCGCACAGTGACCCTTCAGCTAGTGTAGAAAAAGCCGCCTTCCCATTAGCTTTTAGTACACGACGAACTTCTCTCAGGGGATAACTTAAATCGGCACACCATTGCAAAGCCAAGCTAGAGAATACGTAGTCGAAGCTTGTATCGTCGAAAGGCAAGTTTTCTGCGTCGGCTAGCACATAATTCATTCGTTCATGGCCACAGCGCACCATAGCTTTGCTTAACATCTCTTGAGAGATGTCCACACAAAACACTTCAGCGCCACGCTCTTGAAGAAGTTGAGAAAAATAGCCCGTACCACATCCTAAATCCAAAACACGTTGATGAGTTAAGTCATTCGGAAGTTTGTCTAGTAAGCGATGGCCGACATCACGCTGGAAAGCGGCATGTTTGTCGTATGTGTCAGCCGCCTTACTAAAGGAAGCGGCGATCGCTTGTTTATTAGGCAGTAAGCAATCCAACTTCATTTGCTCTGCATTATCCATTACTGCGTTCCTAATGCTTGCTTCAATGCCATTGAAAGCGTTTTAACTTGTTCGTTAGTGTGATTAGCAGTGAGTGTGATTCGCAGACGAGACGTCCCTTTCGGAACTGTTGGAGGACGAATAGCAGTAACCCAAATACCGTTTTGGCGACAAGCACCTGCTACTCGCAAAGCCAAATCAGATTCACCAATCACAAACGGCTTAATCGAAGTTTGAGTCTCAACAAAGCCCTCAACGTCGCTGAGGCTATCTCGATACACTTCACTTAACTCTGTGAGCTTTTCACGTCGCCAAGACTGCTCTTGAACCATCGAGACAGCATGCGTGAGCGCATAGGCTTGTGCCGGAGGCATCGCCGTGGAATACACATGGTGACGAGCAAACTGAGTTAAAAAGTCCCCCGTTGTGTGGTCACATAAAATAGCCGCGCCAGACATACCAAACGCTTTGCCGAAAGTAACGATCAGTATCTCAGGTTTAACCTTTGCTAACTCGCAAGAACCGCCACCGGATTGACCGAGAACGCCAATACCATGAGCGTCGTCTACAGCTAGCCAAGCATCATGATTACCGGTGACGTCAGCTATATCAGCAAGTGGTGCACAATCCCCGTCCATACTAAACACCCCTTCAGTCACGACTAAGTGATTGTCTTCGCTATTCAGCAGCAACTTTAGGTGCTCGATGTCATTGTGCTTGAAGCGCTTCATCTTAGCTGGTGACAACGCCCCCGCTTCCATCAACGAGGCATGGTTCAAACGGTCTTGAATGAGTACGTCTGATTTTTCTAACAAGGTGAACAACAAGGCTTGATTAGCACTGAATCCAGAACCAAACAGAATTGCTCTGTCGTAACCCAGCCATTCGGTCAGTGCGGCTTCTAAATTGCTGTGCGCGGCACTAAAGCCAGTCACCATCGGTGATGCTCCACTGCCACTGCCATATACGCTTAAACCTTGCTGCCAAGCACGAACAAGCGCTTGGTCATTGGCCAAGCCCAAATAATCATTACTTGAGAAATTAATGTAACGTCTACCTTCGTGTTCCAAAACGGACTGGTTACCGGCAAACACCACATTCATAGAACGATTCAACCCTTGCGTTTTACGCTCAGCAAGAGCGGACTCGATACGAGATTTAAACGCTGGCATCGTAGAAAAGGTCGTCTTTTGTCGGACGGGCAGCAACGCGCTCTACGACGCGATCCAGCAACTCGTTTTCTTCGATTTCATCAGGTTTTTGAGACACCTCTTGGCTGTTAATGCCGAGCTTGTTAAACAGCATCATGTCTTTGTCTTCAGAAGGGTTTGGCGTGGTCAGAAGTTTGCAGCCATAGAAGACGGAGTTGGCTCCCGCCATAAAACACAGCGCTTGCATTTGTTCGTTCATGTTTTCACGGCCAGCGGATAAACGAACGGCTGATTGGGGCATCATAATTCGTGCTATTGCAATCAGACGAATAAAGTCGAACGGCTCAACGTCGTCCACTTCTTCCAATGGTGTACCCTTCACCTTAACCAGCATGTTGATTGGCACACTTTCCGGATGTACTGGCAAATTAGCCAGTTCAACCAACAAACCAGCTCGGTCATTGGCACTTTCCCCCATGCCGATGATGCCTCCGGAACAAATCTTCATACCAGCATCACGAACGTGAGAAAGCGTATCTAAACGGTCTTGGTAAGTACGAGTGGTAATGATGTTGCCGTAGAACTCAGGTGAGGTATCGAGGTTATGGTTGTAGTAGTCCAGACCTGCTGTTGCCAATTGCTTAGCTTGATCTGGCGTTAACATGCCTAACGTCATACACGTTTCTAAACCCATGTCTTTCACGCCTTTGATCATATCGGTTAAATGTGGCATGTCACGCTCTTTCGGGTTTTTCCATGCTGCACCCATACAGAATCGAGTAGAACCAGCGTTTTTCGCTTTTTGTGCGGCGTCGAGTACACGCTCTACTTCCATCAGACGCTCTTTTTCAATGTCTGTGGTGTAGCGAGCACTCTGAGGACAGTACTTACAATCTTCTGGACAAGCACCTGTCTTAATCGACAGAAGCGTGCTTACTTGAACATGGTTGGTTTGTTGATATTGACGATGTACAAGCTGCGCTTCGAATAGGAGATCCATGAATGGTTTTTCCATGAGATCGCGCACTTCAGCATGCGTCCAGTTATGACGAACTTCCACGTGTATTCCTTTAGTCACTTTTGTTGTTGTGTTGACAGTCTACTGAGTCTCGATAAACTGTCAACACAACACAAAACAACAAAGTTTACACCTGTTTATTTTTTAATCTTAATTGTTATTGGAATCGCACATGGATCTCGCCTTCGACCGCCAGCATATCTGGCATCCTTACACTTCGACATTGACACCTCTGACCTGCTACCCAGTGGCATCGGCAAATGGTGTTCACATTAAATTGGAAGACGGTACTGAGCTGGTCGATGGCATGTCTTCTTGGTGGTCGACGATCCACGGCTATAACCATCCGCACTTAAATCAAACCGCGCACCAGCAAATCGATCAGGTCTCTCACGTGATGTTTGGCGGGATTACCCACCAGCCAGCAATCAGTTTGTGTAAGAAGTTGCTATCCCTAGCCCCAAGTAATCTTGAGCATGTATTCCTTGCCGATTCAGGCTCCGTTGCCGTAGAAGTCAGCTTAAAAATGGCACTGCAATATTGGCATGCAAAAGGCGAACGCCGACCGAAGTTTCTTACTTTGCGACACGGTTATCACGGCGATACGTTTGCGGCGATGTCGGTTACCGATCCTGACAACTCAATGCACTCTCTCTACAAAGGCTTTTTGCCTGAGCATATCTTTGCGGAGTCACCAACTTGTGGTTATTGGGATAAATGGAAGCCAGAAGACCTTACCGACTTCGAGCACAAGATTGAAACGCACCATCAAGAACTTGCTGCGGTGATCCTTGAGCCTATCGTTCAAGGCGCAGGTGGCATGCGTATCTACCATCCCGAATTTCTCAAAGGCGTGCGTAGACTTTGCGACAAATACGGTTTGTTATTGATTGCAGATGAGATCGCTACCGGTTTTGGACGCACAGGCAGATTGTTTGCCTGCGAACATGCAGATATTCAACCAGACATTCTGTGTGTCGGGAAAGCACTCACTGGCGGCTACATGACCCTCTCTGCGACCCTCGCGAGCAAACACGTAGCAGACACTGTTTGTGGTGGTGATGCTGGTTGTTTTATGCACGGTCCAACCTTTATGGGGAATCCACTCGCTTGTGCTGTAGCTACTGCAAGTTTGGAATTGATCGAGCAAGGTGATTGGAAGCAACAAACCCAACAAATTGAAACGCTGTTTTCTGAGTTACTACCAAAACTTGAAGAATACGACTTGGTGAAAAACACCCGTTGGTTGGGTGCTATTGGCGTAGTGGAGACGCATCGCCCTGTGAATATGGAAACCATCCAGGCTCTCTTTGTTGAGCACGGTGTTTGGATTCGTCCATTTGGCAAACTGATTTATATGATGCCGCCGTTCATCAGCAAGCCGGAAGATATTGAGAAGCTAGTTAACGCGATTGATGCAGCGTTGCAACGTAAAGACTGCTTCGCTTCATAGTCCAACTCAACACGAAAACGGTTTGAGTATGAGACTCAAACCGTCTCTTTATTTACGAGAAAAGCAAAGCTATCGAAGTTGACTGTCTTTACTCGCTCGTCGATGATATGTTGAATTTGTTGGCTGACGCTATCGTCGTTTGCCCACCCTACGGCCACAAGCCCTCCTCGTTACTTGAATGAGAAAAATCTACTTACCGTGTTAAGGTGGATGACTATATCGCCTACAAATAACAAGATAATTAGGGTAAATTCGAAAACACTATTACGATTTGGTAATAATCACTCTGTAATCGATTATTCGGCACTCTCATGGAAAAGCAATGCAAGGTTACTCATACTCCCTTCCTCACATTCAAAATACTGCGTTTGCTCAGGCTCTCTCAAAGTAACACTGAGTATCTTCTCTGCCTCATTAAACTCCTCACTAAAGTACTCACTGACTAATATGACGCGCTCACCAATACTAAATTCCAAAGACTTCTCATCTACCAACGCTCGATGATAATGTTCAACACGATAATCTTGAGGTTTTATCCGCTGTAAAACAGAGCTTTGATTCTCAATGGACTCATTAAAGATAATCCCACCTTTGCCTTGCTCTATAAAAATACTAAAGTTCATAGTTTGGTTCACTGAGCATTCAAAGACTTTTCTGGGCGAGGTGTTAGCAACAGCAAACGTGCTCATCATCGCAACACTTAAACCCAAAGTGACCGCCAATCGTTTCATTACCATTCAGCCAACACTGTAAATAGCGCTTGTTCAGACATACGGGTTAATACATATCCGTGTGAAGATGAATACGAGCCACTGAGTACACTATTCTCTTTCTCAATAACGATATCCTCGATGCCGTCAGCGTTGTAATCACCTTTTGCGGTAACGGTAATAACCTGAAAGCCATCAGTCGAATCGTAATACTCTGCTCTGACTTCACTGATGACCTGAGTTCTTTGGATATGGTCTGCTTCATCCCACGTTGATAGTGTCTTTGCTTTCTCTGCACTTTCGTCAGAAATAACAAAAGCAAGTGCACTTGGAGCGAAATTAGGAAAGGTATCGTCTAACTTAAAGTCTGATATAAATGAACGCTTAGAGGCAGCTAACTTTGCCATCTCACTCCATGTTTGGCACTGAGTTAAATATGCTTTAAACGCGCCGTATTCATAGGCTTTTGCCGCAGTAAAGCCCGTAGAGTTTGCCGTAGCTAAGTCTTGGCAATTAGATACTAGTTTTTCTTCATCAGATGCACGTTTCAATTCAAGTTCATAGCCCCAATCGAGTGAGTTACGAAGTTGCATATTTTCTTTGTAAGGTTGCGCTATTTCGCGCGCGAAAAAGCGATCGGTTCGCTCACTATCTAAGTATTGAGGCTGAATAAGTTCACTTGCGATAACACTCTTACTAACGAGCAAAGTAAGCGCAAAAATAATAAGCAATGAAAGATGATTTACTGGCATAACGTTTAACAACAAGGGCAAATGATGCCATTAGCTTGTCACGTGAAAAACCGTTTAGAAAAATATCATTTGTCTCGTACTGCCAGATTCTGGGCGAGCTCTTCACTATTGCGTGTGCTAATTACATAACAACGTATTTTCACTCGATGCAAATAACAAAAAACCCAGCACTATGGCTGGGTTTTGGTGTTCTAGTGGCTAATGCACTAACCGATGTGCGTTGCGCCGCCCATGTACTTCTGAAGTACTGTAGGGATTGCAATGCGACCGTCTGCTTCTTGGTTGTTTTCTAGGATAGCAACCATTGTACGACCTACAGCTAGACCAGAACCGTTTAGCGTGTGTACAAGCTCAGGTTTCTTCTCGCCTTTACGACGGAAACGCGCTTGCATACGACGAGCTTGGAAGTCCCACATGTTAGAACATGAAGAGATTTCACGGTAAGTTTCTTGAGCAGGAACCCAAACTTCTAGGTCGTAAGTTTTACGAGCGCCGAAGCCCATGTCGCCAGTACATAGAACGACTTTACGGTAAGGAAGTTCAAGAAGTTGTAGAACTTTCTCAGCGTGACCTGTTAGCTCTTCTAGCGCGTTCATTGAATCTTCTGGCTTAGTGATTTGTACTAGCTCAACTTTGTCGAACTGGTGCATACGAATCAGACCACGAGTATCACGACCGTATGAACCCGCTTCTGAACGGAAACATGGCGTGTGAGCTGTCATCTTAATTGGTAGATCCGCTTCGTCAGAAATCGTGTCACGAACTAGGTTCGTTACAGGTACTTCTGCCGTAGGGATTAGCGACAGTTTACGTGGCTCTTCGTCGTTTACTTTTTCCGCTAGAGGCTCTGTGTGGAAAAGGTCTTTACCGAACTTAGGAAGCTGGCCAGTACCGAATAGGCTGTCAGAGTTTACTAGGTAAGGTACGTACATTTCTGTGTAGCCGTGTTCTTCTGTGTGAAGATCTAGCATAAACTGAGCGATTGCACGGTGTAGACGAGCAAATTGGCCTTTCATCACGATGAAACGTGCGCCAGTGATCTTAACTGCGCTTGCGAAGTCTAGACCGCCACCCATTTCACCTAGGTCAACATGGTCTTTCAAATCGAAGTCGTAAGTCTTAGGCTCACCCCAACGAGAGATTTCAACGTTGTCGTTCTCGTCTTTGCCATCTGGCACTTCATCTGCTGGGATATTTGGTACAGAAAGCGTGAATTCGTCTAGTTGAGCCATTACTTGCTCAAGTTCAACTTTCTTCGCGTCAAGATCGCTACCTAGAGTACCGATTTGTTTCTTGATCTCTTCTGCGCCTTCTTTGTCGCCAGCCGCCATTTTTTGGCCGATTTGCTTGGAGATGGAGTTACGCGTGGATTGTAAATTTTCTACTTCTACTTGAATGGACTTACGTTGTTCTTCAAGTTTACGAATAGTCTCTACGTCTAGCTTAAAGCCACGACGCGCCAGTTTAGCAGCTGTTTCATCCAGCTCTGTACGAAGTAATTTAGAATCCAGCATTGTTAATCCTATGCTTTTTGTTGTGAAATCACGCGCACTTTCCAAGCGTACGCGTTAAAAAAATTTACTGAACAAATGTATCCAAAAACGCCTACTTTTCATAGCGCTTTTGTTGGCTATTTGCGTCTAATTTAGCCAAGTAATCTAACTTTTCGCCGATTTTGGTTTCTAGACCGCGATTTGTTGGCTGATAATACTTACGTTCTGCCATTTCTGGTGGCAAATATTGCTCACCCGCTGCATAAGCACCCGGCTCGTCGTGAGCATAACGATACTCTGCGCCATAGCCCATGTCTTTCATCAGACTGGTGGGTGCATTACGCAAGTGATGCGGCACTTCATATTCAGGCAAGTTATGTGCGTCAGTGAGCGCTTGTTTCCAAGCAACATAAACGGCATTACTCTTTGGAGCGCACGCGAGATAAACAATTGCTTGAGCAATCGCACGCTCACCTTCTGCTGGACCAACGCGTGTAAAACAGTCCCACGCGGAGAGTGCAACTTGCATGGCTCTAGGGTCCGCATTGCCGACATCTTCCGATGCTATCGCAAGTAATCGACGGGCAATGTAAAGTGGATCACAACCTGCAGCTATCATACGAGCAGCCCAATACAAAGCGGCATCTGGGTTTGATCCACGAATAGATTTGTGAACTGCAGAGATTAAGTCATACCAGATATCACCTTTGTTATCAAAGCGAGAGACCTTTTCTCCCGCCACTTCCGCAAGCAACTTAAGCGTGATTTCTTTTTCACCTTGCGCATTGTCTTCTGCCATATCGTATAGCAGCTCAAGGTAGTTAAGAGACATGCGAGCATCACCGTTCACTAGCTCTGCTAAGCGATCTAGAACGTTGTCGGCGAAATTTGCTGGTGTATTACCCAAGCCGCGCTCTTTGTCGTTAATCGCTTGATCAAGCGCCAGCGATATTTCGCTCTGGTCAAGAGAAGTCAACTTGTAAACGCGAGCACGTGACAGCAATGCGTTGTTTAACTCAAACGAAGGGTTCTCTGTAGTCGCACCGATAAACGTAACCGTACCGTCTTCAATATGTGGTAAAAACGCATCTTGCTGTGATTTGTTAAAGCGATGCACCTCATCCACGAATAAGATAGTGCGGCGACCTGCCATTTTGTTCTCACGCGCTTTGTCGATCGCAGCACGGATCTCTTTAACGCCAGACGTCACCGCAGATACACGCTCAACTTCGGCGTTGGCATAGTTTGCTGCCACTTCCGCTAATGTCGTTTTGCCTGTGCCTGGTGGTCCCCACAAAATCATCGAGTGAATGTGTCCAGCCTCTAGCGCTCGGCGTAGGGGTTTACCCGGACCTAAAATATGCTGCTGTCCAATATACTGTTCGATAGTTTGTGGTCTCATACGAGCAGCAAGGGGACGAAAATCTTCGTCCCCTGAGAAATCTAACGTGTAATTACTCACTAACAATTAATTCCTTTGGTCATCCACTTCCACGCCATCTGGAATTGTGAATGTAAATCTGTCTACCTTTGGTTTACCAAGCTTAACATTACTAAAAGTAAACAGCCCTTTCTGACCATCTTGCTCAATGACGTTAAAGCCTTTCACTACGCCTTTTGCATCAATATTAATCTGGAATTGGCCTTGAGTAGAGTCAATTGCCGTTGGAATGAGCGTAAACTCATTACCTTTCTGAGAAATCTTATAGTTATCCCAATCGCTTGCTCTATTGCGAGTTAACAGCACAAATGGTGTTTGCTCGGTCGCTTGCTCTTGCCAGTAAATGCTTACTTGTTCAATGAATGGGCTGTAATACCACAACGTCTTACCGTCAGATACTAAAAGGTTTTCATCAGGGAAAGTCGTACTCCAACGGAACAAGCTTGGACGAGCGATTTCAACCGTGCCCTCACCTTCCATTACCGTTTCACCTTCAGGGCTAATCACTTGCTGAGAGAAATCGGCACTGAAACCCTCGTTCATTGCGAGACGTTTATTGAGTTCATCTTTTGGAGATGCTGCATTCGCAGCTGAGAAGAAAGAAACGCTTAAAACTAGCGCTGAGAAAAGTTTCGCTGAAAATCGTTTTTTCATTCAGATACCTATCAGAGGGTCAAAGACCTAAAGTTACTCACCTCAGTTGGACTGAAGTGAGTAAAACAAGTTCATTAATCTTTTGGCGGCGCAGGAGCTAAAACTTCGCGGTTACCGTTGTGACCCGGTGCACTCACGATACCTTGCGCTTCGAGTTGCTCAACAATACGGGCGGCACGGTTGTAACCGATCTTAAATCGACGCTGTACGCCAGAAACAGAGCCTCGACGTGACTGAACTACGTGCTCAACGACTTGATCGAAGAGTGGATCCACATCTTCATCCGCTTCCATTTGCTCACCTGGCAATAAGCTTTCTGGACTTTGATCTCCGCTGATGATCTCTTCAATGTAGTTCGGTTTACCACGCGCTTTCCAGTTGTTTACAACAGCATGAACATCATCATCTGATGCAAATGCACCGTGGACACGAGTTGTATGACTTGAGCCCGGCGGTAGATACAACATATCACCCATACCAAGCAGTGATTCTGCACCACCTTGGTCTAGAATCGTACGGGAGTCTGTTTTAGTCGATACCGTAAACGCAACACGAGTTGGAATATTCGCTTTAATCAGACCCGTGATAACATCCACCGATGGACGCTGAGTCGCAAGAATTAAATGAATACCTGCCGCACGCGCCTTTTGTGCCAAGCGTGCAATCAGTTCTTCTACCTTCTTACCCACCACCATCATCAGGTCAGCAAATTCATCGACAACAACAACGATGTAAGGCAGTTTTTCTAACAATGGCGGTTCCGTATCCATACTGTCGCCTTCTTGCCAGAATGGATCATGAATTGGGTGACCTGCTTCTGCTGCCATCTTCAACTTCTCGTTAAAGCCTTTCACATTACGAACGCCCAATGCCGACATCAATTTATAACGACGTTCCATCTCACCCACACACCAACGTAGAGCGTTTGATGCGTCTTTCATATCAGTCACAACTTCAGAAAGAAGATGAGGGATACCTTCGTAAATAGAAAGCTCTAGCATTTTCGGGTCAATCATGATGAAGCGTACATCTTCTGGGCCAGCTTTATACAGCATGCTCAAAATCATCACGTTCACACCCACCGACTTACCAGAACCGGTTGTACCTGCTACTAGCACGTGAGGCATCTTAGCGAGATCAGCCACAACAGCTTCACCCGCAATGTCTTGACCTAACACAACCGTTGTTGGTGACGTTGCTTGCTCAAACTGAGGACTACTGATTACATCAGATAAATAGACCGTCTGACGACTCATGTTTGGCAGTTCCAAACCGATGTAAGGCTTGCCTGGGATTACTTCTACAACACGTACAGCCATTGCAGACAATGCACGAGCTAAGTCAGTTGAAAGGCCAGAAATACGGCTTACTTTTACCCCCGGCGCCAAATCAAGCTCAAAACGAGTGATCACTGGACCAGGATAAATCCCCACCACGTCGGCTTTGATTTTGTAGTCCGCTAGCTTGCTCTCAACCAATCGAGCGACCTGCTCTAGCGCATCACGGTCGATAAAGTTTTCGCGTTTTTCTGGATGGTAAAGCAACTCGAGCGTTGGAAGTGGTTCTTCTGGAACAGGCAAGTTTTCTTCTTTCTGTACCAAAAATGGGTTCTGTGTCGCTGCTACTTTGGCTTGCGCACTAGAAACCATGTCTTGGAATGCCGCTACATCTTCGTCGCCGTCTTGAACCTCTTCAATCTCCGCTTTTTGAAGTGCAGGTTCAAATGTTGTTGAAGGTGTTGCCACTTGCTGATGAGGTGTTGTTGGAGCTGGCTGTACTTGTTGTACAGACTGTGACTCCACTTCGTCTTCATCGTCTAACACGTCAAAATCAGAGATCGTAGGTTCAATGTGTTGACTCGATTCTGTTTGCTCCGTGATGCTATCTAGCGCAGCGGAATCAATTACAGGCTCTTCATGCACAGGATGCTCAATACTTGGCTGCTGTACTTGCTCTGCTTCAAATTGTTCGTACTCCGCATAATCTGGTTCAACACTGTTCGGTTCTTCTGTAGCTGTATGTTGGTCTACATAGGAAGAGTAAGTGTCTGCAAATGATGGGGCTGCCTGTTCTTCAGTTCCCCAGTCATCTGCTTGTTGCGCTGCAGCTTCAAGCTCTTCTATCGTGACATTCAGCTGCTTGGTACGCTCCAGAAGCGGATCAACGTTATCAGTATTCACCGCATGGACAGGTTGCATTTGGTGCTCAGGTTGAGCATAAACTGGCGCAGCATTAACCGTAGCCTTGTGTTGTGGCGGCGTCGGTTCCACCATCATTTGTTCCGCTGGCTTCTCAGGTTTAGCTTGCGGCATATAAATAGGATACTCATGCGCAGGCGCCGATTCTTTCGGCTCATCGACATCGAACGCCGTTAAATGAGGAAGCGGTTCATCATCAATGTCATGGTCTACGTTATGTCTAGGCGTAGAGACTTTATCTTCCACAAACTCATCAAGCTGAGGTTCTAAAACTTCCTGCTCTGAACCTCTTGCCTTATTTGCAAGCGCGGCAATTAGCGCTAACGCACGATCTCCAAGCCACTCAACGATGTTAAGCCATGAGATGCCAGTAAAGAGCGTAAAGCCCGCTCCCCATAAGAACAGCAGAACCAATGTCGTGCCAAGTACATTCAATGTAGGTAAAGCTAGGCTAGACAACACGTCCCCGACGACACCACCGGACGAGAAATACCAAATATCATCAAAATTAATATCGGCTAGACCACAGCTAGTCATTATAAGGACGACAAGGCCGAGTAACCTCGTACCCCATAACATGAAATCAATTGGCTCATCTTCTCCTCGTTTACGGCAAATCACCCATGCAGCCGCAGCTAGCAAGAAAGGGATGGGATAAGCGAGAGAGCCAAATGTGAAGAATAGTGTGTCCGCAAGCCAAGCGCCGAAAAGGCCACCAGCATTATCGATCTCCCCTCCCCATGCGGTTTGGGACCAGGAAGGATCGGCCGGACTGAAGGTAAATAGTGCAACCGCAAGCAATACCGAGCTAAGAACGCCAACGATAAAGCAGCACTCTTTTAAGCGTTGGAAGCCATTTAAGCGTGAAGACTGGGGCTCTTCACTGGTTTTGATAATGGTTTCGACTTTCTTTGCGTTCTCTTTGAACATAAATCAACTTGAATATGGAAATGAAATAGGAATTTGCAAAACATTCCGAGCGGCATCAAGCCGCTCGGTAAATTGATTTAACCATATCAAAGAGAAAAACCCAATTACTCTCTGGCGAAAGCGGAAGCATATACCGCTTTCTTTGCAAGAAATTAACGAGTTTTGATCACAAGCTGGTTAGATTGTTTCACTTCTTCCATTACAACGTATGTGCGAGTGTCATTTACGCCAGGTAGACGTAGTAACGTATCGCCCAATAGTCGACGGTAAGCACCCATATCTGATACACGGGTTTTAAGAAGATAGTCAAAGTCACCTGATACAAGATGACACTCTTGTATGTCGTCTAGCTTTTGAACAGCTGAGTTAAACTGCTCAAATACATCCGGCGCACCACGGTTTAGTGTAATCTCAACGAATACTAATAGTGACGCATCCAGGAACTGCGGATTCAATAATGCAGTGTATCCTGTGATGTAACCCTGACGCTCTAAGCGACGTACACGCTCCAAACATGGCGTTGGAGAAAGTCCCACACGTTTTGAAAGCTCAACGTTTGAAATACGACCGTCTTTCTGCAGTTCATTAAGAATGTTGCGGTCGATACGGTCTAGTTCCTTGGACGGCTTTTTATAGTTGTCTGCCATTTTTTATTCCACCTTATTACTTCCTTGCAAAAAAATATACTACAACTTTTTAATATTTGGTGCCAAATTTTACAAATCTATAACTATACTAGTTATTAATTCGACAATAACACCCTACAAACAGTTAATACAACCATTATAGAAAGAGGATACAGGATGATCATTGGCGTACCTAAGGAAATCAAGAACCACGAATATCGTGTTGGTATGATCCCAGCAAGCGTGAGAGAACTCATCTCACATGGTCACCAAGTTTTAGTTGAGACCAATGCAGGTGCCGGCATTGGTTTTTCAGACGATGATTACATCGCTGTCGGCGCATCCATTCTCCCTCATGCTGCAGACGTATTCGCGCAAGCAGACATGATTGTAAAAGTAAAAGAACCCCAAGCAGTAGAGAGAGCAATGCTCCGCGAAGGGCAAATTTTATTTACTTATTTACACCTAGCACCAGATTTTCCACAAACTGATGAGCTAATCAAGAGCAAAGCTGTCTGTATAGCCTATGAGACTGTAACAGATAATATGGGTCGTTTGCCACTGTTAGCACCAATGTCAGAAGTGGCAGGTCGGATGTCTATCCAAGCTGGCGCGCAAACATTGGAAAAATCACACGGCGGTCGTGGTCTGCTACTAGGTGGCGTACCTGGTGTTGAGCCAGCGAAAGTCGTCATCGTTGGTGGTGGTGTTGTTGGTGCAAACGCAGCTCGTATGGCTGTTGGTCTTCGCGCTGACGTAACCATTCTAGACCGTAACGTAGATACACTTCGTAAGCTTGACGAAGAATTCCAAGGTCGCGCTAAAGTGGTTTATTCTACTGAAGACGCTATCGAGAAGCATGTTCTAGAAGCTGACCTTGTTATCGGTGCCGTTCTAATTCCTGGAGCAGCAGCGCCTAAGCTGGTAACAAAAGAGCACATTGCTAAGATGAAACCTGGTGCGGCAGTGGTTGACGTGGCTATTGACCAAGGTGGCTGTTTCGAGACATCTCACGCAACAACCCACGCAGATCCAACTTACATCGTTGATGAAGTGGTTCACTACTGCGTAGCAAATATGCCTGGTGCGGTTGCACGTACTTCAACTTTCGCATTGAACAATGCAACACTCCCTTACATTGTGAAACTCGCAAACAAAGGCTACCGTGAGGCACTTCTAGAAGACAAAGGCTTCCTTGAAGGTCTAAACGTTATTCACGGGAAAGTAACATGTAAAGAAGTAGCAGAAAGCTTTGACTTGGAATACGTTGAACCAACTCAAGCTATCGCTATGTTCAATTAATGACAAAATAAAACACAATTTGTCACGTTTTGTTTACAAAAGCCCACGCATAAGTGGGCTTTTTCATATAGAGCGTTTAGCTATAAAAAATAACTAATTCTTATATGCGCAAATTAAAATATTTCTAGGTGTAACTGATTTAGGGCAAAACTCTGACAATCTAACACGATAATCACGTTCTTCAAGATAAAGTGCTTTGTCCAATGCGAGCCAGATCTCCAATGGACGTTGAAAAACCAGTTGCACTAAGCTCATTCTCTCCATTTGCCAGAAGCGTTGTTCGCTTAACTTTTCAAAATGATCGAAATCGATTTCTTGAGAAAGAACGATACCTTTCTGCTCCGCCGCCCAGCGACACAAAGATTCAAAGCCTTCACTTAATTGCGACTTACGAATACTGGGGACAGGTTGATATTCTGCCATGCCTAACGCTCGTCGAGTAATCAAATCGAAGCCAAGACGAAACACCATTTCCTGCTGACGATGGCGACGTACACGCTCCCCCCCAGTCACCGTTTGCTGTAACGGGATACGCAGTTCTTGCTTAGACAATGAGAGAGAAGAAACCCTCCCCGGTTTCGACATCGGCTGGTATTGTTCCGACTGAATCAAGTGATAACAACAAGGTGAGATGGTCATCGCAGCAATCCCATTCTCACTGCCGTACTGCATTAGACGAACATGGAGGTCACCACACGCATGCAGTGCCACCGCGTGTTGCGTTGGCTTGAATACCGCTTTTGCTTTGCTATCAAACGCGTCACCTTGAATAAACGTCATTTTCCAATGGTGTTCATTCGCAGCTTGTTGCCCTGAATCACACAGTGCTTGTTGATATTCGAAACTGGTCACAGGCTGATCGGTTTGTGTTGCCAGGATTCGTCCTAAATAACCTTTCCCTGAACACCACTCTAACCATTCTTCGCCACAGTGTTGTTGAATTGCAGCTTCACCCATCGAGCTGATTTGCTCCAGCTTACGTCCGGGAATGCCGTTGTCTAAACCACGAGCGAGTGCCAAACCATTTAAGGTCAAAGACTCTAAACGCGTGTGATAAGCGAGTTGTTCGAGTTGAGGCACGAACGCGCTTATCGCTTTTAAGGCGAGTTCAGGTTCCGCTTTATACTCTTCGATTTGAGAGGGAGAAAGAGACACTAACCACTGGCACAACTGAGGGTGTTGCTCTTGCCAAGGTAATGAGGTGTGAATGCTACTTTTAAATGGTTCAAACCGCCATAGCGATTCGTTTTCCAATAAGCAGTCATTAATAAATTGAAATTGCGTTTTCATAACTCCCCCTACAACGAGCGCATTGTAGAGGGAATCGAAACATCAATGAAGTGTTATCTCACCGGGAGCTCGATGTCTTTAAACATCTCTTCGATTTCTGCATTAGATTTCAACGAAATCGCCTGCTCTACCACTGGGCGAGTTAAATGAGGAGCAAAGCGTTCCATAAAATCGAACATGTATGAGCGCAGGAATGTGCCGCGACGGAAGCCAATACTTGTCGTACTAGCCCCGAATAAATGGCTCGCATCTATTGCGACTAAATCGCTGTCCTGCTCTTCATCCACAGCCATGCTCGCAATCACACCAACACCAATACCCATGCGAACATACGTTTTAATAACGTCCGCATCAGTTGCAGTGAACACCACTCTCGGGGTTAAACCTTCACGATTAAATGCGGTATCTAACTCTGAACGGCCCGTAAAACCAAACACATAAGTGACCAATGGATAAGCGGCAAGATCGCTGATCGTTACCTTATCTTTCTTCGCTAATGGATGATCTTTAGGCACGACAATTGAACGGTTCCAGTGATAACAAGGCAGCATGATGGCATCTTGATATAAGTGAAGCGCTTCTGTCGCAATCGCAAAGTTCGCCGTACCTTTAGCAATTGCCTCAGACATTTGTGACGGCGTACCTTGATGCATGTGTAATGACACTTTTGGGTAGCGAGAAGTGAAACCTTTGATGACATCCGGCAAAGCATAACGCGCTTGCGTATGTGTCGTGGTGATATTCAGCGTCCCCATTTCTGGGTGGGTGTGCTCCCCTGCTACAGCTTTGATACTTTCTACACGAGCGAGAATTTCTTGAGAGATACGTACAATTTCTTCACCAGCAGGTGTCACCTGTGTTAAGTGCTTACCGCTACGTTCAAAAATCTGAATGCCTAACTCATCTTCCAGCAACCGAACCTGCTTACTGATACCTGGCTGAGAGGTATACAAGCTTTCTGCCGTCGCGGATACATTCAGATTATGGTTTACAACCTCAACAATATACTTCAGCTGCTGCAGTTTCATCGTAATCCCTTACTTGTTCATGAGATAATTTATTGGCCACTCGGACGAGCGATATAATAATTAGTTATAACGCGTTCAAATCGAAATGAACAGTAATTTCTAACTTATACCTCAATCACATACTGATAATCCTCAACATAGAAACAATATGCACAAAGTTGAGCCAATAAATGACTGAAGTTCTATGATGTGACTTCTATCAGTAGCTAAAACGTGGGAGAGACAAAATAATCAAACAAATAGGGTGCCGAGTAAGATAAGATTCATGTATTCTTTAACGCTAGCCGTAGAAAAGTAAAGCAGACGCAAAGATATGAATATTGGTTTAATAATCGCTTTGGTAGCCATCCTACTGGTGTTGATCCTAGGCTATAACATTATGTTGCAGTATAAGGTCAAGGTAGAGACTGCGAAAAGACAGGAGTCCGCACGCTATGTTGCCTTGATTGATGGCACTGAAGAGTTGATTGGTCATGCGCACCATATCCCTTTTAGCAAGGAGCTGTTGCTATGTCTAAACAATCGTATTCTTGACGCGCTAGAAAGCATGCATGAGCTTGACCCGAAGAATAAGCAGCTTGCTCAACGTATCGAAAACATGAAGCAACAGATTGATCAACTGAAAGAGAATGGTCCCACTGGCGAGAGTACCACGTTCAAAATGCCAAGCAGTGATAAACAAGCCATCGTCATGCTTAAGTTGGTGAAGCGCCTTCGCGATACTATCCGTAACGAACACAATAAAGGCCGTATCGACACCCAGACTTATGTCGCTGAAAATGCGCGTTTAGAAACGATGCAGATTCGTATCAACATCGAAAACGTCATCAAAAGAGCAAACGACTCTATTGCTCGAGGTCAACCTGGCACAGCACTTCAACTGCTACGCAAAGGTATCGATGCATTGAGTACAAAGAGCGACCCCTACTCGATTCAAGCGAAACAGAAGCTTGAAGACATGTTGGGCGACCTAGATAAAAAACGCCAAGATAAAAGTGATGCTGAAATGCAGCAGATCGCCGATAAAGAGCGCGACAATGACATGGAAGCACTCTTCGGCGAGAAGAAAAAGTGGTAACATTCACTTAAGGTCAATAAAGGCTGCAATCGCAGCCTTTTTTCTATCCGTAAGATAGCGGATATGCCCAATTAGAATGTGAAGTACTAAAACTAAAATGATGAATCTAGACGCCTATCAAGATCTTCTTGCTCCCATTAACCAATTTCTGCAATGCAGCACACCTGATGAATGGGTAGAGGAAGCAAAGAAACCAGAAAACCTTCAAACCATTTTATTAGACCACCTACTGTGTGAGCTAAAAGCTGGCCAATCTGCGATGTTTTTAATTCGTAAGTATGCCGTTGACCAATCCAGTTCACATGCTCTGCTTGACTGGTTTAAACCCTATGAAGATTTTGCTTATCGCAATGTAGGCTCACTAGAAACTTTAAAAGGTAAGAGCAATATTTCCAAAGCGATCATGGCTAAGTCCAACTCACCTTACAGCCAAGATTTGATCGATAAAATGGTGCTTTTGATTAAAGAGGAGTTACACCACTTTTATCAAGTTTTAGAGATCATGGAAAGTCGTGGAATTGAGTATAAAAATATTCCAGCAAGTCGCTATGCTAAAGGGCTCATTTCGCATATGAAGACTCATGAACCGGAAACACTGATCGATAAGCTCATCATTGGTGCGTACATCGAAGCCCGATCTTGTGAGCGTTTTGCCAAAGTAGCACCACATATGGATGACGATATCGCAAAATTCTACGTTTCTTTACTGCGCTCAGAAGCACGCCACTATCAAGATTATCTTGTATTGGCAGAGCAAATCGCGGGGAAAGACATCAGCGAACGCATAGCCTATTTTGGCCTAGTTGAGGCAGATTTAATTTCTACGCCAGATACAGATTTTAAGTTCCATAGTGGTATTCCAGCCTAGCGAGCATATTCTCCCAAGATTGAGCATGCTCTGAACTTATTTATATAGACAGAGAATAAATAAGTCGGACATTTCGTCCGGCTTATTTTTTGTAGCAGAGGTTAGGAATAAAGCTGAAATACAACAACTAGAGCTGGAATGAACCCATTCGAGTTTTCAAGTTGTGCGCTAGGCTACTAATCTGCTGGCAAGCTACAGCCGTTTGCGAAGCTCCCTCAGCCATCTCTGTTGAAGCACTATTAATATGCTCCACACTTCGATTCAGTTCTTCGGATACAGAATTCTGCTCGCTGCACGCCGTTGCGATTTGTGTACTCATTTGCGCTATGTTATCGACAGAATGTTCAATTTCTTTTATCTGGCTATCAGCGTCATTGACTTGCTCAACACACTGCGAAATGCCCTCCTGACAATCACGGCTTGAATGCCCTATTTTGCTGCTGCTCTCTTGTAGTTGATTAACAATTTCCACAATTTGTGAAGTGGAGTCTTGAGTGCGTTGCGCCAGAGAACGAACCTCATCTGCCACAACAGCAAACCCACGTCCTTGTTCACCGGCCCGAGCAGCTTCAATTGCGGCGTTCAGTGCTAACAAGTTTGTTTGCTCCGCTATCCCGCGGATCACATCTACGACCACATTGATATTGTTTGAGCTAGATTCAAGCTCACGTGCCAGTTCATCTGACTCTTGGATCGTATGTGATACACGCTCAATTACTGCGATAGTTTGTTGTAACGTCGCCGTTCCTTGTTTAGCCACTTCCGTTGCCGAATAAGCAGAGGTCGCGCCAACTTCGGTATTTTGTGCCACTTCACTTACAGCAGCTTGCATTTCTGTCATCGCAGAAGCCACCGAGCTAAGTTCAATTTGTTGATTTTGCATACCAGAAGCGGTCTGAGAAGAAATAGCACTCACCTCCTCTACTGCTGCCGTTAGCTGAATCGTTGAGTCATTAATCTCAGAAACCAGCGAATGTAAGTTTGTTTGCATACCGACAAGCTCTTTGAGCAACGTTCCTAACTCGTCTTTGCTCAATTCACTTTCGTCGATTTGATTATTCAATTGACCCTTGGCGATTTTGGAAGCGAATTCCAATGCTCGATCAACAGGCCCGCAAATGACTCGAGAAAGCAACATGGCAGACATTACCATGACCAATGCGACGACAAGCGCACCAACAGCAGCGCTGTATTGTGTAAATGCCGCTTCATTTTGTACTTCTTCGCCAATCAAATTCACCAACTCATCGTTCAACGCGAGGGTATCATCCAAGCTGCTCAACGCTTTTGAGTAAGTATCGAAACTCGATAAAATCACATCATTTGCACTTTCAGCATCACCTTGGCTTAGCAGTGCGTTGTAAGTCTTCGTTTCTTTGATGTATTGATTCCAGGTTTCTTTAAAAACGTTAAAAGACTGCGTTTCACGCTGATTAAGGTCGAGCTTTTCGTATTCTGCAATACCAGCCTGCACATCAGAACGCCATTGGTCGAGGCCTTTTAACCACTCACCAATTTTGGGATGATTTGCGTTTGGCAATAAAGAGAACTCATCTTTGCGCACTTTAGTAATATCAACTTGGATACCTTTCAAAATCGCAACAGAAGGTAAGCTTTTATCTGTTAGCACTGAGATGTCTTTATTCAGTGTTAACAAACCTTGTACCAACATTACTGACACTAAACCAAACACGGCAAAAACAGTTAAATAACTAACCGATATTTTCTTTACGACACTTAAGTCCTTAATACGCATGCACTTTCTCCCTGCAGCCTTTCCAAACCTCTCACTTAAGTGAAAGCTTAACCTCTAAAACACACTGTTTTTTGCGCTCGATATCATTGAGCACTCTTATATACATCGGCCTGGGAGATCAAATCTTGACCAGTAATTGATATTTTTATCACGTACTATTTTAGAGATAGGCTCGCATGCTCCGTATTGTGTCTACATTTTTTTATGAGCGCTTCCCGGCGCAACTCTAAGATCTCATCGATGAGTTTTTCTTTAGCGTTGATGCCAAAGTGCTGGGCATAATTTTTGACTTTTTCAATCTCATTAGGCTGTAAGCGATATACCTCTTTCTTTAAACGAGCTTCTGCTTCGCTTCTAATCAAACCTTGGTCTTGTAGTAATTTAATGATGGTTTCATCGATTGGATTTACTGCTCTAGCCATGGTGCTCCATCTATCAATTTAAGTTCTAGCCATGTGGCTGGATGAATGACGCCGCACAACTTATAGAGCGAAGATGACAACTTGATTGCAGTGAGTACGATTCGTTAACCATCGCTATTATTTACAGCCGCTTAAGCAGCCATTAACTCTCTACCCCGACTCCTCACCATTGAATAAAGATCACATTCTGATAACAATTTTCAGTACTGGCTTCGATGTCATCCATATTTAACGTGCAAGTAATATTTATAAACAAGAATGATTGCTCTAGTTCAAATGATGGAAAAATAAGATGAAATTATCGCAGTGGGGTCTTTTATTAAGTGGCTTGGTGGCATTGCCAAGCATTGCAGATACAGATGTTTATCTAACCAATAACTCTGATCAGCCTTTAACTATTCAAGTAAAGCACGAAGGCAGTGATTTACTTCAATACGGAGAAGAGTGGCAACAACATGTGCAGGTACTTGGTCCGTGGGAAACTAAATCTGTATTAAGCTTCAACCGCTGGGAGGGCGTGAAATCAAATCAAACTTACCGTTTTGAAACTGTGGTTTCTAGCCCCGAAGGTGAAAGCATAACACTCAATCAAATAATGGAAGGCCATTGGTACAATTCGACCATTGAATACGGCTTATCCGCAGCCGATGTCGAGTTATCTCTCAAAGATGATCGTAACATTCATCGTGCCAACACTAACGCTTTTGGTGCGAGAGAAACCGAACTGGCATTTAAGTCAGACAGTACCGCTCGATATGATGATCTTTACTACACCATCACGCCAAGCAAGGTAGCGGAGTCTGTCGACAACGAAGAGCAAAACCTTAAGTTGATGACTTATAACATCTGGGCGTTGACGGCTATTGCATCGCACATTGGAGATCGTTACGAACTGATTCCTCAACATGTAAAAGGTTACGATGTTTTGGCGCTGCAAGAGGTGTTTGCCAGCGGCCGTGAAGCATTCTTACGTGAGTTAGCCAAGGAATATCCTTACCAAACAAAGATGTTAGATAAAGAAGGCGTTAATATTCATGATGGTGGCGTAATCATAGTTAGTCGCTACCCTATCGTGAATGAAGCGCAATATGTCTTTCCCGATTGCTCTGGTACAGACTGCTTTGCCGATAAAGGCGTAAATTATGCGGAAATAATTAAAGGTGGTCAGGCTTACCATGTGTTTGCTACCCATACCGCATCTTTCGATACAGACACCGCCCGTGAGTATCGTCAGCGCCAGTTCAAACAAATCCGCGCACTCGCCCAATCTCTTAACATTCCTTCAAGCGAAACTGTGGTATACAGCGGCGACTTTAACGTCAACAAAAGAAAGCTCCCTGGTGACTACCAACAAATGATCGCTAACTTAAGCGCCATAGAGCCTCAGTACTCTGGTTACACGGAGTCAACCTTTGATCCCCGTATCAATAACTTCGCAGGTGAAGCGTTATCAGGTGGCGAAAACGTGGAATACCTTGACTATGTTATGGTGAGTAGTGAGTACGGGGTGAAATCATTCAATGACAACCGTGTAGACGTGCCGCGCACAACCGCAGAGAGTTTATGGAAACACTACAACCTTTCTGACCATTTCCCAGTAAGCGCAACAATCAAGCCATGAAGAAAATCGCTTTGATAATCATGTCCGCCATTATGGCGGGCATGATATTTTTAACTTTCAGTCACGATGTTCAAAAAGAAGAGCTCGCTTCCTCTCCTTCCCCTAAGACAAAAAATCAGAGTGTCTCCAGTACATCACCACAAACAAGCAGCATCGTGTCCTATACGGATACTTCACCACAAACAACTAAGCTCCCTTCCACAGTTCAAATAACGACTGAGCGATTAACTCAACTCAAAGGCAGGAAACTTGTCGCTGAACTTGAGACGTTTTGGCATGAGTGTATGTTGAACCGTAGTTGTGAAGAGCAGATCGCCTTGTTTGAGGCGCATTTATCTTTAGCTCGATTCCAGCTTTTGGCGAACTACCCTCAGCTCAGCAGCCAATGGCAAGAGAGTGTAGGAAATTTGTTATTTGATGAGCAACAATCACTGGCGTCGCGTATTGCACAGCTGAAGAACGAAGCAAGAAGCATCTGGGGAGAATTGGCTGATGTTGTTTTCGCGGATGAGTTCGCGCTGTACGATTTCAACTTAGAAGCCCAAAAGCTGGACACTCAAAGCCCAGATAACTTTTTGCGAGCTTTCGAGCAACTTACCATTGACTGGCAAGAACATGCAGATGCTATCGGGCTAACAAGCAACCAGGAAAAATATGAGCGTGCGGTCACCCTGATTCCTAATAGTATGAGCCTACCAGAGCGCTTGGCGATCATCGCAGAGCTAGAACGAACTTACTTAACGAAAGAAGAAACTAAAAACATTCATGCTCGTCAGCAGCAAATTACAGAACAAAAAAAACAAGTCAAAGATTACCAACAAGCATTACAACAACTTGAGTCCAAGCTAAGAACGCAAAGAGCTTCTAGCCATTCACATTTGTCAGAACCGGAATGGCAAAGCTATTACCAACAAGAAGTCGCGGATTTTCGTCGTGAATTTTTTCTTCTTAACAATGCGCTTTGACTGACTGGGAACTTAAAAAGGCACGTTGCTAGCCAGCCGTCGTGCCTTATGTTCAACTCTCTACTTTTAATTCAGAACAAATTTAAACCAAATACATCTTTCACATCAAATAGCACTTTTTCGGTTTTCTCGCGAGAACGCTCACTACCTTGTTTTAAAATATCAATCAGCTGCGCTTTATCATTCAAATACATAGCGCGCTTTTCTCGAATAGGGCGAAGCATCTCTTGTAAGCATTCTTCTAACACTTTCTTGGTCAAACCATCACCTAACCCACCTCGTCGATAATGGTCTTTTAGCTGTTCGACATAATTTTTATCAGGATGAAAAGCATCGAGGTAGATGAATACAATATTCCCTTCGACTTGGCCAGGGTCCTCAATTTTCAGATGATTGGGATCGGTATACATAGATTTCACTGCCGCGGAAATCTCCTTTTCGGAGGCCCCTAAGTTGATTGCGTTCCCCATGCTTTTAGACATCTTATTTTTACCGTCAGTACTCGGCAAACGAGGTGCATCGCTAAGTAATGGACGGCATTCTCTAAGAACCTCTTTTCCACCCAGATGGTTTATTTTTCTCACGATTTCATTAGTTTGCTCTAACATCGGCAGTTGGTCATCACCCACTGGTACTAGCGTCGCATGAAACCCCGTAATATCGGCAGCTTGAGAAATTGGATATGTTAAAAAGCCAGCAGGAATAGAGCGTTCAAAGCCTTTACTTTGAATCTCATTTTTAACCGTGGGGTTTCGCTCTAATCGTGCGATAGAAACAAGATTACTGTAATACATTGTCAACTCGGCTAACGCTGGAATTTGAGACTGCAACGTGATCGTAGTTTGAGCGGGGTTGATACCAACAGCCAAATAATCTGCAACGACATTGAGAATATTAGAGGATACCTTTGATGGATTATGCGCGTTATCCGTCAACCCTTGCATGTCCGCGACCAAGATCGTTTGCTCGTGCTCCGTTTGCAATTTGACTCGTTGTTGCAATGAACCAATATAGTGCCCGAGGTGTAATGGACCTGTTGCTCGATCTCCGGTAAGTATAATTTCACGCTGAGATGTATTTTTATGGGTATTCATATTTGTCTCCAAGTAATTAATAGATCGCTACTGGAGATAAAAAGATCAAACACTCTTAGCTACCATCCAGCAGCTTAAGAATGTAAGCATTCCGCGCCGCTCTATTTAGAGCGCCACCAAGAGAAGGTTGTTAATGAAGGGCGAACGTGTATTTTCATGTTTTTTAAACTAACAGCACATACCGCAGAACTCAATCTGTTTTGTACTGAATTAGTGTGAGTGTTCCAACAGCCAATTAAGAGGATTACATTGGTAAAGACATCGCAATGACCAAAGCCGCACCAAATACCGAACCAGAGACAAACGCACACAGTACAGTTTTGTTGTGTTTCCTTTTCATTGATGAACTCCTATCCATAACTACGATGACCAGCCCTCACATCTAATACGCATGTGGATGCATCACGACAACGAGTTAACCAACATATCGCACGTAGGACCAGTACCGCTTTGTTAAATTGGGACCTCGTCCATAACTTGGAGTGTAAATGACTCCGGAACCTACAACAGAAGAAAATTTCATCACGTTACTGTCCTACCCTCCGGGTTTGTGGCTTAATAGGCAACAGGAACACTTTTTTCTTTTGCTGCGGATACTTACATGGAAGCTGTTTTACATCAGTTGCAATTCTCTTTGTCGATAACCGGACCTATCTGTTTGATGTTGGTACTTGGCGTTCTTTTTAAGCGCTTTGGTCTAATCAACGATAATTTTATCGAAGTAGGCTCTAAACTGGTGTTTCAAGTTACCTTGCCTGCGATGTTATTTGTCAGCATTGTGGCTTCAGAACACGACTTTTCCGCGGCAAGTGGATTCGTCAATTTCGGCGTCATCGCTAGTATTTCGTTTTTCATTTTCACCTACCTTTCCGTCAAACTTCTGTTCAAAGCATCGCCTGACCAAGGCGTTCTCATCCAAGGTGGGTTCCGAGCAAATACAGGTATTATTGGTATCGCTTACGTTGCCAATGCGTATGGTTCTCAAGGTGTGGCGTTAGCGGCTCTCTATGTCGCGGTCACCACATTTATTTATAACGTCCAAGCGGTAATTTGCTTATCGCCCAAGGGGGCAACGTCTGCCTCGCAAGCAGCAAAGATGATGGGGCGAACACTGACTAGGAATCCGCTCATAATCTCCATTGTTCTAGGAATGGCTTTTTATTTACTCGCTATTCCAGTACCGAATGTGGTTATTGACGCAGGAGACTACTTATCCAAAATGACATTGCCTTTGGCGCTGTTGTGTACAGGTGGCTCACTTGACTTTAGCTTGATGAGAAAAGAGAAAGGTCCATCTTGGTTTGCGAGCAGTTACAAGCTCATCGTAGCGCCAGTCATCATCACCATGGGAGCTTACTTAGTAGGATTTCGAGGAATTGAGCTAGGTATTCTTTTCTTTATGAACGCCTCTCCAGTCGCTGCTGCCAGCTATGTCATGGCGCGTTCCATGGGAGGCAATGCCACGTTAGCTGCAAATATCATCGCACTCACTACGGTGCTTTCTTCCGTGACCTGTACGTTGGGCATCCTATTTCTTAAGTTCTACAACTTAATATAATTGGTCCGCGATAAAATAAAGACGCTAAACGGCATTGATGTAAGTTACTGGTCGTGATTCGCAAAAGTGAGCTTTCTTACCAGACGAAAAAATTCACTCGCTTCAGATTCCGACAAACAAGAAAAAAACTCTTTCTGTAAATTCGTCATGATTTGATGAACTTGCTTTAAAGCATTTGCCCCCTCTTTTGTCATGCTTAGCATTTTAAGGCGCTGATTCGATTTACTTTTAGAAACTTGAACAAACCCTCTCTTTTCCAGATTGTCCACCATCCGCTTTGCTACACTTCGCTCAGTTCGAACCGCATCAGCCAACGCTTGCTGGCTCATAGGCTGAAATTCTTCTAAAGCGGCCAGTGCACTTGCCATTTCTAATGTCATCAAATTTTGCCGAGAGAGCTCGGCTTGGGCACGATTGCGGTACATGCGCTGCATCACACCACAAACAAACATAGGGCTTTGATCCAAAACGGAAATTGGGGAAATTTTCTGATCTTTCATCGTCGTTTTTCTTCTTTAGGCTTTCATTCGGCCGAAAAGGCTGTGCTGATACAGCACACAACACGCCGTCTTTCAGGCTCGCGTCATAGACGGTAACCACCAAGTGAAAACATAAAATAAAGAGCGCCGAAGCGCCCTTTAATCGTGTTTATTATCACTAGTATAACTCAGTTAAAACAACCAAGTCCTACTCGCTTTGCTGAGTGGGTTTAGTGCTGGTCTCAGACAGCTCTTCCTCCGACTCTTTTCTCGCACGTCGATCAAACAATCGCTCAACCACTACAAAGAAGATTGGGACGAAGAATATACCCAATATCGTGGCACTGATCATGCCACCAAGTACGCCGGTACCTACTGCGTTTTGACCTGCCGATCCCACACCTGAACTGATGGCAAGTGGTACCACACCCAAACCAAAAGCAAGCGATGTCATGATAATTGGGCGCAGACGAACGCGAACAGCATGTAAGGTTGCTTCGATAAGCCCAGCGCCTTTCTCATAGTAGTCCTTTGCAAACTCAACAATCAGAATCGCGTTTTTGGTTGCCAAGCCGACCGTCGTTAATAAGCTCACCTGGAAGAACACATCGTTATCCATACTGCGCGTCATTACCGCAAGCACAGCACCAAGCACACCAAGAGGAACAACTAACACCACGGCGAAAGGTACTGACCAACTTTCATACAAAGCGGCAAGAACTAAGAATACGACGAGGATAGATAGCGCATATAGCATTGGCGCTTGGTTTCCGGAAAGGCGCTCTTCATACGAAATACCATTCCAGTTCACCGTGAAACCTTCTGGTAGCTTTTCTACCATTGCTTCAATTTCTTCCATGGCTTCACCAGTACTTACACCAGGAGCTGCGCCGCCTTGAATGTTCATTGCTGGCAAACCATCAAAGCGCTGCAAAAGAGGAGAACCATAGGTCCACTCGCCACTCGCAAAAGCAGAGAAAGGCACCATCTCTCCTTTAGCGTTGCGTACGTACCATGAATCGAAGTCTTTTGGCTGCATGCGGTATTCCGCATCACTTTGCACCATCACTTTCTTCACACGACCGCGGTCAATATAATCGTTAATGTAAGCCCCGCCCCATGCAGCTGACAGGATTTGGTTTACGTCATTGATACTGACATCCAAAGCACGAAGTTTGACGTGGTCAATGTTCACTTTGTACATTGGCGCATCTGCCTGACCGTTTGGACGAACACCAACAAGTTTCGGGTTTTGTGCTGCCATGCCCAGAAGTTGCCCTTGAGCCGCAACTAATGCATCGTGCCCTTTATTCAACGAGTCTTGGAGATAGAAATCGAAACCTGTCGAGTTACCTAGCTCTTGAATCGCTGGAGGGGCGAACGCAAACACCAAAGCTTCTTTAATAGTAGAGAAGTACCCCATCGCTCGACCAGTAATGGAAGCTGCATCGGCGCCTGGCGCTTCACGCTCTGACCAATCTTTCAGACCGATAAATGCCATCCCCATGTTTTGGCCTTGGCCTGCAAAACTAAAGCCCGCAACGGAGAAGACGGATTTCACGTTGTCTTTCTCATCCACAAGGTAAAAGTCGCGCATTTTCTCAAGTGTTTTTTCCGTCTGCTCTTGCGTTGAGTTAGGCGGCAAAATAGCCATTGAGAATACTGTGCCTTGGTCTTCATCCGGCAAGAATGACGTCGGAAGGTTCATAAATAGCCAGCCCGCACCTGCACTCATTGCCAAGAATACAACCAACATACGACCTGTACGCTTTAGGAGTTTAGCAACGCCGGTTTCATAGCCAGCTGTCATCGCATCAAACTTGCGGTTAAACCAGCCAAAGAAGCCTTTCTTTTCTAGAAGCTCAGCATCGCCTTTTTTCAGTAATGTTGCACATAATGCTGGAGTCAGAATTATCGCTACCAAAACTGAAAGTGTCATCGCCGCCACAATGGTTATCGAGAACTGACGGTAAATAACCCCTGTAGAACCAGACATAAACGCCATAGGGACGAATACCGCAGAAAGCGTCAGACCCACACCAATCAGAGCACCCGTGATCTGCCCCATCGATTTTTTGGTTGCTTCTTTGGGCTCTAACCCATCCTCATGCATCACACGCTCGACGTTTTCCACCACAACGATGGCATCGTCCACCAGCAAACCGATAGCCAGAACCATCGCGAACATGGTTAACGTGTTTACGCTAAATCCAGTCGCGTACAAAATAGCGAAGGTGCCGAGCAGTACGACAGGCACTGCGATCGTTGGAATGATCGTCGCACGGAAGTTCTGCAAGAACAGGTACATGATTAAGAACACAAGAAGAATGGCTTCTAATAGCGTTTTAACCACTTCTTGAATCGAGGCTTTGACGAATGGCGTCGTTTCAAATGGGTAAGCAATCTGCAACCCTTCTGGGAACGTTGCACTCAGTTGTTCTAAACGCTCTTTCACCGCATTGGCAGTCTCAAGCGCGTTTGCACCAGTACCTAATGAAATACCTAAACCCGATGCTGGGAAGCCATTATATTGGCCTCGAATATCGTAACTTTCTGCACCACGTTCAACACGAGCCACATCTTTCAAATAAACATTCGAACCACTGGCGTCAGACTTAAGAATGATGTCTTGGAACTCTTCCACACTGCTCAAACGACTTGCAGATGAAATCGTTGCATTCAACAGCTGACCTTCCTGCGCAGGTGCTGCACCAAGTTGACCTGAAGAAACTTGCGCGTTCTGTTCACTGATAGCATTTGCTACATCGATTGCGGTCAAGTTGAACTGCGTAAGCTTAAATGGATCCAGCCAAACTCGCATCGCATACTGCGCACCAAACGCCTGTACTTGTCCTACGCCAGTTACACGACTTATCGGGTCTTGAATATTCGTTACAACAAAGTCGCCGATATCGTTTTCTGTAAAGTCAGGATCTTCAGAATAAACTGCCACCACCATGAGAAACGCCGTGTTGGATTTATTCACGACGATACCTTGGTTTTGTACTTCCATCGGCAATGACGTCAAGGCCAATTGCAGTTTGTTCTGCACCTGTACTTGCGCGATATCAGGATCAGCTTCGCTATCAAACGTCAGGGTAATTGTCGCATTACCGAATGCATCACTGCTCGATGATAGGTAGCGAAGATAATCTAATCCCGTCATATTTTGCTCGATAACCTGCGTTACCGAGTCTTCAACGGTTTTCGCTGATGCACCTGGATAACGAGCACTGATGGTGATCGTTGTCGGTGAAATCGTTGGGTATTGCGAGACGGGTAAATTGAATAATGACATTACCCCCGCCAACATCGTTAGAATTGCGAGAACCCAAGCAAATACCGGACGATCGATAAAAAATCGTGCCATGATTACTCCTGTTCACCGTTTTGGATAGTTACAGGGCTGCCTGGACCTACCTTTTGTAACCCAGCAGTAATGACTTTATCGCCCGCGTTTAAACCATCAATAATACGCCATTGATTATTGATCGCTTCGGCTGTCTTCACTGGTCTCGCTTCCACTTTGTTCTCACCATTCACCATCATCACTGTCGCTTTGCCTGTCGCATCGCGAGAAACGGTATTTTGTGGTATCAGAATCGCGTCAGGGTCAACACCAGTAATAACCGTCGCACGAACAAACATTCCTGGTAGCAACAAACCGTCAGGGTTTGGGAATTCAGCACGAAGCGTCACGCTACCCGTGCTTTCGTTCACATTGACCTCGGTAAATTTCATCGTGCCTTTATGTTCGTACGTGCTGCCATCTTCAAGCACCAATGTAACTTGCGCAGAATCATCCTCTTGCATATGACCTTGGGAAAGAGCCGCTTTTAAACGCAGCAGTTGCGCGGATGATTGCACAATATCAACGTTGATAGGATCAAGCTGCTGAATGGTCGCTAATTTGGCTGCTTGGTTAGCCGTAACCAACGCACCCGCCGTCACACTCGATTTACCGATCACACCGCTAATCGGAGCTTTCACTTGCGTGTAATCTAAATTGATTTTTGCCGTATTGATCTTAGCTTTTGCGACTAGGACCTGTGCTTGCGCTTCCTTGTATGCTGCTTCTGCTTCATCCAAATCTTGTTGGCTGATGGACTTTTTGGTGATCAAGGTTCTGTAACGCTTCACTGTGGCATGGGTCGATTCTGCCGCTGCTTGAGCTCGGATTAATTCCGCTTCAGCGCTCAGCAAATCCGCTTGAAATGATGAATCATCAATTTGATATAGGGACTGTCCTTGTTCAACAAGGCCGCCTTCAACAAAATTTCGCTCTGAAATAATGCCTGTAACTTGCGGACGAACTTCCGCTTCTTTGAATGCACGGCTACGACCTGGCAACTCAACAGTTAACGCTTGGCGAGTTGGCTCCACCGTTAACACTTCAACTTCGGTTGCGGGCGCAGGACCACTACCTTGACTCGATCCTTCTTCGCTAGGTTGACATCCAACCACAAAAAGGCTCGACGCAATCAGCAGAGATAGCGTGGTTTTACGTCTCATGAATTTTTCTCTCTTTTACCTACAAGCCTTCAAGATTCCTTGCTAAAAACTTCTAGAATGACTTAATGATGACTAACGGATGTATATCCAGAACAAATTAATTAGGATGATAATTACCCAGTGTTGTACATACAACAAAATTTACAGTTCTATACGCTTACTAAAAACGTTTATGGTAAAGGTGTAATGAAGTTCTCAAATTTGAAGATTTTGGGTTGGAAATCACACTTTCCTGTGAGCAATTGCAATGGTTAAAAAGCAGCAAAAGTGATGATAAAAGCATCATCACGCTGTACAGAGTTTGTCACAGCTGTCTAGGATTATTTGCACCTCTGGTATACAAAGTTAAGTAAAAGAGGAATGTAAATATAGTCGAGCCTTCACAAGTCAGGTTCGACCCTTATCTAAAAAATAACCCGCTAAGAAGCGGGTTATTTCGTCAGTGAGACTGCAGTTCTCAAGCTTATACTTTGAACTGACTAACCTGATGATCTAAGCGCTGGGTTTGCTCTGATAACATGGCTAAAGATGCTTGCGCTTGGTTTACGATTTCCACAATAGATGTACTGCTATCTGCAATGCCTTGTACGTTGCTATTTACTTCGTCACTTACCGTACTTTGCTGGCTTGCAGCCGTTGCAATGTGTGTGTTCATCTCGTTCATACGTGAAATCGCGTTTAAGATTTCAGAAAGGGATTGACTCGCTCTCCCTGCCGATTGAATTGTTTCATCACTGCTATTTTGGCTACCACGCATCACTTCTACGGCTTGTCCCGCACCAGATTGTAGCTTTTCAATCATGGTTTGGATTTCACCCGTGCTCTGTTGTGTGCGACTGGCTAACGAGCGGACCTCATCTGCGACAACAGCAAAGCCTCGCCCTTGTTCTCCTGCACGAGCCGCTTCAATCGCTGCATTAAGCGCCAATAAGTTCGTTTGCTCTGCGATACCACGAATGACATCCAATACAGAAGCAATGTTACTCACATCATGATCCAATGTGTTAATGACGTGGCTTGCACTTTCGATTTCACTTGCGAGGCTACGAATTGAGCTAACGGTTTGATCCAAAATAACATTGGTATTGGTAAGTTCATCATTCGCTGTTTGGCTCGCAACCGCTGCTTCGTTAGCGCTATCGCTGACATTTCTGCTGGTGACTTGCATTTCATGCACTGCCGCTGCTACCGCCTCGCTGTCTTTTTGCTGTGAAACGGTCGAGTTCGCGATGGTCGTGGTCAACGAGCTAAGATTTTCCATCTCATTACGCAAGGTATTCGAACTTTCAATTACTTGAGAAACTGTCGCTTGGATTTTAGACACAAACTGATTAAACGCGTTCGCTAAATTGCCAATTTCGTCTTGTGTTTTCACATCGATTCGCTGGCTTAAATCACCTTCACCAGAAGCAATTTCTGTCATCGCATTTTTGATATCGTTGATAGGCTTCACGACGGTTTGCAACAACAAAAACGCCATCGCAATAGCGGCCAGAATAACAATCACAATGCCCGCTTCAAGAATTACCTGAGCTCTTGTTGCGGCTGCTGAGATTTCATCTTTCAATAGGCTTTGTTTTTCTTCTATCGCATCTTTCACAACATTAAGTTGCGCTCTTACCTCGATAAACTGATTTTCAAAGGTGTGTTTGTGTTCGTTGTAGTAACCAAGCCATTGTGATTGAGGTAAACGCAACATCGCTTCATAACTCGCCAACCATTTTTCACCTAGGGAGACAAGCTTTCTCACTTCATTACCGTGTGAAGAAGACATCACGCCAGCTTGCGATAGCTCAATCATTTTCTCCATACGTGGCAGCGCTTTGTATGCGTTGTCTTTGTATTCACCGATGTGGTGGTCAATATCGGTTTGAGTATCAGAAAGAGCAACACCTTGGATTGCAGATGTAGCTTGGTAAAGATCGCGGTAAGCATCCTCAATCGTTAATAAGTTCGGCACTATCTGTTCGTTAAGTGTTTCACTCAACTCAGATTGTTTCCAACTTGTCATAACGTTTAATACAGAGCTCACAATAAACAATCCAATAATCAGTGACAGCGGAATCACTATCTTCTGCTTGATCGTTAAGTTCTGGAACATGAATAGACTCTCTTTAATTATGGTATACAAACTGCCAGAAATTATATCAAACAAATAGAGTATCCCATTAGGTAAAAGACTCTATTAAACATGATATCTGATGACTTTTTGACAAGCGTTCTAATTTCAACAATTAATTGATTTTGTGGAAAATTTAATAAGGAACGCTCATCACAACATGCGAATAAAAACGCACTACCTGTACGGAAAATGTGTAACAAAAGATGAATAAAAAGGAGGCTTTTTTTGAAGGGCTTGCCGACTCAATGAGTAATTGAGAACCAATACGATATACAGCTCTGGGATTGAACTTGTCGCGTAATACGAAAAAGCCCCAGCATTTCTGCTAGGGCTCAAATGTGGCGGTGAGTGAGAGATTCGAACTCTCGATACGTTGCCGTATACACACTTTCCAGGCGTGCTCCTTCAGCCACTCGGACAACTCACCGAATCAATTTTTGTTAGCATCATTGGCTAACGAGGCGCTAATTTAATGATTATGTGCCTGATGGTCAAGGCTAAACATAAAAAAAAGCGCCCTTTTCCACTCGATTGCTCACTAAGTAACTAAATTGAGCAAAACTGGGTCATTTAGATACTTTGAGAATAACCGGGAACACGGAACCAACGGCGGCACATGTCCAAGAAGTACCCATACAACACACCCATACCGCAAGAAATAATGGCGTTACTTGTCACCGCGGTCACTATTTGGTCTGTAGACGCACCAACTGCGAATAAAATTCCTGCATAAACTGGAGACTGAAAAAGCACATAAGCGACCAGATCAGATACGTTTTTCATAAATGAAGACGGCGATACCTTGTTGCCCTGACGTAGCACCCAATCACGAAAAACGCCATACGGCCAAGCAATAGCAATATTCACTGGAATAGATAGTGTACGTGATGCTAAAGATTGCTCAAACGTCATCCCTGAAATCAAAACCTCGACAATCATCCCTGTGATAAAGCAAAAAACAACCATAGCAAAGGTATCCGCTGCGGCGTGACGAATACAAAATGGTCCGCGAGACTTCATTAACCAACCCCTAAAATTAAATACCACCAACAATAAACAAAATAAAACTATCAACCATCAAACAAATACATGACCAGTTAATAAGGCAATTAAATCACATAAAAAGCAGCGTATGGCACTGTATTTGAAATCAAGTTGTAAATTTATAACCATTTTTTAAAATGAAAGTAGTTTTTTTCACCACCAACAACTAAAAACGCCTAAAATGACGTAAAAATGGTAGAAAAATACGGATTTAACTTACACAAAAAGTGGGATAAGTGATTGTTTGGATGGAGGGTTAGGATAAAGTTCGGGGAATAAACGATCATTCTAATAACTTATGCTACTGAGTTGTTAAAATTCAGAGTATTCCCGATGTGAGCGCAACTAAGAGCCGCACCGTTTCTCTTATGACAGGATCCAACAGCAGAGCTAAGCTCATTGAAAGTAAGGAAAAAAATAGACGATTCAGCTAAGGTTAGGTATGAAGAGTAAAGACAATTCATGATTGCGTTGAATCGCGCTATATGGATTAAGCTATGATGATGCGAGCAAGAGCGTTAATGTATCGATATCATCTTGGTTTGGAGACTGCTGACGCTTTAAGTTACGCCTTATTCGCTCGGCAACTAAAGAAACGTCTTTATTAGCATCAGGGGTGACTTGAGCAATAATCGCTGAAATAGCCTCTAGCGCTTCGTTGAGATGACCATTATCTAGAGCAACATAGAAGTTTAGTAGCCACTTTTCCGCATCAAGGATATCCGTTGTATTATCACCAAAGTCCGACTGGTATTGGTATAACCGTGCTGCATGGAGATATAACGCATCATTTAATTCAGACTCCACAATTGGTTTCGCAATTATGTGGTCGGCTCCTACATTTATCATGCGCTCTTGTGTTTCTTTGAATACATCCGCTGTGCAGCCAAAGATCAGTACCGACTTTACAGGCGAACTCATCGCTCGAATGGCTGATATCGCCCCAACACCATCAAGAACAGGCATATGATTGTCCATTAATATCAAATCAAATGACTGAACGGCCACCTCATCGACGGCAAGCTGACCATTTTCAACACTTGTGCACTCAAAGCCTTTGGCTCTTAGGAAAGTTTCCATAATGATCGCATTTGTTCGGTTGTCTTCGACAATGAGCGCTTTCAAACCTTTGCAATTCAGCTTATGTGCATTGACTGCTTCCACTTTCCCAGGCTCACAAGGCGTAAGCGCGATCTCGACGGTAAAGGTTGTCCCGACATTCTCTTGACTCTGCACAATCACATGCCCTCCCATATGCTCGGCAATTTCTTTTACTATCGCCAAACCAAGCCCTGTACCACCAAACCGCCTAGTCGTCGAGGACTCCGCTTGTTCAAAAGGACGGAAAATGCGTTTTTGCGCTTCTTGAGAAATACCGATACCCGTATCTTTCACCGCGAGAATAAGCTTGGTACCTGCCTTGCTCGATTTCTCGGTCAGCTCTACCTCTACGATGCCTCGGTCGGTGAACTTGACAGCGTTGTTTAGTAGGTTAAACAATACTTGGCGCAGACGGGCTTTGTCATTGTTGTACCAGCGCCCTGTTGGTAAATGAGACACGACTCTAAAACGAAGGCCTTTTTCTGCACATAGTGTTTGATAAACACTTTTTATGCTGCCGATGATCGACTCAATTGGGAAAGGCGTATTTTCGAATTCAACATGCCCTTGCTCAATTTTTGAGTAATCTAAAATCTCATTAAGTAACGTCATCATATGATCACCTGAGTCATAAAGTGTTCTCAGGTGCTTACGTTGATCATCGGTGAGTGGTGTTTTTAACAATATCTGAGCGGTTCCTAATACACCGTTCATTGGCGTGCGAATCTCATGGGATAATGTGGCTAAAAATGCCGTTTTAGCGTTCGTCGAAGCCTGGGCTTTTATTCTCTCTTGCTCTAGATAGATGGTTTTTTCATTGAACTTCTCGATGAGCTGTCCAATTTCATCTTCGCTATCGTAATCAATGTCTATGATCCCGCCAGTTTTCGAGTCATCAATCTTAGCCGCAATACGGACAATCGGTTCGACAATGTAACGATTCAGCAAGTAATACCCGACCAGTACACACAAGAGTAAGAATGGAATGATCCTCCCCTCAACACTCATGACTTGTTCAAACACTTGATCGGCTACTTTAGCTTTCGCGTTGACAACTTCCATCCGCCAATCGAACTCTCCGAAATCAAGCTCACTGACATAAATTTCGTCTGTTAGTTGGAAGTTGTGCTCAATAATCACGTTCGAGTCAGCATCGCGAACCACCACACCTAAAGAATGCTGGTTAGTATGCTCTCGAATAAACTGAAAAAGTGCATCAAGTGATAAGTCTACCGTTACAACGCCAGCGAATTGACCGTTTTGATAATATGGGGAAGACGCAGTAATCATCTGAACCTGAGTAAAAGTGTCGATATAAACCGTAGACCAACTCACAGAACCAACTGGCGCGTCGGCTGCTGCCTTATACCATGGTTCATTGTCATAACCGCCAGATTCAGGATTATTGTAGGAGTGAATTTGGTCAATACCGCCATCACTGTTTTTATTGAAGAATAGGCTTTTATATCGCCATTGTTCAGCTTTGAGTTCTGGTTTAGGCCATACGCCACCACTGACGTGCATCTCATCACTCAATTGGAGAATATGCGGAATTGTTGTGTTGAGAGATTGAATATTTTCAGTCCCCTGGGCGAGTCCTGCAAGGCTGCTCAATACACCGGTAGAGCTAAGGAGAGGCTCTTTAATCTCTAGAGCAAGCAGTTGGGTGCGTAACTCTAGGTTTTGCTCCAGCTTTTGCCTAACCGGAGGCTCGACAACCAAATAAGCAACAGAACCAATCGTTGCGATAAAGAAGCACAGGTACAGTGTCAGGGCGAGAATGCTTTTTTTTCTAAGTGATGAGCGAATTTCCATAGATGTCTGTGAATCATTCCCTAATATCGATTTATCACAAATTGATTGGTAAGATGAGCGCAATCAACCAGCCCATTAACAAATGGTATTCTATTTTGAAACTACAAGACATCCTTTCTCTCCCAGAACTTGACGGTAAACTACTAAACCTAGCAAAAACTCAAGGCTTTGTAACAGCGATGGCTGCAGCGCCAAACGTATTAATGCCTCAAGAGTGGTTGCCATTCTTATGGGGTGGTGAAGAAACAGCGCCATTTACTGACGGTGAGCAACTAGAGCAATACATTGATGAGATTGTGCAAATGTGGAACCAAACTCGTCCTGCTCTCCTAGAAGGATTTTGGCAGTGGCCTGAAGGATGCGCGTTAGATGGACAAGATATTGTAACAAGCCAGACCCGTGATTTCTGTGAAGGTGTATTACAAGGTTGGCAACTTGCTCGTGATGACTGGGAAACACTAATGCCAGAGGACAGCGAAGATAATGCTCTGCTCGGCGGTGTTTTGCTTTCTCTTACGATGCTTTACGATCCAGAAACGACCATTGAAACGTTGGCAGAACAAGGCATGGAAGGCTTAGAACAGTTTGAAGAGATCTTCAATGCCATGCCAGTGATGCTATGTGGTCTTACTCAGCGCGGTGTTGCATTAGCTGAAGAACAATAAGACACAACGCTGTCGACCATCAAGATTGAACCGCTGAATAGACAAAAGCTCTCTGGATGGAGAGCTTTTTTGATCATGTTAAAATCACATGTGGAATATATCGCGCCATATCTTGCGTGACTAAGCTAGTGTCTTCCCGAATCGAAATCCCAGCTGCTCTATCGTTGACTAGCCAGCTACCAATTAACGTATGGCTTTGCCCAAACTTGGGTAACGGATGATACTGCTGGACGATATTGAATTTAGATTCATAAGGCCCTGCCGTTTTGAGTATGCGTTTCCCACCTTTGACGATCTCAATATTTGCGCCTTCTCGAGAGAATAGTGGTTTGATTACAAAATCTTTCAAAGTGTTCGCTTTTGAATCGTTAGCAAAATAGGCAGGTAAAAGATTAGGATGATTCGGAAAGCGCTCCCACAATAACGGTAAAAGTGCTTTGTTGGATAGAATCGACTTCCACATGGGTTCTAACCAATTCACTTTCGCGGTCGCTAAGTATTTCGCATATTCCTCTTCAAACATAAACTCCCACGGATAAAGCTTGAACATCCAACGAATCGCTCTGTCATCTGCATCCACGAACTGACCATCTTCCGTCGCACCAATATCTTCGACATAAACAAACGCCGTCGCTAACCCAGCTTCGCGCGCGCAATCTTCTAAATACTGGACAGTCCCTTTATCTTCTTCAGTGTACTTGCAGCAGCTAAAGTGAAGGGTTTGCCCGGGTTGATATTTGGCTATCTCGGAAAAACGCTCAATCAAAAAGTCTTGAAGAATGTTGAATTGATCCGCGCTCTGATGAATTAGACCTTTATTTACAACATCCTCTAACCACACCCACTGCCAAAAACCCGTTTCAAACAGGCTGGTCGGCGTATCCGCATTGTTTTCCAGTAACTTAGCTGGCAAAGTTCCGTTGTATGCAAAATCCAGACGCGAATAGAGCGAGGGTTCATTTCGGTGCCACGAAGAAGCGACCTGCTCCCACATAAATTCAGGGATCGCACATTGCGTCAGCAACCGCTCACTACGAACCACCTCGTCCACAATAGCCAGACACATCTGATGCAGCTCTTCAGTGGGTGCTTCAATATCGTTCTCTATTTGCTCAAGCGTGAATTGATAGTAAGCACTCTCATCCCAATACGGTTGGTCATACATGGAATGGAAGCCAAAACCAAACTGGCGTGCTAACTCACGCCAGTTTTCTCGTTCTTGTATTTCTCGTCGAAACATAGTGCTTATTAACCGCCTCGGCTGACCGATACCGCTTTACCAAACCCGCCTCGAGACATTGCTCTACCAATAGTTCCGCCACCACGTTTATTTAGGTTACTGGTCGCAACCTTCGTCGGCTGATTACGATAGGAACCAAAAAATTGTCCGGCACCATTATAGAATTTGGATTTATAGCGATACATTGGTTCAGAGTAATAGCTCTTGTTGTAACCTTTCAAACCGCTCAGTGCTCGACTGTAAAAGAAGCCCCCAAAGTGAGGCACATAAGCTCGGGAACTGGAACTGTAGTAACAATCGTCTTCGTAAAAATCATTTTCACATTCGAACTCATTGTTGTAGCGAGGGGCATTTCGTTCGGCGCGAGCCAAAGCTTCTTGATAAGCAATGTCACACTGCTCACTGAACTCTGGCGAGTTTGATTTGCATTCATCAGCGTCAGAAAAAATGTAGCCTTCGGTTTTCGATTCTTGTGTCGCAAAGAAGAAAATACCGCCAAAAGCAGCAAAGGGAATAATTTTCCCAAGCTTTAAACTTTTGTCCATGGAAGAACGTTTAACGTTAGAACTCCGCTTCATCGTCCCTCCTAGTACGTCATACAAGCGGCATTTAATACACCGACCGATATAGAAACAGCCGCTAATACAATACCGGCAGGCAGCTCATCTTTTTCGATACGCTCAGTCACTTTTGGAAGTAAAACAAAACGTACAATCGCAAATGCAATGATCTGCGCCAGCATTGCAACAACGCCCCACACCATAAAATCGACAATGTTGACTGAGTTTTTTGCAGCCCCCGAAATCGCAATACAATAACCAAGAAATGCGCCACTTAGTGCAATCGCAGCCGCTGTATTTTGCTTTTCTTTGATCAGGTGCCATTCATCGTAAGGCGTAAGCTTGACGTAGATGAACTTAAACGCCAAAACGAAAATAATAGAAACAGAAAAATAGAGTAAAAAATTGGGAAAACCTGCTAACAGGTCAGCAATCATGTGCATTATTGTTCCTTGTTCATTTCTTTCCATGCAAAATCTTCAATACGTTCATCTGCAATGTAAAACAGCTTGGTACTCGGTGGTACTTCTGCACCTAAATCTGGGTTGAGTTGGATACCATGGCCAATGTCAAAAGCAATTAGCGTGGCATGATGACGCCTTTTGAGAAAAACGAAGAGACTCTCAACAGTAGTTACTGGCAGCCTTTCAGGATAAATGACCGAGTATTGAGTCATACCTCGTGTTGAAGCTAATAGCTCTTGGTGAAGTGCACTTGAGCCCGGATCTACCGCCGCTTTTGC
This sequence comes from Vibrio sp. A1-1, assembly GCF_021728175.1. NCBI lineage: Bacteria > Pseudomonadati > Pseudomonadota > Gammaproteobacteria > Vibrionales > Vibrionaceae > Vibrio > Vibrio sp. A1-1. The sequence goes on from NZ_JAKKCL010000002.1 coordinate 240,436, forward strand.
CAGCATTTCCGCGCCAACTGCAGGTATGCATTCCGCTTTCGGACAATGTTGACTTAAAAGACGGCCTAACGCCTCATCTTTAAAGTAAGCGACCAAATGTGCGGCAGGATTCACAGAAGCACAGTACAGCGCGGCTGACAGCGTGATATCGTCCGATAGGTTATCAACAATAACGCAAGCTGCTTCAGCAATATTGGCGTTTTTCATCTCTTGTGAATCCGTGTAACTGGTCACTTTGATAAAACTGATCTCGCCTGGCAACGGGTTTTCTATTTCTGAACGGCTGCACAAAACAATCGGACGCTTCCCCTCTTCTTCATGTTGTAACATGCGAATAAGGTGCATCGTTCTCGATCCATTCCAACCCAACAATACAATATGGTTTTCCACTCTTACTCTCCGTTTTCCTAAAATACCCGCTCTCCAGTAATCCATCGCTGCTCCAGCGACACGTCCCAATAATGCAGCGAATAGGCTCAAACCGCCTGGGATCACAAACAGAACAACAACCCATTTACCCAAATCTGTCACTGGAGAATGATCGCCATAACCCACCGTACTCGCCGTAACCATAAGGTAATAGATAAAGTTAGAGAAGTTGTCTGTTAATGCGGTTTCACCAGCGAGAACGAGCAGTCCCCATGAAAGGCTCACATATAAGCCACTAAAGATGAGAAGACTTCGGTTGCTCAATTTAAAAAGGTGTGAACTAAGCCACTTTTTAACTACTAACCACACCGCCATAAATTTATAACCTCGATATTCATTGATTGCATCAATAGTAACTCATTGATAGTAAGACACAAAAAAACCAGCCATATTCGGCTGGTTTTTGAGATTTACTTTCAGTTACGCCTACTTTTTAAGCATTACCTTTCACTTGCATATTTAGCTGCTCAGCAAAGTCCAACATACGATTTAACGGAATGAGCGATTTAACACGCAATTCTTCATCAACAAAGATCTCGTGTTCTTCACCGCCTTCGCTAAGCGCTTTCTCTATCGCTTTCAAACCGTTCATTGCCATCCAAGGACAGTGTGCGCAGCTGCGACATGTTGCGCCAGCACCTGCGGTTGGCGCTTCGATAAGTTCTTTCTCTGGCACAAGTTGCTGCATTTTAAAGAAAATGCCTTTGTCTGTCGCAACGATCATTTGTTTATGAGGAAGCGCTTTCGCTGCTTTGATCAACTGACTCGTCGAGCCAACGGCATCGGCAAGTTCTACGACACTTGCTGGTGATTCAGGGTGAACCAAAATAGCCGCATCTGGATACACGCTCTTCATTTTGCGTAGCGCATCAGCAGAGAACTCATCATGAACCACACACTCACCTTGCCATAGCAGCATGTCTGCGCCAGTTTTATTAGCGATGTACGACCCTAGGTGACGGTCTGGTCCCCAGATGATTGGCTTGTCTTCAGCGTCTAAGTGTTCCACGATTTCAAGCGCAATGCTTGATGTAACGACCCAATCGGCACGAGCTTTAACTGCGGCAGACGTATTTGCATAAACCACAACCGTGTGATCAGGGTGAGCATCACAGAACTCACTGAACTTATCCGCTGGACAGCCAAGATCGAGCGAACATTCCGCTTCCAACGTTGGCATTAGAATTCGCTTTTCTGGTGTTAGGATTTTGGCCGACTCGCCCATAAAGCGAACACCGCCAATGATCAGTGTGCTTGCAGGATGACGATTACCAAACTTCGCCATTTCCAACGAGTCACCAACAAAACCACCCGTTTCTTCCGCTAGGGCTTGAATCTCAGGATCGGTATAATAGTGTGCGATAAGTACCGCATCCTTTTCTTTTAGCAGCTTTTTAATGCGCTCAATGTAAGACGCTTTTTCTTCTTCGCTTAATGGAACTGGCTTCGGTGGGAATGGGTAAACAGTGTCGATTTTATCTAATATATGGCTCATTGCTCTTGCTCTACGCAACTTCCTTTAATCCGAGTATTGTAACCTCGTTAATTTTCAAAAACCAACTTGTCGCGGGGATTTCTAGCTATCTAGCCGTATATCTTTGTTACAGGTAGCATTTCTGATTGAAAGAATCCGTTGCAAGATGGGGGTAAAAGGCTCGATGCCATTCCTCTCGATTTATTCGATCACCACCGATAAAGAAACGGAAAAGAAAAAGGAAGCCGAAGCTTCCTTTTTAAAACATAACGTCTTACAGCTTAGAGCTGGCAAGTTTTGCAGATGCACTACCTGGGTATTCATCAACCACTTGTTGGTAGTACTTTTTCGCTTGAGCTGCATTGTTATTACGCTCAGCGATTTCACCTAACTTGAGCAAAGCATCGGCTCGCTTATTGGAGTCTTTATAAGACACCACCGCAGCAAAGCTCTTTACAGCATCTTTGTCCTGCTTCTTAGCGAAGTACAATTGGCCTAGCCAATAGTGAGAGTTCGCTGAGTATGTGGAGTCAGGATAATCTTTCTGGAACTGCTGGAACGCTGCAATTGCGCCAGTGTAGTCACGTTTCTTGAGAATGAGGTCGACTGCATTTTGGTATGCCGTTTGCTCATCAACATTTGGTGTGTACTGACCACCTGTTTTAGCCGGTTTCGCTTCTTGCGCAGGCGCGGATTTGATTTCTCCACGCACACGATCTAGCTCGACAAACAACTCTCGTTGACGTTGCAACATTTGCTTCATTTCGTAGCTATTTCGCTCTAATTGACCACGTAATTCACTGATCTCTTGTGACATTTGGTCAATTTGCTGTTGCATTTGGAGCTGAACGCGATTGCGGTTTTGTAGCAAGCGCTCTAGACGCTCTACTTCCGTTTCAGATGAACGGCTCTTAGAGACGGATGATGTGCTGTTGAGATCGGATACTGGAGCTGGTGCAGCGAACGCAAAGTTCGCTGCACTTGCCAGTAACGTAAGCGCAACAGCGCGCTTAGTGTTACTGAACATGAGGATTACCTCGAATTAGTATACTAGAACCGCGCGACGGTTCTTAGCGTAAACTTCATCTGATTGACCTAGAAGAAGTGGCTTCTCTTCACCGTAGCTAACGATTGAGATTTGGTCAGCTTGAACACCTAGTGCTTGTAGGTAGTTCGCTACTGCTTGTGCACGACGCTCACCTAGAGCGATGTTGTACTCAGGAGTACCACGCTCATCAGCGTGACCTTCGATAGTTACGTTAAGTGCTGGGTTCTTGCTTAGGTAAGAAGCGTGAGCCGCTAGCATCTCTTCGTAATCTGCTGCAATTGTTGAGTTATCAAAAGCAAAGTAGATTGTTTGAGTTTCACGTAGAGCTTGCTCTTTTAGCTCTTGCTCTGTTAGCTGACCGCTTTGATCAATTGGCGTAGCTACTGTTGTTTCAACTGCGCCATTGTTGTTTGTTGCTGCACCAGTGTTAGAAGCAGCGTCGTCGCTTGAACTACACGCTGTAACAGCCATTACAGGAAGCGCGATTAGTAGCCCTTTTAGAACCTTGTTCAGTTGCATCTTATTTTCCTTTATTAATCAAACTTATTACTACAAAAACGGTGACCATGCAGGCGCTCTAACACGCCCATTTGTTGCCGGTAATCTAGCTTTGAATCGACCATCAATTGACACCATCGATAGTACGTTTTTCTTGTTGTAAATCGAGCTATACACAACCATGCCACCGTTTGGGGCAATACTAGGAGACTCATCAAGCAAGGTCTTAGTTAAGACTTGAAGAGCACCAGTTTCCAAATCTTGTTTCGCCAAGTTAAATCCTGCGTTACTGCGGTTCACCATTACTAGGAATCGCCCATCAGGAGTAATCTGGCCACCCAAATTTTGGCTGCCTTGCCAAGTCAAACGGTCAATAGAACCGCTGCCCAAATTTACTTGATAAATCTGTGGTTTACCACCCCTATCCGATGTGAAAATCAACGATTTTCCATCTGGATGCCAGAACGGTTCAGTATTATTTGATCTGCCACGCGTAATTTGCGTCAGCTTGCGAGTGTTAAGATCGAACGTGTAAACATGAAGCGAGCCTGTCTTAGAGAGAACAATCGCTAACTTATTGCCGTCAGGCGAAAATCTTGGCGCACCATTATGACGTGGGTATGACGTAATCTTCTCACGCTCACCGGTGTAGATGTTCATGATAAAGATTTCTGCTTGACCATTTTGGAAGCTAACATACGCAAGCTTTTTACCATCTGGCGACCATGCTGGTGACATTAATGGTTGCTTAGAACGTAAAACCAAGCGCTCGTTGTAACCATCGTAATCAGCCACACGAAGTTGGTAAGGGAAACGGTCTTTATCATTCACCACCACGTATGCAATACGGGTCATGAAGGCACCACGGTCACCCGTTAACTGCTCATACACCAAATCAGAGATGCGGTGAGCGTACTCACGCATGCGAGGGCCTTGAACGGTCGCGACCTTATTGAACAGCACATGATCTTTTGACAGTACTAATTCGCCATCGCTACCAAGCGCTTTACTTTTTCCACCCGTTAGCTGACCACGCACAATATCAACAAGTTGATAGTTGATAACGTAATCACCTTGAGCATTTTGTTTGATTGAGCCAGTCAGCAGAGCATCTACACCTAAATTAGTCCAGGCATCAAAATTGACTTCTGATTCACTGAACGGAGTTTGTGGCATCTTGCTCGTTGGAACGGGGCTGAACTTACCACTGCGTTGCAAATCCGAGGCAATAACAGCAGAAATATCCGTTGGAAGCGCTTGAGTACCCTCCCACTTAAACGGAACAACAGCAATTGGTCGTGCTGAATCAATACCATCGGTAATGACCAACTCTAATGCGGCATTCGCCACATTTGTCATACTGCTAAACAGTACAAACATTCCTAGTAAAAGGCGTCTAATCACGTCTTATTCCTTTTAGTCCAAAGCAACAGTTATGTTGATGTCTTTTAGTCTTTCGTTTACCGCAGCTTCTGAAGATTTAGGGAACGTCCCTACCTGAGCTATCGCTCGCTTCGCCGCTGCACATACTCGAGTATCGCCACTCAAAACGGTAACACCAGAGACCATCATATCAGTTCCTGTCGGAATCAATTTGATGTTTACCCTACACTCCTTTCCCAGCAAGTAGTCATCCTTAATCAACTTTTGCTGAATATTTTGAGTATAGATGGATGACATTCGAGAAAGTTCATCGTCAATAAATTGATTTCGAGCAGCACTATTTTTACTAACCTCATCCTCAAGACCCGCAAAAATATCATCTAGCGCGGCTTCTTGTGCTTTACGCTCGCGCTCCGCACGTTCTGCAGCTTCTCTCGCTTTGCGCTCTCGCTCTGCCGCTTCTTTTGCCGCTTTCTCTTTTGCAATGCGCTCTTTTTCAGCTTTTTCAGCGGCTTCACGCTCACGACGTGCTTTTTCTTCCGCTTCTTTTGCTGCCTTTTCACGAGCTAGACGTTCTTGCTCAGCTTTTGCTATAGCGGCTTCTTTCGCTAAACGCTCCTGCTCAGCTTTACGCACAGCTTCTTCTTTTGCCTTACGCTCTTTTTCTAGCTTAGCAGCTCGCTCTTTTTCTTTGCGAACGCGTTCTTCTTCCTGCTTGCGCTCTTGTTCTTTTTTCTTACGTGCAGCTTCTGCTTCTCGTGCTGCTTGAGCATCTTTCGCTTGCTGTTCTTTCAACTTGCGAATTTGCTCTTCTTCAGCTTTACGGTTTTTTTCTAGCTGCTCTGCTTCGCGTCTCAATTTATCAAGACGCTCTTGTTCTTTTTTTGCTGCCTTTTCGCGTTGCTGGCGAATTTCTTTCGCTTGTTGCTGCACAAGTTTTGGATCGATGACAACAGCTTGAACCATTTGCCCTGTAGGCTCTGGTTTAGACATGTTGAAGTCCGTCCCCCAAAGCAGGGCTGCAACTAGAATTGCATGCAAACCAACCGATATTGCTATCGGTTTGGCGTATTGGTTGGGTTTCTTCTTGTGATCTTTCATAGATAATTGATGTCTATTCCCTGATATCGGTCATTAGACCTACCTTAGGGATACCAGCTCGACTTAGTTCATCCAGCAATAGCACAACATCGGCATATGGTGTTGCCGCGTCGCCACCTACCGCAACTGGTGAATCTGGCTTAACCTCTCGCTCCGCTTTCACTCGCACAATAACATCTTGCAACGACAAACCTCGCTGAACTTCTTCATCATTTACGCTTAGGCCTAAATTACCCTCGCTATCAATTTCGATTATGATAAAACTACTGTCAGTTTCGCCAGCAAGGTCTTGCATAGATTCAGCGGTCGATGTTTTCGGAAGATCAACATCGACGCCTTGAGTCACAAATGGAGCGGTCGCCATAAAAATGATCAACAGTACGAGCATTACGTCAATGTACGGAACAACGTTGATCTCCGCTGTCATTTTTCGCTTTTTAGGTTGATAACCCGCCATGCTTTATTCCTTATCCGCGCTGTCTCGGCCAGCCATCGCTTGACGATGAAGGATGCTGTGGAATTCTTCAGAGAATGTTGCGTAAGTGTGCTCTAGTTTGCTCACTTTATTGCTTAGGCGGTTGTAGGCCATTACAGCCGGAATAGCCGCAAATAGACCCATCGCTGTCGCGATCAATGCCTCGGCGATACCCGGTGCAACCATAGACAACGTAGCTTGTTTTACTTCACCCAACGCAATAAAAGCGTGCATGATGCCCCAAACGGTACCAAATAGGCCGATGTAAGGACTGATAGAACCGACTGTCGCTAAGAACGGTAAGCTTGTTTCTAGTTCATCAACTTCACGAGAGACAGCAACGCGCATTGCGCGGCCAGTGCCTTCCATGATGTACGCTGGTGAGTTTGCGTTGCTCTTACGTAGACGAGCAAACTCCGTGAAACCTGCGTAAAAAATTTCTTCTGTGCCTTCAATTTCGTCTTTACGCGCTTTTACTTTTTGGTAAAGCTGAGAAAGATCAGTACCCGACCAGAATTTGTCTTCAAACTGCTCTGCATTCTTTGAGGCTTGAGAAAGCACTTTGCTGCGCTTGATGATCATTGCCCATGACACAATTGACATACCAAGCAACGTCAGCATCACAAGCTTTACCAACAGACTGGCCTGAAGAAAGAGATCTAAAATGGAAATATCAGCAGTCACTATTTGTTAGCTCCGAATTTATAAAGGTTGGAATAGCTATTGGTTTCATTTTCTTATTATCGATACATGCTACCTTAACAGAGGCCTTGCACAATATCTTGCCTTGATCATTGACCAACTCTTGACAGAATTGCAGGGAAGCACGTTTTATTTCTGACACTCGGGTTAATACTGTCAAATGCTCGTCCAGCCTTGCCCCTTGGTTGAAATCAATATCCATGTGTCGGACAACAAAGCCGATATTTTGTTCCAGTAACACATGTTGAGAAATGCCTTTGGCACGTAACATTTCTGTCCGCGCGCGCTCAAAGAATTTTAGATAATTAGAATGATATACAACGCCGCCCGCATCGGTGTCTTCATAGTAAACGGTGATCGGCCAGCGAAAGAGATTTGATGTGCCTTGCAAGGGAGTCCCAATATATTCAATTCTTTAAAGTAATTACTATAACTGAAGCGACAGCAATTGGTACCGAGCTAAGGGAATATTTTTGAAATTTGTAGAAAAAATAAAAGCTAGGCGAAATACCTAGCTTTTATTCGATGATTTAGTAACCGACTTTATTACAGCGTATTTCAGCCTAAAAGAAATAAAGTGCCGTTAAATAAATTAAGATAGCTAACGAAAAGTAGGGACTAAACAAAACTTGCCAGTACCAGTTTCTCGGTTTGAAGCCCACACCGTAAACCATGCTTGAGCATACAGACCAAATCAGTGCTGGTGCGATGATTGAGTTAAAACCACCAATTGCTTGATGGTAAGCTTCAGGATCCCACATCACCAATCCTACATGCATAAAGCCAAGGATGAGAGATAAGACTCTTAACAGAGTCTTATCCATCGGAGCGTGAAGTTGCGCTACCTTATCAGCGAGATTACTCACTGTCTTTATCCATCATTTCTGAGTGCTCTAACCAAAGAGCGTTGATGATACCGAATGCACAAGCAAGTAGTACACCTAGAATCCATGCGAAATACCACATAGTAAATGCTCCTTAGTAAAGTGAGTTTTTGTTGTCTTCAATGTACTGATCATCAAGGCGACCAAACATCTTGTAGTAAGTCCAAGACGTGTAACCAAGGATGATTGGTACCATAACAAACGCAACGCCTGTCATTAGGTTCAGAGTCAGTTCAGATGACGTTGCATCCCACATTGTTAAGCTGTGGCTTGGCATTAAGTCTGAAGGCATGATGAATGGGAACATCGCAAAGCCTGCAGTAAAGATAACGCCAGCAACACCCAGACTTGAAGTAATGAACGAAATCGCACATTTTTCAAGACGAGATGCCAATACGGCAAGAAGCGGCATTGCAACACCTAGTACAGGAGCAGCCCATAGTAGTGGGTAGTTTTCAAAATTCTTCATCCACGCACCAGCTTCACGGATTACCTCTTTGTTTAGAGGGTTAGAAGCTGCATTAGTGTCGATACCGCCAACAATGACGTAACCATCGATATTTTGGATCCAGAAACCAGCCGCTACAAACGCTGCAACCGTCAGTAAACCTGCCAACTGAGCAACGTTGCGAGCACGCACATGCACTTCGCCCGTTGTTTTCATTTGTAGCCAAGTCGAACCTTGCATCAAAATCATGAACAAGCTAACTAGGCCACACAGCAGTGCAAATGGGTTTAGAAGACCAAAGAATGAGCCATGGTATGTTGGCATCAAGAACTCACTCAATTGGAATGGTACACCCTGTAGTAGGTTGCCAAACGCTACACCAAAGATGATTGGTGGAACAAAACCACTGATTGAGATACAGATATCCCAGGTATTGCGCCATTTTGGATCTTCAATTTTAGAGCGGTAGTCTAGGCCCAGAGGACGAAGCCATAGCGCTGCTAGTGTCAAAATCATCGCTAAGTAGAAGCCTGAAAATGACGTTGCGTAAACCAAAGGCCAAGCTGCGAACAGTGCACCACCAGCAGTGATAAGCCAAACTTGGTTACCATCCCAGTGAGGGGCAATTGAGTTAATCATGACGCGACGTTGCGTGTCGTTTTTACCGATAATAGGTACAAGCGCGCCTACACCCATATCGAAACCGTCTGTTACTGCAAAACCAACTAGTAGAACACCGATTAGTACCCACCAGATGAGTCGCAAGATTTCGTAATCAAACATCTTGTTATCTCCTTACCTTACGCTTCTACTTGGCGACTAACTTTGTCTTCAACAGAGTCAGCATTTTGCTCGAAGTGGTAGCGACCCGTTTTCAGGCTACTTGGGCCTTTACGAGCGAATTTCAACATTAGGTAAACTTCTGCAACCAGGAATACCGTGTATAGCGCCAGAATTGCGAATAGTGAAGTCCAGATTTCGCCAGCAGTTAGTGCAGAAGCTGCAACATGCACTGGTAAAATTTCACCTACAGCCCAAGGCTGACGACCGTACTCAGCGACGAACCAACCCGCTTCAATCGCAATCCACGGTAGTGGGATGCTGAATAGTGCAGCTTTAAGAATCCATTGTTTTTGTTCGATCTTCTGACGACACGTTTGAATAAACGCCGCACCGAAAACGAATAGCATGATGAAACCACAAGCAACCATGATACGGAATGACCAGAATAGCGGCCATACTGTTGGGATTGAGTCATCTGCAGCAGCTTGGATTTGCTCTTCTGTCGCATCAACAACATTGTCTGTGTAGCGTTTTAGAAGTAGACCGTAACCTAGGTCACCCTTCACTTCATCAAACGCAGTCATATTTTCTTCTGATTTATCACCCGCACGAAGCTTCTCAAGAAGTTCATAAGCGTACATACCGTCACGAATACGATCGACGTGCTCATCACGTAGGTCACGAAGACCTGTTACTTGCTCATCAAAAGAACGTGTCGCGATGATACCCATTACGTAAGGGATCTTGATTGCGTAATCGGTGTGCATGGTTTCTTGGTTAGGAACACCAAATAACGTAAACGCTGCTGGAGCTGGCTCTGTGTGCCATTCTGCTTCAATTGCAGCAAGCTTCACTTTTTGAACTTCACCAAGCTCGTAGCCAGATTCATCGCCAAGAACGATGGTAGATAAGATAGCCGCAATACCGAAAGAAGCAGCGATAGCAAACGAACGACGAGCAAACGCAATGTCACGACCTTTTAATAGGTAGTATGAACTGATGCCTAGAATAAACATTGCGCCACAAGTGTAACCAGAAGCAACCGTATGCACGAACTTAACCTGAGCAACTGGGTTTAGTACAACTTCAGAGAAGCTCACCATTTCCATTCGCATGGTTTCGAAGTTGAAGTCCGCGCCTACTGGGTTTTGCATCCAGCCGTTTGCGATAAGAATCCAAAGTGCAGAGAAGTTAGAGCCCAGCGCCACAAGCCAAGTAACCGCTAAGTGTTGACGTTTAGATAGACGATCCCACCCGAAGAAGAATAGACCAACAAAAGTTGACTCCAGGAAGAATGCGACAAGGGCTTCGATCGCTAGCGGCGCACCGAAGATGTCACCTACATAGTGGGAGTAGTAAGACCAGTTCGTACCAAACTGGAATTCCATGGTAAGGCCTGTCGCCACACCAAGTGCAAAGTTAATACCGAATAGCTTACCCCAGAACTTGGTCATGTCCTTGTAGATTTGCTTGTTCGTCATTACGTACATCGATTCCATAATGGCCAGAAGGAAGGCCATACCAAGGGTCAATGGTACGAATAGGAAGTGATACATCGCTGTCAGTGCAAACTGCAACCGCGATAGATCAACTACGTCAATCATGGTAACTCCTATGTGTCGGCTGAATGACACTCTCTACATATTGCAATCCATATTCAAGTGTTATTTACACTTGAAAAATGTTGAATTATCACAACTCATTGTTGCAAAAATGTGCTTCATTGGTTAGTTAATTGTTAAGCATCAGCTAATATAGCTAGGGCTAATATTACTTGTAAAAACAGATTGTTTCAAAAGGTTTATAGCCGGAATGCGCTTTGATATACATCAATGTTTATGCGCGGAATTTGCACAAAAATCCATCACATTGATCCAGATCAACCAGTATTAGATACGGATGTTAAGAGAGAGTAATCAGGAGAGAAATTAACCAGTTGCGAGCAAACATAGAGTTAACAATCAATGCTTTTTACTTACTAAACTGGTATGAGAAGAAATTCAAAAAATGTGAGTTTGGTCAACTTTAATGAAGCGCTGGGCAGCAAAGGCCCAGCGCGGGAATCTTATTTTTCAATTCCGAAATGCAAATACGCACGATCTGTCGCGATTCTTCCACGTGGAGTGCGTTGTAAATAACCTTGCTGAATAAGATAAGGCTCAAGAACGTCTTCGATAGTATCCTTTTCTTCACCTATCGCTGCCGCCATGTTATCGAGTCCGACCGGACCACCACCAAATTTCTCCATAATTGCGAGTAGCAGTTTGCGGTCCATATAATCGAAACCTTCGGCGTCCACATCAAGCATATTCAGCGCTTTGTCGGCAACCTTTGCACAAATGTGACCATTTCCTTTCACTTCCGCATAATCGCGAACACGACGTAGTAGGCGGTTAGCAATACGTGGTGTGCCACGTGCACGTCTTGCCACTTCCAATGCACCTTCAGGTTCCATTGACAAACCTAAACAATCCGCGCTGCGCTGCACAATATCTTGTAGGTCTTTTATCTTATAAAACTCAAGACGCTGAGTAATACCAAAACGGTCTCGTAATGGTGACGTTAAAGAGCCTGCTCGGGTCGTTGCACCAATCAAAGTAAACGGCGGCAAATCGATCTTAATAGAACGAGCGGCCGGACCTTCACCGATCATAATATCCAGTTGATAATCTTCCATCGCAGGATACAGGACCTCTTCAACCATTGGGCTTAAGCGGTGAATTTCATCAATAAATAGAACGTCATTTTCTTCTAGGTTGGTTAGTAACGCTGCTAAATCGCCTGCTTTTTCAAGAACTGGCCCTGAAGTAGTACGGATGTTTACTTCCATCTCGTTGGCGACAATATTTGCTAGCGTGGTTTTACCCAAACCCGGAGGGCCAAAAATTAACAGGTGATCAAGAGCTTCACTACGTAACTGAGCAGCTTTGATGAAGATCTCCATTTGGTCACGAACGTGGTCCTGACCTTGGTAATCCGCCAACTTCTTTGGTCGAATAGCACGGTCAATGACATCTTCATCACGAAAGGCAGGGTTTTCTGGCGCGATTAAACGATCGGCTTCAATCATCTTTTTACCTTGAAAAATGGTTACCTGAGAGAATAATGCCGCTCGTTTAACAGCAAGTGGCATATTTCTGTATCTCGTCATCCTGTACAGCGACGAAGGAGCGTGATACAGGATCTTCTATCCTAGCGGTTTATGGTCAAATTGTTTCATTAACCGCTCAGCGTGCTGCTATTAGATTCCCAGTCTCGCTAGGCTCGCTGGAATGACACAAAAAACATCGTTAAGCGATTGGCGTTAACCTTAGAGAATGAGTTATCTTGAACAAATGCTCACTGTGAAACCAGCGTTACACCATTGATTTTAGAGCTTCACGGATCATTTGCTCACTGCTCATGTCCGGTTTAGCGATCTGAGACACCACTTTCGACGCTTGAGTCGGCTTGTAACCCAAAGCTAGAAGCGCGCTAATTGCCTCTTCTTCCGCGTTGTTGGATGTCGCACCAGAATCCGCAGGAGCAGCATCCGTAAATGGTGTAAATAGATCGCCAGCGCCCCACCCTTTCAAGCGGTCTTTCATTTCAACAACCAATCGCTCTGCGGTTTTCTTGCCAACGCCTGGAAGCTTAACCAGCGTAGAAACGTCTTCATGTTCCACACAAGTAACAAATTGCGTTGCTGTCATACCAGAGAGAATACCAAGACCGAGTTTAGGACCAACGCCATTGGCTTTGATCACTTCACGGAAAAGTGCTCGTTCTTTTACTGTGTTGAAACCGTATAGCAATTGTGCATCTTCACGGACGACAAAGTGAGTATAAATAATGGCTTCTTCGCCAACATTTGGCAGCTCGTAAAAACAGCTCATTGGCATCTGGACTTCATAACCAATGCCATTAACTTCAATTAATACTTCAGGTGGTTGTTTTTCAATCAGTGTGCCACGAAGACGTCCAATCACTATAAATACTCTTTGGAAATGAATTTGCGACAGGATAATAAAGAACTGGATAGACATCCAGTTAATTTTATCGGTAGCGCCCTTTTCTGGCACTGGTTGCTTTGCCCGCTAAGGCAACGAGAGTTTTGTTCGTATTGGCATGACAAATCGCCACACCTAAAGCATCGGCTGCATCCGCTTGAGGCTTGGCGGGCAGTTTAAGCATCTGCTGAACCATATGCTGAACTTGCGCTTTGTCCGCACCACCAGTACCGACTACAGCTTGCTTAATAAGACGCGCGGCGTATTCGTATACCGGCAACTCTGCATTCACCGCAGCAACAATTGCGCTGCCACGAGCCTGGCCAAGCTTTAATGCTGAATCCGCATTTTTAGCCATAAACACTTGTTCAATCGCAAATACGTCCGGTTGAAACTGAGTAATGATTTCCGTGACGCCAGCGTAAATCTGCTTAAGACGGCCCGGAAGTTCTTTTTCTGAAGTACGAATACAGCCACTACCAAGGTATTGCAAATGGCGTCCATTTTGACGAATGACCCCATAACCGGTAATGCGTGAACCTGGGTCAATGCCCAAAATAATTGACATGAATGTTCCTAAAAATGAGGCCGAATGCAGCCTCAATTTCTTATTATTACTTTCTAATTTCGGAGCGAATACCGCTCACTGCACATTGAGTTTACTCTAGAGAGGCTGCAACGTCGTCAGAGATGTCACCGTTGTGATAAACCTCCTGAACATCGTCCAGATCTTCTAAAGCGTCAATCAAACGAAGCAGTTTTGGCGCAGTGCCCACATCCAGTTCTGCTTTCGTTGAAGGGATAAGCGACACTTCGGCGTTCTCCGCCTCAAAACCTGCAGCATCAAGGGCATCTTTTACGAGTCCAAAATCGCTTGGCGCGGTGTAAACATCAATCGAGCCATCTTCTGATGTTTCGATGTCATCAGCGCCACTTTCTAACGCCACTTCCATCACCGCATCTTCATCTAAACCTGGGGCGTATGAGATCACGCCTTTCTTGTCGAAAAGATAGTTTACACTACCATCCGTACCCAGATTGCCTCCTGACTTCGAGAACGCATGGCGTACGCCAGATACTGTGCGATTTCGGTTATCCGTCATACATTCGACCATGACCGCAGTGCCACCTGGACCATAACCTTCATAGATTACGGTTTCCATATTGTCGTCGCCTTCACCGCCAGCACCTCGGCTGACAGCGCGGTTGACAGTGTCACGCGTCATGTTGTTAGACAACGCTTTATCAATTGCAGCTCGCAAACGTGGGTTATTTTCTGGCTCACCGCCTCCCTCTTTTGCCGCAACAACGATTTCACGGATTAATTTGGTAAAGATTTTGCCGCGCTTCGCATCTTGCGCTGCTTTACGGTGACGAATATTCGCCCATTTACTATGACCTGCCATAATTCACCTTTTAATGTATTTTGACGCTTAATAGCAAACATGAGCTAAAAAGCGTTGCTTGGGAAATTGCTTTGGAAGTTTCTTGGGTTTATTTAAACAAAAACTCCCGCAGTTGCGGGAGTTTTCTTCAAATGTTGTGCGCTTATTCTGCGTCTTTTTCTTTCGCTGCAGTCACTGCGATTGCTAGCTCTTCTAGCGCTGCTGGGTTCGCAATGCTTGGTGCGTCTGTTAGTAGACACGCCGCTGCTGTTGTTTTCGGGAATGCAATAACATCACGGATGTTCTCAGTACCACATAGCAGCATCACTAGACGGTCAAGACCGAATGCAAGACCAGCGTGTGGAGGCGTACCGAATTTCAGTGCATCAAGCAGGAAGCCGAACTTAAGCTGTTGCTCTTCAGGTGTGATGCCTAGAATATCAAATACGGCTTCTTGCATATCTGCGTTGTGGATACGAACAGAACCGCCGCCAACTTCGTAGCCATTTAGAACCATATCATAAGCGTTAGAGTTTGCCGCAGCTGGGTTCGCTTTTAGCTCTTCCGCAGTCACACCTAGAGGCGATGTGAATGGGTGGTGCATCGCGTGTAGGTTGCCTTCGTCATCTTCTTCGAACATTGGGAAGTCAACCACCCATAATGGAGCCCATGCAGATTCGTCAGTTAGCTCTAGGTCTTTACCTAGCTTCAGACGCAGTGCGCCCATAGCTTCTGCAACGATACCCGCTTTATCAGCGCCAAATAGGATGATGTCACCAGATTCCGCTTGAGTGCGATCTAGGATGCCGTTGATCACGTCTTCGTTTAGGAATTTAGCTACTGGAGATTGGATACCTTCCATGCCTGCTGCACGGTCGTTAACCTTCATCCAAGCTAGACCTTTCGCACCGTAGATACCAACGAATTCACCGTAGCCATCAATTTGCTTACGAGTCAAAGAGGCACCACCTGGAACGCGAATAACGGCAACGCGGCCTTTCTCGTCGTTTGCTGGGCCAGAGAATACTTTGAACTCAACGTCTTTCACTAGGTCAGCAACGTCTACTAGCTCTAGTGGGTTACGTAGGTCTGGCTTGTCAGAACCGAAACGGCGAATCGCTTCGCTGAATGGCATTACTGGGAACTGACCTAGGTCTACGTTTAGTAGCTCTTGCCACATATCGCGAACCATGTTTTCCGTCACTTCACGTACTTGGTCAGCCGTCATGAATGACGTTTCGATATCGATCTGAGTGAATTCTGGTTGACGGTCAGCACGTAAGTCTTCATCACGGAAACACTTAACGATTTGGTAGTAACGGTCAAAACCAGACATCATTAGAAGCTGTTTGAATAGCTGTGGAGACTGAGGAAGCGCGTAGAAGCTGCCTTTGTGAACACGGCTAGGTACTAGGTAGTCACGCGCACCTTCTGGTGTCGCTTTCGTTAGTACTGGTGTTTCGATATCTAGGAAGCCGTTGTCATCTAGGAAACGACGAACAAAGCTAGACGCTTTAGCACGTAGCTTGATGCGATCGCTCATTTCAGGACGACGTAGATCTAAGTAACGGTACTTCAGACGTTGCTCTTCAGAGTTCTTTTGGTTGAAGTCTAGAGGCAAAACGTCACTGCGGTTGATGATTTCAAGACCTTTCGCAAGGATCTCAACTTCACCTGTTGCCATGTCTTTGTTTGCTTGGCTTTCTGGACGAACGCGTACTTCACCCGTTAGTTTGATACAGAATTCATTACGAAGTGTGTTAGCCACTTCATACGCATCCGCCATATCTGGATCAACAACTACCTGAACGATACCTTCGCGATCTCGCATATCAATAAAAATAAGACCGCCTAAATCACGACGACGGTTAACCCAGCCGCAAAGTTCTACAGTTTGTCCTGCAAGGGACTTGTTCAGGTGACCACAGTAATGGGTACGCATAATGAAATTCCCAATCTCTCAAATGTTGTTAACTACGCTCTGTCAGCCTCATTGCCAAGCAGAGTAAAGGTTCAGTTATACGCTGAATGTCCACGAAAATCGACTACTCAACATACAATTACGTGTGTTTTATCATTCACTGGTGCTTTTTAGTACAACAAATGTTCAAAAGCGCACCAAAGCGAAAAAATTGGTGGGGATTATAGCGTGAAATTACCTATTTCAGCAAAACTCTCGTAAAGTATTCACACGAGTAGCAAGCAGTAAAGAATAATGGATAACTTACCTCTTCGACTTGGATTGACGATGTGGTCGCACAATCAATGGCAACAAAGCTTTTACGGCAGCGGGACAAAGCCCGCTGAACGTTTAGAAAAGTATGCACAGGTGTTCCATACCGTGGAAGGCAACACGACATTTTATGCCACGCCGACGCTCAACACGGTGCAAAACTGGAGAGCAGCAACCCACGATGATTTTCGCTTTACTTTCAAACTTCCTAAAGCCATCACTCATGAGCAAATGCTAAGAGGTTGCAGCGAACAGCTGAGAGACTTCATGAAAGTCATGGAGCCGTTGCATGACCGTGTGGGGCAATGGACAATTCAATTGCCAGCCGCATTTGGTCCTGAGCACCTTGATCGACTGAAAAAGTTCTGTGCGAGCTTTCCACCTAACTTCCCTCTTGGTGTTGAGGTTCGTCATATGGCATTTTTCTCCAAAGGTGAAGAAGAGCGAGCGCTTAACCAATGGTTAGTAGAAAATAACATTGACCGCATTATTATGGATAGCCGCCCTGTCTTTGCCGCTAAGCCAGACAATGAAGCGATCATTGATGCGCAAATGAAAAAACCAAGAGTACCAGTCCACGCCATTGCTACCGCTTCACACCCTTTGATTCGCTTTATTGGTCATCCAGAAGAACAGCAAAATTACGAGTTTTTTACACCATGGCTCAGCAAGTTGCCGCAATGGATTGCAGAAGGTAAACAGCCGTATGTCATGATCCATACTGCGGACAATATAATTGCGCCGGAGTTGGCAGCCAATCTGTATAAAGACATACAAAAGCGTATAACACTTCCTGACTTGGCATCTTTCCCGGCTAACGATGGCAACTCGCAGTTGCAGATGTTCTAACGCAACACATGACAGAGGCGTGAAATTCCCATAAAATACGCGCCTTTTGGGTGCCTGACGTTTTCAGGCGGCTTGTATGCAGAGACTTGGTTATGAACCCTAAGAGCAATCCAGATACTATTTTTTCGGCTCCAATCGATAAAATTGGGGATTTCACGTTCGATGAACGCGTAGCGGAAGTATTTCCTGACATGATTCAACGATCGGTGCCGGGTTACAGCAACATTATTTCTGCAATTGGTATGCTGGCAGAGCGTTTTGTAAAACCTCACTCAAACATCTACGACCTAGGTTGCTCTTTGGGTGCTGCTACGCTGTCTATGCGTCGTCATATCAAACAAGAAGGCTGTAAGATCATTGCGGTCGACAATTCACCTGCGATGGTTGAGCGTTGCAAATTACATGTAAACGCGTACCGAAGCGATACTCCTGTAGATGTGGTTGAAGCGGATATCCGTAATATCGATATTGAAAACGCATCGATTGTCGTACTGAACTTTACTCTGCAATTTCTTTCTCCAGACGATCGTTACGCCCTGCTTGAACGAATCTACGCGGGTCTACGTCCAGGCGGAATTTTGATTTTGTCGGAGAAATTCGTCTTCGAAGATGAAGTGTCAAACGAGCTGTTAATTGACCTTCACCACGACTTTAAACGTGCAAATGGTTATAGCGAACTAGAAATCAGCCAAAAGCGCAGCGCGATAGAAAACGTAATGCGCCCAGATTCAAAGAAAGAGCATAAAGAGCGTTTCGCTAAAATTGGCTTTTCTAGCTACGATGTTTGGTTCCAATGCTTTAACTTTGGCTCTATGTTCGCAATTAAATAAACCGTGCATACAAAGGCCCTGAATCACGCCACTTTAGGCTGTTATTTAATAATTTTAATACCACCAACTCAGCGATTAACTAACTATGTTTAACTTTGCAAACTTCTACCAATTGATTGCCCAAGACACACGTCTTCAACCTTGGCTCAATGTGCTACCACAACAGCTAACGGATTGGCAAAATGCAGAGCACGGTGACTTTGGGCGCTGGTTGAAAGCACTGAACAAGATTCCAGAAGGCTCACCGGATCAAATTGACATCAAGAATTCAGTGACCATCAGCAACGACACTCCTTTCCATGAAGGTGAGCTGAAGAAATTAGAGAACTTACTTCGTACATTCCACCCATGGCGCAAAGGGCCATACCACGTACACGGCATTCATATTGATACTGAGTGGCGCAGTGACTGGAAATGGGACCGTGTGCTTCCGCATATTTCTCCATTAAAGAACCGCAGCGTACTCGATGTTGGTTGTGGTAACGGCTACCACATGTGGCGCATGCTGGGTGAAGGTGCACGCTTAACCGTCGGTATCGATCCATCTCACCTGTTCCTAATTCAGTTCGAAGCAATTCGTAAACTAATGGGCGATGACCAACGTGCGCACCTACTGCCGTTGGGTATTGAACAACTACCTAAGTTAGAAGCGTTCGACACGGTATTCAGCATGGGCGTACTTTACCACCGTCGCTCTCCACTGGATCACTTGGTGCAGCTAAAAGATCAATTAGTGTCTGATGGTGAACTCGTACTAGAAACACTAGTGATTGAAGGTGATGAGAATGCAGTGTTGGTTCCAACTTCTCGTTACGCACAAATGCGTAATGTCTATTTCTTCCCTTCAGCAAAAGCGCTGAAAGTGTGGTTAGAGTTGGTAGGATTTGAAGATGTGCGCATCGTTGATGAAAGCGTCACTTCGGTTGATGAGCAACGTACCACAGATTGGATGACGCATAACTCTCTACCAGACTATCTAGATCCGAACGACCCAAGCAAGACTGTAGAAGGTTACCCTGCCCCTCGCCGCGCGGTTCTTGTCGCTCGCAAACCATAATTCGCTGAGATTCCTGACATTGTCTTAACTCATTTTACGAGTTAAGACATTACCCTCTTTCCTCGTACTGAGCGTGTTTGTTTTTCGAGTCCATTTGTTACATCAAAACATAAGCACGCTCTAAATAAGGATGCGCTTTTATGTCCTTGATTTTTAGCTTTTCATCACTATTCCTCAAACAATAAGTAATAGAGAAACATTCTTACTTGTGAGGCTTTATCGATATGAGCTAAACTCCTAAAAAATAAACAACTTAATCCAATCCCAAGGTTTTCAATGTTATTACGATTGACCCCGATTGTTGCCATCGCCTTACTATCTGGATGCTCACTAACCAAAGGCGAACAGTACCACCAAGAAACGTTAGCGGCTATTCAAACTTCAGAAGCGAATGTCAATAATCGCATTACTAACTTAGAGCTTCAGCTCAGCAACCAATCGGACTATATCGACAGCCTTGAAGAACAAGTCGATAAACTACAGGTTGAACTTCTGACATTTCGTGATGAAGCAATGGCAGAAGTGAAAAAGCCAAAAGAGCCGATTATTGTCCAATCTCCTGCTCCTGTGGAACCAACACCAACTCATGATATTGTCCTTGGCTCAATTGAAAAGGTCACTATCGACTCCATTAAGCAGACTTTTGATGCACGTGTCGACACCGGTGCCGCAACCTCATCTTTAAATGCAGTTGATATTGAAGAGTTCGAAAGAAACGGCAAAAACTGGGTTCGATTCCACCTGGCAGATACCAGTAAATCTGAAGAAGAAAAAAATACTTGGATCGAAGCGCCAGTCATTCGTTACGTAAAAATTCGCCAAGTTACCAGTGAAGAACTAGAACGTCGCGCTGTAGTCGAACTTTGGGTGTGCGTTGGAAAAATTCATGAAAAAGCGCAATTTACGTTGGCAGATCGCTCGCATATGAACCATCCTATTTTACTGGGTAGAGAATTTATGCGCGACATCGCACTTGTCGATGTAAGTCGTACCTATATCCAAACGGACGAAGATAAAAAATAATAAGGTAGATTATGACGTCAAAAATACCGTTTTACCTTTCAATCATCTTATTGGTGATTGCGGGCATTGCTTTGAGTGTTTTCAGACATGAAAACTACGGCGTGCCTTGGACACCAGGCGAAACTCGTCAGGTATGGGATGTAGAGGCACGTATTGAGTTCAATGCTAACGGCAATGAAGTCAAAGCTTCACTCGCAGCACCTCATACACAAAGTGGTTATACGCTTATCGGTGAATCCGCTTCCTCTTCTGGTTATGGCGTTTCCTACATTAATTCTGATTCTGGACGTCGTGCCGAGTGGTCAATTCGTCAGGCCAAAGGTCCTCAAACCATTTACTACAAAGCGCAGTTCTTAGTGGACCCTCAGGCTAAAGTTACGCCTCTACCGCCAACGGAAGACATTACGCCACCAACACTATCAGCGCCACAAGCCGCGGCGGCAAATGCCCTTGTTGAGCGTGCGATGAGTCGCTCTGCCGACAATGTGACCTTCACTCGTGAGCTCATCAAAGCGCTTAATGACCCAGACAGTCAAAATTCATCGCTACTACTGAATGACTTCAGCCGTACTGATGCACTACATAATATTTTGCTTACCGCAGGTATACAGAGCAAAACCGTCGGTGTTATCGAACTAGAAGATGGACGTCGACGCCAAACCATTCAACCAATGGTTCAGGTTTGGTCAGGT
Source organism: Vibrio sp. A1-1 (assembly GCF_021728175.1). Lineage (NCBI taxonomy): Bacteria > Pseudomonadati > Pseudomonadota > Gammaproteobacteria > Vibrionales > Vibrionaceae > Vibrio > Vibrio sp. A1-1. The sequence continues at coordinate 261,719 of NZ_JAKKCL010000002.1, forward strand.
AAAGATTGGGTACTGTTCTCACCAAATTCCGAACAGAAAGCCGTGAAACCAAACTTATTAGTTTGGGATGAGTCGAATGTATCCCTGCTTGATCTTGTTGGTGGTAAAAATAGCCAAGTTCATTTCTCAATGATCAAACAAGAAATGACTCCACAGCAAGCGACGAACAACAAGATAGAAGCTGATGGGCTGCTGAATATTTCAATTCATAGCTTGCCTCTTGAAGAACAAGCGATGTTTAAGACCATCATGCTGATCCCTATCGGTGCCCTTATCGTGGTGTTCTTGCGTGTGATTATCGGTCTAAAAACATCCGGTACTTTCATGCCAGTACTGATTGCTGTTGCGTTTGTTCAAACCCAGCTATTAACGGGTATTGTCGGTTTCTTACTGATCGTTGGCACAGGCTTGATTATTCGAAGTTACTTATCGAGGTTGAACTTACTGCTTGTAGCACGGATATCAGCGGTCATTATTACCGTTATTATGATCATTTCGGTGTTCACAGTAGTCGCATTTAAGATGGGCTTAACGGAAGGCTTAACAATTACGTTCTTCCCGATGATCATCTTGTCATGGACAATTGAACGTATGTCTATCCTATGGGAAGAAGAAGGCGCGAAAGAAGTCGCTCTGCAAGGTGGGGGCTCACTGCTCACCGCAGTATTGGTTTACTTAGCGATGACGAACTCATACATTCAGCACCTAACCTTTAATTTCATTGGTCTACAGTTGATTGTTCTGGCCGGTATTCTATTGCTAGGTACTTACACAGGTTACCGTCTAACTGAGTTACGTCGTTTCAAACCACTAGCGGAGGACTAAACGATGTTCGAAAGTTTTACTTCGCCAGCTAAGCTTCGCCATAAAGGCATTATGGGGATGAACAAACGTAACCACAGTTATATCGGCCGTTACAATGATCGTTCTAAGTACCCATTAGTTGATGACAAGCTCAAGACTAAAATCATTGCGCAGGCAGCAGGGGCGACAGTCCCTGCCCTGATCGGCGTTATTCATAACCAAGCAGAAGTAAAGACAATCCATAGAATGGTGCAAGATTGGCCTGGTTTTGTCATCAAGCCCGCTCAAGGTAGTGGTGGTAAGGGTATTTTGGTTATTACCTCGCATAAAGATGGGGTCTATACCAAACCTTCCGGCTCTACAATTGGTAAGGACGAAGTTGAACGTCATATCAGTAATGCGCTTGCAGGCCTTTTCTCTCTTGGTGGTAAAAACGACGTCGCAGTCGTTGAGAACCTGATTAAATTTGATGATTGTTTCGATGGCTTCAGTTATGAAGGCGTGCCTGATGTTCGAATCATCGTATTTAAAGGCTACCCTGTTATGGCAATGATGCGCTGTTCTACGGCGGCGTCGGACGGTAAAGCAAACCTTCACCAAGGCGCTGTGGGCGTGGGCATTGATATCGCCACAGGTAAAGCAATCCGAGCGGTGCAATTCGACCATCCAGTCACCCACCATCCGGATACAGGCAAAGACCTTTCTACCCTCCAAGTCCCGCACTGGGAGCGCTTGCTTGAGCTTGCGTCTAGTGCGTGGGAGATGACAGGGTTGGGATACATGGGTACGGATATGGTGCTAGATAAAGAGGAAGGACCTATGGTTTTAGAGCTCAACGCTCGTCCTGGCTTGGCAATCCAAATCGCTAATGGTGCAGGCTTGCTTCCTCGTTTGAAACACATAGAGAGCCTCGGCACACCTGCCGAGTACCCAAAGCCGATTGAACGTGTCGCCTACGCAGCAGAGCAGTTTGGGGTAAAACCACAGTTCTAATCGCCAATCGCAATACCATTCGCCAGTAATTGTTCGGATTGCTGGCGTTTTTATATCCGTTTCCAAAACCGTCTACCTACTAATCTTATTAAACAAACCCATCTCACCTATAACTTGAATCAATGATCGAGCTAACAGAATCAACATAGATCGTTTCTTTTCTCCTTTAACTTTTGAGTATGATGAGGTCTCCCCTTACTCAACTTGAGAGGTTGAGAAATGCTAACAAAAGAAACAGATAACGATGAACCAGAGCTTGAAGAACAAGAGAGCTTAGACCAGCATTTACAACGCTTGTCTGAGCTTTCTGTCCAAGCACTTGAAGAGCTTGCTGAAATGATCGATATCAGAGACGATATTTCAGAGGAATAAAACTTAGCCTCCCCGCTAAGTTCTATTAATAAGCCGAGACTGTCGTCCTACAGTCTCGGCTTATTTTATACGCTTTGAAGCCTCCCGCTAACAAATACAAAAACGCCCGCGTTCATTGCGGGCGTTTTGCTAGATTCAGAGTTTACGATTCAAACTCTTCGATCATCTCTTGCGCTTCGGTCTTAGGCTTATCCGTTTGACCAAAACCACGTAGACCAACTACGTGTACGTGCTCATGGTCTTTAAACACCTTACGCACCAACTTGTAGGTAGTCCCTTTCTCTGGGCTGATGTTTTCTGGTGCCGCGATAAGAAGTTGCATATCCAGACGGTCACACAATTCGAACAATGTCGCGATCGATTTCGCATCCAGACGCGCTGCTTCATCCAAGAAGAGCAAACGACAAGGCACAATGTCTTTGCTGCGCAGACGACGAGACTCTTCTTCCCAGCTTTGCACTACCATCAGTAGGATTGACTGACCAGTACCGATCGCTTCACCTGTTGATAGCGCGCCAGACTCGGCCTGTAGCCAACCGTCTGTACCACGGTTCACTTCTACACTTAGCTCTAGGTAGTTACGGTAATCCAGTAGCTCTTCACCCAGAACTTGCGGTGAACGTTGGCCCATATCGATGTGTGGGTTCACGCGTTGGAACAGTTTCGCCATTGCTTCAGAGAAGGTAAAGCGAGTCGATTCAAACAGGTCTTTATGCTGCTCTTGTTGTGTCGCTAGACCGTTCAGTAGCACTTCGTGACTTTCACGGATCTTCACGTTTAGACGTACGCCCTTCACCTGACCAAACGAGATGTTCGACAAGCCTTGGTTCAGCATACGAATACGGTTTTGCTCACGCTGAATCGTCTTCTTGATGATGCTCGCTACCGACTCAGAGCTGATCGCTAGGCGGTTTTCACGTTGCGTTAGCTCTTCCGTTAGACGCGCCAGTTCCACTTCCATCTCTTCGATCGCTTCTACTGGGTCATCGGTGCGGATGATGTCCTGACGAATACGCTCACGAAGGTGTTGGTAAACCGCAATGTAGAACAGAACTTTACGCTCTGGGCGAGCGTTGTCTTCAGACAAACGGAGTGCATCACGCAAGTCATCATTGTTTGCAACAGCAAGACGCAGCGCACCCAATGATTTATCCGACATGGAACGCAATTCATCTGCCGACATATACGCCAGTTCACGTTTGTGTAGACGACGCTCAACATCGTTTTCACGCGCTAAGCGAAGTACTGAACACCAACCCGCTTTCGCTGCAACGACAAATTTGCGCAGCTCTGCGTATTCTTTCTGTACTTTCTTCAGACGTTTCGCTAAGCCTTTCATCTCAAGCTCGGTCGACGTTATCGTGCGCTCGTATTCACTCTTACGACTACGTGAAGTATGTAAGCGTTCGTGCAGCTCGTCACGACGGCGCATTGCACGCTCTTCCGCACCTTCGTCGGCATTTACGCCATACTCTTGCAGCTCTTGTTTGAACTCTTGTACGGTTTCTTGCTTAGCTTGATGCGAACTCTTCAAAGACGCCAATACTTGGTTGTATTGGTTCATTTGTCCTTGTGCTTGCTTCAACTCTTCACGAGAACGAGTACGAGTCTGTTCAGCTTGAACCAACTTCGCTTTTAGCTGCTCACTCAGTTCGCTGCTCTTGTTCAGTAGGTCTACTGAATCTGAGTAAGCGAAGTAGTGACGACGTTCAACCAGATCCGAGAGTGCAAAGATTTGCTTCTTAAGATCTTGTAACTGTTCATCTGCTGCTTTGTATTCTGCTTCTAGTGCATCGAATTGCTCTGGGTCAGCATCAAGCGCAGACGCAATATTCTCTAGTTGCGCGACGGCTTTTGCATGATTGTTTAAGAAGTTTTTCGCCTCTGCAAGCTGAGCGATTTTCTCTTCTAGCTCATCAAAACGCGCTTGCAATGATTCATCTTCAACAAGCACCATGTGTGATGCTAGCTTGTCCAGAGAAGACAGTGCTTGCTTACTAGTTTGAAGCTGAGAGCGTTGCTGCTGCTCTTTTGCATCCAGATCCGCCAGCACGCGAGCGATTTGGTTACGCTTATCACGAATGGTTGCCAGTGCTTGTTCTGGATCGGCGTCAAAAGCAACCTGAATGTGGTTAGACACAAATTGGTTAAACGCTTGGTATAAGCGCTGCATTTTCTGAGAATCAAACGCCGCTTTTGCGTGTTTCTCTACCACTTCTTCTCGTTCGTTACGCAGCAACTCTAGACGCTGCTCACGTGCTGCACGACCAAACAATGGGATCTCAGGCAAGCGAGAGTAACGCATTTGGCGATCGTTCATGCGAACACAAACCGCGCCTTCTAGCTCTTCTGCATCGAACGAGCTGTCATCAAAGGCATCGATGTCGCCTTCAATGATGTACAAGTCTTCTGGACAGTCGTCTAGCTCTACCAGTTTCTCTTCGATACCTGACAGGTCAGAAACAACAATAGCGTGACGAGCCGGACCGTACATCGCACTGAAGTAAGGCGCGTCATCAATCGTGATGTCATCGTAGATCTCAGACAGTAATACACCGCCTAAAGTATCAGCCAAACCTTTCAGGCGAGGGTCGTTTGAACCACCAGGGGAAGCAAGACGTTCAATCTCAGTGTCAAGCTGACTGCGATGCTCAGCAAGTTTATCTTTAGCTAAGGACAGCTCCCTTTCTTGCTCAAGAACAACCTGCATGTGGTTCATTACCGCATGGCGATCCTCAAGGTCTGCCCCGCTCTGCTCTCTCAGTTTCTCTAGCGCATCATTAGCCGCAATCCAAGCTGGCGCTATCGCTTCAAGTTTACTGATTTCTGCCGCCGCGTTTTGCTCTAGGCGGCGCTGTTCACCACGCTGATCACGAACTTCTTCTTGAGCTATCTCTAGTGATTCGATTTGCATCGCATGACGTTCACGTTCTTGTTCAAACGTAACTTCATCGGTTAGCTCGACGTGATATTGCTTTTTGTATTCAGCAACCAGTTCACGCGCTTGACGTTGCTGGTTAAGGCTGCGTTCGAGATCACGGTGTTGTGCTCGCCATTGCTGTTCGTTTTGTGCAATTTGCTGTGACTCTCGAGCTTTAGCGATTGCCAATTTTGCGTGCTCAGAGGCTTCTTTGCGCTCAACTTGACCAACGATGCTTTGTACCAGTTTAAGCGCGGTTTCAAACTGCTCTGCCGCTGCAGAAGACATGTCTAGTTTGTGCTTAACCGATAGCAACGCATTGGTGCTTTCTGATTCTTTGCTCTTAAGCTCAGAGACAAGCGCTTGAGCCGATTCCGCCGTTAGGCTGTCATCGCCAAGTAGCTGCTTCGCTTTCTCCAGCGCTTGAACGGCTTGTTGATATTGAAGGGCGCGAGTTTGCTGAACGTCAAGAGCTTGCTGGTAATCAGCAAGTTGCGTCTTAAGGCTGTCCACCTCTTCTTCTGCAACGGTCGCTTGCTCTTCAGCCATCATCACGCGTTCTTGCGCTTCTTCCACTACCATCATTTGTTCTTCAAGACGCTCGCTCAGCTCTTCAAGATCTTCTTGGTAGCGTTCGATCTTCTCTTGCTGACGCAGCGCGTTTTGCACCAGTTGCAAGTGATCCGAAGCTGCTTGATAGTCTTGCTCTAAAGAAGATTCTGATTCGATCAGCAGTTCCAGCTCTTCTTGAACGCGGTTAAGCAGGTTGTTTTGCTCAATCAAGGTCTCGCGAGAACCAAATAACTCTGAACGCAAAGACAGTGTCTGTTCTAGTTTTTTACGACGCTCGTTGGCATGGCGCATATAGTCTGCTGCCACGTAGTTGGTCGACTCTGTAATCAAGTGCTTGAACAAGTCACGGTCTGCTTGCGTAGTTTTGATCGCTTCTAGCGTCATGCGGTTTTCACGCAGCGCCGATTCCATATCTTGGAACGCTTTCTTCACACCACCGTTTTGTGGCAGAAGGTAGTCACGTAGCGAGCGCGTAATCGCACTTGAAATACCACCGTAAAGCGATGCTTCGATCAGACGGTAGAATTTAGAGCGGTCACCAGAGTTGCGCAGTTTCTTCGGAATTACACCGAATTCAAACATTTGTGCGTGGTAATCCACGATAGAAGAGAAGGCTTTGAACTGAACGCCTTCAAATTCCGCGATCGATTCTTTTACTTCGTTGATTTGACGTACACGAGCTTGAGTCGCAGATACGCTTTCAACCAAGATATCCGTTGGTTTCACATGGCTTGGAAGACCTTGGATCACAAACGGTTTGATGTCTACTTTCTTATCACGACCCGCTACTTGCTGCAGTTTTACGGCAAAAAGTAGGCGTTGGTTACGTGAGTTCACCACGTCTAGCGCTGCATAACACGCCCCCGGTTGTAGCTTACCGTATAGACCTTTATCGCGAGACGATTGGCTGCTGCCCGCTTCGGTTGTGTTACGGAAGTGCAGTAGCGTTTGGTCAGGAATCAATGCGGTGATGAATGCCGCCATTGTGGTTGATTTACCTGCACCGTTACCACCTGATAGCGTGGTGACCAGACCATCGATGTCAAACGTACGGGCAAAGAAGCCGTTCCAGTTGACCATGGTCAGCGATTGGTATTTACCGCGTTCAATCATGCTCATGCTTCACCCTCTTCTGTTGTTTCTTCTTGGGCTTGGTCGTCTTGTTCTTCTTCAGACAATAGGCTGCCTTGGCTTGGCTCTTTGGTGTGCACTACCGCTTCACCATCACGGATCAGACGTAGCTGCGCTTCACGCATATCATCGCCAATACGTACATCGGCACCAAAGCGGAATACAGCTTCACTGATGCTGAATTTACCGGTCTCACCGATGTTGATGATCATGCCTAGGCGACGTAGACGACGAAGTGACGTACGTACTTTTTCAAACAGCTTTTCTTTATCAAGGTCAGAACCGGTAGCACGGTTCGTCACTAGCTTCATCAGCTTGTTTTCATCAGCCAGAGCAAGTAGCTCGTCGTACAACTCTTGGTTAGTGAAGATGCCTTCGTGCGCAAGACGCTCTGGGCTTAGGTAAAGGAAACACAGTACCTTACCCACCAGCATATCCAGCTCAGAAAGCACACTGCGGCCAATCAAAGAAGTTGAACGAGGACGAAGGTAGAAGAAACCTTCTGGCGCTTTCACCAATTCGGTATTGTAGCGCTGGTAGAAAGAAGAAAGCTCAAGTTCGAAATCCGACAACAACGCGTGGTTATCCAGATCTTCACTTGAGATATGACGCCCTGCTCGTAGCATGCTGTCTAGCGCTGGGAACAGAGGGTTAGAGATTGCTTTTGCCAGATTCTCTGACATGTATTCATTAGTATCGGTCGATGACATTCGCTTGTACCTTTGCCCCAAATTCGTTGATCGCTTTCCAGTCCGGTTGAATCGCTTGGTAATCCGATTCTGAATACCCCAGACGTACGGCTTGATCAACGATAATGCGAGCTAAATCAAAATGATGAGTGTAAGGGTGCAGTGCAAGGTAATCTCGCAGTACCACGCTCAAGTCGATTGGTGTGCCTTGATCTTTATGCGCTTTTAGCATGTCACCAATTCGTTCAGACAACTCATCATTGACTTGTTGAAACTCTTCGTATTCTACTTCCATCGGAACTTGACCCGTTACCTCGTCATCACGCAGGACTAGGGCCTCATCACGAAGGTCAGAAAGCCTTTCCGCATCTGCATAAGTCAGATACCAAGGCGCATCGAAGTAATCTTTGACGGATTGACGTAGACGCGAGCTAAACGCACGGTTCTTATCCATATCAATTGCAGTACGGATGAACTTGTGCACATGTCGGTCGTAACCAATCCAAAGGTCGATCGCTTGCTGGCCCCAGCTTGTGATTCGATCCAGCTTCATTTGCAGACCAAACAACGCTTCTTCGATGAACTCTAGCTCAGGATCGCCGTACACAATTTCTTGAATATCTAGGATCTGAGTTTGCAGTTCATCACTGGCGGCTTGCAGCGTATCTTGAAGTTCACGCAACGTGCTCGACGTTTCTGACAGTAGCGCTTCACAGTTGTTGATCGCTTCGCGCCAGTCTTTATTTAGCAGGTCGGCAATTTGTTGTTTTACAGATTGCTGCTGCTCATCCATCACACGCTGGTTAAGATCGATTTGATCGAAGATTTCGCCTACAGAATATTTTAAAACTCCGTATACGTTTTTCTTCCAGTGGCCCGGTGTGCCACCTTTTTGTGCTGCCTCAATCGCTTTCGCCATTTCATCTGCCACCATAGACAGTTGAATAGAAAGGCGCAGTTTCGAGAACTCACGATGACGCACGTAGTAATCGGTAATTCCTATCGCTAAAGGCGACAAGCGGTAAATGCTCGCTCCATCAGTAATCTCACTGACAAAACGGCTAATAAGGCGCTGCTTTACCATCTCGTTGATGGCGTTGTTAGCACGAAAAGCGGATGCTTCGCCAGTCTCATCAAATAATCGAGTGACGATGGCAAACGCATCATGCAATTCACCTTCACCCAATTCTTCATCGAACCTTTCATTACTCAGTACGGCAATGGCTATTAAGAATGCCAATCGCTCTGTGGTCAGGTTCAACGAGAAATCGTGCTGCTTAACCCAGCCAACCAACTCATCGATTGGTTGCTCTGCAGCATTGAGAGTCATCTCACTCATTGTTATTCCTGTTTATCGTTCTTTTTAGCCCACACATGAATGTAGCGGCCTAATGAGAGGTATGGCTCTTGTCGACAAAGTTGTTTTTCTAGCGCCAACACATCTTCAAACTCGTAATCGCCCATGTATTGCATATTACCTATGTAATCACTAAATGAGCGGATACCAGATTTGCCACAAATACTAAAGCCTGAATCTTCTATCCATTGGTAGACTTCTTCAGGTTTTAAGCCTTTTTGCGGCTGTAGTTTAAATCTTTTTCGGTGGGGCATGCCGTCTAATATATGAGGAATGTTGCCACAAACCACGTTTTTATAGACTAAACCATGGTGGTTATAGAACATCACTGATGCAATGCCTCCCGGTTTTACTTGTTCTAGTACCGTTTCAAGTGCGGCCTTAGGATCGACCAACCACTCCATGACGGCATGAAACATAACAAGATCCACCTGTTCACCCATATGCTCACCAATGGATTGGACAGGCGAATGAATCAGGCGATACTGCTCAAGCAAACCGTTTTTTTCAATATCCTGCTTAGCCAACTGCAGCATTTCCGAAGATAGATCACATAAAGCGATTCGATGTCCGAGCTTAGCAAGCTTTTGCGACATTTGTGCCAAACCACCACCAGCATCCAACACCTCTAGGGGTTGCTGGTCTGCATCTAATTCACTTAGAATCTGTAGAAAATCTTCCCACACAATGATTTGGCGGATCTCCCCTTTGTCGGAGCCGTAAATATTTTTTGCAAATTTGTGGGCGATATCGTCGAAATTGCGGTCTTCTGTCACTTCTGCTGAGTTATCATAACGGATTGTGCCGCTATTCTGGCACAAGGAAAGCAGGAATAAAGAGGGGTACCCTCATTTTTATTATCAATTGATGTTTTTTCGGACTATTTATGTATGTTTGAGCTGAAAAAAGTAGTGTCAGCCTTGCTTATGCCACTTCCGGCATTGCTGCTGATAGGCTTGTTGGGTCTTGCTCTCATTAGTTTTACCACAAAACGTAAAACTGGCTGCTTCGTTGTTCTATTCTCTTTTGTTGGCATTTTTCTTATTGCCTTCCAACCTGTTTCAACCAAGCTTCTTATGCCATTAGAGCGAGAGCATAAAGCCTTTTTGCCAGTTTCTGGCACCATCGACTACGTGATGGTTTTAGGGAATGGTCATGTTATCGATGACGAAATTCCACCCACCTCGCAGTTAAGCCGTGCAGCATTAATGCGCTTAACTGAAGGCATTCGTATTTTAAGAATGTATCCAGGTGCTAAATTAATTTTGTCTGGCTATGCTGGCGGATCTGAAATTAGCCACGCAAGAATGATGGCGAACGTTGCCCTTGCGTTGGGAGTCGCGAAATCCGATATCATTTTATTAGAAGATGCGAAAGATACGTGGGAAGAGGCGCGTCAAGCGGCTGCATTCGTTCAACAAAAGGAGATTGTGTTAGTCACTTCTGCGAGCCACATGAGCCGTGCATTGTATGAGTTCAACGCAGCAGGCATTAAACCAATCCCAGCCCCGACCAACTTCTTAGCTATTAGCGAAATCAGTCAACCTTGGGATAAATACTCACCTAAAGCGCGTTACTTAGAACAAACAGAGCTTTATTGGCATGAGTACTTGGGCAGCATTTGGCAAAGGTTGCGTGATACTGTCGGCCAAACACCAATGGTTGAAGCAAAGTAGTACTATCTTGAAACCACAAAAAAGGAGAGCCGAAGCTCTCCTTTTTCTTTTTTAAGACTTAGGTTTGTTCAGTTTAATCACCAGCAAACATATAGCCTTCGCCGTGCACCGTCACAAAAATTTGTGGGTTCTTTGGATCAAACTCCATTTTTGCGCGCATACGTCGAATAAGAACATCAATAGTACGATCATTGGGAGCATCAACTCGGTGGCTGATCATATTCAAAATACGCTCGCGACTTAACACCTGGTTAGGGTAAGACGATAACGCCACCAAAAGTTCGTATTCTGCTTTGGTCAATTTTACGGGTTCGCCGTTACGGCTCAGCGCACGACGTTGAATGTCGAATGTCCACTCTCCAAAACGTACAATATGTTCTTCACTGGTTTCGTTCGCTTTCGCGCTACCGCTACGCGCTGCTGAAATACGCCACAGCAAGTTTTTAACGCGAACCAACAATTCCCTCAGTTCAAAAGGTTTTGTCACATAATCGTCAGCGCCCATTTCTAGGCCTACGATTTTATCAATGCTATCCGTGCGTCCTGTTACTAATATGATACCAATATCCGATTGGCTACGTAATTCACGAGTAAGCATCAGGCCGTCTTCACCCGGCAGGTTGATATCCAGCATGATTAGGTCTACATCACCCGCTTGCAGGACCTCACGCATTTCTGCGCCACTCTCTGCTTCGCTGACTTGGTAACCCTCATTTTGGAAATATCCCGCAAGCTTACTACGAGTTACAACATCATCTTCTACGACTAATACGTGATAGCTCATTTACACCACTTTTCTGTCTTCTTATTATCCAAGACGTATTCTATTCATAACTAGTAACATTTCTAGTCATAGATACATTAAAAAGCAAGATTTAGCGTTTTTATTGATTCAAAACAAGCTTACCCATCGCTATTAATAAACGTTAATTTTTGACCATAAAACATAATAATTATAGTTACTGCTATTCATTTTAATTGATTACACTTAGGGGATATCCCTAATTGACTTTGTGATGCACAACTTGAAGCATCATTCAGGAGCCCAAGATGCAAGAAGTGAAAGCTTTTAATGAAAAACGCGCTGAAATTTACTGGTGGTTTTCGAGCTTGTTCGCAAAAGAGCTAACAGAGAAAGAGCTGGAAGCCTACCACAGTGTTGAAATTCGCAGTTTTCTAGCAGGTTTAGGTGAAAATGAGTCGCTGAAACCAGCCGTTGATAGCCTAGTTGATGCGCTAAACCGATTGCAAGATCGTGAAGACGCTCAATTGGAGCTTGCTGCTGACTTTTGTGAACTGTTTTTGAAGACAGAAAAATACGGCGCTCTTCCTTACGCATCGATGTACATCGGTGAATCAGGTTTGCTGAATGACAAGCCCGCCGAGGAAATGGAAAAGTTGATGGCAGAATTTGGCGTTCAAGTAGATGAAAATCTAAAAGAGCCAGCGGACCACTTAGCCGTTGAACTAGACTTTCTCGGCAACATGATCATCCGCTCAAACGAACTTGAGCAAGAAAAACACATGGAAGAAGCCTTCGTTAAACAAAACGACTTTATCCAGCAACAGTTGATGTCTTGGTTACCTCAGTTTGCAGACAAATGTAAACAATTCGACGAATTTGGGTTCTACTCGAGCGTCGCGAAACTATTAGTTGCATTTTGTAAACTAGACAGCGCTTACCTTCTTGGTGAATAATTGCCGCCTATTTTTAAGGAGCCCGCCTATCGGGCTTCCTGTATACCTGAAATAACTGAATGTAAGTAAGTTGGGTATATTATTCGTTTGCCTTAACTTAGCTCAAAGACGCTTGGTTATTTAGCAGTCAAAATGTGACTTCAAATACACAAATCTCTTGCTGAAAACATTGCTAGTCAGTCCACATAGGGCTAAAATGTGAGCGCAAACGATTAAATATGATTTATATGTAAACCGCTGAAATATAGCGGTTTTTGTGTTTTTTAACAGGTTGATGGCAATTTCTAATCAGATAGAAAAAAGATAAAATTCATCGACCGATGCTGCTACGTACCCTTTTGTCGTGCTTGGACCAACCGCTGCCGAAACACTTAGCGCCAACCTTAGATTGCTGGGTGTAAACCATTAGAGCATCAGGTACATCCAACACGACATATTTCAGTAGCTCGATACAGGACACCATTTATGGCCACTATAAAAGACGTTGCTCGCTTAGCCGGCGTTTCCACTACGACAGTTTCGCACGTTATCAATAAAACGCGTTTCGTTGCAGAAGCAACGCAAGAAAAAGTAATGAAAGCCGTGGACGAGTTGAATTACGCGCCAAGTGCTGTTGCACGCAGCCTAAAGTGCAACTCAACTCGTACGATTGGCATGTTAGTAACGCAGTCAACCAACCTATTCTTCTCAGAAGTGATTGACGGGGTTGAGAGCTACTGTTACCGCCAAGGCTACACTCTGATTCTGTGTAATACGGGTGGGATTTACGAAAAACAACGCGATTACATCCGTATGCTGGCTGAAAAACGTGTTGATGGCATCCTAGTGATGTGTTCTGACTTAACCGAAGAGCTTAAAGAGATGCTTGACCGTCATGCCGACATTCCTAAAGTGGTCATGGATTGGGGTCCAGAAAGCTCACAAGCGGACAAGATCATGGATAACTCAGAAGAAGGTGGCTACATCGCAACCAAACATCTGATCGACAATGGCCATACTGATATTGCTTGTCTAAGCGGTCACTTTGAAAAACTTGCTTGCCAAGAGCGCATTGCAGGTTTCCGTCGCGCGATGAGCGAAGCAAACCTAACTGTAAATGAAGATTGGATCCTTGAAGGTAACTTTGAATGTGATACGGCCGTATTAGTCGCAGATAAAATTACAGCAATGGACAAACGTCCGACAGCGGTATTCTGCTTTAACGACACAATGGCTCTGGGCCTAATGAGCCGCCTACAACAAAACGGCATCAAAGTTCCTGATGATATTTCAGTGATCGGCTACGACAACATCGAGCTTGCGGAATACTTCTCTCCACCGTTAACAACTATCCACCAACCTAAACGTCGTGTGGGTAAAAATGCGTTCGAGATCCTACTTGAGCGAATCAAAGATAAAGAACACGAAAAGCGAATTTTCGAAATGCAACCTGAGCTTGTAATTCGAAACACCGTGAAGAAAATGAACTAAAATTCGCCAAATATAACGATGTCAAATAAGCGCTCTAAAAGGGCGCTTATTTTTTATCTCTAAATAACTTTTCCCTGACTTAGGTTTGTTAGACAAAAAGCCTCGAATCTCTAAGTCTCTGTTTTATATGTAGGTAAATCACACTCCCTCACAACCTCGAGATCATCCCGCCTTATTCTCAAATATGCACAAACATGCGCTTGTCGACACTTTTTATTGAACCAAAATCACACTTTTACGGGTAAAACGTGATGTTAATTCAATATACGAAGTATGCTCACTCTGTCACGCACAGGGCAAACCATTCGAAAGGGTGGGACGCAAAGCCTCCGGCCTGAACCATAGTACTATATGGAAGGTAGCGGGGTTACCGATGGCAAGTGTGCAAGCGATGACTTTACCCTGTAATGACATTGCTTTTGCGCATGTTTGCTACTCTCTCGGACCTGACTTTTGGTGGCGTAATATTAATTACACCGAGATAACAAAACATGGATAAACCGATACTCAAAGACTCTATGAAGCTATTTGAGGCACTTGGTAATATCAAGTCGCGCTCAATGTTTGGTGGCTTCGGACTATTCGCTGATGAAACAATGTTTGCACTAGTTGTAAATAATCAGCTTCATATAAGAGCAGACCAACAAACTTCATCTGACTTCGAGAAACAAGGGCTAAAGCCTTACGTTTATAAAAAACGTGGCTTCCCAGTCGTTACAAAGTACTACGCAATTTCCAACGATTTATGGGAGTCTAGCGAACGCTTAATCGAAGTAGCTAACCAATCGTTGAAAAAGGCAAAGCTTGAAAAAGAACAGCAGGCAACTACAAAGCCTAATCGCTTAAAAGATTTGCCTAACTTACGACTGGCGACTGAACGCATGCTGAAAAAAGCAGGCATTGAGTCAGTAGAAAAACTGGAAGAGGAAGGTGCACTTAACGCTTATAAAGCGATAAGAGATACGCACTCTGCAACCGTCAACATTGAGCTGTTATGGGCACTAGAAGGGGCTATTAACGGTACTCATTGGAGCGTTGTACCTCAAGCTCGCCGAGATGAGTTGATGAACGGCCTCCAATAAAAGTCGGCCTTAAAAACTATCTTGTAAAACCGCAGTCTAATCTGCGGTTTTTTTGTGAAATTTTTTCGACTTTCCTTCTGTCTTATTACATATATCCCAAATTGGAATCATAAATATGAATAAGAAACTGATATTAGGCCTAATACTGGTCGCGATCATTATCTTTTTAGGCGTTAACTTTAGTCAGTATTTAACGTTGGAAAATGCAAAAGCCCAACAAGAAGCGCTGACCACATACATCGATCAGAACTTTGTTTTTTCGGCAGCTATTTACTTTTTTGCCTACATTGCAATTACCGCTTTTTCTATTCCTGGTGCTGCTGTGGTTACATTACTTGGTGCGGCTCTATTTGGTTTTTGGACGAGCTTATTACTGGTTTCTTTCGCCAGTACTGTGGGTGCAACGCTAGCATTTTTAAGCAGCCGATATTTGCTGCGTGACTGGGTACAAAACAAGTTCGGCAATAAGTTAATCGCAATTAACCAAGGTGTCGAAAAGGACGGTGCATTTTATCTATTTTCCTTGCGTCTCATTCCGGTATTCCCTTTCTTTCTTATCAACTTGTTGATGGGCTTAACGCCAATGTCTGTAGGTCGATTTTACCTTACTAGCCAAGTAGGTATGTTGCCAGGCACTGCAGTTTACTTAAACGCCGGTACTCAGCTAGCAACAATTGAAAGCCTGTCAGGCATTATTTCACCTGCGGTATTGGCCTCTTTTGCGTTACTGGGGCTGTTTCCAATCATCACTAAATGGGTTATGAATAAAGTAAGGCCAACACCGAGTCAGCAAAACTCATAATTAGTAAGTGGACGTGTTTAATGAAAATATTCATTGCTAAAAACCCAGCAGAAGCGCATATCGTGTGCGAATTATTGAAAACCGAGCAAGTCTACTGTGAAGTCCGCGGAGAAGGTATTTTCGGTTTAAAAGGAGAGCTGCCGTTTAGTGATGATACCGATCCTTATGTCTGGCTTTTTGACGCCAAACAACAAGTAAAAGCAGAAGGAATAGTACAAGCCTACCGCAAACAATCCGATGGAAATGAGTATCAAGATTGGCAGTGCCCGAAGTGCCATGAGGTAAACGAGGGGCAGTTTGGTGCTTGTTGGCAATGTGGACATCAAATAGGGGAGCCTTAATAACTCCCCTACTCCTACTCAATCGATTTATTCAGCGCTAAGCAGAAACCGTTTGCTGCTTAATAAATTCGATGGAATGTTGATTGAAATCTTCAGGGCGCTCAACATTACAAACATGACCACAGTTGGGGATCTCTCGTAAAACACTAAGCTTATGCGCCGCAACCATTTCTTTAACAGGCTTAATAAACATGTAATCTCTGTCGCCCATTAAATAGAGTGTGGGAATGGGTAACTCTCGATCTTTAAAATACTTCATTAAAGGATTTACATCAGCAGCAAGAATAAACCAACGTTTAAATTCTTTTTGGCAAAGCTTCTTGGCCTCACGAATAAAAAGATGGCGAGACTCTCGCTGGCTTCTCTGTGGCATAACAATGTACGCAAAAAGTTTGTAGAGCCACATGTACGGCAGAATGTGCTTACAAAAATTACCTAATTTAACCAATATTTGAGAACGAGTATTGAGCCTTGTGACAGCGCCACCGAGTACCATTGAACGCACGCGCTCTGCTGATAATTCAGCAAGGTTTCGAACAATAATGGTACCAAGTGACATACCGACAAAATGAGCGGATTGGATCTTTAAATGGTCCAATACTTTCAAAATATCTTGGGTAACTTCCGTAAAGGTATAACGGCTGGCAATGAGCTCTTTAAGTAACTGATTTGACTTTCCATGACCTCTTAAATCGATCAGCAATAAGTTAAAATGTTGCTTGTAAGCTTTGATTTGCTTGAACCAGATAGAAGAGCTACCGCCAGCACCATGCACAAATACAACCCACTCATGACTAGTAGGGTGCAAATAGGTTTTATGAAAAAGTAGCGGCTGGGTCATATTCAAGTATCAAAAAGGTCGTGCTATTGAGTAAAAAGCCATCCTACCACACTCCCCTTACTCAAGATAATAAAGGCACCTCATTCGGTGCCTTTCGTTACAATTTTAAGTCAATTTAACGCCGAATTGTAAAGTTGCAAATAAGCTTCTGCGGACTTTTGCCAACAAAAATCTTGTTGCATCGCGTGCAACTGTACTTTATTCACTTCAGGTTCGTTTTGAGCATAGAGCAACAGTGCCCTTAGCATCGTTAACAACAATGCCTGCGGTGTCGGTTCGAAAAAAACAAACCCCGTCGCTTCAGAAGGGTTCACATCATAATCGTTGACACTGTCTTTTAGACCACCGACACCACGTACTATCGGCAATGTACCGTAAGCCATACTATAGATTTGATTCAAACCACATGGTTCAAACTCAGAAGGCATCAGAAAGAAATCAGAACCCGCTTCAACGATATGCGCAAGTTCATTATCATAAGCTTCTACGAAGACAAATTTACTAGAAAACTGTGCAGCAACCTCTTCTAGCTGAGCGGCTAGTAAAGGGTCTCCGGTCCCAACGACAACTAGTTGAACATCGTGCTTCAAAAAATCAGCCAAAGCAGGCAACAAGTAATGCACACCTTTCTGCTGGGTCAACCGACAAACCATACCAAACATAGCTACATCTTTTTCAGGCAAATTTAGCCGCAGTTGTAATGCTTGTTTACACGCTTTCTTGCCTTGCGTCATACTTTGTTGGTCAGCGCAGTAATTAACTGGCAAGTAAGTATCCGTTTCCGGGTTCCAAGCACTGTAATCACAACCGTTCAAAATACCAACTAAGTCCTGCGCGCGTTGCTGAAACTCCCAAGCCATTCCATGACTGCCAAGCTCTGTTTTGAGTTCCTCTGCGTACGTAGGGCTGACCGCGTTTATCTTATCTGCATTCATTACACCAGCTTTGAGCATCGTAATATGCGTTGCACTCACCGCAGCATCGGGAACGTGTCGACAATGAAACTCTGGCAAGCACTGCACGTCTTCATAACTAAATACGCCTTTAAAGACCGCATTGTGAATTGAAATGACGCTTTTAGTATGAGCAAAAAACGGATCATTGCCATACCTGTGCTTGAGCAAAAATGGAACAAGACCAGTGTGCCAATCGTTCGCGTGTATGATATCCGGCTGAAAAGCAAGCTTTGGCAACATGTCTAAACATGCCGCACTAAAAAACGCAAAGCGCTCACCGTTATCGGTATACGCTTGGTTGTTCTCCGCATACATCGATGGTCGATTGAAATACGGCTGACAATCAATCAGATAAACAGGATTTTGACCTAGCATGAGCCGCAGAACTCGATACTCCGTATGCGGCCATGATGTTAGTTCTGTTTCTAATACAACTTCTGCGTCAGCGAGTTTATCAATACTGCTGTACGCAGGGATGGTAATTCTTACGTCTTGCTGTAGGTTTTGAAGGGCTTCCGGTAGTGCCTTGGCAACGTCTGCCAAGCCACCACTTTTAATGAGACCTTCAACCTCAGAAGCTACAAACAGAATAGATAAGTTGTTAGTAGCCAACTCGAGCTCCTTTCGGAATAACAACAATGCCCTCCTCAGATACATGGAAGTGTTTTTTATCTTCTTGAAGATTCACACCAATCTGAGTACCAGGAGCAATATCGGCATCCTTATCGACAATCACACGACGTAAAACACAGCCTTCGCCAATTTTCACGTCACCAAGAAGGATACATTCGCTGATATCGCAAGCAGATGCAATATTACTGCGGAACCCAAGCACCGACTTTTCTATTCTTGAGCCTCTGACGTAACTGCCATTACATACCAAACTGTCGATGATCTGAACACGGCCATTATCAGAGTCTGTAAATGTCGCTGGCGGCAGTGGAGGATAATAAGTATGCAGCGGCCATTTACGGTTATATAGTGAAAACGGTGCGTCTTTTTCTAGCAGATCCATGTGCGCCTCCCAGTACGCATCAATGGTTCCCACGTCACGCCAGTACACCTCTTCTCTTTCACCGCTGATTTTGTTAGTACTGAAGTCATACACGAACACGTCACCTCGAGGGAACATCTTAGGAATAATGTCCTTCCCAAAATCATGTGATGAAGCTTCATTATCCGCATCTTCAACCAACTCAGAGAATAACACCTGAGCCTCAAAAACGTAGTTACCCATTGAAACTAAAGCGTAATCAGGATCGCCAGGAATTGACTTCGGGTTTGCTGGTTTCTCTT
Source organism: Vibrio sp. A1-1 (assembly GCF_021728175.1). Taxonomy (NCBI): domain Bacteria; kingdom Pseudomonadati; phylum Pseudomonadota; class Gammaproteobacteria; order Vibrionales; family Vibrionaceae; genus Vibrio; species Vibrio sp. A1-1. Next base: position 280,720 of record NZ_JAKKCL010000002.1, read on the forward strand.
CAAAGCCTATCATGCGACCTTCACTGTCCACTTCGATAACCCCAAATTGCGACGCCTCTTTTAGTGGCATACGCAATGCTGATACCGTGAGAGAAGCCTGTTTCTCTGAGTGGAAGTTCAGCATTTGTTTAATATCCATCTTATAGATATGGTCAGAACCAAAAATACAAACTTGCTCTGGTTCCTCTAGTTCCATAAAACGGAGGTTTTGATAGATCGCGTCTGCCGTTCCTTCGTACCAACGCTTACCAGTGCGCATTTGAGCAGGAATAGGATCGATAAAGCGGTCAGTGATGCCATTAATGTTCCAGCCCTTTTTTAAATGATGGAACAAAGATTGAGATTTAAATTGGGTGAGGACGTAAATGCGCATTAAATCCGCATTTACAAAATTGTTTAGAGCAAAATCGATCAATCGATAGCTACCACCAAACGGTACCGAAGGTTTACTACGAGATTCTGTTAAAGGTCTCAAACGAGAGCCTTCACCGCCAGCAAGAATCATTCCCAAAACACCAGCCATTTGTTGTTCTCCATATCGTTATAGCTTGGATTTGGTACTCGCTTGAATGAGTCATACTCGGGGAGTCAAGCGAATACATTTACTAACCGTATCAGGAGTTTCTTTGAACTCTTACAACACGATAAAAAAGCTACGGCACTTCCAGTATGCAACGTCCACTCTTTTCTTATTTTTCGACGCAAAATGCACACAGTTGCACTAATTTTTGTAATAAATTATCTAAGCAGGTTCTAAATTACAATTTTTAATACGCCATTCTGTGTTCCATACAGTTCTTGCTTACTCAAGACGATATCTAGATCACACATGCAAAAGCAAACGATTACATTATGAAAACAATTTACGAACGGATTCACTACACCACCGACTTTTTGAGCTTAATATATAACAAATATATGAACGCAAAATGAAAGTTACGACGAATGTTTTTTACATAAAAAATACGTTCGCTACCAATAAATCGTGACTCTGGTGTTTTCTAGCGACAATGGTGCTTGTTAAAGTGAGGAAAGGTCGATTAGAGGAAGAATGCGCAGGAGAAAACTGTCGGCCCCTACGCAAAAAAGGCAGCGATATCGCTGCCTTTTTACATTACCTTAATGGTGCATTTTTATGCTTTCGCTTTTTTACGCTTATCTGTGACTTCCCACTTACCTTCAACAAAGAGCGCTGTCCAACCAGATGGTTTGCCGTTCTCTTCCGAACGAACGTAGTTCTCTTTTGTTTTGCGACTAAAGCGTACAACTGCAGGACGACCATCAGGATCTTCTTGCGGTGCGGTCGCTAGGTATTTGAACTTCTCAGGTAAACGCTCTTCAAAACGTGCCAGTTCAGCAACCAAAGGAGCACGTGTCTCGCGCGATTTAGGGAAGTTGCTTGCCGCCATAAATAGACCTGAAGCACCATCACGAAGTACGAAATACGCATCTGAGTTTTCACATGGTAACTCGGGGAAATGAACAGGATCTTCTTTCGGTGGCGCGACTTCGCCATTCTTCAGAATCTTACGAGTGTTCTTACACGTTTCACTCGTACAGTCCATGTATTTACCAAAGCGACCGTTCTTAAGCACCATATCTGAGCCACATTTGTCACATTCAACAACTGGACCATCATAGCCTTTGACTTTGAACTCGCCGTATTCAACAAGGTAGCCCTCACAGTTAGGGTTATTACCACAAACATGCATCTTACGCTTGTCATCAATCAGGTATGCGTCCATCGCCGTTTCACAGATCGGACAACGCTTTTTAGCACGAAGCGCGGCCGTTTCAACGTCTTCTTCTAGAACGTTAATAATACCCTCTTCGTCACCCAAGTTGATGGTTGTCTTACAACGCTCTTTTGGTGGTAACGCGTAACCAGAACAGCCTAAGAACACACCTGTCGAAGCAGTACGGATACCCATTGGACGGCTACACGTCGGACACTCGATATCCGTCATGACGATGTGGTTTAACTTCATACCGCCTTCTGACTCATCCAGCTCCGCTTTTTCAAGATCGCCAGTAAAATCAGCAAAGAAGTTGTCTAACACAGCTTTCCAGTTCACTTCACCTTCAGCGATTTGGTCCAATTTCTGTTCCATACGCGCAGTAAAGTCGTAGTTCATCAAATCGTTAAAGCTGTCATCAAGGCGGTCGGTAACAATTTCGCCCATTTTTTCGGCGTAGAAACGACGCTGATCAACTTTTACGTAACCACGATCTTGAATCGTAGAAATGATCGATGCATAAGTCGAAGGACGGCCAATACCTCTTTTTTCCAGCTCTTTAACCAGTGCTGCTTCAGTGTAGCGCGCAGGTGGCTTTGTAAAGTGCTGTTTAGGGTCAAGTGACTCTAAGCTTAGCTTATCGCCAAGTTGTACCGCAGGAAGGATTGTATCCTCGTTTTTGCCCATTGGACGTTGTACACGAGTCCAACCGTCAAATTTAAGGATACGGCCTTTCGCTTTAAGCGTGTATTCTGCTGCTTTTACGCTGATGGTTGTTGAATCGTATTCTGCTGGCGTCATTTGACACGCGACAAACTGATTCCAAATCAAAGCGTAAAGTTTGTGCGCATCAGCATCGACACCTTGCAGGTCTTCCGCTTTAACACCCACATTTGATGGACGGATCGCTTCGTGCGCTTCCTGTGCACCTTCTTTACTGCCATACGTCAGCGGTTTCGCTGGTAAGTACTTATCACCAAACTCAGAACCAATAAAGTCACGTACAGCGTCCACAGCCTCGGCACTTAGGTTAGTCGAGTCCGTACGCATATAAGTGATATAACCAGCCTCATAGAGGCGCTGAGCTAGCATCATGGTCTTTTTCACACCGTAGCCCAGACGTGTACTCGCTGCCTGTTGAAGCGTAGAGGTGATGTAAGGTGCTGAAGGCTTGCTCTTTGTAGGGCGGTCTTCACGCTTACATACTTCGTAACTTGCATTCTCAAGCACAGACATCGCTGCTTTGGTTTCTGCCTCATTAACTGGCTTAAACGCAGAACCATCTTTCTGAGCAACAAGCAGTTTAAAGTCCGCTTTGTCTTTCGTTTTCGTATTCGCATGAATATCCCAGAATTCTTCTGGTACAAACGCGTTAATCTCACGCTCACGCTCAACTAATAGTTTCACCGCAACAGACTGCACGCGACCAGCAGATAAACCACGAGCCACTTTCTTCCAAAGTAGAGGTGAAACCATAAAACCAACGACACGATCCATGAAGCGACGCGCTTGTTGGGCATTTACACCATCCATGTTCAGCTCACCAGGTGTCTGGAAAGCTTGTTGGATCGCGTTTTTCGTAATTTCGTTAAAAACTACACGTTTGTATCGCTCTTCATCGCCACCGATGATCTCACGAAGGTGCCATGCGATTGCTTCCCCTTCGCGGTCCAAATCGGTTGCGAGATAAACGCAATCTGCGTCTTTGGCGAGTTTTTGTAGTTCGTTGACAACTTTTTCTTTGCCTGGAAGGATTTGGTAATTCGCTTCCCAGTCATGATATGGGTTAATCCCCATTTTTTTGATCAACGCTTTGCGGTCTTTCTCTTTTTTAACGCGCGCTTTCTCTTCCGGACTCATCCCTTTTGTTGAGATGGCTGCGGCTTTTTTCTCACCAGTGCTTTGACCGGCCGTAGGCAGATCACGCACATGACCAACACTAGACTTAACAATAAAGTCTTTACCAAGATACTTATTTATCGTCTTTGCCTTGGCTGGTGACTCCACTATAACGAGTGATTTACCCATAACTGACTCTAACGTCCTTCATAATAATGCGGGTAGAAACCTTGTTTAAAGGCCACCCGCATAATGTTCTATTTCATTGCTTCTTTTTTTACTATTGTGCGAGATGAAAAGAAGATCAACTGCTTTTTTGAAATTCAGATCCGATTGGTTGACAATTCATCGTCTTTATACTTCAAAGAGACAGGGTTCTGAAAGGTATTGAGCGGCATATCTAAACAGGCAAACTTAGCATCCGCTAATCCAATGCAATAAATTTTGTTACGCATCACAAAATAGTTTCGTTCAGTGGCTCTGTCATATCCTCCAACTAATCATACTTTCACTCTAAAAATTGATCTGTTTAGGCTAAGTGAACGATTAACTGAATTAATCATGCAAACCCATTTTAGTTGTAGGTATACTCAGCGTTCTCAACTGAAATGAATGGTAGAAAAAGTATGTCAGATAGAACGTTTATCGAAGAGTTCGACCTTCTTTTGATCGCTAACCAAATCATCCAAGAGCACGATGATTACATCGAGGGAATGCGAGCAACAAGCGTAGAAGAAAAAGAAGGTGTTTTAGTTTTTAAAGGTGAATACTTCCTTGATGACAAAGGTTTACCAACTTCAAATACGACTGCAGTATTCAATATGTTCAAATACTTAGCGCATCACCTTTCCAAGGAATTTACGCTGGTTAAATAGTAGCGGAAAACAAAAATAGCCAGAGTGTTATTCACTCTGGCTATTTTTGTTTCAGGTCAGAATATTTAGCAGCTTAAAGCCTTAAGTTTGTCGAAGTAGTCAGGGAACGTTTTCGACGTACACTTTGGATCGTTAATCGTCACAGGCGTATCACTAAGTGCCACCAGCGAAAAACACATCGCCATTCGATGATCATCGTAAGTATCAATCGCAGCATGCTTTAACTGAGAGACAGGTTTGACGATGATGTAGTCTTCCCCTTCTTCCACTTCCGCACCAACTTTACGTAATTCCGTCGCCATAGCTGACAAACGGTCTGTTTCTTTTACACGCCAGTTATAAACGTTACGAATAGCGGTAGTGCCTTCGGCAAATAACGCTGTTGTCGCGATGGTCATTGCAGCATCAGGGATATGGTTGTAATCCATATCGATGCCTTTCAATTGACCAACACGTGAAATTACGTAGTCATCACCCCATTCAATTTCTGCACCCATTTTTTCAAGCGCATCAGCAAATTGAATATCACCTTGAATGCTGTTTTTACCGATACCCGTGACTTTAACTTCTCCGCCTTTGATGGCTGCCGCCGCTAAGAAGTAAGAAGCAGAAGACGCGTCACCTTCAACCAAGAAATCACCTGGAGCGATGTATTGCTGACCGGCAGGAATCACAAACTCTTGATAGTCGTTGTTGATCACATCGACCCCAAACTGCTTCATGATATGCAGGGTGATATCGATATAAGGCTTAGAAACCAACTCGCCTTCGATGTTGATGCGAATTTCACCTTCAGCCAATGGCGCAGACATTAAGAAAGCGGTCAAGAACTGACTTGAAATGGATCCATCGATAGAAACTGTACCTGCTTTTAGGCCAGTACCGACTATTTTGAGAGGCGGAAAGTTCTCGTTCTCCATGTACTCAACCTTCGCACCAGCATCTTTCAGTGCCGTGACAAGGTGACCAATTGGACGCTCTTTCATACGAGGTTCGCCCGTCAGTACATACTCCCCTTCTCCAAGACAAAGAGCCGCAGCTAACGGTCGCATCGCAGTGCCAGCATTACCGAGAAATAACTCTACCGGTTCTGAGACAGAAAACGGACGCCCAAGGCCTTCAACGAGACATTCTGTTTTATCTTCGGAAAGTTGGTATTGAACGCCGAGTTTAGTCAGCGCATTCAGCATATGACGGATATCATCACTGTCGAGGAGATTAGTAAGGCGAGTTTTGCCTTTAGCAAGAGCAGCAAGTAAAAGAGCTCGATTAGAAACGCTTTTAGAGCCAGGAAGATTCACTTCCCCTTGAATTTTATTGATAGGTTGTAACGTTAGGCTTTCCATTAAAAGTTGATAATCCTTTGTGCCCTCAACATACGATTTTTATGAGAGCTAAACAATTCTTCGTGAATTCAGACTACCCAAAAAAACACGACAAAACCAGAGCAAATCGGCGCTAATTTATGAATATACTCAAGTAGCCTAAAGATGCAGAATTAAAGGCATTGCCAGCGATGTAAATAAGAGCGAAAGAGGCGCGACGAAACAGCAAGCTATTTCGACTTTATTTGACGATAAGCCAGCCCTACTGTGCATGCCTGGTTAGGCTACCTTAGGTTAAAATAACGTAGGATTAATAAGCGATATCAACCCTGACTCCATCATCAAAATATAAGATACGAACTTCATCCCCTCGACTAAATAGCATATTTTTATCAACATCTTGGATAACATTAATCAGCTTGTCGCCCTTCACTTTGATGAGTAGCTCAACTAACTTATATTCAACCGTGTATTGGTAATTACTTTGATTTTGTGCAACCGCTGCACCTGCAAGTGCACCAACTGCCGTCGCAACTTCTCGTCCAGTACCGCCACCAAATTGATTGCCGACTAAACCGCCTATTGTGGCACCAAGTAGCGTTTTCCAACCATTATTTTTCGATTGAACGACCTCTTGCTGAGTAATATAACGGACAGAGTCAACCTTCCCATACACCACTTCATTTACCGGCTTGGCAACATTTCTTTCATAGGCTGCGTTGGCGACAAGTGGTAAAAACAGTATGATCCCAAGCCATACTTTTACGATATTTCTTAACCAGGTCATCATAAACTCCTCTGACTCCAATGTTGGTAACGACTTCTTATGGCTATTTATTTAACTGAACTCGATGAAACGTTCAACTTTCCCTCACCCTATAAAGCACTCAGCGATCCCAATGGTTTGCTTGCTTTTGGCGGTGACTTAGATCCCATGAGAATCCTCAATGGTTACTATCAAGGCATTTTCCCTTGGTATGGTCCTGGAGAACCTATTCTATGGTGGAGCCCTTCCCCACGCGCTGTTTTTGATCCCTTAGCGTTTAAACCGTCTAAAAGTCTCAAAAAATTTCAGCGTAAACATAACTATAAAGTAACGCTCAATTTCGCGACAGAAGAAGTGATTAGACTATGTTCATCAACACGTCCTGCAGAGGAAACTTGGCTCAACGAGGAAATGCAAGCGTCTTATATTGAGTTAGCTAAACTTGGTCACTGTCACTCTGTAGAAGTATGGCATGACAACGAGCTCATTGGGGGACTATATGGCATCTGCGTTGGTCAACTTTTTTGCGGAGAGTCGATGTTTAGCCTAAAAGATAACGCATCTAAAATTGCATTGTGGTACTTATGCAACCATTTGGCGTCAAAGCAAGGTCAATTAATCGATTGTCAGGTTATGAACTCGCACTTGGCATCACTTGGCGCATTTGAACTAGAGCGTAACGAGTTTATGCAAAAACTACTATCTTTAAGAGAAAAACAAACACTATTTGATACCTATAAGCCCCAAGTTTTGCAGGATTCAGTATGAGTACGGATATACAACATATTCGAATTGGATTAACGAATAATCACCCTTGCAGTTACTTGCCTGAACGGCAAGAGCGTGTGGCGGTGGCACTTGATGTAGGGCTGCATACTGAAGAAAACTATCAACTGCTGATGGCCAACGGTTTTCGTCGTAGCGGAGATACTATATATAAACCGCATTGCGAGCATTGCTCCGCTTGCCAGCCAATTCGAGTCTCGATTCCGGATGTGACGCTATCAAAAAGCCAGAAGAGGCTGCTCAGTAAAGCACAGCCTTTACGTTGGGAAATGAAACCCGAAATGGATGAGGAATGGTTTGCGCTTTACAGTCGTTACATTGCCAAACGACACAAAAACGGCACTATGTACCCACCAAAGCGTGATGAATTTTCTCGGTTTGCCCAAACCAGCTGGCTGACCACTTCATTTTTGCATATTTACGATGAGTCAAATCAATTACTCGCCATTGCGGTAACGGATGTAATGACTCAATGTTCGAGTGCATTTTATACTTTTTTTGACCCTGACTACCCGTTATCTCTTGGCACTTTGGCAGTGCTCTATCAAATAAAATACTGCCAAGAAAACAAACAACAGTGGCTTTATTTGGGTTATCAGATTGATGAGTGTCCAGCAATGAACTATAAAACACGCTTTCAACGCCACCAAAGGCTAGTAAATCAGCGTTGGCGAGGGTAGAATACGCCTCAACTTTACATAATTACTATTTAGCGGCAGAATATAGCCCGCTAATATTGCCTAATTTCTAAAGAGGATTAAATGGCTAAAGAAGACGTAATCGAGATGCAAGGCACGGTCCTTGACACTCTACCAAACACTATGTTCCGTGTTGAACTTGAAAACGGTCACGTTGTGACTGCTCACATCTCTGGCAAGATGCGTAAGAACTACATCCGTATCCTAACGGGTGACAAAGTAACTGTAGAGATGACTCCATACGACCTGTCAAAAGGCCGCATCGTCTTCCGCGCTCGTTAATCTCTGATTTTCGGATGCAATAAAAAACGGAGCAGTTTGCTCCGTTTTTTATTGCATGATTTTTATTTCCGAGTAGGTTCAGACAAACAAAAAGCGCACGATAAAATCGTGCGCTTTTACTTCCCTACGGAGCAATTAATGCATCGCAGCCTCTTTCTCACTCAAATATTCAAATTTAAGTGTGTCGTTTACTAGCGTTACTTTCACAGTGCCGCCGTCGACTAGAGAGCCAAACAACAATTCATTAGCCAAAGGTTTCTTAAGTTGCTCTTGGATAACACGTCCCATTGGGCGAGCACCCATCGCCTTATCATAACCTTTATTCGCTAACCAATGGCGTGCATCTTGCGATACCTCCATTGATACGCCACGAGCATCAAGTTGCACCTGCAGTTCAACAATAAACTTATCAACAACTTGATGGATAACGCTTTCATCAAGGCTGTTAAACCAGATGATGTTATCAAGACGGTTACGGAACTCAGGAGTGAATACCTTCTTAATTTCCGCCATCGCATCGTGACTGTTGTCTTGCTGAATCAAACCAATTGATTTCTTCTCAGTTTCAGCCACACCCGCGTTGGTTGTCATAACGAGGATGACATTACGGAAGTCTGCTTTACGACCGTTGTTGTCCGTTAGCGTACCATTATCCATCACTTGCAATAGCAAATTAAAGATATCTGGATGCGCTTTCTCAATCTCATCAAGCAATACGACTGAATGTGGGTGCTTGATAACAGCGTCTGTCAGCAAGCCACCTTGGTCGTAACCGACATAACCAGGAGGTGCACCAATTAAGCGACTCACGGAGTGACGCTCACCATATTCCGACATATCAAAACGAAGTAGCTCGATCCCTAGAAGCTTAGATAGCTGCACCGTCACCTCTGTTTTACCCACCCCAGTAGGGCCAGCAAACAAGAATGAACCAACTGGTTTGTTATCCACGCCCAAACCTGCACGTGTCAGCTTGATCGCTTCGGATAATGCATCAATCGCATTATCTTGACCAAATACCAACATCTTCATCTTGCTATCTAGGTTCTTCAAGATGTCTTTATCTGAAGAAGAAACCGACTTCTCTGGGATTCGTGCCATCTTGGCAACCATCGCTTCGATATCGGCAACACCAACCGTTTTCTTACGGCGGCTTGCAGGAGCAAGACGACTGCGAGCGCCAGCTTCATCAATGACATCAATGGCTTTATCTGGTAAATGACGTTCATTGATGTATTTCGCCGAAAGTTCTACCGCGGCACGCAGTGCTTTATTGGTGTAACGTACTTCATGGTGTGCTTCGTACTTCGGCTTCAAGCCCATCAAGATTTTAGTTGTGTCATCCAGAGAAGGCTCTACAACGTCTATCTTTTGGAAACGACGGGACAACGCACGCTCTTTCTCGAAAATGTTGCTGTATTCTTGGTATGTAGTCGAGCCGATACAACGCAACTTACCGCTACTTAGTAGAGGTTTGATAAGGTTTGCGGCATCAACTTGACCACCAGAAGCCGCACCCGCACCGATGATTGTGTGTATCTCATCGATGAACAAAATTGCATCTTCTTCTTTTTCAAGCTGTTTCAAAATCGCCTTGAAGCGTTTTTCAAAATCACCACGGTACTTAGTACCAGCCAATAGAGAACCAATATCCAATGAGTAAATCACGCTGTTTTGAATAACTTCCGGGACCTGCCCTTCTACAATTCGCCAAGCAAGACCTTCTGCGATGGCTGTTTTACCTACCCCGGCTTCACCCACTAATAATGGGTTATTCTTGCGGCGGCGGCAAAGTACTTGAATAGTGCGCTCTAGCTCTTTATCGCGACCAATCAGTGGATCGATATTGCCATCTTTAGCGACCTGATTAAGGTTAGTCGCAAAGCTTTCCAAACGTTCTTCAGAATTCGGCTCTTCGACACTCTCTGAACTGAACGAATCTGATGATGGGTCTTCGCTTGCACCTGACGCTTTAGTAATACCATGGGAGATAAAGTTAACAATATCTAATCGGGAGATGTCGTTTTTCTTCAGTAGGTAGGCGGCATGCGACTCTTGCTCACTGAAGATCGCCACAAGCACGTTTGCACCTGTTACTTCGTTGCGGCCAGACGACTGTACATGAAAGACGGCGCGTTGTAGCACACGTTGAAAACTCAAAGTCGGCTGGGTTTCACGCGTCTCATCACTGTCTGGGATAAGAGGCGTAGTTTGATCGATGAATATATCGAGTTCGTTACGTAAAGCGTCAAGATCCGCTTTACAAGCTAAAAGGGCTTCCTTAGCTGCATCATTTTCCAATAATGCAAGTAGGAGGTGTTCGACAGTCATAAACTCGTGGCGTTTATCTCGCGCCCGAGTAAATGCACCGTTAAGGCTTGACTCTAGTTCTTTATTTAGCATAAGTACCTCCCGAAAAAACAACTTGGGTTGTTCGAGCAAGTCTTCTTTGTTTACGCTTGCTCCATAGTGCAAAGTAGCGGATGTTCATTTTCCCTTGCGTACATCGTAACTTGCGCTACTTTTGTTTCGGCAATTTCTGCACTGTATGTGCCACAGATTGCCTTTCCTTCATAGTGAATCTTGAGCATGATCTGAGTCGCTTTATCAATGTCATGTGAAAAGAATCGCTCAAGTACCTCTATGACGAAATCCATAGGTGTATAGTCATCATTATTTAGTACAACATTGTACAGCTTAGGTGGCTGAACTTTCGTACTTTCTCGCTCCAGAAGATCAGAGTCCGGAGTGACCCATTCAAAATTTTTACTCATGGCAATTCAAAGATATCGTATCAAAGGGTTGATGTTTTCGACCTATAAAAACAATCTACCACAAGCGTGCAGCGCGGTGTAGTGAGATATGGCACCGAATTCGATCTTTGATCGATAAAAGTTGCTACCTAATATAGAGACTAATGCAGGTCTTGAGGGGGCGCAAATAAAAGATGCTTGTCGATAAGTTACACATTTTTACTTATAAAATAACTTTCTTTTTACCCCCTCCGAGCTATTGCGAAACATCTCTCAGTCTTCTACCGAGATCACACTTCCTAACTGAGAATGGGGTAATTATCACGAAAACTTCATTTTTTATTCAGTTAGAGGATTCATCTATCATAAGCAACACGAACAGTATGGTTTTTCCAGTGAATACTACTTTGCAGGCTAATTGACCAAACTTCCGCGTATATACGAAAAACTGTTTGCAAATTTGTTAATCTCAAAAGTGATTTGTTCTCAATTATGTTTCTGTTTGTTGCTTAATGCTATTGACTGTCGGGATTCATTGACTACAGTGGAAAGTGTTGATGCATAAATCGTCATTTTGAATCCATTTGTTTTTAAGCAGCTTGGTGAATGTGATTTCTCATTGACTAGATGTTTGTTAGCGTTCGCTGACAATAGTAGTACCAGGTTAAAGGTATAACTTGGTTGTTGTAACAACTCAGTAAAAAATGCATGAGGGATGTAAAAGCATGGCTACAGGTACAGTAAAGTGGTTTAACAATGCCAAAGGATTTGGGTTTATTTGTTCAGATGAAGAAGAGGGAGATATCTTTGCCCACTACTCAACTATCCAGATGGACGGTTATCGTACACTGAAAGCAGGCCAACAAGTCTCATACGAGATTGAAAAAGGTCCCAAAGGCTGTCACGCGAGTAGCGTCGTGCCTCTTGAAGGTCAAGCCAAATAATTAGAGCGCTGTCGAAAAATAAAAATATTGCTCTCGAAACGTCATTTTGATGTTCTGAAGAGAAAAATAAACCCGCCAAGATAGCGGGTTTCTTACTATTTGTAGCTTATGAAATACAGATAGACCACATACAAAGTATTGATAAAAGAAGAAACACGCCGAAAGCGACGTGCTCTTTTCATCTATTTTACTTGTTAATGATCGCGTTAAAGGTTTCGCTTGGGCGCATCAACTTAGAAACCAATGCATCATCTAGCAGATAGTAACCACCCAGTTCTCCTTTCACACCCTGTGCGTTGTTTAGCTCAGCGACGATTTTTTCTTCATGCTCTGACAACGCTTTCGCAATCGGTGCAAACTCAGCAGCGAGATCAGCATCGTCTGTTTGCTCGGCAAGTGCTTTCGCCCAGTAAAGTGCGAGGTAGAAATGACTACCTCGGTTATCTAATTCGCCCACTTTACGTGACGGAGACTTGTTGGTATCTAAAAACTCACCAGTCGCTTTGTCTAGCGTATCCGCCAAAACTTGCGCTTTCGGGTTGTTTGCCACCACACTTAGATGTTCTAGGGATGCAGCTAGTGCTAAGAACTCACCTAAAGAATCCCAACGAAGGTGATTCTCTTTTTCTACTTGTTGAACATGCTTAGGAGCAGAACCACCAGCACCTGTTTCAAATAGACCACCGCCATTCATCAATGGAACGATAGATAGCATCTTAGCTGACGTGCCTAACTCTAGAATTGGGAACAGGTCTGTTAGGTAGTCACGAAGAACGTTACCTGTTACAGAGATAGTATCCAGACCCGCTTTCATACGCTCTAGCGAGTACTTACAAGCATCAACAGGAGATAGGATCTTAATCTCTAGACCGTCAGTATCGTGCTCTGGTAAGTAGGTATTTACTTTCTTAATGAGTTCAGCATCGTGCGCACGGTTTTCGTCTAGCCAGAATACGGCTGGAACACCTGTTGCACGTGCGCGAGTCACTGCTAGCTTAACCCAATCTTGGATTGGTGCGTCCTTCACCTGACACATACGGAAGATATCGCCTTCTTCAACCGCTTGCTCTAACAATACGTTACCCGCAGTATCAACAACGCGAACAGTACCCGCTGCGTCTAGAATAAATGTCTTGTCGTGAGAACCATACTCTTCTGCCTTTTGAGCCATTAAGCCAACGTTAGGCACGCTACCCATAGTGGTCGGGTCAAATGCGCCGTGCTCTTTACAGAAATCAATCACCGCTTGGTAAATACCTGCGTAGCTACGATCTGGTATCATCGCTTTGGTGTCTTTTTGTTTACCATCTGGTCCCCACATTTGACCAGAAGAGCGAAGCATTGCTGGCATAGAAGCATCTACAATGATGTCGCTTGGTACATGTAAGTTTGTGATACCACGATCAGAGTCAACCATCGCAAGCTCTGGTTGAGTTTGGTAAACCGCTTGAATTGCCGCTTCAATTTCTGCTTTTTGTGCTTCAGGTAGAGACTCAATTTTCGAGTAAACATCACCAATGCCATTGTTTACATCAACGCCCAGTTCTTCAAACAGCTTACCGTATTTATCGAAAACGTCTTTGTAGTAAACTTTTACTGCATGGCCGAAAATGACTGGGTCAGAAACCTTCATCATCGTCGCTTTCATATGAAGAGACAACAGCACGTCTTGTGCTTTCGCTTCAGCAATCTCTTTCTCGAAAAATTCAACTAGCGCCTTCTTCTTCATGACTGAAGTGTCAATGACTTCTTTATCTAGTAATGGGAAAGCCGGCTTAAGCTCTTTAACTGTACCGTCATTACCGACGAACTCGATTTTGACCTCTGTTGCGCCAGAGATAGTCGTAGACTTTTCGCTACCAAAGAAGTCATTGTCTGACATGCTCGCAACATGAGACTTAGATTCTGATGACCACGCACCCATCGAATGTGGATTTTTCTTCGCGTAGTTCTTAACCGAAGTTGGAGCACGACGGTCTGAGTTACCTTCACGAAGTACTGGGTTAACCGCACTACCTTTGATTTTGTCGTAAGCCGCTTTAATCGCTTTCTCTTCGTACGTGCTCGGTTCTTCTGGGTAGTTTGGTAAATCGTAACCTTTCACCTGAAGCTCTTTAATCGCCGCTTTAAGCTGAGGAACTGAAGCTGAAATGTTAGGCAGCTTGATGATATTTGCTTCTGGAGTTTGAGCCAGTTCACCAAGCTCAGTCAACGCATCGCCAATGCGCTGTTCTTCTTTTAGATGCTCTGGGAAGTTAGCGATAATTCGACCTGCTAGTGAAATATCACGAGTATCTACATTGATGCCAGACGATGCTGTGAATGATTGAATGATTGGTAGTAATGAATAAGTTGCTAGCGCCGGCGCTTCATCAGTGATGGTGTAGATAATTGTAGGTTTTTCTGTAGGCATGAAATTTCCCTATTTTTTAATCAACTTGTTGGCTGATCAACTCAGCGTCTGAGTTGGTTTAATTGACGCATTGCTGCACGTTAGCAGTACATGTCTCCTCACTAACGCCACATGCGGTTCGCACTCTTTGTTGTAGTTTGAAGCTCTAAGCTCTGAATCCATGAGTGCACTGATATAATTAAACAAATAACACGAATTAGTCTATCATTCTGTGCGCGTTTGTTAGTTTTAGGCGCGCAAATCATATCCGATCATGAGAAAACTTAAAACTTTCAAACACAGTTCATTTACATTTTTGCAGGGTAGTTAACATGTCATCTCGTACAGGTCAGGAAAAAGGTCGCAGTCGTAACCAGTCTAAAACGGGCCATTTTAAACACTCAGGAGATCGCAATGGCTCGAAGACTCGTACTCGGCAAGACCGTCGCCCTAATCGCCCAACAAAAAGCCAAAAGCCAAAAGTGGCCCCCAAAGATCGTAAAGTCATTATTTTCAATAAGCCTTACGATACGCTCAGTCAATTTACCGATGGCGATGGTCGCAAAACGTTAGCGGACTATATCCCAATCAAAGATGTCTATGCGGCTGGCCGATTGGACCGAGACAGCGAAGGTTTGATGGTACTCACTAACGATGGCATCTTGCAGGCGAAGCTAACGCAGCCAAAGTCAAAATCGCCGAAGACTTATTGGGTTCAAGTTGATGGCGCTCCTCAAGAGCAAGATCTTGAAAAATTGAGAAAGGGAGTAGAGCTAAAAGATGGTATGACCCTACCAGCCGAAGTTGAAGTGATTCCAGAACCACAAGTCTGGGATAGAACCCCTCCTGTTCGTTTTCGGGCAAATATCCCAACAACTTGGCTAGCCATTACCATTATTGAAGGGAGAAATCGCCAGGTGCGTCGCATGACTGCACACATTGGCTTCCCTACTTTGCGCCTCATCCGTCATTCGATGGGTGATATCGTCCTTAACGACCTAATGCCTGGTGAATGGAGAGAAATCTCTCTCTAATACGGCAGAAAAGATAAAAGCAGGCTTAAAGCCTGCTTTTTAGATTCTTGGAAGCGTTTCAACCTCTTCCGTCAAACCCTATCTAACAAATTGAGGGATTACTGCTCAGCTAGCCAGTTTTTAAATGCCTCTTTTTCCGCTGGAGACGCTTTATTGTACATCGTCTTTAATACATCAACCATTGGACTGTCTTCAGGCACTGTTATTGTTCGGGTATCGCTAGTCTCAACTCGAGGTTCAATATCGCTTACTGATTGCTGATGCTGGTTCACAGTTACATAACTAACAGCAACACTCGCGATACCTCCTGCAATATTGTAGTTACGAGATTCTTGAGGGTAATTACGACCAATCTGAACACCATCTGACTCTAATACATCTTCGACCAAAGCAATAGGTTGACCTTTGGTGTCCAGAAGTTGCCAATCTAAAGGTGAGATGTTGTTTTGCGCTTGACGAAGAGTTTTAAACTCTGGTAGTTCAAACTTTAGTTTTTCATTTTCAACATCAAACTTAGCGATGATCACGTCACTGTAAACTGTCTTAAGGTTTTCGTTTGTTTCAAAAGCAGGTTGATATTTGAAGACAATTTGGTTAGTTCCGTCGGGGATCTCAATTGTCTTCTCACTAGAGAAAAGTCCCCCCTCAAGTTTTGGCTTCTCCATATTGACGGCGAGTAACTTCACGTCTTCTGGAACCACTAAAGTCGTTGCAGCATAAAGGTTTGTACTGGCAAGAATAGACAACGCCATTGCCACTTTTAATGATAACTGCATAGAGTTTTTCATCCTTATCTTCATAGTAAAAGACCCAGCATATAGCTGGGTCTTACAATATCAAACTGGGTATTGATTACCAGTAGAAACGTGCACCAACACCGAAGTCAGTTTTAGAATCAGTTTCTGCAGTTGTTTTACCAGCTTCTAGCTTATCACCATCAAAATTGTAACCCGCTTCTGCGAATACGCGAGCCCATTTAGAGAACTTGTATTCAACGCCAGCGTAAAACTTAGATTGGTCGCCATCTTTCTTGCCAGATTTGTCAGAAGATGACATTACTAGCTCGTAGCCAGAGTAAAGTGTTGTTTTAGGAGCTACAGCGAACATGCCTGCTAGAGAGATACCGTGAGAATCGATAGTCTCGTTAGCTGCTTTGTCTTCATTTTCGTTGTAGTAGTACGTAGCACCTAGAGTGTGCTCATCTAGAGCGTATTCAGCAGTTACTTCGAAAGATAGGTTTTCAGTGTTGTTACCTTTAGAAGCAATCTTGTTCTCAGAAGAAAGAACGCCAGCGTGTACAGATAGGTCATTGAAAGACTTACCTACGAATACTTCGCGGATTTCTTCGTTTTGATCTTTCTCACCTAGCGCGTAACCAGCTTTTAGCCAGAATGCGTCATTTTCGTAAGCGTATTTAATTTGAGAAGAGTTGTTCCACGCGTGTCCGTAAAGAAGTGCAGAACCACCGAAGAAGTATGAGTAATCAGCTCCGTAGATGTCATCAGCCCAAGTACCTTCTTTACCAAAACGAAGTGTACCCATATCGCCCATGTCGAAGCCAAAGATGTGACGGCGTACGTATACTGAGTCATCAGTACGCTCGCTTGAATCAGCACCTGCACCGTAGTTGTCACCTAGAGCAACACCGATTTCAACTTCACCTAGAACTTTTAGGTTGTCGTTTACAACGTAAACACCATTTACACCCATACGAGAAGAGCTAGTGTTTAGCTCTGCAGTGTGGTCTGTGCTGTCTAGGAATAGAAGAGTTGGACGTAGCTGACCGTAGAAATCTACAGAACCTTCTTCAGATTTGAATACTTCAGCTGCGTTCACTGAAGTTGCAGACGCAACTACAGCTAGTGCTAATAGAGTTTTTTTCATAATTAATCCACTGCCTTTTCTTAGTTCGGGATATCCTTGTCCGGTTCCCTTTTTTTATATGTTTGAGATAGAGCGTTAACAAAACGTTATACAGCGCCTTCTCAAAATCTGGAGCTAAGAGTGCAAAAGATTATTCTGGCTGTCAAATTTTCTAAATACCAATGTAAAAAAACAAAAATAACATTTAAAAACAACAACTTGAAAAGTTTATCTTTATTTATTCGACGAACATCTAATCAATCCTCTTGATTTTTCATAATTTATAAAACCATTAACAATGAGATTTTAAACCCAAAAAAATACTAAAAAACAAAATATATAGAATAAAAAACCATACAAATATCATATTTGGAGTTTTATATTTTTCATATAATGAAATTAATTTCATTTAGATAAGGTTCAATATTTTTTTGTGAAGAAGATCTACATTCCTCATAAAAGCATTCCGTTTTGTGAACTACTGTACAACTAGTGATGTGTGCTACTATTCGCCTCCAACGCATTTGAGGCCCGTATGCTGACCAGTAAAATTCAAAAATCGATTCGTAATAGCTATCAAAACCTGCAAGATCAACTTGATAACTTTGTACCTAGAAGAGCACAAAACTACCTTGTTGCAGAGATTGCAAAAACGCTGTGCGGTCAGTACCACAAATCTAACCGAATACTGGTTGCAGAAGCAGGGACTGGAATTGGTAAGTCGCTCTCCTATCTAATGGCTGCCATCCCCGTGGCTGTACATAACAATAGAAAAGTGGTTATCTCAACGGCGACCGTAGCTCTGCAAGAACAGCTCATAAATAAAGACCTCCCTCTTTTTCGTCGGATTACTGACCGAGAGTTTTCTTTTATTTTGGCAAAAGGCCGTCAACGATATTGTTGTGCAGAAAAACTTGCTTCAGCTTGTGGCGCTGATGGTGGTCAGTTAGCCATGTTCGAAACCAAGCCTAAGCAAAGAGATATAGAGCTGTTGGAAACAATGCATCGCTCTCTTGCGCAAGGTAAGTGGGACGGTGACCGTGATTCTTGGCCTAAAACCATTGATGATAAGCTATGGCAACTGATTGTTAGTGATAAACACAGTTGTAATAACAGCTTACCCGGCCATCGCGGCTGCCCATTCCAAAAAGCGCGCTCAGAGTTGGATAAGAATGATGTCATCATTGCGAACCACTCTCTCGTCATGGCAGACGCAGACTTGGGGGGCGGAGTAATCTTACCTGAGCCAGAAAACACGATATACGTCTTTGACGAGGCACATCACTTGCCTCATGTTGCCCGCGATCATGCTTCAGCATCTGCGAGCTTAAAAGGTGCGGCAGCATGGCTTGAGAAGTTAAATCTGTCGATTAGCAAGTTTTCATCGCTCGCAGACGAGAAGCGCGTAGCTCGATTTCGCAACGACCTTCAAGACGCGGTTCAGAACTTGATACCAGCACTGACTCAACTGCCTAAACAGTTCGATCCAGCTCAGTTTGAAGAGAGTATCTACCGCTTTGAGCACGGTGAACTACCAGAATGGCTAGAGAACCAATCCAAAGAGTTAAAGCAGTTCAGTAAAAAAGCAAATCAAAGTGTGGCAAAAATTGCCGACCTTATTGCGGAAAGAGTAAAAGATGGGGAGCTTGCGACAAGATTGGCTGAACCAGCGCTTGCAGAGCTCGGCTTCTACATTCAAAGGTTAGAAAACCTAGCGCAAGTCTGGCACTTGATGGCTGAGCCAACTCGTGAAAAAGGTGCGCCTTTAGCTCGCTGGTTAGAAACCCACCCCGATCGCGAGGGTGATTTCATTGTGAGTGTTTCTCCGCTTGAAATTGGATGGCAACTCGACCAACAAATTTGGAGCAGGTGCATTGGCGCCATTTTAGTTTCCGCAACGATGCGTGCATTAAACTCCTTCCATTACTTTTGCCATCAGGTTGGTATTGATGGAAAACCAGAGTCAGGCACACAGTTTTTAGCGCTTGCGTCACCATTCGATTACCAAAACCAGGCAGAATTGCTCATCCCTGCGATGAAATATGAACCACCAGCGCCTCAATTTACTGAATATCTTATTGAGATATTGCCTAAGTACTTGGAAGACAAGAAAGCCAACTTAGTATTATTCTCATCCTATTGGCAGATGAACCAAGTTGCGAAGGCGCTGTCTTCGGAGTTCATAAAAAAAGGCTGGGCGTTGCAAGTTCAAGGTGAAAGCTCACGTCAAGAAATTCTAAAAAAACATAAAAAGCTAATAGAATCAAATAAAACCAGCATCTTATTTGGTACTGGCAGTTTCTCTGAGGGGCTAGATTTACCTGGCGAATTACTTGAAAACTTGGTGATTACAAAAATTCCATTTGGTGTTCCAACCTCTCCTGTCGAACAGGCTCACTCCGAATATATCGAGAAAAAAGGTGGGAACCCGTTTATGCAAATAACTGTACCTGACGCAAGCAAAAAGCTGATCCAGAGCGTAGGTCGCTTACTGCGTAAAGAGAGAGATTCTGGTAGAGTAACGATTCTTGATCGACGCCTAGTCACTAAGCGATACGGACAAGCCTTAATCGACTCACTACCTCCATTTAAACGTAAAATAGAATATTAGAAGAATCACCATTTATGGAAATGATTGAGCCAACTATGCTGTTGGTGTTGGCGCTTGTCGCTTTTGTCGCTGGATTTATTGATGCAGTTGCCGGTGGTGGTGGCATGCTAACCGTACCTGCTCTACTATCGTTGGGCTTGCCGCCCCATATTGCACTAGGCACCAATAAACTTGCGGCTACCTTTGCCTCTTCTACTGCGGCATTTACGTACTACAAGAAACGTTTATTCAAGCCTCAATGTTGGGGAAGAGCATTTGTTGCGACGCTTGTCGGAGCAACATTAGGTACCCTACTTGTGGACGCGATTAGCACGGATTGGCTAGAAAAAGGGTTACCCCTTGTTATTTTAGCGGCGGCGTTATACACCGTCTTCCATAAAACACCACACTCTCCTCATCAAAGTCCAATTCCCGAGCCTTGCCCAAAACTTCATAGAAAACAGTACATGCAAGGATTATCCATAGGGTTCTATGACGGGCTCGCAGGGCCTGGAACTGGGGCTTTTTGGACGGTCAGTTCAATGGCTCTGTATCGGCTGAATATCTTGCTCGCCTCTGGCTTAGCAAAAGCAATGAACTTTACCAGCAACTTTACCTCTTTGATTACGTTTGCAGTCCTCGGTCATATCAACTGGGTGCTAGGCTTAACAATGGGGGTATGTTTAATGGCTGGCGCTTTTGTTGGCGCGCATTCCGCCATTCGGTTTGGTTCTAAATTCATTCGCCCTGTATTTGTTACTGTCGTCAGTATACTGGCCATAAAATTGGCTTATGACGCATGGTTTGTAGGTTTGTCATGAACATTTCTCAACTCCAGGAAAACCTAGAACAAATGGCGAAGCAAGCCGCTGTTCTTGACCGTCAAAGAGGCGAACACCATGTTCCGCTTTTTGATGAGCGCTTATTTGGTTGTCGCTCTCGCTTACTTACTCCTTGCGTAAAAGAAGCAAAAGCCACGCTGGATGCGATTGTGCGTGAGCAAAATGAAGGTAAGCTCACCGCTTTGCGTGCTGAGTACCTCACTGAACGGTTAGTAGCGCAAATCGGTGCGATTCAACGCGAGATTTCTACCACCAAAATTCGCAAGAATGAGATCAAACATAGCAGCCATTTCCGCAAGCCTATTAACGTGCTTTACCAGGAACTCGCTCAACACCAAGAGTGGGCAAGACGCTTGCGCGAAATGGTGTTAGAAAAAGAACGTGCTGTCGAAACCGCTCCTAGTTTTATGCGTGCCGAGGCTCAGAAAGTGTTACTAGCGACCGAGCAACGTTTGGCTCGTTGTGAGGCAGCGCTTCTGAAACTAGAGAACCAAATTACACATAGGGAAAAACACCAATAATGGCCGATCAACCAACCTCGCCTTTAGATGACGCACCTGAAGAGATCAAATTGGCTGTCGATTTGATCTATTTACTTGAGAGCAATGAGATAGATCCAGAAGTTGCGCTTAACGCTTTGAAGATCGTGCAAAACGACTTAGAAAACAAATTAAAAGCAAAGTAGCCCAACGTTTCGCTCCTTTCACCGAGACTCGTTTTCAGCGCTCTTGCACAATGATACTATTCATAAAAAAGTACGCCCTCAAAAAGGATAAACAATGAAAGTAATCAGCTTTAACATCAATGGACTACGTGCGCGACTGCACCAACTCCAAGCGCTAATCGACAAACACCAACCAGATGTGATTGGCCTTCAGGAAATTAAAGTTCACGATGAAGCATTCCCGATTGAAGCTGTCGAAGCCATGGGCTACAAAGTGTATTTCCATGGTCAAAAAGCGCATTACGGCGTCGCAATGCTTTGTAAGCACGAACCTCTACACGTACAAAAAGGGTTCCCGACGGATAACGAAGAGCACCAAAAGCGCATGATCATGGCAACGTTTTTAAATGAAAACGGCGAAAAGGTCACGGTGCTAAACGGCTACTTCCCTCAAGGGGATAACATCAGCCACGAAACAAAATTCCCATACAAACGTCAGTTTTATAAAGATCTGATGACCTACCTAAACGATCATCACAATAGTGACGAGCAATTGATTGTTATGGGTGACATCAACATTAGCCCTATTGATGCAGATATCGGTATCGGCGAACCAAACCGTAAGCGTTGGCTAAAAACAGGTAAATGTTCATTCCAACCGGAAGAACGCGAATGGCTGAAAACCTTGCTAGATTGGGGCTTTGAGGACACCTTCCGCAAGCTATATCCAGAAGTGAACGATCAATTCTCGTGGTTTGATTATCGCTCTCGCGGGTTTGATGATAACCGAGGTCTACGAATTGATGTCATTTTGGCGACCCCTTCTCTCGCGCAAAAATGTATTGAGTCGGGTATCGATTATGAATTGCGCGGTATTGAAAAACCTTCAGACCACGCTCCAATTTGGTCGACGTTCAAGTAATACATAACTGAGCAATAAGCGGGACTCAACGCTAAGCTTAACCCATGAAAAAGGGAGACTCTGTCTCCCTTTTTCATGCAAGTTACTTTCTACTCAGCTAGTTCAGCGGCCAAACCGTTTGACCATCAACACTGACTGGCGTTTGAGCAAATTCGTTCAGACAGTAGCCGGTATTGCTGCTTGCAAAGTAAGTGAGAGGCATCGGTGGTAGATTCAGCGCCACAACCTGCTGTTTCGCTTTTTCTGTGAACGAGAAGCCCCACATATCTAAATAGCTCGTCATGTCTCGCTGAGAGATGTAGCTCAGAGCAATAAGCAACCAGTCATTGTTTGAGATGCTATTTGCCTCTTCACGAGAGTAGTTGGCGAAACCAATACTCAATCGTCTCTCATTCCAAAGCGCATCATCCGATTTCAAGCGGTTAAACTCACGTTCAATCAGGTGCAATCGCGCCAATAAATGCCAACCATTTTGCAGTACACCTTCATGCTGCGTCGCCATCATCATTTGAATGTAAACGCGAGCTCCCCAACTCCAACCAGTTTGATTTTGCGCTGCCATGTAAACGTTTGGATCCGCTTGAGTTCGGCTTGCTTGCAATAATTCAAACTGGCCTTTGAAATCCAAACTTTGGCAAGTTGAAACTTTCCCCGTATTCTGGAAGAAACGAGACTTACTGTAATACGAGTAGTAATTAGTCGTTGAATGCCCTTCCCAACCAGCAAATCGGAATCGACCTTTTTCCAAGCCATGACCAAGCTCATGTAAATCACCGTGACCGAGTGGGCTGAATGACCAGTAAGCATCGTATGGGTTACCAGAACAGCCGTAACCACACGTCGCTTGGTCAGCGTTCATATGCTTCACCATATCAATATTGGCGATTTCCCAACCTTGATTTTTGGCATACTGGATAATTTCCGGAACCTCATCGATACCCGGCCCTTGGAAACCAGCCAAGACATGTGGGTAGTTATGAACATACTCTTCTGTCGCCAGCGCCATTTCAGCTGGTGTCGACCACATTTCATCGTTGACCGACTCTAACATCTTGTCACGCTTTGAGTGCACTTCAAACCCAGGGGTGATCAGTTCAGCCCAATCGAACAAATTCGCTTCAAGCTCCTGAATAAACGCATCGTTATCCTTTTCACTTCTCCATACAGGGTGCTGCGCTACATGGCTAAATGTTAGAGCTACTGGTACATCATTATTGTTAAAGTGAACCTGGATAGGCCCGCCATAAGGTGAAGTCAGCGTGATGGTTTCACCCGGCTTCACCTCATAGGCGAAAGAAGTCAGCATCTTTGGTCGCGTGTATCCATCTTTGCTGAACTCATGAGTTGCGCCACTTCTTAAACTGTTGATGACAATTTTAGTCGTCACTTCATTACTGTCATTGCGCGTGACCGTAAAGGTCTCCCCAGGAAGCGCATACACACCAGCAGAGCGGAAGTTACGCTTTGATTCCATATTAATCGTTGCGCTGATTCTCTTTACTTCAGTGCTAAACTCACTACGGCTGAAGTTCCCCATATTTGGTTGTTTTGGGTTCACACTTCGGCTGTTGTATTGTACGTAATCGGCAAAATACGACTTTAGGAATTCGGTCGTTTGGGTTGATTGTTTGTCCATTGGGAACACAACCGTTTGACGATAGTGATCAGCCAGCAATACCATGAGTTTTTCGTATTGGTAGCCATCTTGATTAAACAAATCTACTTTTTGTTCATCAAGCTTTTGCAACCGATGGCGAATACTGTTTGCCCCTGCATAAAATTGACTTTCCATATTCGCAGTGTCAGGACAAGATTTGTCATCACACTGTGACAAGTCAACATTGAAGTTTTGAGATTCAAAACGAGACAACAGCGCTTGTTGCGTAGCAACAGAGTCTGGCACGAAGTTCATGAGTGATGAAGGCGCCCAATCAACCAAGCCTAACTTACGCCAATAGTTATCTCCCACATAATCAACATGGAATTTTTCCAAAATGTCTCGGCCAAGTTCAGTTAGTCCTCCATCCCAATGCAGGTATAGAACAGGAATTTGGGCTTGCTCAGCGTATGCCAGAGCATCGAGTACTTGTTGGTTGGTGTCGCCAGATTGCAGATGCTGTGACAAGATCAATAAGTTTGGAGTATTGGTTTGCAAGCAGCTAAGTAGCTTCGAACCATCGCATAGGTTGGCCTCGTTAAACGCCAACTCTTGTGAAACATTGTCTTTCAGCCAATTCCGAGTCGCTTGCTCATCAGGGAAGTAATAAGACTGATCCATTTGCGCGATGACAACGTTTGAAGTAGTTCCGCCTGACAACCAAGTGACCAGGTTGCTTAGCCATTGAGTCATCGCTGCATTCGAAGACTCGGGAAAGCGTTGTGCCGTTCTAAATGGGTTACTACCTAATAGCGCATAACGTTGACCATTAGCTTTTTCTCCAGCAACGCCAATTGACAACGCTTGATCTTTATAACCGCTAGCCATGGCCTTGTTGGTCATCAAGATCGTGTCGTTGAACCCATACTGAGGTGCCAAGATCGCTGCATCATGGGTTGGATCCCAATAAAGGCCAGAAAGGTTTTTCGCAATTGCAGATTTGATCGTATTCGACTGTTTCTTGTGCCCTTCCACAACTTGCCGACTTTCTCGAATGAAATCGTTCGGGTCAGAAACGAGCAGTGCATTACCAGTTTCCAGAGCTTGTTGAACTGGAGCTGGCGTTGGTTTTACTTGAGCATTAGATTGCGACTCTCCCTCTCCTCCACCACATCCAGTGGTAACGGCGGCAAGGCCCAACGATAGAATTGTTTTTTTCATTTTTACTTACTAAACAATGAGTTTATCAAATGTTAATGTAAGCACATGAATAAAAAGAAATAGTCTTTTGTATCGGTAGGGAAAATAGGAATGAAGATAACAAAATCATCAAAAAGCAATGGTACCCATTCCGATACCATTGCTGACATTAATTATTAACTTAAAGGACGTAGGTATGCCAAGAAGCGTTTCTCTGCCACTTTAAAGCACCACAAGATCATAAACGTCAGTGCCATGTAGAACAGCCCCGCCGTTAGGAAAGATTCAAATGGCGCATAGTAACGTGAGTTAACTAAGCGCGCAGCGCCAGTTAGATCCATAATGGTAACGATACCCGCGACCGCACTACCGTGCAGCATGAAAATCACTTCGTTTGAATAAGCTGGTAATGCTCGACGCAGTGCACTAGGCAAGATAATACGTCTGTATGTCATAAACTTACTCATCCCATACGCTTTGGCAGCTTCTACTTCACCTTTGGGCAAGCCATTAATCGCACCACGAATAATTTCTGCTGTATAAGCCGACGTATTAAGAATAAAAGCGACTAAAGCACAAAACCAGGCGTTTTCCCACAAGGTATCTTTCACAGGAAAGAACTGATCCATACCGTAATAAATCAAATACAACTGGACCAACAACGGTGTTCCACGGAAAAAGTAAATGAATCCCCAAGAAGGTAAGCTAAAGGCATAATTCGTACTATTACGTGCCACGGCTAATGGAATCGAGACACACAAACCGATAACCAACGCTAATCCTACCAGCCAAACTGTCGTCCAAAGTCCCTGAAGATAAGTTGGGAAGCTTTCAATAATCAAAGAAAAATCCATAACTTACCTCGCATGAATACTGAACTTACGCTCAACAAGCTTGAGTAGCCCGGTCGAAACGCTGGTAAAAAATAGAAAGATGAGCGCGACAGCCATGTAAAAGGTAAACGGCATTTTCGTCGTACCTGCCGCCAACGAGCTCATTCTCACCATGTCATCCAGGCCGATGATGGAAACTAACGCTGTGGTCTTGAGTAACACTAACCAGTTATTACCAAATCCAGGTAATGCATGACGAATCATCTGAGGCAGTAAGATTCTTCTAAACGATAAGGCTGAGCTCATACCATAAGCTTTCGCCGCTTCTAGTTCACCTTTGTCCACCGCCATGATCGCTCCGCGAAAAGTCTCCGCCATGTAGGCACCAAAGATAAAACCAATCGTGAGTACACCTGCAATAAATGGGCTGACATCAATATAGTCGGGTAAGTAAGACGTCCATTCATGGTTTGGATCACTCGAAGCAAACCACTCATTGAGCGTTTCGTTAATGGAGTACAGGCTATTGTTTAAAAGTATTTGTCCACCAAAGAAAATCAGCATCATCAGAACCAAATCAGGAATGCCGCGAATGACGGTGGTGTAAAGAGTGGCAATCGCCCTTGCCCATTTGTAAGGCGCTAACTTAGCTAATGCGCCAAGCATACCTAAGATCACGGCAAGAAGGAGTGAAAGCACTGCAACTTCTATCGTTACTAAAGCCCCTTTTAAAATCGAAGCTTCGTATCCTTGTAAATCTAGCATAGGTGAGTTCCTAATCCCTAAACTCAAAAAATCGACCGTTGACTACTTCTAGGAACAAGCCAACGGTCGCTTAATTACGGTTTATTCACCGTACACATCGTAGTTAAAGTATTTACCAGCAATTTCTTGATAAACACCTTTCTCACGTAGTGAAATTATCGCCGCGTCCAATTTCTTCGTTAGATCTTTATCTTGTTTACGCACGGCAATACCAAAACCTTCACCGAACCACTTAGGATCGGTCAATGACGGACCAACAAACTCGTACGCGTCGCCGCCCGCTTTATTAAGCACACCTTCTTCTAGAGCAGAGGCGTCTCCCAATACAGCGGCAACACGACCATTGGCTAAATCTAGGTAAGCCTCATCAAAAGAACCGTAACGAACAATCTCTACTTTATCGCCATAGTTATCTGTCAGATATTTGTCGTGTGTTGTTGCACGTTGAACGGCGATTTTCTTGCCATCTAGGTTGTCAAAATCCAGATTCGCACCCTTCTTGGCAATAAATTTGTTTGGAATCAGTGCGTATTTGCCAGTGAAATCGACTTTCTTCTTACGTTCTTCAGTAATAGACATCGCAGCGATGATTGCGTCGTACTTACGCGCTAATAGAGAAGGAATGATGCCATCCCAATCTTGCGCGACAATCTTACATTTCACTTGCATTTCTTCACAAAGCGCGTTGGCCATGTCTACGTCGAAGCCTTTCAGCGAACCATCCGTTTCTGTCCAGCTAAACGGAGGGTAAGCACCTTCAATGCCGAAGCGAACTGTTTTCCATTCTTTCGCTTGAGCGACACCAGATACTGCCGTTGCAGCGATCGTTGCTGCTAATAACCACTTTTTCATTTCCATACTCCTGTGATTGCTATTTTATTTCGTTTTGTTTGTTGTGCTGGCTTAGGAGGCAATAGTCTGCCGCCTAAAAATATTAGTAAATGGATGAGATAAACTGCTGTAATCGTTCTGAATCCGGGTTTGTAAATAGCTTAGCTGGATTTCCCTGTTCTTCCACTAAGCCTTGATGCAAGAACATCACATGGTTTGATACGTCTCGCGCAAACGCCATTTCGTGCGTGACCACCAGCATGGTTCGTCCTTCATCTGCCAAATCTCTCATTACCCCTAATACTTCCCCAACGAGTTCTGGGTCAAGCGCCGAGGTTGGCTCGTCAAACAACATCACTTCAGGGTCAACTGCTAGCGCACGGGCAATAGCGGCACGTTGCTGCTGACCGCCAGATAAGTGTCCAGGATAATAGTCTTTACGCTCATATAGGCCTACTTTCTTAAGCAAGACTTCTGCGTTTTCAATCGCTTGGGCTTTTGGTACGCCTAGAACATGAACAGGGGCTTCAATCACGTTTTCTAGTACTGTCAGGTGTGACCATAAGTTGAAACCTTGGAACACCATCGCTAGACGTGAGCGAATACGTTGCACTTGCTTTTCATTAGCAGGAACGGATTCCCCTGCTCGGTTGTTCTTCATTTGGATTAATTCACCATTCACCCAAATTTCGCCTGCGGTAGGCGTTTCTAGCAAGTTGATACATCTAAGAAAGGTACTCTTACCAGAACCGGAAGAGCCAATGATGGAGATGACATCTCCTTTGTGCGCGGCAAGAGAAATTCCCTTGAGAACTTCATTTTGTCCAAATGTTTTGTGCAGGTCTTTTATATCTAGCGCTGGTACATCATTCATGCGCTCTACTCCCTGTGTTTTTGTCACTGCAATTAAGGGACTCCGCCCTCTCTAATTCGGAACAAATTAGCACCACACCCTGAAACTTGCAACAAATTATTAACCTAAATAATTCGAATAGAAAGATACGATAGCCAAATTAATATGCAATATATAGCAACTTATTCTTCAAAAGCTGAATATTAAATATAAAAAAGCCCCTTTAGAAGGGGCTTAATAAATTTACAAAAGTGTTAAGACGCTACTTAACCAATACCATAAAATCAGATTTCTGAGCATTCGTATTGACCTTCTCAGAATCAACTTCACTGATCACAAGACCATCGTGATCCACTTTAAGATCGGTCACATCACCATGAGAGAAAAGAGAAACAAAGTCATAGCTATTTAGGTTTGCTTCAGCAGACTCCACGACAATAGATTGTGAGTAATCACTTGTAGAAGAAACTTTCAAATCTTGTTTCACACTGTCATCGAATGTGTAGTAGAACAACTCCGGAACAACGACATCACTCTCTAAAGTTGTAAATACCTTGTGTGTTACTCGGTGTAGTGTTCCAGAGTTAGACTCTGCACGATATGCAAGGCGGCTAAAGCCTTTATCTTGGTCAGTGAAAGCAAAACCAGTATCAATAGTTGAACCTCTCACCACATGCGACGCAGGCAGAGCATTTAGGTTGTAGTAAGCGCTTGGATCAATTGAGATATCCCAATTTGCGTCCTGATACATCTTTTGGTTCAGCGCTACCGTCCAACCATTGATAGGTTTTTCAGCTGCAACACTGTAAGTCCAAGTTTCCGTTTTTGGCTCAAGCGGGTGGTAGAACTTCGTCGTTGACATAGGTAGCTCTGCAACTTCGTAGTTGTAATCACCAACAAGTACACTGATGTCTAAAGTGTCATATTTGAAAGATGTTGGGTTCAAGATTGGAGAAGAACCATTCATGCCAACCAATGGCAATGGTGATTCACTCGACCAATCGCGAATACCATACTGGTGCAGTTCTGTTTTCGCTGCGTCTGCATATTGCAGCACGACTGTCGACTCCATCTTCGAACCAATTGCTCTTACATCTAAAGAATCAATAGAATAGGTAGGCTTAGACTCTTTCGCAATTTGAGATATGAAGTTGTACTCTAAGCCACCAGCCTCCGTTGCTTCATATTTAAGGTCAGTTCGGGTAGCCTTACGGAAGTTGCCATTTTTATTACAAGCAGACACCGCCTCTCGATTCATTGAGAACGTTGAGTTTCTAAGGTTATTGTCCTTTAAAAAGTCTCGACTGAAGCTGTTTGCCGTAAATACGGTTCCAGAAGCATCAAGCAACTGATAAGTAAAATAGCCGTCCTCAGGAATGTCTTCTAGAACAAATTTCAAAGTAGTGCCTGATGGGTAGATAAAGTCGCCTTGACGGACACCATTCTTGTCTGAATAGAAACCGACAACCTTACCTCCTGTTAGCTGTGCACTTACGGCTGGTTGATAGGTCAATACCTGCTCGATGCCATTGCCATCTACTCTACGGTCGTAAATAGTACAGCTGTCTTTTTGTGCATTTGTTTCACTAATGACATTTGGAGCTGCAAAAGTAAAAGTGAATGTAGTTCTTGGTGTGGAACTACCACCGCCACCGCCACCGCCACCACAACCGACCATTAACCCTGAGATGATTGCCACTAGTGGCAGTACTTTAAGCTGTTTCATGTCTTTTTCCTAAACTGAGCGGCAATGATTAGCCAAAAAATCGTCTTTGCCCTGTAGAAAGCAAGAATAAAGCCAGCTTTATATAATCATCATGAATATTGATATTTACCCTGCATCCCAGAACGATAAGAGCAACAAATTCTAATTTTATGCAACTTGTGTAATGAAATTACACAAGATTTCACCATCTCATTCGCATGCCAGAAACTTTCTGTAGTTTTATTTCACAACCATTCTTAAAGTGATCTAAATCAATCACCCTAAATGGCTATCTTGCTAGACTCCTGCCAAAAGATGAGGATTTTTTTGTGCCTCAACACAATAAGTTATTAGCTATGCTTAGGCACAATGTCGACGTGTAACAAATCTAATAATAGCTAGCATAAGCGTGCCGCAGGATGCGGATTAACACAATTGAATGAAGAATTCATAACTTTTAAATATATGAGGAATCTATGTCAGACGCAGTTAACAAAACGCACTCTGATTCAGATATCGAGACCAAGAGCTACCGTGAGCTTCATCGTCCAGCATCTGAGTTCGCAAGCCGTTCAGACTACCTAGACCACGAACTACAAATTATGAAGCCGCGTCGTTTCGGCTTAAACTTGCCAGGTCGTGACTTCCGTTTTGAACTTGAAGATCTTGTTCCAGCACTTGCCGGTACGATTGGTATTATCGCGATGTACTCTGCGGTAATGATGTCTTGGGCTGAAGGCCTAACTGCCGCATGGGACCATGTTAACCTGGGCAAAGATTTCGCCATCGAAGTTGCCCGTGTAGAGATGCTCATCCCTGCACTTCTTTTCTGTGTACTTGCTTCTGGCTTTATTAACCCTAAAGCCAACCTAGCAGGTAACCACGGCCCAATGATCCCTCTTATTGGTACCATCGCGCTTGCTGGTGCTCACCCTCTTGCATTGGCAATTCTCATTGGTGTGTTTGGTTTAATTCTGAGCCTGTTAAAAGGTGGTTCAAAACTGGTTAACCTCACATCTGAAGGTACGGCTGGTGGCCTTCTCATCTTCTTGGGTTTAACCGGAACGATGAGCCAAATTAATTCCATTCAAGCTTGGGCTGTTGGTTTGCAATCCGACACAGTTGCCGCAGGTAGCATGGGTTACATCGGTCTAATCGTTCTTGCGGTTACTATTGGCCTATACGCGTTCCTTGCTAAAGTGAACAAACGCTGGCTAGCAATCCCTGTTTGTGCCTTCACTGGCCTTGCAATCGCACTTGTTCTTGGCGCAGGCTTCGATATTAAATTCGTAACCGAGACGGGTCTTCCAAACCTAAACCCAATCTACTGGTGGGGTTCAACAGAAGAAGGTTGGATGCTTGGTCTTCCTAATATGGAACACTTCATTGCTTCTCTACCATTCGCAATTCTTGCTGTAGCAATGTGGTCTCCTGACTTCTTGGGTCACCGCATCTTCCAAGAAATGAACTACCCACGTAAGAGTGAAAAAGTACTGATGGACGTTGATGACACAATGACAATGTGTTCTGTGCGCCAAATGGTCGGTACCGCTGTCGGTGGTGGTAACATCACATCATCTTGGGGGACTTACATGATCCCAGCAGCAATCGCGAAGCGCCCTATTCCTGGCGGTGCAATCTTACTAGGTTCTCTATGTATTATTGTTGCAATCCTTGGTTTCCCTATGGATGTTGCTGTATGGCCACCAGTTATGCGCGTTGCTCTTCTCGTTGGTGTCTCTCTACCACTACTTGAAGCAGGCATGCAGATGGTGAAAGACTCAAAAGATTCACAAGCAGCAGGCATCTGTATCTTTGGTTCAGCAGTCGTTAACCCTGTTCTAGCTTGGGCACTAACTATGCTTTTAGATAACAACGGCTTAATTGGTGATAAAGAGCGCGCGTCTCGCTTGTCGTTTGTAGACAAGATTGTGATCCCAGTAAGCGTACTTATTATCTGTTTAGTTGCTATGCTTGCAGTTGGTATGCTTGAAGGCCAATATGGCATCCAAGCTTGGCTGTAAAGCTGACAGTTCAGAAAATGTGTGGGTAGCGCTAGTCGCTACCCCATTTTTATCGAGATTTTTGAGGATTTATTGATTTAGTTTAAGGTTTGCAAAAAAATTTTAGTTTAACCTCTAACTGTTGCTTAAAAAGAGAAACGTTAAAACTAGTGACAATATTTATAGTTTTGTAACTCGAACATTTAAATTTAAGACTATAAATATTGTTATTCATAAGAGTGTACTGTTCCCCTCTTTAACTTGGGGATAGCTGGCTCAACGGCGAAGCAGTACGTATTTTTTTCTACTAAAAAGGTAGGTATGTCATGGCAGAGCAATTTGCTAAAGCTTGGGAAGGTTTTGCTGCAGGCGACTGGCAAAACGAAGTAAACGTTCGTGATTTCATTCAGAAGAACTACACTCCGTACGAAGGCGACGAATCTTTCCTAGTTTCTGAAGGTACTGAAGCGACTAACAAGCTTTGGGCTAAGGTAATGGAAGGCATCAAACAAGAGAACGCGACTCACGCTCCTGTTGATTTTGATACTTCAGTTATCTCTACCATCACTGCTCACGATGCAGGCTACATCGAAAAAGACCTAGAAACTATCGTAGGTCTTCAAACTGACGCTCCTCTAAAACGTGCGATCATCCCTAACGGTGGTATCCGTATGGTTGAAGGTTCATGCAAAGCCTACAACCGCGAGCTTGACCCACAAGTTAAGAAAATCTACACAGAATACCGTAAAACTCACAACCAAGGCGTTTTCGACATCTACACTCCACAAATCATGGCGTGTCGTAAGTCTGGCGTATTGACTGGTCTTCCTGATGCATACGGTCGTGGTCGTATCATCGGTGACTACCGTCGTGTTGCTCTATACGGTATTGATTTCCTAATGAAGGATAAATTCGCACAGTTCTCTTCTCTACAAGAGCGTTTCGAGAACGGCGAAGACCTACAAATGACAATGCAGCTTCGTGAAGAGATCGCAGAGCAACACCGTGCTCTAGGTCAAATCAAAGAAATGGCTGCAAAATACGGTTGTGACATTTCTCGTCCTGCTGAAACTGCACAAGAAGCTATCCAGTGGACTTACTTCGGTTACCTAGCTGCTGTTAAATCTCAAAACGGCGCGGCAATGTCTCTAGGCCGTACTTCTACGTTCCTAGACATCTTCATCGAGCGCGATATCGCTGCTGGCCGCATCACAGAAGAACAAGCTCAGGAAATGATCGACCACTTCGTAATGAAACTACGTATGGTTCGTTTCCTACGTACTCCTGAGTACGATGATCTATTCTCTGGCGACCCTATCTGGGCAACTGAGTCTATGGGTGGTATGGGTCTTGACGGTCGTACGCTAGTTACTCGTACAAACTTCCGTTTCCTAAACTCACTATACACAATGGGTCCTTCTCCAGAGCCAAACATCACTGTTCTTTGGTCTGAGCAACTACCTGAAGGCTTCAAGAAGTTCTGTGCGAAAGTGTCTATCGATACTTCTTCAATCCAGTACGAAAACGACGACCTAATGCGTCCAGACATGAACTCTGACGACTACGCAATCGCTTGTTGTGTATCTCCAATGGTTGTTGGTAAGCAAATGCAGTTCTTTGGTGCTCGTGCTAACCTTGCGAAAACTATGCTTTACACCATCAACGGTGGTGTGGATGAGAAGCTAAAAATCCAAGTTGGTCCACAAATGCCGAAGATCGAAGGCGATGTACTGAACTACGATGAGTTGTGGGAGAAAATGGACCACTTCATGGATTGGCTAGCGAAGCAGTACGTGACTGCACTAAACGCTATCCACTTCATGCACGACAAGTACAGCTACGAAGCGGCACTAATGGCTCTACATGACCGTGACGTTAAACGTACTATGGCTTGTGGTATTGCTGGTCTATCTGTTGCGGCTGACTCTCTGTCTGCAATCAAATACGCAAAAGTTAAGCCAATCCGTGACGAAGACGGTCTAGCAATCGACTTCGAAATCGAAGGTGATTACCCTAAATTTGGTAACAACGACCCACGCGTTGATGATATCGCATGTGAACTTGTTTCTGTATTTATGGGCAAAATCCGTAAGCTTAAGACTTACCGTGATGCAATCCCTACTCAGTCAATTCTTACTATCACTTCAAACGTGGTTTACGGTAAGAAAACTGGTAACACACCTGACGGTCGTCGTGCTGGTGCTCCATTTGCTCCAGGTGCTAACCCAATGCACGGTCGCGATGAGAAAGGTGCCGTAGCATCACTAACTTCAGTTGCAAAACTGCCGTTTGCTGACGCACAAGATGGTATCTCTTACACATTCTCTATCGTACCTAATGCACTAGGTAAAGATGAGGGTTCACAACGCGCTAACCTTGCTGGTCTGATGGATGGTTACTTCCACCACGAAGCGGGTATCGAAGGTGGTCAACACCTAAACGTGAACGTTCTTAACCGCGAAACTCTAGAAGACGCCGTTAAGCACCCAGAGAAATACCCTCAGCTAACAATCCGTGTATCTGGTTACGCTGTTCGCTTTAACTCTCTAACTGCAGAGCAACAAGCTGACGTAATCGCACGTACATTCACAGAGTCTCTATAAGACTTTAATGAAATAACGTTTTAGTGATACAACAAAGGCTGATGCTTCTAAGCATCAGCCTTTTTTTATTTCTTGAATGAAAGTTGTGATATTACGAAAGATTTTGCCCACATTCTTACGTATGATGCGAAAAAAGTTAGTAAATAAAGTATATGAAACTCAGTAAATTAATTGTTCTTACTCTTCTTTCTCCAGTTGCGATGGCATCCACTAAGTCTACGGTCTCTTTTACACTCGACAATGATGGTATTTTCGGCGTCGACCAAGACTACACAAATGGTATTTTTCTTTCCTACGCAACAGGCCAACTGAAACAAGAAAGCCAATGGAAATGGCTGAGTCTGGCTGACTCAGAACACGCCAATATCGATAAAATAGAGTTGGTTCTTGGCCACAAAATGTGGACTCCGAGCGACATTGAAGCGGATTATCCACTGGTCAATGATCGCCCATATGCGGGTTATCTACATACTGAGATCAACTATCTTTCTTTGACTGATGATAAGGCCGTCCGCTACAACTTCACCATCGGTGCAACAGGTGAAAGTTCGCTTTCAGAAAAAGCGCAAGAAATCGTTCACGGCATAACAGGCTCGACTGACCCACAAGGTTGGGATTACCAGATCGACGAGAAAGTGGCGTTTAGCCTTGGCTACCGCGTATTTAATAAATTGATGCGCAGCGAAGAACAAAAAACGCAATGGGAAATCACCAACATTAACGACATCAATGCAGGTAACTTCCGTAGTGATGTCTCTCAAGGCGTCATGTTTCGTTGGGGTACAAACCTAGCAAGCAGCATCGGAGCCGCCAATATTAGTGTTGAGAGCCCGTTCTCAGCGAGTATGCTCGCACAGGATACTTCAAGCTGGTTCTTATTTACGGGGTTTGAAGGTCGTTACCGTTTCAATGACATGACCATCGAAGGCGATCGCCCTGGTATTCCTGAGCCATCCGCGCCATACGACGTCACACTGCAAAATTGGCAAGCAAGCGCCGTAGCGGGTGCAACTTGGTATAACCAAAATTACGGTGCAAGCCTAACCTTTACGATAAAAACGCCAGATTATGAAGAATCCCAAACTGATGTTTATGGGACAGGCTCCTTCTCTGTGTTCGCCTTTTTCTAAAAGCTGACTTATCCCTGTATCCGTACCAATCTAAATACAAGGCAAGTTCTCTCGTTTGGTATTAACCAACCCTGTGATCAAGCATTTATTTAGATTGGTCTATCTATTTTCTTTCTTCACATAACCTTGCCTTTAGTACCGACAAAGCTGTTTTAACCCTGCTTTTTGTAATAAAATAACAGCTAGAATTTACTAGTAATGAGAGCAAAAGATGTCAACAACTGGTCGTATTCACTCATTTGAGTCATGTGGTACCGTAGACGGACCTGGTATTCGTTTTATCGTCTTCTTGCAAGGTTGTTTGATGCGCTGTAAGTATTGCCACAATCGCGATACATGGGATACGCATGATGGCAAAGAAGTTACGGTTGAAGAGATCATTTCCGAAGCGAAAAGTTACCGCCACTTCATGAATGCATCAGGTGGTGGCGTTACTTGTTCTGGCGGCGAAGCGATGCTTCAGCCTGAATTTGTACGAGACTTTTTCCGCGCAGCTAAGGCAGAAGGTATTCATACGTGTCTAGATACGAACGGTTATGTTCGTAAACACACTGATGTTATCGATGAAGTACTGGATGCAACAGACTTAGTAATGCTTGATATCAAGCACATGAAAGATGAAGTGCACCAAGATCTCATCGGCGTATCGAACCGACGTACATTGGACTTTGCTCGTTACTTGCAAAAAATCGGAAAGAAAACTTGGATTCGCTATGTAGTCGTGCCAGGTTACACGGATGATCCTGAAGCAGCACACATGCTTGGTGAGTTTATTAAAGATATGGATAACATCGAAAAGATCGAGTTACTTCCTTATCACAAATTGGGTGCCCATAAATGGGAAGCATTGGGCTTAGAATACCCACTCGAAGGGGTAAACCCTCCACCGAAAGAAACCATGGACGAGATTCAATCCATTCTTGCGCAGTACAACGATAACGTAAAATACTAAGTGAACAGCAAAACTAACCTCTTTAAAATACCAGCATATTGCTGGTATTTTTTTAACTATACCTAAGTACCTTCAATGAATCTCTATGAGTTGATTTAGGTATAAAAAGAACAATAGAAATGATTGCGTCATGATCGCATAGGAAGGAAGTAACATGGATTGGTTTAACTTGGGCTCTCTGGTTGTCATACTTTGGATAGTGCTCGCCTACTGTCTACCAGATTGGAAAAAAGTCGTTTGGCCCAAGCTTGAAAAGGAAAAAGCATTTCAGCACCTCGTTTTCGCAACACTCTTTTTTTTCAGCATCTTATGGGCAACCCAAGCAGGCGTAAAAGAAGGACTACAGATTCATTTTCTCGCGCTAACAACGCTGACGATGATGTATGGTTGGCGTATGGCCTTTCTAATCAGTATCCCCGCAATGCTGGTCAACCACCTGCTACATGATGTGTCGTTGTTGCAGTTACCCACGTCTTTAGTATTGTCTGCCCTGCTTCCTATCTTCATTAGTTACCTCGTCTTTCTTTTGAGTTATCACTACTTGCCAAGAAACATTTTTGTGTTCATCTTCGTTGCAGGTTTTTTCAACGGCGCGATAACAGGAAGCCTGCATCTGCTGATTAACTCCTTTTACCATTTATCGGTTGGTCATTACGATTGGGAAACCATTCAACATAACTACTTTATTTTTGTACCGTTGCTTGCCTTCCCTGAGGGTCTATTAAATGGTATGTCACTGGCGGTTTTAACCGTATTCAAACCAGAGTGGCTAAGAGTATTTTCAGACCGAGACTACATATACAATCATTACCATAAATAAGTGTTTTTAAACTGGTCAAAAGTGACAGTTCTTGCCATTTTTTAGTATTAAATATGTGTTGAGATCATGTTTCACTCATGTCTTAAGCGTTAACCTAAGCACATTAAAAATGTATTAGATATCTAGTGAGGTCATCATGGAAATGTCAAACGCTCAACGTTTGATTCTATCAAACCAATACAACCTTATGTCTCAACTTGATCCAAGTAATGCGGCCAAATACAAACGCTTACAAACGATCGTTGAACGTGGCTATGAGCTACAAATGCGTGAGTTGAATAAAGATTTCGGCTGTCTCTCAGAAGCGGAGTGTCGTGAGATCATCGACGTTATGGAGATGTATCACGCGATGCAAGAATCTTACAACATGCTCGATACCGAAGATCGTAACAAAGTGGATCAGCGCCGCTTGCAGTTCCTTGGGTTTGATATTGCTTCAGAGGCCCAACAAGTCCATTACGTACGCTTCCTTATTGATTCTGAAGGTCTGTACCCTCAATTTGATAAAGCAGACCATCACTTTAACAGCCAAATGCCAATGCTGGATAAATACCGTCGTATGCTACAAACTTGGCGCAACTGCCCTCGTCAGTACCATTTATGCGAAAACGAGCTTGCACAAATCTTCAGCGCATAAACTATTCGTCTACGAAAAGGAAAGCACTCGCTTTCCTTTTTTATTTGCCCTGTCACAACCTTACCGCTGCTTTTTCACCTTCTTACGCTTCCCTTGTGCGATGTAGAGCAATGAATCACTGAGACTCTTCTGTCTTTGCCAAATATCTGATTTCTATTGCACCTATTCACGACATAAATTCATCTTCAGTGAAAGAGTGATTCAAATGTCACTTTTGCAATAAATTCATAATTGTTAAGCAAAATTGCAAATCCCCGACTAGGCTTAAGTAGAGAAAGGCTGTGATTGAAAGATTCATACCCACCGCTCACCGTTGTAATGAAAAAACTGTCCATAAAGCAAAGTCTTTGGTGTCGCCAATCTTACATTCTGTACGAACCAAATGTGATAACAGGACGTATATTCAAACAACAAGGAGCATAACAATAGGTGGGAAAGCCTGAATCAACGTTCGTCGGTAGACTGACTAT
Source organism: Vibrio sp. A1-1 (assembly GCF_021728175.1). Taxonomy (NCBI): domain Bacteria; kingdom Pseudomonadati; phylum Pseudomonadota; class Gammaproteobacteria; order Vibrionales; family Vibrionaceae; genus Vibrio; species Vibrio sp. A1-1. The sequence continues at coordinate 319,430 of NZ_JAKKCL010000002.1, forward strand.
TAAAGGGGAAAGCGACATGAGTATTTTCGACCACTATCAATCAAGATATGAAGCTGCAAAAGATGAAGAGATGTCGTTACAGGAGTTTCTAGCCCTGTGTAAGGATGACAAAAGCGCTTATGCTAATGCAGCAGAACGCCTACTGATGGCGATCGGTGAACCAGAGATAATTGATACGGCAAAAGACCCGAGATTAAGCCGCATCTTCTCGAATCGTGTTATCTCTCGTTATGAAACCTTTAAAGATTTTTATGGTATGGAAGATGCCATAGAGCAAATTGTGTCTTACCTAAAACACGCGGCGCAAGGTTTAGAGGAACGTAAGCAGATCCTTTACCTACTCGGTCCTGTCGGCGGTGGTAAGTCCTCACTTGCTGAAAAACTTAAGGCTTTGATGGAACAGATGCCTATCTATGTTCTTACTGCTAATGGCGAACGTAGCCCAGTGAATGACCATCCATTCTGTCTATTCAAAGCCACGGAAGACGGCGATATTTTGAAAAAAGAATATGGCATCGAGCAACGTTATCTTCGCTCGATTATGTCGCCATGGGCCGCTAAGCGCCTTCATGAATTTGGCGGCGATATCACTAAATTTAAGGTAGTGAAAGTTCGCCCTTCAATTCTCGATCAGATCGGTATTGCTAAAACAGAACCTGGGGATGAAAACAACCAAGATATTTCATCACTGGTTGGTAAAGTCGATATCCGTAAACTCGAACATTATTCGCAAGACGACCCAGATGCCTACAGCTACTCCGGTGCGCTGTGCAAAGCAAACCAAGGTTTAATGGAATTCGTTGAGATGTTCAAAGCGCCGATCAAAGTACTTCACCCACTATTGACGGCAACGCAAGAAGGCAACTTCAACGGTACTGAAGGTCTATCTGCGATTCCATTCGACGGCATGATTTTGGCTCACTCGAACGAATCTGAGTGGCAGACTTTCCGTAACAACAAAAATAACGAAGCCTTCCTCGACCGTGTGTACATTGTAAAAGTACCTTACTGTCTCCGCGTATCCGAAGAAGTGAAAATCTACCAAAAACTGCTTGAAAACAGTGAGCTGTCTCAGGCTCCTTGCTCTCCAAGCACGCTCGAAACTCTAGCGCAATTCAGTATTCTTTCACGCCTGAAAGAGCCTGAAAACTCATCCATTTTCTCAAAAATGCGCGTCTACGATGGTGAAACACTCAAAGACACCGATCCGAAGGCAAAAAGCTATCAAGAGTATCGTGATTATGCGGGTGTTGATGAAGGCATGAATGGTCTCTCTACACGTTTCGCCTTTAAGATTTTGTCACGCGTATTTAACTTCGACCAAACCGAGGTGGCAGCCAACCCTGTACACCTGTTCTATGTGATTGAACAACAGGTTGAACGTGAACAGTTCCCTGCTGAAACGGCAGAGAAATATCTTGAGTTCTTGAAAGGCTACCTAGTGCCTCGCTACGTTGAATTTATTGGTAAAGAGATTCAGACCGCTTATCTCGAGTCTTACTCTGAATACGGTCAGAACATCTTCGACCGCTATGTCACCTACGCAGACTTCTGGATTCAAGACCAAGAGTACCGAGATCCAGAAACTGGTCAGCTATTTGATCGATCTTCACTCAACGCTGAGCTAGAGAAGATCGAGAAAACCGCTGGTATTTCTAACCCGAAAGATTTCCGAAACGAAATCGTTAACTTTGTGCTTCGTGCGAAAGCGAATAACAATGGTCAAAACCCGGTTTGGACCAGCTACGAAAAACTGCGCACAGTAATCGAGAAGAAAATGTTCTCCAATACCGAAGAGCTACTTCCGGTTATCTCATTTAATGCGAAAACCTCTTCTGAAGATCAGAAGAAGCATGACGACTTTGTCGCTCGCATGATGGAAAAAGGCTATACCGAGAAACAGGTTCGCCTACTTTCTGAGTGGTACCTACGAGTACGTAAGTCATCCTAACCCAGTATTGAGTTAGGTCGCTTGTGAAACATGAAGAGGGCTATTTCATGGCGCAATTTATAGACCGAAGGCTCAATGGCAAGAACAAGAGCGCTGTTAATCGACAGCGCTTCTTGAAGCGCCACAAAGAGCAAATAAAAGAGTCGGTAGCAGACGCAGTGAATCGACGCTCGATTACGAATACGGAAACGGGCGAAGACGTCTCTATCCCTCACAAAGACATCAATGAACCGATCTTTCATCAAGGCAAAGGTGGTGTTCGCGAACGAGTTCATCCCGGCAATGACCAATTCATTACTGGTGATAAAATTGAGCGTCCCAAAGGTGGCGGTCAAGGTGGTGGCTCGGGAGAAGGCAATGCCAGTCCAGATGGAGAAGGCCAAGACGAATTTGTATTCCAAATATCAAAAGATGAGTACCTCGATATTTTGTTCGAAGATCTCGAGCTGCCTAATCTAGAAAAAAACCAAATTGCCAAAATTACTGAATGGAAAACGCACCGCGCAGGCTTTCAAACTGCTGGTATCCCTTCAAACATTGCGGTTGTACGTTCGCTACAACAATCTCTTGCACGACGTACGGCAATGACCGCAGGTAAGAAACGTCTTCTCAAAGAGCTAGAAGATGAACTTGCTCGTATCAAAAACATTGAACCCGCTCAGCAGTTTGAAGAGAACCGCTTGAAGGCTGAAATTGAAGAGCTGCGTAAGAAAATTGAGGGGGTTCCATTTATTGACACCTTCGACTTACGCTTTAAAAACTATGAAAAACGCCCTGTACCATCTAGTCAAGCTGTGATGTTTTGTTTGATGGACGTATCGGGCTCGATGGATCAAGCAACGAAAGACATCGCAAAACGTTTTTACGTTCTGTTATACCTGTTCTTAACTCGTACTTACGAGAATGTAGACGTTGTCTTTATTCGCCACCACACCCAAGCGAAAGAAGTGGACGAGCACGAGTTCTTCTACTCGCAAGAGACCGGGGGCACCATTGTATCCAGCGCATTGAAACTGATGGACGAAATCGTAAAAGAGCGCTATCCAATTGGACAATGGAACATTTATGCTGCGCAAGCATCTGATGGCGATAACTGGGCAGATGACTCGCCAAGATGCCGCGATCTATTAGTGAACAAACTACTGCCAAACTGTCAGTACTACTCCTACATAGAAATTACGCGACGCTCGCACCAAACTCTATGGCATGAGTACGAAAAGCTCACCGATGAATTTCCGAACTTCGCAATGAAAAACATTCGCTCTGTGGAGGATATTTTCCCAGTCTTCCGTGAACTATTCCAAAAAGAAACGGCGTAAGGAGGCTAGCGATGAGTACCGCAACGAAAAACCTCTCAGGAGAGGCGCCTAAGAAGCGTAATAGTAAAATGCTGCCAGATGGACCGGATTGGACATTTGAGCTGTTGGAACGCTACCACAAAGAGATTAAGCGTGTCGCACAACACTATCGCCTAGACACTTACCCTAACCAGATAGAAGTGATTACTTCCGAACAAATGATGGATGCCTACTCAAGTATTGGTATGCCCATCAATTACAACCACTGGTCGTTTGGTAAGAAGTTCATCCAAACGGAGCAGAACTATAAGCATGGTCAAATGGGGTTAGCCTACGAGATTGTCATTAACTCCAATCCGTGTATCGCCTATTTGATGGAAGAAAACACCGTGACAATGCAAGCGCTGGTGATTGCTCACGCTTGTTACGGACACAACTCTTTCTTCAAAGGTAATTATCTGTTCCAAACCTGGACGGACGCTAGCTCCATCATCGATTATTTACTGTTTGCCAAAAAGTATTTAGCTGAATGTGAGGAGCGATATGGAGTACAGGAAGTGGAAAAACTGCTCGACTCCTGCCACGCCTTAATGAACTTTGGTGTGGATCGTTACAAGCGACCAGAAAAAATCTCCATTACCGAAGAGAAAGCGCGACAAGAAGAACGCGAGGCATACTTACAGTCTCAAGTGAATGAATTGTGGCGCACAGTACCGAGAGCCAAAACCAAAGAGGAAGATCTTAAAGAGCGGTTCCCAAGCGAGCCTCAGGAAAACTTGCTCTACTTTTTCGAAAAGCATGCCCCGCTACTAGAGCCGTGGCAACGTGAAGTCGTGCGGATTGTACGCAAAATCAGTCAGTATTTTTATCCGCAAAAACAAACGCAAGTCATGAACGAAGGCTGGGCAACATTCTGGCATTACACCATTCTCAATCATCTTTACGATGAGGGCTTGGTATCCGAAAAGTTCATACTAGAGTTCTTACATAGCCATACCAGTGTGGTAGCTCAACCGCCTTATAATAGCCCTTACTTTAATGGTATTAATCCATACGCCTTGGGCTTTGCTATGTTCCGAGATATTAAACGTATCTGTGAAGAACCAACCGATGAGGACAAGGAGTGGTTTCCGGACTTGGCAGGAACGGATTGGTTAGATGCGGTACATTTCGCGATGCATAATTTCAAAGATGAAAGCTTCATTAGCCAATACCTTTCTCCGAAATTAATGCGTGATTTCAAGCTGTTTGCGATCAACGATGATGACCACAAAAACTTTATTGAAGTCGCCGCGATACACGATGAGATGGGTTATAAACGCATTAGAGAAACCTTAGCCGCTCAGTACAACTTATCTAACCTTGAGCCAAACATTCAGGTATTTAATGTCGATGTTCGTGGGGACCGCTCACTCACGTTGCAATACGTACCTCATAACCGAATCCCGCTTGATGACAGTTACGAAGAAGTTCTGAAACACGTATACCGATTGTGGGGATTTGATGTCATTCTGCAAGAAGTAAAAGACACAGGTCACCGAGAAGTCTTAGCGACCTGCCCTAAACGAAACCAATATGACACAAACATCTAACTAATACTTGGATATAAGCAACAAAAAGGCTCCTAATTCAGGAGCCTTTCTCGTTCTTAATTCAATGTGACCTTTGGTTATGCTTGCTTCGCCACAATAGCGCGCACCGCCTCTAGATCTTCTGGCGTATCAACGCCGGCTGCTGGCGCTTCTTTCGCTACCGCTACATGAATTTTTTCACCGTACCAAAGCACTCGTAGTTGCTCAAGGCACTCGATCTGCTCCAATGCGCTCGGAGCCCAATTTACATACGTATTAATGAAACCAGCTCGATAAGCATAAATACCAATATGACGCATTAATGGGTTGGCAATGATTTTGTCTTGTTTGGCAAAGTTATCGCGATCCCAAGGGATAGTTGCTCGGCTAAAGTACATCGCATAGCCTTGCTCATTAGCCACAACTTTAACTGCATTCGGATTGAACACTTCTTCTTCTGAGTCTATTTCTACGGCTAATGTCGCCATCGGAGCGTCACACCCCGATAAGTTATCAGCAACCTGACGAATGATAGACGGTGGAATCAAAGGCTCGTCCCCTTGCACATTAACAATAATGTGGTCTGCCGGAATAGCCATCTTTTCAACAACTTCAGCAAGGCGTTCAGTACCTGATTCGTGGTTAGGAGAGGTCATACAGACTTTACCACCAAACGACGAGACAGCATCAGCAACACGCTCGTCATCAGTTGCCACGATAACATCTTCCGCACCCGCTTGTAGCGCTTGCTCGTAAACCCACTGAACCATAGGCTTACCGCCAATATCCGCTAACGGTTTACCAGGCAAGCGGCTCGATGCGTAACGCGAAGGAATGACAACCGTAAAAGACATTAGCGTCCCTCATCCATACTCATAGTACGAGCCTCAGGCTCGAGCAGAACGGGAATACCCTCTTTGATCGGGTAAGCGAGGCGATCCAATTTGCAGATCAACTCTTGATTCTCTTTATCGTACGTCAGCTTACCTTTGCAAACAGGGCAAGCTACAATCTCAAGCAGACGGTGATCCATAAGCCGCTTTAACCTCTTTTATTCTATTTAAAATTTGCTCTGCATCGTTTGGTTCAAACTGGGCAGATACAGGCAGATACCACCAATTATCTTGCGCATAATGGCTGCACTTGACGGCATCTTTCTCGGTCATAATCACATTGGCTCCTTGTTGAGCCAATGCTTCTAATTCTTGTTGGTTAAAGTCTTGATGGTCAGCAAAACCTTTTGTGACTTTAACATCTGCGTTCATCGAGTTTAGTGTATGAAAAAATCGTGGTGGATGCCCAATCCCTGCAAATGCCACTAGCTCTTTTAATTCAGAAACGTCCACAAGTTGCTTAGTCTTGAGGTTAATGGCTTTAGATGGCGCTAAAGTCATTGCGATTTCGCCCGTATGTGCTTGACCACCATTGGTGATGATAAAGTCGACTTCAGCAAGACGCTCGACCCCTTCACGAAGTGGGCCAAGCGGAATGAGGCTTTCATTCCCAAATCGGCGATTCCCATCCACAATCACTAACTCAATATCACGGCCTAACGCATAATGCTGTAACCCATCGTCCGTAATAATGATATCTACACCCGACTCTAGCAGTGCTTTCACTGCATTTGAACGCACCGGGTCTACCGCAACAGGTGCTCCTGTGCGGCGATGAATCAACTTAGGTTCATCACCACAATGTTTCGCAGGCGTATCTTCTTTTAGCACTAACGGATAGGCAGGCGCTTTTGCTCCATAGCCACGAGAAACGACTCCTGGCTTAAGCCCAAGCTGTTGCAGTTGCTCAACAAGCCAAACCACAACTGGTGTTTTGCCATTACCACCAGCCGTGATATTGCCGACAACAATAACAGGGATAGGCGCGTTGTAGGCTTGCTTACGGCCTGTTTGATATTGCTTTCGCTTAGACTTACTTATTGCTCCAAATAATACACTCAGTGGCCACAAAAGCGGCCACAAGAGGTATTTTATTGGATGGTTTTCAAACCAGATTTTTTCAACCACCGCGTCTATTCACCAAACTGAATACGGTGCAATTGTGCATACGCACCATTTTTTGCAATAAGATCGGCATGGTTGCCACGCTCAATGATGGCGCCATCATCAACCACAAGAATCTCATCGGCTTTCTCGATAGTTGACAAGCGGTGCGCAATCACGAGTACCGTTTTGTCTTTCTGCAGCTCATCTAATGCAGCTTGGATAGCGCGTTCGGATTCCGTATCCAAAGCAGAGGTCGCCTCATCAAGAATCAATACCGGTGCATCACGCAATAGAGCACGTGCAATAGCGACACGTTGACGTTGACCGCCAGATAGACTCGCGCCATTTTCACCAATCATGGTATCAAGTCCATCATCCATTTTGCTGATGAATTCCATAGCATGCGCGAGTTTTGCCGCTTTCTCGATATCACTACGCTCGTATTTTCCATCCGTTGCGTAAGCAATATTGTTTGCAATCGTGTCATTAAATAAATGAACATTTTGTGATACTAGCGCAAACTGCTGACGCAAGTTCTTTAACTCGTATTCACGAATATCATGTCCGTCTAATGTGATGGAGCCACTATCAACATCATAGAAACGATTGAACAAGTTCGCGATGGTACTTTTACCGGAACCGGAACGGCCAACCAGCGCAACGGTCTTCCCTCTTGGAATATCGAAGCTGACATTTTCCAATGCTGGCTTTTCTGCGCCAGTATAAGTAAAGCTTACGTTTTTAACTGAAACATCGCCATTTGCGCGTTCAACTGTCAACTTACCTTCGTTTTTCTCAGGCTCAAGGTCAATCAACGCAAAGAGCGTTTGGCTCGCGGCCATACCACGTTGGAACTGAGAGGTAACGTTAGTAAGCGCTTTAAGCGGACGCATCAAACCAAACATCGCAGAGAAGACAACGGTAAATGTACCTGGAGTCAGTTGCTCTTTAATCGAGTCAATACTTGCTAAGTAAAGAACGGCAACAATAGCAAGTGACGCAATCATTTGGATGATAGGGTTAGCCGCTGCTTGAGCTGTCACCAACTTCATGCTTTGTTGACGCATTTGGTTGCTGACCTTCTCAAATCGTTGACGCTCGATATCCTGGCCGCCGTAGCTCAGCACGACTTTATGGCCTTTAAGCATCTGCTCTGCTGACGCAGTCACGTTGCCCATCATTGTCTGCATATTTTTGGATATTTTTCTAAAACGTTTAGAAACGACACCAATACCCCACGCGACAACGGGAGCAACAGCAAACAGCACTAACGACAACTGCCAGCTGTTGTAAAACATCAGGACTAACAGGCCAATGATACTCGCACCTTCACGAACGATGCTCACTAACGCTTGGCTGGTTGCCGCAGATACTTGCTCTGAATCGTAGGTAATACGTGACAATAAATTGCCCGTCTTTTCCTTATCGAAGTAAGACACAGGCATATGCATAAAGTGATTGAATACCATACGGCGGACTTGCATAACCACATTGCCGGATACCCAGCTCAAACAGTATGTGGAGACAAATCCACTTATGCCACGGACAAACATCATGGCAAAAATAATCAATGGAAGCGTGCGTAGAAAATCAGATTCAGCGTTCCCAAAACCTTCATCTAGTAATGGTTTTAATAGGGAAATCATATAGGTATCTGATATAGCATTAATAACTAATGCAATGACTGCAACGACAAGACCTGACTTGTAAAGGCGAATAAATTGCCATAGACGCTTAAACGTCTGCCAAGTCGTTTCATCAGTATTTATCGACATAGAAGTGCTTTATTTTCTTACATTAAGACTCTCATTCTACTCCCTTACGCAGCATCTGCCTATACCAAGGCTCAAATGTATCGCTACGTTTGGTTTCTGAGCGCCAATTATCACGGTGAATAGAGAAGCTTACCTGACCATATTCCCCAGTATCAAGCCAAGTAATGTCAAGCTTGCGATATGCTGCAACAACATGTTCTGCCGGCATTCCCCATTGATTATTTTTTGCCAAAGAAGCAACGGCCACACTCGGGTTTACCGCTTCAATAAAGCGAGGATTCGACGAACTTTTACTACCATGATGAGGGACCAACATCACATCACTTTTTAACTTTTCAGGCTCCCTGAGCAAGATCCACTCGCTAATGGTCTCAATATCACCAGTAAAAAGCATACTAAACGTAGAAATAGGGTCGGTAAGACGTAGTACACAGGAGTGCGGATTATATGCACGTTGAACAAGAGCAGGAGGCCAAAGTACTTCTATATTTAACCCTTGCCATTTCCAATGATCGCCGCGAGTACAAGACTCATATCCGATAAAGTTTTGGCTACTGAGTTTGCGCTGTGGCGAAAAGACATCTTCAATGAACAAGCGCCCTCCTGCATGGTCATTGTCGGAATGGCTGAGGATCATTGTATCGATGCTTTCATAACCTCGTTGATGCAAGACCGGAGTGACGACCTGCTCCGCAATACTGCCATTTTGCCATGCTTTACCTGTATCATAGAGCAACACTTTATCGTCTTTTTCTACAATCACCGCAAGGCCATGGCCCACATCTAATACATCAATGCGCCAATGTTGCTGACCATATTCCGATGTGAGCTTAATACTAATTACAATGCCAAGTAACAAACACCACGCGTACTGAAACATGAATCGTTGAAACACCAAGCAAGCAATTCCCGCCAGAATCAACCCTGTCATTTCTATACTAATGGGTTGCCAGGAGCCTATCGCGTACTGTATTGACGTGCTCAATGGCTGCAATGACCAGTCCACCAACTGCCACAGAGACTTTGCTATCATTTCAAGAAATAAAGATGAGAACAGGGCCAGAAACATCAAAGGCACAACGATAAATCCGAACCAAGGAATAAACGCCAAGTTGTATGCAATTGATGACAAACTGAAACCAGAAAAGTAATAGCCACTAATAGGCACGATTAACGCACTCAACATCAATTGAGTAAGCAATAACACTTTTAACTTCGCCTTCCAGCCCCCGTTTTGATGCCGAATCAAATTGATTGCAAACAGCACTGCGCAAACTGACAAATACGATAACCAAAAACTCATGCTATACGATGCAAAAGGTTGAACAAGCAGTTGTAGCGCTACCGCGAGCAAAAGTACCCGCCAGGAAGCCCAGTGCACTAAGGTATATTTGAGAACGACGTAAATAACACATACAGACACCGCGCGGGTAGTAGGTAATGAGAAGTCCGCTAACCAAGCATAGGCAACGGCAAACATCAGCCCACATAAGCTAGGCAATAGCTGGTATTGAGGTAACGTATAACGAATGGCACCGCCCACCACTAGCCCAAAAGTGAACGCCATACCAATATGTAAGCCCGAAATCGAGACCAAGTGCAGTAAACCACTGTCTCTGAGTCCTTGCCAATCCTCCTTAGATAACCAAGAGCGATCGGCAAAAACTAACGCATTTATTAACGAGAAATGATGAAGGGAGGACACATCCTCCGAAACATCAGCGATAATGGCTTGGCGCAAAGATGTAGTAGAACGAATAATCCAGGTAACATCCTTGTTAACAACACCGCGTGCGATAATACTTTTACCCATTGCGTGCTTTTCGGCGTCAAAACCAGCTTCGTTGCGTAGGCCTGTAATCGGCTTTAGCGAGACAGATGTCGTAAACTCACTGTTAACATCGAGTGGAAAAGGCGTAATAAGACGGATTTTAGGTTTAAGAAAAGGTAACAGAGTTTGAGAATTTACCTTTTTTAGAGCCACAATGCCTTCATATCCGTGACTTATTTGCGTAAAAGGGCTGTCAACTTTACCAATTATGGTAATATTCTCCCCTGCTTGAAAAAGGGCTTGTCTCTGAGACTCCAATACATTGCCGTGGACGATGACAACCATAAAGCCCGCAATTGCGCCTATGCTAATTAAGCCACGACGTAATTTGATTATTGAGCCAGTGGTTATTATTCCCAGCAGCAACCAACGCCAATCTGGTATTGTCGGCCACCAAGCTGACGAAATTACGCTCGCTACAAATAACGCCAAGGTCCAACTTTTTTCTGAGAGAGTCATGCTGTCCTATGCCTAGAAAGCTGATAAAACGCTTCATGCCAGATCATGAATTGATCAAACGCCAAAAAGCATTGAAGGTCTTCGGCAATGTGTTATACAACCCGAACTTGTGGTGTTTAAATCGTCGCTCGGCGTCTGGGGCTTTTGCTGTCGGGTTATTTATGGCATTTGTTCCGCTACCAAGCCAAATGATCATGGCTGCAGGTTTGGCAATCATGCTTGGCGTCAACTTACCTCTCTCCGTCGCTTTGGTATGGATAAGCAACCCCATCACCATGCCTGTGTTATTTTATTTTGCGTATAAGCTTGGCGCTTTAGTGATGCATGTTCCTCCGCAACCTTTCCACTTTGAACTTTCGTGGGAATTCATCATGCAACAGATGAGCACTATTGGCCCTCCATTCTTATTAGGCTGTGCTATCTGTGGTGTCATATCCGCGATTATTGGCTACTTCGGCATTAGAGGACTTTGGCGCTACTCAGTGGTTCGGAGCTGGCAAAAACGCAAAATAAGATAAGACGTTACTGCATAAAAATCAGCATTTGCGCTATCAGATGAGGGACACCTAACAGTTAGAATGAAACACGATGTCGCTCAAGTTGGATAAATACAAAAAAGGACCGAATTCGGTCCTTTTTGCTTTTCTCGTATTGTAAAACGGTTGGTTATTTAGAACTCAGCACCGCTGCTGGATTTAACTTCGCGGCGCGAGAAGCGGGATACCACGTTGCAAGCAAACTCAAAACGATCGCCGTCACCGACACCAATGCTACGTCTGGCCAGTGTAACTGTGATGGTAAGAAGTCGACGAAGTAAATATCACCCGATAAAAACTGATGACCAATTAAACTTTCTAGCCCTTTTATTAACGGGGTTAGATTTAATGCTACTAATACACCGATAACACTGCCTACGAGACTGCCAAATACACCAGAGAAGACTCCTTGCCAAACAAAGATACGTTTGATTAGGCTATCTTTTGCTCCCATAGTTCGCAAAATTGCAATTTCTGCGGCTCGATCTTTCACTGCCATCATCAGCGTAGACACAATGTTAAAACACGCCACGCCAATCACCAGTACCATCACCAAGTACATAATAGTGCGCACGAGTTGTATATCGCGATACAAAAAACCAAACTTTTGCTGCCAGCTTTTCAAATACACGTAAACATCCACCATGCTACCTACCTCACGAACAATAGAAGGCGCATTGAGAACATCGTCAGTTTTTAGTGAAATGCCAGTAACCCCTTCCCCTAACCTTGCGTACTGCTGAGCATCCGCTAATGGCACTAACGCTAAAGAGTGGTCTATTTGGCCATTCAACGTTAAGAACCCTGACACCTTCACGCGCACACGCTTGGGAGCCTGCACTTTGTTTGCGCCGCCTGCTTGCGGAATCATCAACGTAATGTAATCCCCCACGGCGACGTTTAGCTCGTTTGCTACACCTCGGCCTAAGATCACTTGCTGCTGACCGGCATAAAAGTTTTGCCAAGCTTCTTGGTCGATAAAATTCGATAAGCTCGACACCGCTTGCTCGAAAGTAGGCTCTACGCCACGAACTTCTATCGCTTTTAGCTTACTGCCTTTTTCTGCTAAGCCCGTAAAACGAACGTACGGTGCTGCCGCAACAACATGTTCATGGTTTAGGGCTTGATTCATCGTTTTGGTGTAGTTATGAAGCGGTCCATTAACACCTTCCAACTCGCCGTGTGGAATAACTGACAACACACGCGATTGCAGCTCGCGCTCAAAGCCATTCATTGCAGAAAGACCGATAATGATCACGGCTACACCAACCGCAATGCCAATCGTTGAAGAAAGCGAAATGAAAGACACCATCTTGTTGCGCTTTTTCGCTCGACTAAAGCGACCACCAATCATCAATGCTAAAGATGAAAACAAAATTAGCCCTCCGCAGACGCAGTATCAGTCACAAAACGATCTACGAGCAAACCATCTTGCATGTGCATTTGACGATCCATTTTCGCTGCCAGCTCTTTGTCATGCGTGACAACCAAAAATGCAATGTTTGACTCTTTATTGAGCTCGCGCATCAAATCATAGATAGACAGTGCCGTATTGTGATCTAAGTTCCCCGTAGGTTCATCAGCCAAGACCAGATCAGGTTTATTCACCAATGCACGCGCAATCGCAACACGCTGACGCTCACCGCCCGATAACTCAGAAGGCCTGTGTTGCATCCGATGACTCAAACCAACTTTATCTAACAACGCTTTAGCCGCCTGTTTTGCATCCGCTACTTTAGCGCCGCCAATCATCAGTGGCATCGCCACGTTTTCAAGCGCAGTAAAATCAGCTAACAAGTGATGGAACTGGTATACAAAACCAAGGTGCTTGTTGCGTAAAGCCGCCTGTTTATTCGAACTTAAAGCTGATAGGTTTTGCCCTAGAAAATCAACTTCACCATGAGTTGCGTCATCTAACGCCCCTAAAATATGCAATAAGGTACTTTTCCCAGAACCAGAAGAGCCAACAATAGAAACCAGCTCCCCTTTATCGATATCGAAACTTACGCCTTTCAACACTTCCGTATCTAACGAACCCTCTCGGTAGACTTTACGAATATCACGACATTCTAATAGCTTATTCATAGCGAAGTGCCTCAGCAGGTTTAACAGAAGATGCTCGATAAGAAGGATAAAGCGTAGCAGCAAGGCTAAGAGCAATCGCCAACACCACCACTAAAAGAATTTGCAGTGAATCAATCAAGATGGGTAGATGACCACCAAAACTGAATAGCGCCACACCAGCAGATTCAAGAATAGCGTTCAGGTTAAGTGACAAGATCACGCCCGCAGCACCACCAACAATCGCGCCAATTACACCACTGCTTGCACCTTGCACCATGAAAATGGTCATCACTTGAGATTGAGTCATGCCTTGAGTTTTCAATATTGCGACTTCTGATTGCTTCTCCATCACCACCATGATTAAGGCGGAGATAATATTGAATGCAGCAACGCCCACTATCAGACCTAGCATGAGTCCCATCATGTTCTTTTCCATTTTCACCGCTTGGAAAAGCTCACCACGCTGTTCGCGCCAATCACTCCATTGCCACCCGTCAGGCATGGGTTGATCAGCAAAATCCGTCACCATAAATGGATCAGAGAAAAAGACACGCCAACCAGAAACCGTGTCTTTCGGAAAACGCATCAGCTTAGATGCGTCCGTCATGTTAACAATCATTAATTGACCATCAACGTCCGATCCCGTATTGAAAATACCAGCGACAGTAAAATTGCGCTGGCTAGGAATACGGCCAAGTGGGGTAAACTGCGTCGCGTTGGTCACCATTAAGCGCACTTTATCCCCCATTGATACCTTTAGAGAGCGCGCCAAACTATGACCTAAAAAGACCTTGTAATCGCCCGCTTGAAGTGACGATAATCGCCCAGCAATCAAATAGTTGCTAATCGGGTCGCCTTTCTTAGGTTCAATACCGATGAGGTAACCAGCCGTCAGCTGTGCAGAACTCTGAATAACAGCCTCTCCTCTAACGATAGGTTCCGGCTCGGATTCACTCGACATCGCTTGAACAAATGGAGGGGCAGACTCGGTCATAGGCGTTTTTCCATCGTGTTGCGAAACAACGGCATGAGGTAGCACACCTAAAATGCGTTCTTTTAACTGCGATTCAAACCCGTTCATCACAGAAAGAACCGTCACCAACGCCATTACACCGATCGTAATACCCGCCGTCGACATATAAGAAACAAATCGGCTGAACCTATCTCCAGAGCGGCCCCGAAGATATCTCAAACCAATAAATAATGAGATAGGATGATACATATAAGACAAACCAACTGGTTGTTTTGATATAAAGCTTTAGCGGATTATCTTACCTTACTCTTCTCATTAAGAAGACAAGAGAATCGCTAAATTTGTCAACGACATGCAATAAGTCTGTATTTAGGGCAAAAAGTTCAAGGACAAATCAGGTAAACTTGATAACTTCATTCAGTTAGCGATAATCAGTGCCCTACTTCTCTTTGTTTGTTGAGTGAACAGGGAGCGCTCGCTGGCAAAAGGACCGACTATATGACAGAGCAAGAATACTTTACCGTCCATCATAATCTCACTATCAACGTCGAAACGTTGAGTGCGGATTTTGCTTTGCCAGATGAAGAAACCTTTGTCTCCGAAATTCCAGCACCGTTTATTGTTGCCAGCGAATTTAGCCATCTAGATATGTTGGCAGACAATGCACGTCTAGAGCTAAAAAACAAAGATTTAAAGCATGTGATTAACTTGCTTGATACGCAAAACGCGAAACTTAACCTCTTGTTGAGCTTTATGCTTTCACAACAAGATGATGCCTCCATTCGATACCAAACCACGAAGTTTGGTGCCAGCCAACTCAGTTACCGTTCAGATACAGCGCTATCTGCCCAACAACTCGTTCGTGTTAAACTGTTTCTCGATCATCCTGCTGCAGCGATTTACGGTTACGCTCAAGTAGAAGAATGTGATGCTTCAGAGCAAGATTTCATTATCACTCTTAGATATAAGATGCTACGTGAATCTGACCAAGATTTGCTCATAAAAGCGGCACTATATCAACAACAAAAACTTTTACGTCAGCGCTCGATGGAGCGAGATAAAAAATAACTCCTATGACAAAAGCAACGATTCTTTCCGTCACCAATCCTTCTGAGCGTGGCGACAAAAAACAGCTAGGTAATTTACCGGGCGCGGCTCTACCTCTAGCTATTGCTGAGCTAGCCAAGCAGCATTCGAGTCACTCGCTACTCGTCGTGCCTGACCCGCAAATCGCTTTAAAGCTTCAAGCGGAGATTGAACAATTCACTGACCAAACAGTAAGCCTGTTCCCTGATTGGGAAACGCTGCCTTACGATAACTTTTCTCCGCATCAAGAAATCATCTCTGAACGTATCGCGCGCCTATACCAACTGCCAAGCCAACGTAATGGCATTACCATCGTGCCAGTCAGTACGGTGCTGCAGCGACAGTCGCCACGTGATTTTCTATTGCAACATACCTTAATGGTGAAAACCGGCGATCAACTCTCGCTTGAGAAACTACGTGTACAACTTGAAAATTCGGGCTACCGCCACGTAGACCAAGTATTTGGGCCAGGTGAATACGCGAGCCGTGGGTCGATTCTGGATCTCTTTCCTATGGGCAGCGATGACCCGTATCGCATCGACTTCTTTGATGATGAGATAGATACCATTCGCACGTTTGATCCAGAGAACCAACGCTCTATCGACGATATTCAGCAAATTCAATTGCTGCCTGCACATGAATTCCCAACCACTAAAGAAGCGATTGAGGATTTTCGTACACGTTGGCGCACCCAATTTGAAGCACGCCGAGAGCCAGAGTCGATCTACATGCAAGTGACCAAAGGCACTTGGCCCGCTGGTATTGAGTATTGGCAACCACTGTTTTTTGACCATACCGAGACTTTATTTGAATATTTGCCAGAAGACTCTCAAATCATCACATATGGTGATATTGAATCTGCGGTCGATACTTTCTTAACCGATGTCGAATATCGGTACGACCAGAAAAAAGTTGATCCACTACGTCCTCTTTTGACTCCTGAACAACTTTGGCTGAAAAAAGACGAACTCTTCAGCCAACTAAAACAGCTCCCTATGGCTCAATTGAGCCTAGATAAAGTGGTTAAGCGTGCTGGTCGTCAAAACCTACCAGTACAATCGTTAGCCGAGCTTGGCGTTCAGCAACAAAATAAAGAACCGCTTTCGCGTCTTCGTCAATTCAGTGAGCAATTCAGCGGCAAAATTGTTTTCTCGGTAGAGTCAGAAGGTCGTCGTGAAGCACTAACGGAACTGTTGCAAGGCATCAAAGTTCGCCCAGTCGTACATGGCTCACTTTACCAAGCTCTAGATTCGGGTGATCGCTTCAGTTTGATCTTAGGCGCTGCAGAGCATGGTTTCATTCACGAAGACCTGAACTTCGCTCTGATCTGTGAAAGTGATCTACTTGGTGACCGCGTTATCCAGCGACGCCGCAAAGATAAAAAAGCAGTCAACAGTGACACCGTTATTCGCCACCTTGCGGAATTGAAACCCGGTCAACCCGTGGTTCATATTGATCACGGTATTGGCCGCTACATCGGTTTACAAACACTTGAAGCCGGTGGCATGAAAACGGAATACGTCACCCTTGAGTATCAAAACGATGCCAAGCTCTACGTACCAGTTTCATCACTAAACCTTATTAGCCGTTATTCAGGCGGTGCTGAAGAAAGTGCACCACTGCATAAATTGGGTGGCGAGGCTTGGGCAAAAGCACGTCGTAAAGCGGCAGAAAAAGTGCGTGATGTCGCGGCTGAGTTGCTGGATGTTTACGCTAAACGAGAATTAAAACCGGGCTTCAAATTTGAGCTAGATCGTGGGCAATACGCAACGTTTAAAGCAACGTTCCCATTTGAAGAAACGGATGACCAAGCGATGGCCATCAATGCCGTCTTGTCTGACATGTGCCAAGCAAAAGCGATGGATCGTCTAGTGTGTGGTGACGTGGGCTTTGGTAAAACGGAAGTCGCTATGCGCGCAGCATTTGTCGCAACGGATAACAGTAAACAGGTCGCCGTACTCGTACCGACAACCCTGCTTGCTCAGCAGCATTTCGAAAACTTCCGTGACCGTTTTGCCAACTTACCAATCCGAGTTGAAGTACTGTCTCGCTTTAAGTCTGCCAAAGAACAAAAAGTCATTTTGCAAGACGTTGCAGATGGTAAAGTCGATATTGTCGTCGGTACGCATAAGCTGCTTTCAAGCGACATTAAATTCAAAGATTTAGGTTTGTTGATCGTTGACGAGGAACACCGCTTCGGGGTTCGTCAAAAAGAAAAAGTCAAAGCAATGCGTGCGGATGTGGATATTCTTACCCTTACCGCAACACCAATTCCACGTACTCTGAATATGGCCATGAGTGGCATGCGCGATCTGTCGATCATCGCGACACCTCCAGCGCGTCGTTTAGCCATCAAAACCTTTGTTCGTCAAAGAGAAGAATCTGTGGTCCGTGAGGCGGTACTGCGTGAAATCATGCGTGGTGGTCAGGTTTACTTCCTGCACAATCAGGTAGAAACTATCGAGAAAACCGCGGAAGACTTGCAAAAGCTGATTCCTGAAGCACGAATTACCGTGGCACATGGTCAAATGCGTGAGCGCGAACTAGAGCGCATCATGAATGATTTCTACCACCAGCGCTTTAATGTGTTGGTGTGTACAACGATCATCGAGACCGGTATCGACGTACCAACGGCGAATACCATTATTATGGATCGTGCAGACAACCTTGGTTTAGCGCAACTGCACCAATTGCGTGGCCGTGTTGGACGCTCTCATCATCAAGCCTATGCTTACTTATTAACGCCACATCCAAAAGCCATGACCAAAGATGCTATCAAGCGTCTTGATGCGATTGCTTCACTGGAAGACTTAGGTGCAGGCTTTACTCTAGCAACTCACGACTTGGAAATCCGTGGGGCTGGTGAACTGCTTGGTGACGAGCAAAGTGGGCAAATTCAATCGGTTGGTTTTACACTGTACATGGAAATGCTGGAACAAGCAGTCCAAGCATTGAAAGAAGGTAAAGAACCTTCTTTGGACGAGCTGCTTCGTGAACAAACTGAAGTTGAAATGCGAATCCCAGCGCTCTTGCCAGACAATTACATCCCGGATGTGAATACACGACTGTCGATGTACAAACGTATTGCGAGCGTTACGAGTGGTGAAGAACTCTCAGAGCTCAAAGTGGAACTTATCGATCGATTTGGACTGCTTCCAGACGCGACGAAGAACTTACTTGCTGTCTCAGAATTGAAAATTTCGGCTGGTAGCCTAAAAGCGAAAAAGATAGAAGCCCATGATAAAGGTGGATTTATCGAGTTTTACCCTGATGCTGACATAAATCCAGCGTATTTGGTTAAACTGCTGCAATCACAGCCGCAAAAATTTGCAATGGAAGGTCCAACTAAGTTCAAGTTTAGCGTACCATTGGCGGACCGACGTAAACGCATTCAGTTTGTTCAAGACTTACTGAATGATTTTAAACAGAATTTATTACCAACGAGCTAATAGTCGAATGAGAATACTGATCCCGTTATTGCTTCTATGTGTCTCAATGCCTTCTTGGGCACAGCGTCAATTTGATATTGAAGTGATCATTTTCAAGCGAGCAGTCGACGCTGAAAGCACCACTGAATCTTGGCCGAATCAACTGCCAAAAATCGATATGGAAAATGTCGGCAGCTTAGAGAGTGAATCATACCGTCGCTCTAAAGGCGTAACACTACTGCCACGCTCATCTTTCCGCCTGAATGCGCAAGAAGCGGCATTAAACAACCATGCTGGGTTTAAAGTGCTTAAACACGTAGCATGGCGTCAAGGTGACCGAGGCAAATCTAGCGCCCCAATTTTCCGTATTGTTGGTGGACGAGATTTCTCTGATTCTTATCACGCAGATGGTAGTCCAATCAATGGCAGTACTCAGACATTTTCCACTGACGGTTACAGTGAGGAGACAGTCAACGGTCCTTTGTATGAACTAGACGGTCGATTCCAAATTTACGTGCAGCATTATCTATTCGCTGAAACGACACTAGACCTGCGCGAGCCAAGTGTTAGAGAAGTGCGTTTTGAACCAACATCAACCGAGCAATTGGCGGATGATTTAGGTGAGGTCGATGGTAATGTTCAAGTGGGTAACTTGGCGGAAATCTCCCCTACAATAACAGAAGAAAAGTTCCTCAAGAGCTACCGAATGGCTCAAAAACGCCGTATGCGTAGTAGTGAGACTCATTACCTAGACAACCCATTGATGGGCATGATCATTCAAGTTCGTCGCGTTCGATAAGCACGAGTGATTCAACAAAGCGCAGCATTTGCTGCGCTTTGTTTTTATCTGTTATGTCCTCAGTTATTCCTAACCAACGCAGAGCAAGGAAAATAACTGCGTTACAGTATGAAATAGACAGTTTTCAAATTACTTACACTCAACATGGAAGTCGTATCAGTTCATGAGTCCAGATTTTGAAATCATTGCGCCCCGCTTAGCGCTCAAGCTCATCCCTTCTGAAGAAGCTCACTTACTACAACGTTTGCTTGCAGAGTCCCCTTCCCTACACCAGTGGCTAGATTGGTGTAATCAAAACGTTACGTTGAAAGATGCACAGGACTTCCTGTTGGCAACCCGACTTAACTGGGTAAAAACAGAAGCTTTCGGTTTCGGTATCTATGAGCGACAAAGTAACACTCTAGTAGGAATGGCCGCCGTAAACGAGTTATATCACACGTTTAATATGGCAAGTATTGGCTACTGGGTTGCTGACCGCTATCAACGACAGGGCTATGCTCAAGAAGCCGTTAGAGCCTTGGCTGAATTCTGCTTTGCAAAGCTGAGTTTAACTCGACTGGAAATTGTCTGTGACCCCGACAACGAAGCAAGCCAAACCTTAATTGAGTCAGTCGGTGCACAAAAAGAAACCATCGCCAGAAACCGGTTTATTTTTCATGGTAAGCCTAAGGATGGCGTTGTGTACTCACTTTTACCGGCAGATCTAACATAAATAAAAAGCCACCGACTTGCGGTGGCTTTTTATATTTCGAAGATACAGCATCCGCGCAATCCGCGTAGATGTGAATTTGGCGTCTTAGTGAAGCTTAAGGTTTGGACGCAGTACTCGGTTGATACGGCCCACAAGCATCATCAGTCCGGTTTTAAATACGCCGTGCAACGCCATCAGGTGCATTCGATATAACGAGATATAAACGACACGTGCAATACGGCCTTCTACCATCATCGACCCTTTGGTTAGGTTGCCCATCAAACTACCAACGGTAGAGAAACGGCTTAGAGACACCAATGAGCCGTGATCTTTATACACATAATCTTTCAGCTCGCGTCCGTTGATCTTCGCAACGATGTTGCTGAATGCTTGGCTTGCCATTTGGTGCGCAGCTTGCGCACGTGGTGGAACAAACGAACCATCAGCCTGAGTACATTGTGCTAAGTCACCAATAACGAAAATGTCATCATCACGCGTCGTTTGTAGTGTATTTTTCACTACCAGCTGGTTGATACGGTTCGTTTCTAAACCAGCGATATCTTTAATAAAATCTGGTGCTTTAATACCCGCAGCCCAAACCATGATTTGTGCCGGGATCTTCTCACCATCTTTCGTGGTGAGGCCATCTTTTTCAGCTTTAGTCACCATGGTTGCCGTGCGTACATTTACGCCCAACTTCACCAGCTCCTGATGAGCAGCAGAAGAAATACGTGGAGGTAACGCTGGTAAAATACGCTCACCTGCTTCAATCAGATTGACGTTCAACTTGCTAGAGTCAAGATCGCCAAAGCCGTAAGTGCGCAGCTCTTTAACAGCATTATGTAACTCAGCTGATAGTTCAACGCCAGTTGCACCAGCACCAACAATCGCGATATCCACCGTACCGTTACCGTTTTTCGCGTGCAGTTTTAGGAACTCATTGTTCATTTCTGTGCGGAAACGGTGCGCTTGTTCTGGACTGTCTAGGAAAATACAATTCTCACGAACGCCAGGAGTGTTGAAGTCGTTTGATGTTGAACCAATCGCCATGACCAGAATGTCGTATTCTAGCTCGCGGCTTGGCATCAGAAGCTCACCATGCTCATCTTTAAGCTCACTTAAGGTGATCACTTTACGTTCGCGGTCGATGTCTTGAAGGCTACCCATTTGGAAGTCGAAGCTGTGGTTTTTTGCATGAGCTCGATAACTCAGAGCATCCACCCCTTCGTCCAAAGAGCCAGTTGCAACTTCATGCAATAATGGCTTCCACAAGTGGCTCGCTTTACGATCTACTAGCGTAATTTGCGCACGGTTCTTGCGACCTAGAGTTCGGCCAAGCTTAGTTGCCAACTCAAGACCACCAGCACCGCCGCCTACAACGATAATGCGTGTCACAATGATTTTCCTCTACAAAAATGAATATATGGGGTTCAGCTCGATGCATGGTTCACAGACATGCTGTGCCATACATCCAACCGATGAATTCTTGGTTCTTAGAGGTGTCTCAATTTATTTGGATTAAAAACTGCTGCCTAATTTTATTCTTTATCTATCAATAACTTGTTAGGAATCAGCATATTTGTCTGGTACGCATACGACGCCAGAGATTTTTGGGCAAGTTTATTACTCGCTCTCAATTTTTTTTGATATTTATCAAATTATTTTAGTCTGGTTCATTATATAGAGACGTACTTTGAAGGCAACCAAAATCCGTGTGACGAGTACGGATTGACTACTTTTCGACTACTCTACAACAAGGTATTCGTGCCACATAGGATGGAAGTAAGAAAACGGTAAGGAGAACACAATATTCTGAGCGCTAAACCAAGAAAATGAGGCCTTTAAAGAGAAAGTGACTCGGCATACTCACAAGAGGGGGTCGCAGCAAAGCAGCCGATAAAAAATGCCGCTTTACTGTTCACACTCAAACACTCTTAAGTATTTTTAAATGCCTTCATCGCTTGTAAATGGTGAGAGATCTTTTTGAACTTGTGGGACTGCGTTTCGTCCCAAATGATTTGATAGTATTTTTCTAACTCAGCTGCAGTTTTCGCATTGTCATGCACTTCATCATCTTTGGATAAAATCACCAAGCAGTGCGCCTGATTTTTCGCTCGAAACTGATCAACACATTTTGTTGCGATATCTTCGTACTCTTCTGGGCGATCGATTCGACCAGCCATCGTTTTTTCTGGGTGCAAGTTCGGGTTAAACATCACTTGTTTGATACCGCATAGAAAACCAATTCGTTCAGACCAATAACCACCTAAACCAACCCCACAGATTAACGGGTTTGGATCATCAGATTGATCGATAACTTTAGACACCTCTTTTAACAAGTGTTGCATGTCGTGCTTTGGGTGAAGGGTGCTGTAATTAATAAAACGAACGTCGTCGTCGATGAACTGCAGTTGAAGAACTTTTTCGTGGTTACCCGGGCTTGTACTGTCAAAGCCGTGTAAGTAAATAATCATGTGTACCTCTCCCTGTGTGTATCTGGTACTTTTATTAAAACTACCACTATTTCCTTACTGTTAAAGGGGAAAATATCACGAGTTCTCAAAACAGTGATCTTCCATACACAATGAGCCTTTCAACTCATACGCACTGTTTAAGTATTGCTCATCTCCCCACAATTTATAGGCCAGTAAATACCAAAGCATCGCCATCACTAGGGTTCTTGGCTGCCACGCCTGTACACCACTTAACCAAAGAGACGCATCTTCGATACCTCGAATTTGGCAATACTGTTTCACCGCCTCTTCCACAGGCGCATCCGCAACTTGAATAGTCAAGGTCAAATCAAGCCTAGGGTCAGCAATACCAGCATACTCCCAATCAATGACTTTCACCCCACTATCTCCCCGAACGAGGTTGTAACACCCCAGGTCAAAGTGACAAAGAGCTAGTGGAACCGGCACTACACTCGGTTCCGTGCGCCACTTCATGTATAGAGCCTCAAATTCCGTATCCGCATACTGACCATCAAGCTCAAGCCAATAATGATCGATGCGAGAAATATAAGAAAATGGAACCAAAGGGAGCGCGCTGATCGGATGCTGATGAATGGTCGCCGCAATGGATAATAAATCTCTTACTGGTAGCCCTACATCCGAAAGTGCTTGCCCTTCGATCCATTCCACCAGTAAACCTTGCTCGTGGATAAACACTGGCTTAGGACCAATTTCTAATGAAGAGATAGCATTCAGAACTTGATATTCATTGTGGCGAGAAATTGAAAAAGCCTTGCAAACATTACTGGTCGGTCGCCAGATGTATACAAGGCCTTGAGAGGATTCCAACCGCCAACAACGGTTGGTTAGCCCCCCGGTAACGGTTTGAACTTTTACCGGAGGCTCAGTAAAGAAGCCATCGAGAGCATTAAGACTCGGATCTAACTGTTTTGCTTGTTGCCAAGAAAACCATGCCATTGATGACTTCTCCATCAGTATCGATTAAAGACCGAATAAGCTCTTCGATTGCGCTTTACGGATTTCCGTTTCATCCGCCCACTCAATCAAACCTGTTTCTAGGTCCATTAGGCGCATGGTCATCTTGTAGTATACATCTTTATCGCTACCTGCATTTTTGACGATGCTAGATAGGTTACCGTAAAGCATGTATTGCGCACCCACCATTTTACCAAATTGGATCGCTGTGCTTTGGTTAACCAGCTCATCCGTGTTTTGGAAGTTAAGCTGTTCACGCACAGACTCAACACGGTCCATATCAACAAAGCGGAACTTACCAGAGTTCAACATCTTAGTAGAAATAGTGTCTGTAATGGATTCAGTGTCAATGTGTTCACTGGTCTTGTTCTTAATTCGCTCAACAAAAACGATAGGACGTTGATCACGAGTAATTGCTGCTACAGAACCCGACATCATCATGCTATCCACCATTTCAGCCGCGATTTTTTGTAAATCTGTTGAGCCAAAATCGATAGTTGTGGTTTCTGTTGCTTGCGCATCGCCGTAAGAGACTTTGTTAGAACAGCCACCCAAAATGACGGCAAGACCTAAAAGAGCAATAATACTTTTTTTCATGAGAGTTCCTTAGTTTTTCAATACCAGCGCATCGTTAGCGCGGCAGCTTCGGCAAAGCCGTTAAGATTAATTGTCTTGTGCTTCTCTAATTTGAACACGGAATTTGGTACCATTTGGATTCACAGTAACTTCAGATAACGTGACTTGCTCAAACCCTCGCACAATCATTTTGCGCCATGGGCCAGGCTTGGTATTCACTTCTAAACCATTATTGTCATACCAATAGAAGCGGTAAAGAATGTGCTGGTCACCTTTATAGTTACTGCTTAGTTGCACCACTCCACGTGGACGATCATCAACGTAAGTGGTGGTGATGTTGTCAACTAATAAGCGACTACCCAAAACGTTATCATTAAAAAATACTTTTTGCGTTTGACCATCAATTCGAATACCAGCCGTGTTTTCGGCGCATCCAACTAAACCAATAGCCATTGCTAAACAAATAAGCCATGCTTTCATTACAGTCTCCCTAGCTGTTTATGCCACACGGTTGAGTGTGTTCCCTGACGAGATACCCATACCAATGTAGTCTGCTGTGCAGGCACTTCAAACTGATAGGTTTGATCACCCAAGTTTAAACTTTGTGTTCCCGGTTTCACGACTTTTGATGCCGTTTTCACTTGCGCTGGTAATGTTTGCCAACTTCTCGTATCCGGCTGCTCGGTCAATGTGTTCCATACATTGAAAAGTATGTTACCCACATCATCGCCTTTTTTCGCCGCCTCTTTTCGGATTCGATCTTTTGCCCAAACGCGAAGAGCTTGACGGATCACCATTGTAGTCAGACGTTCATTAAGATCGTTTTGTGCCATCGCATTAACATCAGTCAGCGCGCTAGAAGGCAATACCTGACCATTTAAAACCACATCGCTAAAACGTTGAGCACCCCGATTCGGATAATAAGGAAGCGCCAACGAATAAATGGCCCCATTATCGCGACTGTCGTAAATCGGTAGATCAATACGCCAACCTTTCAAAGCCTCCACAACGCCTTGTTCATCAATAACGATGACTCGACCTTGAGACTGAGTTAACCCAGAAGGTGCTTTACCATACCGTTTCTCTAGCATGCGTAAGTCTTCACGCATGCCTAGTTTCTTAGCGGCGTACAACGTGCTTTCAACAACTTGTTTGTTGTCTGGCATCACAGCGAGTGCTCGTCGGTAATCAACATAAGCACTGTTTAAATCTCGTGACGCTTCATATAACAAGCCAGAAAGATAGAACAAATAGCCGTTTTGTACTGCGCTTAGTTTTTTACCAGCATCAGGGTAGCTCGCCAACACACTGCCTAAATTGGCAGACATGCCTTGCTTTTTCAGGTCTTTTTCTGCTGCTTTTAGTTCTTTTTCACGCGCCTTTCTTGCCGCTTCCTGAACTTGATTGGCTCGACGCACTTCAACAAGCGCCCCTTCCAAATCGTTTTTCTGTAAATAGTTTAGCCCGAGATAAAGGTGCAGAAAGCCAAGTTCATAATCGGCGGGATGATAATCTTGGAGATTGTCGTTCACTGCGAGAGAGCCGACGCTCGTTGCCGTTTCTGACACAGAAATAGTCGCGCGATCTTGCTGAACACGAACGGCACGATCACCATTTTCCAGCGCTTTCAAACTTGTCGGGTAATCTTCAGCAAGAAAAGAAATACGGCCCTTTTCAAAGTTGCCAAGTATCTCGCCACCCACATCGCTCGATTGAAGTTGTTTCGCTTTCGCATATTCCCCTGCAACAACGGCTTGATAAACTTCTTGATTCTGGTTGCTGTAGTGACTAAACAGATTGCCCGCAGACAAATTCGCGCAGCCAGAGGCCATTAAAGCCCAGCTCATCAGCCCTAACAGCTTTACACCTAGTTTCACATTTATCTCCACAAATGTGTCATTCGACAGGAAAAAGAAGTGGGTGAACTGCGCCACCCACTTTTTAAAGCTTAGCTCAATACCATTGGACCTAGAGGACGACCGCCTAATAGGTGCATGTGAATATGGTAAACCTCTTGGCCACCGTGCGGGTTACAATTAACGATCAGGCGATAGCCGTCTTCCGCAATGCCTTCCTCTTTCGCCAGTTTTTTAGCAACAGTGAACAAACGCCCCATCATTGCTTCATCTTCAGCTTCAACATCATTCGTTGTTGGGATCAATTTATTCGGAATAATGAGAATATGGCTCGGTGTGCGCGGGTTAATATCGCGAAACGCAGTCACCAGCTCATCTTGATAAAGAATATCGGCAGGGATTTCCTTACGAATAATTTTACTAAAGATCGTTTCTTCCGCCATGAGGACTCCATTTTATAAAGGTAATTAGACCCCAATTAGTATGCGCCAACCAAAAGCGGAGCTCAATAAAAACAGTGTTCACTTAACATTATTAATCAAACGCTAATTAACGAAGCTTTTTTTGTCGTGTGCGTCATAAAATGCGCGTCACAAACTCAATACAATCCAATGAATTTTGTTACTTTTTTAAGACAATTATTATTTTTATACCCAAGTAAGCTCAAAATTCTTGGGTAGCTTGTCTATTTTGGGAGAGGAAGCTCACTTATGCGAGGTTCAGTTATTAAAAGGATGTATGCGGGCTTTGCTCTGATCATCATCCTATTTGCCGTCACAATTGCCATTATGATGGGAGGAATGAGTGATATTCACGGGAAGTTTGGCACCGTGTCTAAATCATCCCTACCACTGGTATCGTTATCTAACCAAACCAGTGTTGAACTGCTTTCTGCCGACAAATCGTTTAAAGATTTTCTGACGACAGAGAATAAACAACGCATGGATGAAATGCGTCAGGAATTTGCTAGATCTCAACAACGTTTCGAATCCACTTTGGGTCAACTGGAAACTGCGAGCCAAATCTATCCCTCTCTTGCCGAACCGTTTTCACAATTAAAAGCGTTAGAGCAGAGCTATTTTACTGAAGCTCTTGAAGCCATGGACAACTACGAAGCGATGTTCGCTGCGCAAGAAAAAGTGCAAAAGTCGTCACGTCGCTTCCAAAAGCTGAATACCGAGTTGTCGGTCGGCCTTAAAGAATATGTGGCAGATCAAACCAGCATTTCTGTCAAAGTCATGGCGAAGAGTTACTTCATTAAGCTAAAAGATGCCGAAGTTATAACCTCTGATGCCCTCGCCAGCTCTGATCCTGAGTTTGTTACACAAGCCGTGACCAAAAACCGCAAAGCAGTGACTCATTTGAACTATGCTTTCCGTGGTTTAGTTACTCAATTACCTGAACTAAAAACAGCATTTGGTGAGTCGGTAGAACAATTCACACGCGACGTGGGAATGCGTGGAGGTGTCTTAGACCAGCACAATAATTACCTCAATGCTCGTGCAGCGCTATACAACAACATCGCCAACCTAGCGAATAAAGTTGATTCAACCATGGCGATTCTTGAGCAATTTACGACAACCGCAACGGATAAACTTAATGAATCGTTAGCAGACGCTGGTGACATTTATTCTGCGGGTGTGACAAAAGCCATCATCATTGGCGTTGTTGTCGTGTTACTTGCCACAGCGATTGGCTACCACATCGCGCATAGCGTTCGCGAACCATTGACTCGTATTCTAAAAGTGCTTGAAAGCCTGACTGAAGGTGACATGACACAACGTATCGATATTCGCTATAACAACGAGTTCAGCCGAGTGAGTGGACACATTAACTCACTAGCCGACAGTCTTCACGAGATCTTAGTGAAACTCAACGAAGCGTCAGAGAACCTATCTTCGACCGCAGCAACAAACGAAAGCACGTCTTCGCAAGCGCAAAGCAAATTAAGCTCACAACGCGAGCAAACAGCAAACGTTGCTACCGCAATGACGGAAATGTCTCACTCAGTGCAAGAAGTCGCTCAAAGTGCACAAGGTTCACTAGAAATGGTGCAGCGTGTCGAATCTGCCTCTGAAGAAGGCAGAAATGTCATGAGCAGCAATATCTCGACCATAAATCAACTGGAAACGCGTTTGAACGAATCCGTTTCCGCTGTCTCTGAACTGCAAAAAATGAGTGGTCAAATTGGTTCTATCCTCGATGTGATTCGCAACATTGCTGAACAAACTAACCTATTGGCATTGAATGCAGCAATTGAAGCGGCTCGCGCTGGCGAACAAGGTCGCGGCTTTGCGGTAGTGGCCGATGAGGTGCGTGTGCTTGCATCCAGAACCACTCAGTCCACCACTGAAATTGAATCGATGATCAGTAATCTGCAATCCAGCTCTCAGTCAGCAAATCAAGTGATACAAAGCTGCATGAGCGATATGGAGATGTCTGTTGAGCAAGCATCAAAAGCGAACAGCTCAATGGAAGAGATTCAAGCGCTAATCATCGAAATCAGCCAAATGAGTACGCATATTTCGCAAGCGGCAGCAGAGCAAAGTGAAACCTCAGCAGACATTGCACGCAGTATTGAAGATATCAATAGTATCGCCGATGAAAGCTTCCAAGCTATGTCGAGCATCGCACAGACCAGTGAATCCCTGACTCACTTGGCTCATCAGCAGAATGAATTGGTTCACCGCTTTAAGTTATAAATAATTTATAAATTTGAGCATTAATTAGTGCAATCAACTGTATAAGGGCGACTTTTTGTTAAGTCGCCCTTGTTTTTTATCAGCCATGTCTACATATGATTAATATGGCCAGCTCATCCCCTTGCACATCTCTTTTCGAGCGGCCTCATAAAAAGGAAAATCTATGGCTGTTCATGTTGGTATTATCGACCAAGACCCAGTGAGATTGGTCACTCCTCTATTAGATAATCGTACGCTAAGCACACATATCGTCTTCATCGGAGACAAGAGCCAGTTAGATATATTTGACCGACTGAGTGCCGTTTTAGAGCAACGAGACATTACTTCCGAATTTTTTGAAATCCCATCCGCCGTCAATACTTCGCTGATCAAACAAGCGATTCAAAAACTGGCAAAAGATCTCCATGAGCGCGGCGAAGATGTGAAATTGAACGCCAGTTGCGGTCTTCGTCATCGCTTATTGTCTGTGTACGAGGTTTTCCGTACCTATCGCTGGCCAATTTTTGTGGTTGAGCCAAGTAGCGATAAGCTTTGCTGGTTATACCCAGATGGCAAAGAAGATACTCAAGTCGAAGACCACATTACGATTGCTGACTACCTCACTATCTTCGGCGCACGCGGCGAGTTCCACCATGTTGATTTACCTCCTCTTCTTGATAAAAAACTGTATGAACTTGGTGAACGCTGGGCCTCAAATGCGCTTGAGCTTGGTCCAGGCTTAGCGACTCTTAACTACCTTGCAACCACATGCCGCAAAGAGCAAAAACTTGATGTGGAGCTTTCTGAAAAGCAACAAGGCTACCGTGAGCTCAACATGCTGCTTTCGGACTTAGTGGAAGCGCAAATCGCCACTTATGAGAATGGCGTTCTAACGTTTGCAGATGAAGATGCACGCCGCTTTTCAAACGGTGAATGGTTAGAGACTCTGGTACACAGCACGGTCAAGCAAATTCAAGATACAATGCCGACGATTCAAGATCGCTCTTTGAATGTTCAGGTTTATCGCAAACTTGGTGAAAGTGAAGTACGCAATGAGTTGGATGTTGCAACGGTGGTAAACAACAAGCTCCACATCATTGAGTGTAAAACCAAAGGCATGCGAGATGACGGCGATGACACCTTGTACAAGCTAGAATCCCTCAGAGATCTGCTAGGTGGTTTACAAGCACGTGCAATGCTGGTGAGCTTCCGACCGCTTCGTCACAATGACATTACTCGTGCAGAAGATTTGGGGCTAGCTCTGATTGGCCCTGATGAGCTTAAAGACTTAAGAACGCACCTAACGGCTTGGTTTAAAGACGCAGGTGGCTCGGACGAGATCTAACATCAGCGATAAAAGCTAGAATTCAAAATGATCAAAAGCAGCGTTACAGGCTGCTTTTTTTATACCTAATTTTTAAGTGTGGGTTTAGATAGGTAGAAAAAAACCAGAGGCGTGCCTCTGGTTTTTCCGTTTGTTTAAAATGCCAATTATCGCGGCTTACAGCATTTTACGCGCTGCTTCTACTACCACCTTAATTGAACGAGCTTCCGTCTCTTTCAGAGTTGAATGATCTGGAATCTCTTTTTGTGTACGGTTGATGATTACACCCGCTACACAACCTGCTTTTAGACCAGAGCTCGCACACATTGTTAGCAATGTTGCAGACTCCATCTCAAAGTTAAGTACGCCCATGTCTTGCCATTCTTGCATAGAACCTTGGAAACGCTTAACAACGCGACCAGAGAACGTGTCGTAGCGCTCTTGACCTGGGTAGAAAGTATCACTTGAAGCCGTCACACCCATGTGAACCGCAGCGCCAGACTCTTCTACTGCCGCTTTCATTGCAGTTGCTACTTCAAAGTCAGCAACTGCTGGGAATTCCATTGGCGCAAAGTGCAGGCTCGCACCGTCAAGGCGAACTGACCCCGTCGTTACGATCATGTCACCTACGTTTACATGCGGTTGAATTGCGCCAGTTGTACCAACACGTAGGAAAGTACGAACACCAAGCTGCGCGAGTTCCTCAACTGCGATAGAGGTAGAAGGGCCACCAATACCTGTAGAACAAACCACAACAGGTTTACCGTCTAATTCGGCACGGTATAGCGTGTATTCACGGTGACTTGCTAGAAATACTGGGTTTTCCATTTGTTCTGCGATTTTTTGAACGCGCGCTGGATCACCAGGAATGATGGCTAGAGTCGCACCATTAAGATCAGCTTCAGTAACACCTAAATGAAATACAGCTTGAGACATAAGTCGCTCCTTATTGTGGCTTATTTTATGAACAATAAGCTCATTAATCAGTTATTGGGTACAAATGCACTGTAGCGAACCTTTCACCAACATAGAGTGATCACAATCACAATGAGAAAATGTAATGAAACTATAATTTCACCCAAAACAAGCAATGATCACACTTTTGGAGAGTTTGGCTCATTTTGTTGCATAGCGATGCGTGATTTCAAAAACAAACTAAAACATATTATTAGATTTCGTCGATACGGTTAAAAAAGCCCGAGACACGAATGCCTCGGGCTTTTTATTAACTAGTTAGGTAGGTCACTTGGCCTGCTTGGACTCAAAACGGAGCAATCTCAACGCATTTAACGTAACCAGTGCAGTTGCGCCGCTGTCGGCTAATACTGCCACCCATAGACCCGTAATGCCCAGTAAACTTGTCACCAAGAAAACGCCTTTCAAACCAAGCGCTAACGCAACATTCTGACGAATATTACTTAACGTCGCACGCGATAGTTCTATCATGGCAGGTAACTCAATCAGACGATTGTGCGTTAATGCCGCGTCGGCCGTTTCCAGCGCAACATCCGTACCGCCTCCCATCGCAATACCGATACTCGAAGCTTTCATCGCTGGCGCATCATTAATACCGTCTCCCACCATTGCAACGGTGTGTTGCTGTGATAGTTTCTCGACGTAATGCACTTTATCTGCTGGTAATAAGCTTGCTTTATAATCCAAGCCTATTCTGGTCGCCATTGCTTCAGCACTTCTCGGGTTGTCACCGGTTAGCATCACCGACGTTATCCCAAGCTCCTTCAACGTAGCGATAGCTTCTTGGGCATCTGGGCGCAATGTATCTTGCCATGCGATCACGCCAATGACCTCGTAATCGTAACGCACAATAACAACCGTTTTACCTTGTTGTTCCAACGTCACCACTCGCTCTTCGGTTTCTTGAGAAAGTGGGAAATCGGCCTTAGAAGGCGTGACTACTTGGACTATTTTCCCATCGACGTAACCTGTGACACCAGAGCCCACTTGCGCGGTTTTATCTAGCGCTTCAGGAATAGTAAGCCCCTGCTGTTGCACTTTATTAACTAAAGAAACCGCGAGAGGATGGCTTGAGCCAACTTCGATTGAGGCTGTCAGGCTAAGTAACTTGTCTTCATCTACATCAAAAGCAAAGACGTCGGTCACCTGCGGCTTACCTTGCGTCAATGTACCGGTTTTATCAAATGCGACGGACTCCACCTTACCAAGCAACTCAAGCGCCGCACCACCTTTGATTAATGCCCCCCGCTTCGCCGCAGCCGCCAAGCCAGAAGTAATCGCTGCAGGCGTTGAAATAACCAACGCACACGGACAAGCGATCAGTAACAGGGCAAGTCCTCGATAAATCCACGTTTCCCATGGTTGAGCAAACAACAGTGGTGGCGTGACGATAACCATCAAGGACACCAACATCATCAGCGGCGTATACCAACGGCTGAATTTATCCAGAAAACGTTCTAATGGTGCCTTACGAGATTCTGCTTCTTCAATCAAATGGAGAATTCGGTCAATCGCATTCTCGCCTTGACGAGAAGTCACCTGTAAACGAACGACTTTATCGACAACCACAGCCCCGGCCATCACTTTGCCACCCGTTTGGTGCTCAACAGGAACGGATTCTCCCGTTAACGCGCTTTCGTCAAAACTTGCAAGCGCATCTTGCAACACACCATCCGCTGGCAAACGACCACCGGGGGCAACTTCTATAATATCCCCAGGCTTAAGCTGAGCTGCAGGCACCTCTTTACGCTCACCATCAACAATTAAAATTGAATTTTCTGGGACTAAGTCCATTAGCGCTTGGACACCACTTCGAGCGCGGGATGATGCATATGCTTCTAACTTTTCACCAATAAGGAAAAGCAATAACACCATTGCCGCTTCAGCGGTTTCACCTAAATATAAAGCGCCGAGCGCTGCCACACTCATT
The DNA here is from genome assembly GCF_021728175.1 of Vibrio sp. A1-1. Lineage (NCBI taxonomy): Bacteria > Pseudomonadati > Pseudomonadota > Gammaproteobacteria > Vibrionales > Vibrionaceae > Vibrio > Vibrio sp. A1-1. Next base: position 352,683 of record NZ_JAKKCL010000002.1, read on the forward strand.
AACGTTTCAATCGCAAAAGGCGTACCGCTACGCGCCAACTTGAACGCTTTAAGCGCAATTGGGTATAAACCCAGTAAACAGGTCAACGTGAATAACCAAGTACTTATTTGAGGGTCGATCTTAGAAATTATTGCCGCGACAACCATCGCACTAGCAATAGAGAGAATTTGAATGTTGTCTTTTACTACCCCACGCCAGCCCTTCGTTGCAGTATTTGGTTTTGGAGCATCGAGTGAAGAAAGCGGAAAACCTGTTTGTTGGGCTGTATGCTCTATCGTAGAGGTCAGCTCGCGATCGTCAAAATCGACAACCAGTTTTTCTGTTGCAAATAAGACTTTTGCTTGGTTAACACCTTCCAAAGACGTAATGGCCTTCTCTAGCTTTTGCGCACATGAAGGACAATCCATACCTGACACAAGCCACGAGTTTCGAATTGAGGAATCACTCTCCCTTGAGGGCTCTTCCTCCTCACCAGGGTCGGCGCTACAACTCCCTCCGCTGCAACATGAACTTTCAGACACTTCTACGCCAGCTTGAGAAATGTTGAGTGAAGATTTTACTGGTGCGCAGCACGACTCGCTCGCGCCAAGCGGCACAGCAGTTTTGATTTTGCTAGATTGGCAACCTTGATGTTTCGTACACATAATTTATTTTCCTTATTGGTGTAGGCTCTTTGCCTATGACTAAGGATAAACCTTAGAGCTAGCTCCAAGGTCAAGGTGATTTTTTAAAAACTCATCGATTGAAAATAAAAAAGACGCCGAAGCGTCTTTCCAAATGACTTATTTAAAATCAAGCACCTATGATATTTGTTCAGAAAGGTTAAACTGGATGCTTAAAACACTCATTTAAAGTCATCCCGATGGCGCGCAGCACATCTCGCCTAGTGATAACGCCAACCAATTTACCTTTGCCGTCAACCACTGGATACATTTTTGGCTTACCAATCTTCATCATGTCAGCCAACTCAATCACTGACATGTCTGGAGACACAGATAAAACATCGTCATGCATACACTCTTGAACGGTATGCGTATCTTGGCAGTGATAACTCGCTTTCACCAATTTATCTAACAAGTCTTGCTCTGATAAGAATCCAACTACCTTTTCATTCTCATCAATGACGGGTCCACCTAATGTGACGCTTTGCATGACTTTATTCAAAGCAGCCGAAAGTGACATATCTTTAGTGAAGGTCACCGCTTGCAACGTCATGTAATCTTTTACTTTTAATGAATGCATTCTTATCTCCTTAAGGGCATTTTATTGCGGCCTTTAGATAAGTGTCGCCTAATTTCCTGAATTTACTAAATGGAAATGAGTAATTTTATTTATAGGTGCAGCCTATTGATCTGAATCAAAATTAAGTCATCATCGGCATTCACTGTTGTTTAATTGAGTACAACTTGCAAATGGGCTGATTTTTAACAGGTGGTAAATACAACAAAGCCAGTCAAATTGACTGGCTTCATTATTGGCGCATAGTTACATTAACAATGATGTCGACGCATATTGTCTAAAATAATACCGGTTGCCATTGCGACATTCAGCGACTCAGCACCACCAAATGCCGGAATCGTGATCTTATTTGTCACAAGCTTCGCAGCGTCTTCACGTACGCCGTGGGACTCGCTGCCCATCAACAAAATACCTTCAGCAGCGAATTCCGTTTTATGAACGCTCTCCCCTTCCAGAAACGCGCCATAAACTGGCAAATTGGCTTCTTCTAAATAACTTGGCAAATCAACCAGACTCACTTGTACGCGGCCAAAACTGCCCATGGTCGCGCTGATCGTCTTAGGGTTATACGGATCAGCACAATCTGTACTCGCAATAATGTGCTTGATGCCATACCAGTCTGCGACACGAATAATCGTTCCTAGATTACCTGGGTCAGATACGCCATCTAGCGCAATCATCAAGCCTTTTGCTTGAGGCACTTTTACACTCGGGATTTCAACCACGGCAATGGCCGCGTTATTGCTCACGAGTGTGCTCGCTTTGGTCAGGTCGTCAAGCGATGCTTCAATGCAATCAAAACCACTTAGCGCACTAGCGTTTTGTTCGAGAAATGCCTCGGTTGCGAAGACATGCTTCACCTTTAATGAACTACTTGCCAGCTCTAAAACGTTCTTTTCACCCTGAACTAGGAATAAGCCATGCGCTTTACGCTGTTTCTTTTGACCTAAAGCACGAAGCAGTTTTAATTGGTTTTTTGAAATCATTAAAGTATCCCAGGTGAAAATGGTTATTCGGCGAATGTACTCGAAATAATCTTCACGACAGTTCGGTATCAAGCGCGTGAGATTATAAATTATACCTAAATAACCTCAAGAAACTTGATTCATCAGAAGACTTTGAAGAGCAAACGCAGTAAAAGAGGGTTCAAAAACGAAAAAAGCCCTGCGATATACGCAGGGCTTTTAAAGGGTGGGACCCCAGCCACATCCCGGCACACAAGTCACCCGCTGCGGCTGCTTCCTTCCGGACCTGACCGAGTTCACGAGCTATTGTTGCGAGAGGACCAGAGCCCCATAATTCTTTTCGAGAGGACTTGCCTCAATCGATGGGGCGATTATTCAGTATCAGCCCTCATAATGCAAGAGCAAAAACCTTGAATTTCGTCATTTCATTACCGTTTGGACAAAACTCGATCAATTCATTCCTCTATGATTGAGCCACGTAACGATGCGAAGAAGGATAGCGGCGTGTTGACTGCTTACTTGAATACATATCTTCATCAGCTAAATGCATGGCTTGCTCTAAGCTCATGTGCTGTTCTCTTTTTGCAGAGACACCGATAGAGATACCCACAGACTCTAACTCACTACACAGTTTGCCTTTTACATCAATTCTACTGAGCTCTTTCATTGCCCTATTTAATTCTGCTTGAGTCGGGTAGCCCAACAAGATGAACTCATCTCCCCCTATCCGGTAACTTTTCCCTGACCATACATAATGAATTTTTAGCGCCAATAATTGCAACACCTCATCACCAGCACGGTGACCGTACGTATCATTGATTCGTTTGAAGTGGTTAATATCCAAGTAAAGTATGGATAGATCTTTGTTTACGCCTTTTCGATGTTTTACTTGCAACGCGCGGCGATTTCTTAACCCCGTTAAATTGTCGGTATTCGATTGACGGTAAAGATAAAGCGAAACGCAAATCGCAAACAACAATACAAAGACAAACACAGCCTGTGTTTGCGTCGCCAGCCGAACCTCATATTCAAGCGCGGTACGCCAATCTGGGCGCAGGTCGTACTGGGCAATGATCTTATCAACTTCCAACATCGCTATCGCTCGACTGAAAAAAGGAGCAAGCATGGCACCTTTCTCGTTCGCCACCAATCCAACAGAAAGTTGTGACTGGTAAAACTCACCAATCGCCGTGTCCTGCTCTATCGGAACCAACTCGCTCAGACGTAAAAAGTGGTTGAGCATCGCGGTATCCATCGGAATATAATCGACCTCTTCATTCAATAAACCCTGAATGAGTTCTTGTTGGGTACGATAACGTTTCAGCTCTTTTAGCGGTAAAAGTTGCGTCATCATTTGATCGAAAAAGTCGTCCTCAACCACACCAATCCGCTCAGAGATCAACTGTGACACATGAGAGTAAGTGTTCGGCTTGTAACCTAAACGCTTGACCATAACGGATGCTGGTGAGTAATGGGGCTTGGGAAAGTAACTAAATTCATGCCGCTCGCGACTGACCGTTAACGGCGCTAAAATTTCGAAATTCCCCTGCATAAACTCATGATACATGGAACCCCAACTTTCATTTGGCTCACTAATGATCACGCAGTTTAATGCCAAGATCTCACAGCTTCTCAGGACGACATCTGCCGTCATCCCTTCGATACTGCCGTCTTCGTTGTAAACAACATATGGAAAGATAGATTCGAGCTTGATCCGTATAGGCTCACTAAAATCGAGAGGTAATAAGCGAATAGATTCTCGCAATGCCGCTCGCCTGAGTTCAAATTGATACTGGGAGATCTCTTCACGAAGTTGCTTTTGCACTCCTTCCCCATGAATAAACGTAGCGAACGTATCCAACTCTTCGAGATGATGATCTTTTTTACTGATGATCGATACTGGCTTTATCGAAATCTGATCATTTAACATCTTAGCGTCAAAGCCCTCCAGCAGCATCGGCTTAAGCTGATTGATGGCATCGACTACGCCTTCAACAACGCCTGATCTCAGTAACGTTACCGCTTGCTCATGACCTTGATAAGAGACCTGTTTTAGCTCCGGGTAGTATTGTTTAAGTAATTCGGCATAAACCGTATCTTTAGGGACGCCAACTCGTGAAATGTCACTCAACGTCGAGTCTTTTAAACCAAAAAGGTAGGTATATTCGATATTAGTTGGACGGGAGTAACTAAAGCGTTGAGCACGCTCTTCTGTGTAAGTGATATTCGCAGCAAAATCCGCTTCCCCATTCGCGACGGAATTTAGAATGGCATCAAAGCTGGAATAGTTCACATATTGAACGGTAAAGCCGAACTCTTTCGATGCAGCATTAAAAAGAACACGGGTGACGACATCATCCGCTTCTGTCGCAACTTTATAATGAGCAATTAAAGGTGATTCAGCTTTTACATTCAAACTCAGTAGGCAACAAGTAAAAAGCAACAGTGTTCGAGCAAAGGTAGTCATGACAAACTTATCTTAAATCAACCACTTATAATGTGGTTATTATTATTGGAAGTTTAGTAAATATGAAATGAAGAACATATACTAATCTTCATTTTGTTCCACAACCAATTCGATAGTCTGCCGCACGTGTCACTTTTTACCTGACGAAATACTCATAATTCTGCCTGTTCATCGCTGCTACGTAAGATATAGTCCGTCATCCAAGCCGTTCCTAACAAACAGATCCAAACAACAAAAACAGGGTTTGGTACATCTGTAGTCGGACTCACCACTAAGGCAGCAAAGCCAACAGTCGGTAATGTCCAGCACAATAGTTTACTCCAACGAATGGAGTGTTTAAGCTTCGCGAGGGTTTCCATTGAAGCCAGCATTCCTGTCACGCTCAATGCCACAAGAACGGCATATGGCAAGCCAGCAATCCATAATGGGAACAACAACAGCATCGGCCACCAGCTGTGCTTATTGGATGGGGTCCAATGTACAGCAGACCACCACATCGCCATGACCGCGACAGTTTGAACCACTGTAACCCAAGCGGATCCATCCAGCTTCCCACCTTGTTGCGTGACCATAATACCGACTTGTAGAGTAAGTACGATTAGGCCTGCGGTGAGCAGGACGCCCAACGAACTTCTACGAGAGAACACTACCATTAAAAGTGGGAAAAGGATCAAAATACCAATCGATAGCGCGATTGGCTGCATTGAGAGCGTAGCGCCAAAAGCCATCATTGCGCCCAGCAACACCAAGCCTGCAAACCCGCCTTGTGGCAAGATCCACAACGCCGGGATCATGAGTGCAAGAACGGGAATATCTCCCTCGCTCAAACTCATCGCTCGAACGCACACCACTGCGAGTAAAGTCGTAATGAAAAATTGAAGTGTCGATAAAATCATAGCGCCTCCTGGCTTCCCCACCTACTTGGTAACTCAACGGCAAAAACTGGGATTAAAAGTCGTTGAGAGGGTCTAGATTCAAGCTTAGCTTGTGTTTGTTTTATGCTTTTTAACGCTCATTAACATACGGCACGACTGAAGAGAAAATGTGATCAACAAAAGTCAATCGCGGGCAATATAAACGTTAAGAACCGTTAGCAATATACAAGTCCGATGGTTTACCATTCCTTAGTAATCCACAATAGACACTTTTGAGTATGGACCAATTTTTAGCGCAAATCTTTGCTGTAATTCACCAAATTCCAAAAGGAAAAGTCTCCACCTACGGGGAAATCGCAAAAATGGCAGGTTACCCGGGCTACGCAAGACATGTTGGTAAGGCGCTTGGTAATTTGCCAGAGGACAGCAAACTCCCGTGGTTTAGAGTGATAAATAGTCAAGGAAAAATATCCTTAAAAGGCAGTAATTTAGAACGACAAACAAAGAAATTAGAAGCCGAAGGAATTGAAGTATCTGAGATTGGAAAAATTTCGCTAAGAAAATACAAATGGCAGCCTTAGGCTGCCATTTTTTGTTCGCTGAGTTTGATATTAACGCGTACCAACTAGACGAATATCCAACTGGTGAGTTTGTGCTTCATCTGTGATTACACCGTTATGCGTATCGCTGATAAAACGCAATTTACCATCCACTTCAATACGCGCACGGACGCTGTAACGATGGTTTGGTTTGATTTCATTGTTATCGTAGTTCAGTTCAAAAGAAAGAGGAACTTGTTTACCTTCCGTTTCGAATGTCTGCTTTGCTAGTACTTTTGCTGGCGCGTCAGCCAAAGACACATCTTCTAACGCGACGGTAACCACTGCGTTTGGCGGCAGAGCAATACGCTCACGGTAAGCCACTGTACCTGTAATCGTCTTCATTGACGCCTCTGCAGATTCCATTTCTGTATTTTGAGAAGTTTGGCAACCCACTAACGCAGCCCCAAAGAGTAAAGAAGTAACAAGCAGTAGTGTTTTTTTCATATCTTCCTCGAAAAGAGTATTAAACCGGAGCAATTATAGGTGTGGAATATAAAACTGTCTGCTTCCTGTCAGTTTATTTGACAATAGTTTGACTGAGTTAGAATTTATCAAACAATTGATTTTGTTTCATAATCGGAACAATACTATTTCTAAGTTACTCAATAGTTCTTAACTATGGCACTTCACAAGAGTGAGACTGTTGAGGTAAGTTGGAGTGAAAGACAACGGTGAGGAGACACAATGAGTAAACCATTACGAGAATTGCTCAGCCTACTACAACTCGAAAAATTAGAAGAAGGCTTGTTTCGTGGCCAAAGTGAAAACCTAGGTTTGCCTCAAGTGTATGGTGGCCAAGTGATTGGGCAAGCGCTTTCTGCTGCGCGCTACACCGTTGAAGAAACACGCGCGGTGCACTCCTTCCATAGCTATTTTTTGTACCCTGGTGATCCAGAAAAGCCCATCATTTATGATGTAGAAAACCTAAGGGATGGCCGTAGCTTCAGCACCAGACGCGTTAAGGCGATTCAAAATGGACGCCCTATTTTCTACCTAACGGCGTCTTACCATGGCGATCAACCTGGTTTTGATCATCAAAAGGAAATGCCAGACATTCCTGGCCCAGAAAACTTCGCCTCTGAGAGTGAGCTTGCTAGCCATATAGCCGAATTCCTACCAGAGCGACTACGCAAAACATTTTGTGGTGAAAAGCCAATTGAAACCCGTCCTGTTACGGTCATCAACCCCCTAAAACCCAAAAAAGCAGAGCCTAAACAGTATCTTTGGATTCGTGCCAATGGTGAAATGCCAGAGAACCTGCTTATACATCAGTACCTGTTGGCCTACGCATCAGATTGGGGATTCCTCGTGACAGCAATGCACCCACATGAAGTGTCATTAATGACGCCAAACTTCCAAGTTGCCACCATTGACCATTCAATCTGGTTCCACCGTCCGTTCAAAATGGATGAATGGCTGTTGTACGCGATAGAAAGCCCAACAGCGAGTAATACTCGTGGGTTAGTGCGTGGCGAAATCTATAACCAACAAGGTCATTTAGTGGCAACCGCAGTGCAAGAAGGTGTAATGCGCTATACCAAGTAACCGCTAAACCTTAAACGACAAAAGGAGTGCTCAGCACTCCTTTTTTTGTGGGTATCAAACGATAATTAATTTGGTTGATACTTCATAGTAATGACCGACCATTCGTAAAGTGATTTCGGGTAACCGTATTCGCCTTTCCCGTAAACGACATTTGGGTCAGCATAGAATCCACCTTTATCCGTTGCTAAAAATTCACGCACCCCACGACGGTAAGTAATGATTGGTGCAGCCAACTCATACTCTATGTCTTCCAAATTAGAATCATCAATCACTAAGAACCGAGTCATACGGATAGTGCTACCGCTGGTGCAATACCCTGGATCATCATAACCAATTGCATTAAAAGGCTTAAGGTCATCAGCAAATAGCTCTGATGTACATCCATCGAATCGAGCAACATGCACCCATGCTGCCTTTTCTTGTCTTCGGTCATCGCTACCAACTGGCTTAAACATAAATAGCACAACCTTACCTTTACCGTGTTTTTGCAGCTCGTCATCCGTCGGTTCACGTACCGAACGCGAACCCAAGATACCAAATTCACTCTCTTCTAAATTGGCAAACTGTGGGGCACTAAGCGTGCTCACAATGACGGTTTGTTCGCTATTAAGTTGTGTGTATTTATCTGCAACACCCGATTCTGCCAAATTGACACTAACCGTGACTTTTGTTCTTGGTAACGCTTTGTAATCTCGCGATTCACTCTCAGAGATATCTAGCGCAATAGAATGGTATTGAGAATAATTGGTTAGCGTCAACTCAGCATTCGCATTGTCTAACGTGGCAAGATCTTTGCTCACAGTATCGCCAAATGAGTAAGTTCGAGTACCGACCGTTCTACCGAAATCTAAGTCAATTGCCTTGAAAGGCGTAAACTCAACGGTTTGAAGTTTCGTGGTAAGACCGGGATGATCCGCTTTATTAATGGTGCCGTTAACCAATACGGTTTTAGTTGTATAGTTACGTGCAGTTAGCGTCACTTCTAATTGGTACTCGCCTGCGTGCAAAACCTTCAAACGCCCCGTTTCAGAAGAGGCTAACTCAACCACAGGATCTTTTTGGTTAATAAGACGATAGCTGGCTTTCGCCTCTTCTCCACTCATCACTGGTGAGATAATAGTACCCGCTGAAAAGTCTACCGTTGGATAAGCAATCGATACAGGGTTTGTGCCCTGTTTGATCGTAACAGAGAAACTGCTTTCACCCGGAGTAAATTTATCGTCCCCTGCATCCGATACAACAACTCTTGTGCTGCCAGCATTGAGGATGCGCATCTCGCCCGTTTTGCTGTCCAGGGAAACCACATCCGTTGCTGCATTTTCTGCAAATCGATACGAAACTTCGCCAACCGTACCAGAGATGGTCGGTTTTTGAACATAAGGCTGGCTGGTTTTCCAAGTCTCTTCCACATCGGATTGCACATCAATCCGACTCGGCGCACTAAGAATATTAACGTACACTTTCTGATCTGGACCCGCAGTATAATTCGCGCTCTCCTGTCTGCGAACTGTTAACGTCGCTTTACCCGCTTTGTAAACATAGGCACGTCCATCCGCAGTAACCTCTATAACATCTGTAGCAGTGTTATCAACGAGTTCTACATGATCGTTACTTGTACTTAAACCAAAGTCACGACGAAGATCAAAGCTATAGTCTTTGCTATACACCATTTCATAATCTTGTGTCACCATGGCTTGTCCCGCAGCCTTCGCTACTTTGATGACTACATTAAACTGAATTGGTTGATATAAATCCCCACCATCATCTTCAAACTTAAGACGATATTCTCCAGCCGTCTCTACTTCTAACTTGCCATCGGTCATTCTTAAGCCGTCCGGTAAACTACCGACTAGGCTTACGTTGCCTTTTTGTCCTGAAAATGCCAAAGGAATTGAGAGGCTAGGCTGATAAATAAGCGACATTTCAATGTCGTTCATCACTGGATGAGGCGCGCGATTAACTTCAACATTGAAGCGAGCTTTACTTGCAGGATAATTACGCATTTCATGCTCGTAGATTTCAACTTCAGCCGTACCTACACCTTTGATCAGCAGTGCTTCACTGCTCATAGATTTAGCGATAACATCTGTGCCGCTAATAATTCGCAGTGAATAGTCGCCGCGAGCATTCGTCACCTTAGGGAAAATTCGGCCACCTTCCTCATAAGTTTTCACAACATCCGCTACGCTGATTGCTTCGCGTTGACCTTGTTTTACATCCACAACAAATTGCGCCGTTTGCTGCTTATCTAGAAAAGCATCGCTGTAAGTTGCTGTCGCTTCAACGGTTAGCTGCCCGACATTATGAACAAGGAGTACACCTGACTCCGGGTTGAGTAACTCGGCAACTTTGTTGTCTGGTTCGCTGCGAATGATTTTGTATGTGATGCTTTGCGTTTGAGCTTTATCTAAACGTGCAGGTTCTAACGTCAGCCCTTCTCTATATTCGTCTTCCAGCAAGGCGAATTGAAGTTGCCCGGATGCTACTCCATGAAGCTTCACCGTTGCGCGAACTTGCTTCGGCAGATAAAGCTCGTTACCTGAGTCAGTAATCAGTACCGACGCCTGACCAATTGAGCCTAATGAATATACCGAACCGTTCTCATCAACCCGAATCAAGTTATGACCACTTTCTACTTCATAACTCAATTCACCTTTTTGGCCACGAACGGTCAGCGCTTTCCCTTCAGATTCGATTGCATTAAAGTTTAGATCACTAACCGAAAGGTCTGTGTTAATACCTCGTTCCACAGTGATAGAAAATCGTGCTTCAGAGGATTCATAAGCAGAACTGCTATCCGTAGCCAGAATTGTTGCCGTTCCTGGACGCAAAATTTGTAGCATTCCAGAGTCATTAATTTTCACAACATTTAGCGGATTAGAGTCAATGACTTGATAAGACACCGAGCCATGTACATTGCTCAATTTTGCCTCTGTAACGGTTCCCACGCCCTCAAACTTCAATACCGTGTCTTCAGCTTTTAACTGTGGACGGCTCTGCTTAGTTATCGTGGTTGGTGTGTTTGTATTGTTCGTTTTAGAGTCACCTCCACCACCACAACCAGCGAGTAAAGCCGCGAGAAAAAGCAAATAATATTTTCTGTTCATTTTTAGAAACACTTTGTCACAAATAAGTGCTAGCGATAATAATACGATGTTTTATTAATCACTATATCCATTTTTGAGTACTTTATTACTTAAGTATTTGCTACTGTATTACGCATAAAAATAAATGTTCAGAAGTGGTGACTAAAATACACAAAACAACACAAAGCAAACGTTTAAATTAAACCAATTAATTAATTTAGTAAAAATGAATATTCAATAAAAATAAAACACGAAAAATAAAGAGAAAAAATTGCGTTATTTTTTCATGCGTTTTGCTGTATGAGCACTTAATAAAGGATAAAAAACAAACAGTTAATGCGGAAATAGAAGAGAGAATAAATATCGTTTATATTTATTCCAATCCAGTAAAAAGTAACCTAGTTAGAATAACCCTGCTACCTGTTAACACTTAAAATGCTAACAGGTAGAGTAACCATTAAATAAAATTCGTATAAAGCTATTTAGTTGAGAAGTGGTAACTCAGTCGTATATTTAATGGATTCCATAGCAAATGTTGAAGTCACATTAGACAATCCCTTTACACTATTAACTAAGCGCTTATAAAACTCGTCAAAACACTTCATATCTTTCACCAGCACTTTCATCATGTAGTCATACTCGCCGGCCATACGATAAAACTCCATTACCTCGGGGAAATCACTCACTGTTGTGACAAAATGGTGATACCAATCTTCGGAGTGATCGATGGTTTTTAGCTGAACAAAAGCGATAAAAGACAGGTCGAGTTTTTCTGCACTCAGTAACGCCACGCGCTTTTCGATGTAGCCTTCTTCTTCCAACCTTTTCAAACGCTTCCAACATGGCGTCGTTGTCAGATTTACCTGCTCTGCTAACTCATTTAATGACAAGGTGCTGTCGGTTTGTAACAACGCAAGCAGCTGCTTATCGACTCGATCCAAAATCATCCTATAAAACCCACAAAGTGTAGAAAACTTTTCTATCAAAACATCCATTACCAGCAACTATAGCAAAGTTTTTCTCTCATATTATAGGTAAATTATTCCCATCTAATGCTTATCTATCGATTTCCAAGGAGAGACGCCATGTGTACTGACCACAACTGGATCAACAATGCAGTGCGTAAAATTGAAGCAGACTTTCAACGTTCTGCTGATACTCATTTATTTAAACTCGAACTGCCTTCTCTTGATGGTATCGATATCTACCTAAAAGATGAGAGCACGCACCCAACAGGCTCTCTGAAACACCGATTGGCACGCTCGTTGTTTCTTTATGCGATTTGTAACGGATGGATTGGTCCTGAAACCACAGTGATTGAAGCGTCCTCAGGCAGCACTGCCGTTTCAGAAGCGTATTTTGCTCGCTTGCTTGGCTTACCGTTCATTGCTGTTATGCCGAAAACCACCGCACGTAAAAAGATTGAACAAATTGAGTTTTACGGTGGTAAAGCGCATCTTGTAGAGCGCTCAGATCAGATTTATGACGAGTCTCGACGCTTGGCTCAAGAGTTAAATGGTCACTACATGGATCAGTTTACTTATGCTGAACGTGCGACTGACTGGCGCGGCAACAACAACATTGCGAACTCTATCTTTAGCCAAATGGAACTAGAAGATCACCCAATTCCTAATTGGGTAGTAATGAGCCCAGGAACTGGTGGTACATCCGCAACCATTGGCCGTTTTATTCGTTACCAAAAATACGACACCAAACTTTGTGTCGTAGACCCTGAAAACTCGGTGTTTTACGACGCTTTCCAGTCAGGTAATCACTCATTAAAAGGTGAGACCGGCAGCAAAATTGAAGGCATCGGTCGACCACGTGTCGAGCCAAGCTTTATTGCAGGTGTTATTGACGAGATGCGCAAAATTCCAGACGCTGCCAGTGTGGCAACTGCACATTGGGTTTCTCAACTGATTGGGCGTAAAGTCGGTGCATCAACGGGGACGAACCTCTACGGTGTGCTTCAACTGGCCTGCGAAATGAAACAACGCGGTGAAACAGGCTCTATCGTGACACTTCTATGTGACTCTGGTGAGCGTTACTTAGATACGTATTACGACTTAGCATGGGTAAAAGAGAACATCGGTGATATTCAACCTTACCTCGCGCAACTTGAAGTCATTCAAGCGAAAGGCTGTGTCGAACCTGCATGTTGCGGTCCAATTACCGCTTAATATGTAAATTCGAATGTAAAAAACAGCCCGCTGATGTGCGGGCTGTTTTTTTGGAAATGAGTATTACTTTTTCTGACGCGCTTCAAACGCCGCCAATTGTTCTGGCGTTGCCGCTGGCTGATGATTTTGTTTCCATTCATCATAAGTCATGCCGTAAACACGTTCGCGAGCGTCATCAATATCTAAATCCACACCGAGATTTTCCGCTTCAGCTTTGTACCATTTGCTAAAGCAGTTGCGACAGAAGCCCGCAAGAATCATGAGGTCGATGTTCTGCACGTCTTTATTCGCGTCTAAATGCGCCAATAAACGACGAAATGTCGCCGCGTCTAACTTATCTTGTTCTTCTTGAGTCAGATTTTTATATTTGAATTCAGCCACTTTCCTTTCCTTCTCTCTTATTTGATTGACGTTAGTCACCATACCGAATAGTAAGTTCTCCAGCCTAGGAAGTCTGCTTTAGCGCAACAATTCCCAGTCTAAATGACTACCTTTGCGTAAAAGCTGATATGATAAACGCCATCTATCTTATTGATTAAATTAATATTAACACAACTCATTACAACGGTCTTTTACAAAGGTTATCGTCAAGTTATGAAAAACGCCATTCTATTATTGTCTGCCTTGACCATCAGTGTGCCGACTTTTGCTGCTCAAGAACAAACTCATCAATCTTATTTTTATCTGGGTACTGGTAACGTCGGTTTTGATACACCCTATTTTGGCTCAGACAGAGACAATGAGTGGTCCACACCACATATCACTGTTGGTTGGGGCTATCATGTCAATCAATACCTTGCGTTTGAAGGTGTGCTTCGCTATTCCCAAAACGAACTTAAGAACGACAAACTGAAAACAGATTTGGATTTGCACTATTACCAAGCGGGTATGTCAGCAGTATTGACCAGTGATAACCTTGGCGATACGCCACTTTCTTTGTTCGGCCGCGTGACCGCGTTAGGGACTCAGGCAGAAATGTACGTTCCAAACCAACAAAAAGTCACCGATGATTCAGGAGCACTATTCAATATCGGTGCTGGTGTCCATTGGGATATGAGCAAAGACATCTGGTTGCGCGCAGAGTACATCTATAATGTCGCAGATATGGGCTTTGAAGATTTTTACGACAGCTACGAAGGTGTGCAAATTAGCTTAGGGAAACGCTTCTAACATTAGGTAGCGCCAAGTTACCAGAATTGAAATACAAACAAGCCGAGGTTTTTACCTCGGCTTGTTTTACAATCTACGGTGTGTCATCAGTTACTGAGCGGAAAACTTTTCTGTTGTCTCTTGATTCACATGGCTACTTGGTTGACCGGCATCGAGAGAGTGTAAAATGCCATCTTGACGATCTTTTAGTGCATTCGTTAACGTCGGAAGTGCAGTGGTCGCTAACAACGCCATAACACCCGCAACTAAAACCATTTCTACCATGTAACTACCACGTACTTTTTTCAAGAGAACACCTCAAATAATAATAGGTATATGCTGCTTTCCCGGCATGACACCTAACAAGACCCGACATTCAGTCAATACGATGAGCGAGTCCTGTGCCCCTCGAAGAAGTGGCGAAATAATAAACAAAAATAATCATTAGATCTATAAGTAATCACTCTCAATATAAAAAAACACCGAACAACAGTTGTTCGGTGTTTTCAATCAAAGCTTTACGTACAGCGGCTAAGGATGAGCAATACGGCCTTTTGTATCGTGGCTGAGTGCTTTGTTCAATTCAGCTTCTACATGACCTGGCGCATGTGTTTTCGCCGAAATCAATCGGTACATAGCCGGGATGACAAATAAGGTCACCAATGTTGCAAATCCCATCCCGAAAAAGATCACGGTACCCACAGCAATACGACTCTCATAACCTGCCCCTGTCGAAACGATCAGCGGGATGGCACCAGCAAGCGTGGTAAATGCTGTCATCAAGATCGGGCGTAGACGTCGCGCAGCTGCATCAATAACCGCTTTTTCGAATTCAACACCACGGTCTCGCAACTGGTTGGCAAACTCAACAATCAAAATGCCGTTTTTCGTCACCATGCCGATCAACATGATCATGCCGATCTGGCTGTAAATGTTCATGCCTTGCCCCATCACAACCAAGCCAAGGAAGCCACCAAATACGCCCATCGGCACCGTAAACATCACCACTAACGGGTTCACGAAGCTTTCAAACTGAGCCGCCAACACGAGATACGCCACAAGCAATGCCAACGCAAATACGACAGCAACACTCGCTTGGTTCTCTTTAAAGTCTTTTGACTCGCCAGAATAACTCACCGAGATGTCACCTGGTAAGTTGTCTATCGCTTGTTGATCAAGGTAATTCAGCGCGTCTCCTAATGTGTAGCCTTCTGACAGATTAGCCGTAATAGTGATGGATTTCTGTTTGTTGTAGTGAGATAGACGAATAGAAGCTGCCACTTCTTCAATTTTAGTGACCGCGTCTAACGTCACTAACTGCCCACTATTAGTTCGCAGATAAATCTGGCTTAAATCCGCTGCATTATTAAAGCTGTTTTCATCACCACGAAGATACACATCATACTCTTCGCCACGCTCAACATAAGTCGTTTCACTTTTACCACCAAGCATGATTTCTAGCGTATCAGAAATGTCTTTGACACTGACCCCTAGTTCTGCGGCACGCTGTCTGTCGACCGTAACCAATAGCTCTGGCGTTTTCTCTGAGTAATCGATCTCAGCGCCTTCCATCATTGGCGATTCTTCTGCTTTGTTTTTCAACATTTCAGCCCAGACGAGAAGTTCATCGTAATCAGAGCCACCTAATACAAACTGAACAGGCTCACTCGAACCACCTTGGAAACCAGGCATGAATGGGAACACTCGAACATCAGGTATGCCAGCCAGTGCACCACGCACTTTGTTAAGCGCTTCCTGAGCTGTTACATCTCGCTCGTTCCAGTCTTCTAGAATCATGATAACAAAGCCGGTTTGATCGCCTGCCTGTCCACCAAATGCAGGCGTTTGAATACTAAACGACTTCAGATACCCTTGCCCAAGTAATGGCATCAATCGGTCTTCAACAATGTCCATATTGGCTGACATACGATTGTATGACGTAGCATCAGCCCCGCGTACAAACGCAAACATCACCCCGCGATCTTCTTGAGGGGTCAACTGGGCTGGCACTTGGTTCATCAAGAAGTAACTGCCGCCCAAACACGCCAAAATCACCAGCGGTGCAGCCCAACGCATTTTCAATGCGCCTTTCAATAATGAGCGGTAACCACTCTCAAGTTTGCTAAATAGGCGATCGACCACTTGATTAAATCGATTTGGTTTTACATTCGCCTTCAAAATCTGACTACCCAACACAGGAGTTAATGTTAGGGCGATCAAAGACGAGAAAATCACAGACATCGCCAACAAGACAGAAAACTCAGTAAATAGCAGACCTACCATGCCATCCATAAAAGAAATCGGCAGGAATACCATCACCAGCACTAACGTTGTCGCGATAACGGCAAAGCCTACTTCCCGCGTGCCTTTATAGGCCGCAAGCAAAGGCGATTCACCACGTTCGATATGGTGGAAGATGTTTTCAACAACCACAATCGCGTCATCCACTACCAAGCCGATAGACAGGATCAATGCCATCAAGGTAATTAAGTTGATAGAAAAGCCAAAGTAATAAGCGGCAATGAATGAGGAAATCAGCGATACCGGAACCGTAACCGCAGGAATCAAGGTTGCACGAGCTTGACCAATGAAGATGTACAACACCAAAATAACCAAACCGCCCGTAATAAATAGCGTGCTATACACCTCTTCTATCGAGCGCTCGATAAACACCGTCGCATCGTAGTCGATAGCAAGCCGCGTTCCTTCCGGCAAGAACTTCTGGATGTTATCAACTTCAGCTCGAACTAATTTTGCTACTTCTAACGGGTTCGCATCAGACTGAGGAACAACCCCCAAACTAACATTGACGACGCCATCGCTTTTAAAGGTCGAGTTTTCGTTCTCTGCACCGATAAAAACATCAGCGACATCTTTCAAATAGATAGGCGTGTTGTCGCTTGCCCTTTTAATCACGAGGTACTGAAAATCTTCCGGCGTGTTATAGCTACGCGCTGTCCGTACCGACATGACTGTCGAATCATTACGAACTTCACCACCCGGACTTTCTAAGTTTTCACTTCGCAGTGCCGATGTAATGTCAGAAGCCGTGACTGAGCGCCCCGCCATCAGCTCTGGCTTAAGCTTCACGTACATCACCTTGTACAAACCACCAGAGAGATCAATTGAGCTCACCCCAGAGATCAAGCTAAAGCGATCCATCAGTACACGTTCTGCATAATCCGTCAATTGAGTGCGGTCCATCTCTGCAGAGCTGAGGTTAATATAGAGGGAGGCCTGACCTGAACCGTTATTCTTGTAGACAATTGGATCGTCCGCTTCATCAGGTAGCGAACGTTGAGCGCGAGCCACCGCGTCGCGAACATCACTAACACCCGTATTGAGATCGTAACCTAGCTCAAAAGTGATCGTGATACGCGAACTGCTGTTTCGCGTCGTCGAACTGATCTCATCGATTCCGCTGATACCTGAAAGCTGATCTTCTAATACAGAAGTAATTTGACTCTCGATGATCGTCGCGGAAGCGCCCTCGTAACGCGTACTGATGGAAACGACCGGACTTTCAATGTCCGGCATTTCTCGCACCGCTAGTTTCGTAAAGGATACAAAACCAAATACACACAGCAGCATACTCAATACCAGCGCTGCGACTGGGCGTTTTACAGAAACGTCAGAAAGTAACATTAGTTTGCTTCCTTAGCCGCT
This sequence comes from Vibrio sp. A1-1, assembly GCF_021728175.1. Taxonomy (NCBI): domain Bacteria; kingdom Pseudomonadati; phylum Pseudomonadota; class Gammaproteobacteria; order Vibrionales; family Vibrionaceae; genus Vibrio; species Vibrio sp. A1-1. Next base: position 370,457 of record NZ_JAKKCL010000002.1, read on the forward strand.
TCGTCTTGCGTGCTTTGAACACCTTGATTACCAGTTGCGTTAGCTGTTTCTGACTTTCCTGGTGCGACAATTTCCTTAACTTCAACACCATCTCGCATATTAACGATGCCCTGTACAACAATTTTGTCGCCAACTTCAACGCCTGATTCAATAACGACTTCGTTATCGACACGAGCACCGAGAATGACTTCTTGTCGAGTCGCTTTATTGTTGTCATCGATGACGTATACGTAACGCTTAGTGCCAGAGTATTCTAGTGCTTGAACCGGGATAATTGGCGCTTCAATCTCAGGGAAGGCCAATGATGCATTCATTAACATGCCCGGCTTTAAGCGGTTTTCAGGGTTCTCAAACTCAATACGCACACGCAGGTTCAGAGTTTCTGAGCTGATCCGCGTATCAATGCCTGTAACCTGACCAGTAAACGTCTGTTCACCCCATGCACTGGTTTTGGCAATGACTTCCATACCAATAGAAAGCATCGATAAATAGCGCTCCGGTACTTGTAAGTCCAGCTCCATGACGGAAAGGTCATCCAAGGTCAACAGCTCTGTACCCGCGCTAACCATTTTACCGCGACTAAAATCGATGAAACCAACAGTGCCAGAGAATGGAGCCGTAATATGAAGATCGGCCAAATTTGCTTGAGCGGCGTCCAGCCTTGCTTGTGCGATTTCAACACTTGCTTTTTGTGCGTCGATCTCAGTTTGGGTGATAGCATTTCGCTTAACCAAACGTTGAAACTCTTTTAGCTTACGTTGTTCATCTTTAAGGTACGCCTTTGCCTCAATCAAAGCGGCTTGAGCCTTATCATCATCCAACTTGATTAACAGCTGACCTTGTTGGACATTTTGATTCGCTTTAACAGCGATTTGATTCACTTTGCCGGCGACTTCCGATGCAACAACCACAGACTCCGCCGCTTCTAACTTACCGATAAGCGATAAGGATTGATTGATCTCGTGCGTTTCTACTTGTTCAGTTACGACGGTAACTGCTGAGCCTCGCATAGCTGCGAAAGCTGATGGAGAACTCATTAATATAGAAAGCGTTAAAACAGATAACGATAACGTGGCTTTCATGCTCATGATATTGACTTCTAAACGAATAAACTTATGTCATTAAACTGCTTACATTTTATCAGTAGATACGTGGTTTAACGTCAAGTAGTGTAAATTCAAGTAAAAAGAGCGTTTCTCTTCTGTTCAAAGGACACACAAAACGCTGACTTTCTACCATCTTTGCCCAAAAAGACAGCATTCAACGTAAAAACGCAAGAAAAACGCTTTACAGCCTGAGCGAGTTTGCTATGATTCGCTCCGCACTTGGGAGATGAGTTGGGAAAACGTCTTACTAAGTATAAAAATCCTCTGGAGGGGTTCCCGAGTGGCCAAAGGGAGCAGACTGTAAATCTGCCGGCACTGCCTTCGATGGTTCGAATCCGTCCCCCTCCACCATATTCTTTCTTGTGTTTTTCCTTTAAACATAAGAACAACTTGGAAGCTAGGTTGGGAAACTATCTTTTAAGTATAAAACACCCTGGAGGGGTTCCCGAGTGGCCAAAGGGAGCAGACTGTAAATCTGCCGGCACTGCCTTCGATGGTTCGAATCCGTCCCCCTCCACCATATTCTTTCTTGTGTTTTTCCTTTAAACATAAGAACAACT
>NZ_JAKKCL010000002.1:372222-579153 GCF_021728175.1 Vibrio sp. A1-1
CTAGGTTGGGAAACTATCTTTTAAGTATAAAACACCCTGGAGGGGTTCCCGAGTGGCCAAAGGGAGCAGACTGTAAATCTGCCGGCACTGCCTTCGATGGTTCGAATCCGTCCCCCTCCACCATATTGAAAAAGCCAGCTCATTGAGCTGGCTTTTTTCGTTTCAGACTCTTGATAAAGTAACAAGCCCTTCCTTATTTAACCCAACTTCTTCGCTATTCTACCTCTGTTTGGATCCTACTTTAACAACTGGGCCGAAGCGAATCTCCGATGGCCAAAGTTCGGATCTGGTCGTTGTAATACAAACAATGAACTAGCACTTTGTCCTTGTTTTATCGCAATGACCATAATGTGAATGCTAAAAACATTCAGTAAAACACTTGAGGACTGACTAGCAAAAAGATATTCGGCAGAGTTAAGCGCGAGCCATGATGAAGTCTCCATCTGGCAGGTTTTATAAAAATATCTTTCGTAGATACAAACGACAGATACAAAAAATCCCGCAGGGGGCGCGGGATTTTTATTAGTGACTAAATTGGTTTAAAGGTGACTAGCCTTGAATACCAACAATTAACCATGGTGCATTAGGCACAGTCAGGTCACGCTCTAGGTGCCAGATATCTTCGATTTCTTCTTCAACACCTTCTACTGTGTCACGGTAACGACCGCTAAACTGCAGGCTAAGCTGTGCTTTATTTGCATCGTAATCGGCACGGACGATCTCTGCATCAACGTACATTACATCAGTATGCTGCTCACCGTCGAGCTTCGCGCGCTCTGCTTTCAGATCTTCAAACAAGCTTGGAGAAACATATTCTTCAATGGTTTCCAGTTGATTGTGATTCCACGCACCTTGCAGGATTCGGTAGTGTTCACGAGAGCCGTTAATGAACGCTGCTTGGTCAAAGCACGGTGGGTAGTTATGTGGTACGTCCGTTTGAGCGCCGAAACCGCCAAAGCCACCATTATTTGTGTTTGGCTGTTGCTCAAAGTTTTGCATGTTTGGTTGCTCAAACTTAGATGCGTTACCACCAAATGCAGGTTGCTGACGATGCTGGTTCATACTGCCCTGCTTCGCACCTAGCATACCGCGCATTAATTTAAAGATGACAAAGGCAATCAAACCAATAATTAGGATATCCATAAATTGGATACCTTCAAAAGCACCGCCAAAGAATGCAGCAAGTAGACCACCAGCAAGAAGTCCGCCTAGCAGACCACCCATTAAGCCTTTTTTACTTGAAGACTTCGCCGTCTGATCTTTGCCTACCGTATTGGTGTTTTGTTGCTGTTGTTTTGGTGCTGGCGCTGTTTTGTAGCTCTTACCGAAAGACTTACTGCCACCAAACTTCTTCGCTTCCGCGATAGGCGTTACAGCAACGGTAAACATCAACAGAGCAACAATAGAAAATAAACGTTTCATCGTTATCCTTAAAGTTAGCTATCTAAGATTGTGCTCTATCAGACGAAACAACGATTGTTTCAAACAGTAGCACGCCAAAGATGATTGTTACGTCATCATACTCTGTATGCCTGTTGATGAAAACAACTTACAGAAGCTGACATGTATCAGAATATTGCCAAAGATACAGACTGCTCTCGGTTAACTTCGAGATACTTGGTTCGTTTAGAAATGCTGGGAATGAACTCGCTACTACTCGGGGATGTTTTACTTGAATTAGAATCAGTGACACAGCTCAGAATCCTGGACCTTGACGTCACTTGAGTATATTGCCTTGTTGACGGTTAATAGGTAGCTGACTATCATATTGAACGATGTTCAATAAAGCAGTTTGAGAGTATGGCGCGCAGAAACGATCACACCAGAGAAGAGTTAGTGAATTTGACTTTAACAACAGTCAAAAACTTTTTAGATGAGAATTCTTACCACGAACTCAGTCTTCGTAAAATCGCTAACATGATTGGTTACGTGCCAAGCACATTAGTCAACATTTTTGGCAACTATAACCTGTTACTTTTACACGTAGTCGCGCAAACTTTAGACGAACTCTCCCAAGAAGCACTGAAGGCGACCAATAGCAGTAAAGACGCTCATCAAGCTCTATTTGAACTGGCTTATTGCTACCACGATTTCGCTCAAAAGCACCCTTACCGTTGGCAGTTAGTGTTCGAGCACAACATGAATGGTGCAGAACTTCCAGAATGGCATGCCAAACGTATCGACGGGATGACAGGAATGCTGGAGTCACTATTGGCTCAAATCGCACCACATCGTACCGAGTCCGAAGTGATTCAAGCAAGTCGAGTGCTTTGGTCTGGCGTACACGGTATTACTTTACTCAGTGTTGATGATAAATTTTTCTCTAGTGAACCCATTGATGGTAAAGAATTAATCAGTAACCTGCTTTCTAACTACCTCACAAACTGGTAACAAAGGATTATCCATGTCGTCCGACAGACAGCCGTCCTTACTTACACAAAGAAAGTTCCTACCCTATTTCATTACTCAGTTTTTTGGCGCTTTCAACGACAATATTTTTAAAAACGTTTTGCTGCTGTTTGTCGCCTTCGCGGGATCCAGCGCACTACCTATTTCGAGCAACTTGTTCATCAATTTAGCGGCTGGCTTGTTCATTCTACCGTTCTTTCTATTCTCCGCTTCAGCTGGCGTATTAGCCGATAAATATGAAAAATCATGGTTTATTCGCAAGGTAAAGCTGTTTGAAATCGCCATCATGCTTTTGGGCGCCATTGGTTTTATAACCGAAAGTTATGGTGTGCTTTTGCTGCTACTGTTCTTAATGGGCACACAGTCAGCATTCTTTGGACCGGTTAAATATGCCCTTTTGCCCCAAAAATTAAACGCAAAAGAGTTAGTGCCAGGCAACGCCCTTGTTGAAGCTGGTACCTTTATCGCCATCCTTATTGGTACCCTAGGTGCTGGAATTATCGCCTCAGCAGACAACGCAAAATACCTTGCCGCATTTTGTGTCGTACTCTTTGCATTATTGGGATATTTGTCGAGCCGCTCAATACCCTTTGCAGCCGCCAGCGCACCTAATCTTTCTTTTCGTTGGCAACCGTACAAACAAACTAAACACACGCTATCCATCGCAAAATCAGATCGTGTTGTTTTTCAATGTATTATGGCGATAAGCTGGTTTTGGTTTTTAGGCGCCGCCTATCTAACCCAGTTCCCGAATTTCACCAAGATTTACTTAAATGGCACCGAGAGTGCGGTGTCTTTCTTGCTAGCTCTGTTTTCCATTGGTATCGCGCTGGGGTCGCTACTTTGCAATTGGATCTCAAATCATCGTATCGAAGTCGGTATTGTGCCTATTGGCGCACTTGGCATTACGGTATTTGGGTACTTGATGGCAACCTCCATTCCAAGTGACCTACCTATCTTCCATAACTTTGTAGACTTCTTTAGATATGAGCCTTTTTGGCCATTATTTTTCTATCTATTGATGATTGGCGCCTCTGGCGGGCTGTTTATCGTACCGCTTTACGCATTAATGCAACATAGAGCAAAGGAAACCGAGCGCGCACAAGTCATCGCAGGGCTCAACATCTTTAACTCTCTGTTTATGGTCGGCAGTGCTGTCTTAGGTATTGTGTGCCTGAGTGTCATCAAGATGACAATTCCTCAGTTGTTTGCATTGTTAGCCATTTTGAATTTCTTGGTCGCCGCTTACATTTTTTTGCAAATACCGATATTCGTTGTCCGTTTTGTGGTTTGGATGCTAACTCATACTATTTATCGAGTGAAACATAAAAACCTACATAACTTGCCAGAACAAGGCGGTGCGTTGATCGTATGTAATCACGTGAGCTATATGGACGCCTTGCTACTTAGCGCAGTATGCCCAAGGTTGATTCGTTTTGTGATGGAGGAAGATTACGCCAACCTACCGCCACTAAGACGCTTTTTACGCAGAACTGGGGTAATTCCGATTTCAGCGAGTAACAGAAACTCCATCAGGCGTGCATTTAATGATGTAGAGAGAGCATTAAGCGAAGGACATATAGTCTGTATTTTCCCAGAGGGGAAATTAACCTCAGACGGTGAAATGAATGAATTCATGCGTGGCATTGATATTATTCTGCGTCGCAGCCCAGTACCTGTCATACCCGTGGCACTCAAAGGCTTATGGGGAAGCTATTTCAGCCGCGCGAAAGGCCGCGCATGTTGTGGCTTACCGACTCGATTTTGGTCAAAGCTAGAAATTGAGGCCGGACAGCCGGTTCCACCAAATGAAGCAACGGCAAAAACGATGTTCGATAGAGTGCATCAACTTAGAGGCGACTGGCGATAAAAATACATTTGAACAGATGTTTAGAATAACTGAACATGTGTTCAAATCATTAAGACAAACTGACCACACTCAGTGCGATATACTCGCGCTTTCATTCACAACAGCGAATAAAAACCTTGAATAGAAACTACCTCTTGTTTGGATTGGCGTTACTCTTTTGCTTAACCCCTTTTGTCTCCTCTCCTATTGCCCTAGTTATTGGTTTTCTACTCGCAAGTTTTGGTTTTGTGCCTTCAGAACTGCCCATTGCTTCTTTTACTAAAAAGCTGTTGTCCTACTCGATTATTGGTTTAGGCTTTGGCATCAACTTTGAGCAAGCACTCTCTGTTACATCGGATGGTATCGGTCTGATTATCGCCACGATTGCGGGCACACTGATCATAGGCACTATCATTGCCAGAATAATTAAGTTGGAGCGAGTAACCGCATACTTAATCTCGTCAGGTACAGCAATTTGTGGTGGTAGTGCAATTGCCGCGGTGGCACCAGCGATTAAAGCAAAAGACGAACAGATTGGATTAGCACTGGCAACGGTATTTGTCCTAAACTCCATCGCACTATTCGTGTTTCCTGTGGTTGGGCATGCTTTAGGGCTAGATCAACACACATTTGGTACATGGGCCGCGATTGCTATTCATGACACTTCTTCTGTTGTTGGGGCTGCCTCAGCCTACGGTGAAGAAGCACTAACTACAGCAACAACGTTAAAACTCGCACGAGCTTTGTGGATCATCCCTGTCGCACTGATCAGTGCCGTGATCTTTTCGAGAGACCAGAAAGAGAATGGGACGAAAAAGTTAGTTATTCCTTATTTCATTTTTTGGTACTGCGCAGCCATCGCGTTTAGCGACTTCTTCCCTCAATTTGAAATGGTCTATCACGGTATTTTCGTTGGAGCGAAACAAGCTTTGGTGGTGTGCCTGTTCCTGATTGGTTGCAGCATTTCAATTTCGAAGCTGAGGTCTGCTGGAGCTAAGCCACTGTTGTTTGGTGTAACTCTGTGGGTGTTAATTTCAACCACTTCTCTAAGTTGGTTATTGTTTAGATATTAGTGGTCCTCTCATCGTGTTGAGATGACGACGGCTCAAGTTTGCTGTTTTTGTATGTAACAACCAATGCGATAGCGATCAAAAAAGCCGTCAGCTCTGCAAGAGAGCGGGCGAGCCCTTCACTGCTTATTGCAATACCAATTTGTAGTGCTACCGCCGCAATTAATACTAGCTTTACCATCCTGAACCTTATGCCTTTTCTCTCCTCGAAGAAGCATAATTATGATTCAGAGTTATAAGGATACGAAATTCCCTTTCTGACTAATACATAGCAAAATTGACTAATGATTAATTGATGGCAATAGCCACTCCTTCACTGCCTTCCGAGAAACTTTGATTCCACTTTCTAGTAGCACTTGTGGCATTAAATGGTATTCCACTGGCCATTTAAACTTCTCTAATTTGGATTGCAAATGCAGGTCATATTCCGCTTTGCTGCGCAAATCATTGGTCTGAATCACAGCAACAGGGCGATGACCAAATTCCGCATCTTCGACTGGAACCACTATGCTCTGCAACACGCCATCAATTTGGTTCAATGCTGCCTCAATCTCTTCACAATGAATGTTCTCACCACCAGAGATAAATTGATTGTCGGCACGGCCGATGATCTTTAACTCGTCACCTTGCCACTCACCGAGATCCTTGCTATCGAACCAACCTTTCTCATCCAGAAACGGAGTAACATGACCTTGATGAAAATACCCTGCCGCTAATGTTTTACCACCGACAAAAATGCGTTGGTCAACCAACTTTATCTTACGATGATTCAATACGTGTCCAGCATTACTGGTACTGTCAATTCTCTTTGCGGTAACGGTAGAGGCTGCTTCCGTCATCCCATAACCTAACCACGCCTCAATCCCTCGTCCTGTTGCTCGCAACGCCAACTCGTGAGCAACGTGGCTGCCGCCCAATAGCACATGCGTCAATGACAAGTGAGCATCATCATCCAATAGCCGTTTGAGCTGCGTTGCAACCAAAGAGGCGTGTGACACGCCCTGAATATCTTCGACAAGTTTTCCTGTACCGATTTTCAATGTCGCTCCGACATATAGCCAACGATATACAATCGCCAATCCAGAGACGTGATAAAGCGGAAGCGACAATAGCCAAGAATCTTGCTGAGTGAAAATGAACTCTTGCAACAAGCCTTCTGCGGATGCAAGGTGTTGTCGATGTGTATGAACCACAGCTTTAGGCTCCCCTGTCGAGCCAGAGGTAAATACCACTGAAGCGAGCCTGTCATGGTGATAGGCATCTTCAATCACCGCATCACGCTCTTGTTGTGAAACTAAGGGCGGTGAAAGCAATGTTGCCTTGAGTTTTTGTATATCATGTTCAGAAAAGGTCGAAGCGCACTCCTGAGCAAACCAGATAAACCGAGTTTGTTCAGGTTTATAAAGGGTCGCAAGTTTACTCTGTAGCGTATCGAGTGGTTGTACCATGGTCAGCGCGGCAAGTGCGCCTAACTGCTTGGAAGCAAGATAAAACAGCAGAGTTTCGACTTGGTTTTTACCTACCAAAGTCAGCACATCTCCCCGCGTTACGCCCAAGTCATTCAAATAGTGAGCGTATTGGTCAATACGTACTGAGAGTTGTTGCCAGTTTAATGTTTCTGTTGGTGTCTTGAGTGCAATAGAAAAAGGGCTCGTTTGAGCCCAATATTTCCACGGTGCCTTCGCAACATTGTCTATGCAGAATGCCACACAATCTCCTGATCTTTCAGAGGAAGAACGGGAAGTTCACACTTAGGCCAGCCTTGCTCTAACTGAGCTTTGAATAGGCCAATCGTATCCAAACCTGGAACTTCATCAGGCAGCTGCCATTGGGCAAAGCGCGCTAATTGCGTTAAGCCGAGACTGGATTCAATGCTCGAGCTAATAACCGCTTTCATCCCCAGTGACTTCGCCTTCTCTATCAGTGTAATACAAAAATCCACCGAACCAATGAGTGTGGGTTTGATGATGATCGTTTTCACACCAGTTAGATCTTCAAGACGGAAATCCTCTCGACGAACCGCATCTTGCAAAGTTTCATCCCAAGCAATCGCAATACCAGTATTGATAGCAAAAGAGAGACTATCGCCAGGAGAGCGGCACGGCTCTTCCAAAAAGGTAATGCGCTGACGCAGAGACGGAGTAATGTATTTAGCAAACTGCTGCGCTTTTTCTGGTGTCCAAGCGCGGTTTGCATCAAGTCGAAGCGTTAATTGAGGGATAGATTCAAGAAAAAGGTTCACAAGCATGCCATCGCGAATTGGCTCATAAAGCCCGACTTTTACTTTCGCGACTTTCTCGCCTTCCATTTCGTTCAGCTTTGGAATGAGCTCGTCTGGGTCACCAGTACACAGCGGCGCTGTTTGATACTTACCTTGTTGGGGTAAGCCACCAGCTAACTCTAACTGTGCCATCGATAAACCAAACGCGACCGATGGATACATGTTGGCGTAATCCACATCCAATCCTGCTACCCAACGCTCCGCTTGTTCTTGTAGCTGAATACCAGCATCTTCGGTGTTCTCTAAACTAAAACCAGGAAGAGGAGCGACTTCTCCAAGCCCTATTTGGTCACGTTCAGAAAGCGCGACAACATAACCAACACGTTCTGTTAGCTTATTGTCTCGCAGGATGACACCACTATCCATGGGCAAGCTATAACGATAAATTTTCGCTTCACGCATAATTCGAGTCCTATGTAATGCCGTATATTTGAGCGTTCTGGCGAGCAATCCCACCAGCCTCCCTGAGGGCGAGGCGCTCAGGAAAAATGGAACAGAGGAGCTAAAACACTCCTCTTTTTATACGGATTATGGGTTACGAGGGAATTTGTCGAAGTCTGGGCGACGTTTCTCATTGAATGCGTTACGACCTTCTTGTCCTTCATCGGTCATGTAGAACATCATCGTTGCGTTACCCGCAAGCTCTTGAAGACCTGCTTGACCATCACAGTCCGCATTCAATGCAGCTTTCAGGCAGCGTAGCGCCATTGGACTATGCTGAAGAACTTCACGACACCAACGAACGGTTTCTTTCTCTAGCTCTTCTAGCGGCACAACCGTGTTGACCAAGCCCATGTCTAACGCTTCTTGCGCGTTATAGAAACGACATAGGAACCAGATTTCGCGTGCTTTCTTCTGGCCTACGATACGAGCCATGTAAGACGCGCCCCAACCACCATCAAATGAACCCACTTTAGGGCCCGTTTGACCAAACTGCGCGTTGTCCGCTGCAATTGTTAGGTCACACATCATGTGCAGTACATGACCGCCGCCAACAGCCCAGCCAGCAACTGATGCGATCACAGGTTTTGGACAAGTTCGAATATCGCGTTGGAAGTCCAATACGTTTAGGTGGTGTGTACCTTGCTCGTCTTTATAGCCGCCGTAGTCGCCACGGATCTTCTGGTCGCCGCCAGAACAGAATGCGTCTTCACCTAGACCTGTCAGAATGATCACGCCAACACCAGAGTCATAACGCGCATCTGCCAACGCATCAATCATCTCTTTTACTGTTTGAGGGCGGAATGCATTACGCACTTGTGGGCGTGCAATGGTAATTTTCGCGATACCATCTTCAGATTTATGGTAGTGAATATCCTCGTATTTCTCGCTGCAATCTTTCCATTGAACCGGAGCGTAAAGTTCTTCTTCAGAAATGCCTACTGTTTTAGCCATGGTGATTCCCATTGTTCTCGTTACTCTCACCAAAGTGAGATTGAATTATGTGCTTAATATGCATCGCAAATTGTTGGGGCTGCTCTTGATGAACGTTATGTCCTGCGCCTTCAACTTGTCGATACGCCAACCCGCTACGTTGTGCCAGTTGGCTAAATTTTTGGTCTTTCGCGCCACACAAGTAATACATCGGTATATTCAGCTTTTTCAGTGTGGGCAACAAATACGCCTGCTTGGCTAACGATGTTGCCATCAGCATGCTCGAGACCGCCGAGCCAAGATTATCACTTCGCTTCGCAATTAATGTTTGTCTTTGCTCATGGTTTAGTGAAGAAAACACCGCTTGCTGATACCAATCGTTCAAAACACGTTCAAGTGGTTCAGTTTTGAAACGCTTTGCCCAGCGAGCATCATTCTCCAATCTCACCTGTTTCTCTGACTCAGTTTGAAGCCCGAAGTTTCCCCCTTCCACAATTGCACCCACAATATTGAGATCTGGGAAGCATTGATTGGCAATACCATGCATCGCAATACGACCGCCCATCGAGTAACCAATCAAAATAAGTGGTTGTTGCGGAGGAAATAATAAAGATAGTGTGGAATTAAGAAGTTTGCAGCAATCATCGAGATCGTTGCACTTTGTAAACTGACTGCGACCATGACCAGGAAGGTCTATAACGACTCGTTCAAACTGAGTCAGCTCATCCAAACAAGCTTGCCAATCAGCACCATTTCCTAAAAAGCCATGCAAAAACACCAGAGTGGGAAGGTCGCCACTTTGGTGTTTTTCAGTTGAAGAGAGACGCTCAGAGTGAAGCATGCAGGCTCTTATTAAATGCCTTTATCAACTCTGCGGCTTGGCTTGGTGGGGTTTGAACTTCCACCAGCAGTGTGCCTTGACCGCTCGACAGGTGCTCGGCAACCATTGCTTGATACATTTCTAACGTAGTTGGCTTCTCATACTTTAAACCAAACTGTTTGGCTGCATGTTCAAACTGATAACCGTGGGGCATTTGGTAGTACGCAGTGCGATGCTCCTGAGGCACCGGTAACATATCGAAAATTGCGCCACCATCATTGTTTGTGACCACAAGTACCGTCGGCAATTTATTGTGAGAAAACAGCGCTAGTGAATTGAGATCATACAGTGCTGATGTGTCACCAATATACATCAGTAACGGATTACCTCTTGCTCGCTGCACACCTGATGCGGTAGCAAACAAACCGTCAATGCCTGACGCGCCTCGGTTAGTGAACACTTCTACATCATCAAGTTTGCCGTACATATCGACAAGTCGAACAAACAAACTGTTACCCAAAAAGACATCAGCGTTTTTAGTGCGCTCGTTGATGTCTGCTGCCAACGCAATTTCGTCAATGGCAGACGCTGAATCAGATAGGAAAGCTTCTTCGATACGTTGATGAACTCGCTTAACTCCATTCGCTAACCTATCAGCCCACCCAGCAAATATTGGCTTCTCAAAGCTAATGCGAGAAACCCAAGTTTGAGGAAGCTCAACCCAGTGCATTTGCGCCAGATGATTTTGGTTATTACGGTCCATACGCGGCGAGATATACCAGTATTGAACGTCTTTACTTTGTTGATTTTGCGAAACTTGTTTATCAATCCACTGGTTCAAACGTTTGGAGATGATTCGGCTACCAAATTGGATAATAAGTTCACAAGATTCAAGCTCGTTTGCGAGCTCGGGAAGTTGAAGCCATACATCGTAATGCGCCCAATCCGAACTGAGACCACTTTGCGGGTCTGCAAGTACCGGCCATCCCATCTTTTGTGCAAATGCCTGCGCCGACTTCGCTTGTTCAAGCGGTAAGCTGCCAATCACAACCAAGCCTTTTTTATCCGCACAAGACGGGATTTTCGCCTGTGACAAGTGGCTAAAACGCTGGGTATAACTACCACTTCCTTTTCGCCATCCGGCTACCGAGTCTAAGTAGGTTTGATAATCCGCTTTTGCACCGTTGGAATACAAAGGTTCTGGAAATGCACAGTTAATATGAACAGCACTGCCTTGCAGCTGCTGAGTAAACATCACTTCGTCAACAGAGGTCAGCAACCAATTAAGCGATGTTGTTAAAGTTGGGCTTGGTAAATTCAAGCTGGCCGAGACATGATGTGAAAAAATACCCAACTGGTTAATCGCTTGGTTTGCGCCACAGCCAACGAGCTCCATCGGACGATCCGCAGTGAGCAGCACCAGCTTTTCACCAGTAAGCCTAGCCTCCGCAACGGCTGGTAATAAGTTCGCCACTGCCGTACCAGAGGTAACGATAATTGCCACTGGCTCTTGAGTAGCTTTCGCTAAGCCAAGAGCCATAAAGCCGAGACCACGCTCATCAAAGTGAGTATGAATAGAAAAATTGGACTGTTCTGCCGCCTCTAAAGTTAAAGGAGTAGAACGAGAGCCAGGAGCGATACAAACATGCTTAACGCCAAATCGCTGAAGCTCAATCAATATGGTTTCTGACCAAATTCGATTGAGCACCGCTTGGTCATGATTCATGATGCGACTCCCAACGGGGGGTGATCAGAAATCAGCGTAAGTAACGTCGACATTTTCTTATCAAGTTCCGCCCACTCATGCTCTGCTACAGAGCCTGGCACAATACCTGCGCCCGCAAACAGTTGTACTTGGTCACCGAGAACAAGCGCGCTTCTGATCGCGACACAAAACTCTGCTCGTTCATGGCTTATGTACCCCATTGACCCCGCGTACCAGCCGCGTGCAAAGGGCTCATTATCAAGAATAAACTGCATGGATTCTTGTCGAGGTAAGCCAGCAACCGCCGCTGTTGGCTGAAGCGCCGATAACAACTGAACACCGTTTATGCCCGTCTTTAGGCTCGCGTGAATATTTCGCTTGAGGTGTTGCACTTTTCGTAGCCTAACCAAACTTGCCTCGGCCTCCACTTCAACCGCTTCGGAATGCGGTGATAGGCGATCAATAATGTCATCAACTACGTATTGGTTTTCGTTGAGGTTCTTTTGGTCTTGGGATAACCAATTCGCCAACTCCATATCGTGAGTGGCATTGTCCCCTCGACCAATCGTGCCTGCTAACGCTTCGGTATGAAGTTCATGCCCTACGCGAGAATACAAACGTTCTGGCGTAGAGCCCATAAAGCTGTGTTTGCTGTCTAAGCTCAGCATGAAATGGAAACTATGATGGTTATTTAAGTAACTCGCTTTCAGCAATTGTGCAGCACTTAATGTGTTATCAAGCTGCACGGTAGAGCGACGCGCCAATACCACTTTCTTAAAATCATCATTCTTTATACCAGTCAGAACTTTATGAACTAACTCATTCCATTGAGGCTGACTTGGCGTATGAACAATAGAGCGGATGTGAGAAGAAATCGGAGCTAAGGTCGCGACCTCACAAACCAGTTTATGCAGTCCTGCTAGGGTTCGCGCTTTGTCTTCTGAAATATTAACTGCGAGAGACCATTGTTGGTCAAAACGAATTAACTCAATTTGAGGCAAAAAGAAGAAAGAAGGCATACAGCGACGATTCTTCTCATGCTGGCCGTCAAAAGAGCGTCCGCCCCAGACTCGTTGCCCTTCACCTAGAATGGTATAAGCAGGGCCCGGCTCAACAAAAGCGTGTAATTGCCCTAGTGCAACGACCTCTTCACGAGTATCGCGGGACTGCCAGTAGAATTTAGGGAAAAGTGGTTGTGCATCAAGCCAATCAATAAATGAGAAATTAGGTTTCTCGCTCAGGGGCTCGACCAGACGTGTTTGATTGCCTTCCGCTTGCTGAACTCGCTCGATAATTCTCTTTACGGCTTGATGGAACTGTGACAAATCAACCTCGTAGTATGTGAGGATAAATGGTAACTGACGGCTACTCTAAGTTTAGACCCAAAGCAAATCAAGGTCGTATGCGATCTTTTGCAAAATCCTGTGATAGCAAACGAGCAAAACTTAACCAGCAAACAGATAATTTACAGATATATATTCTAATAAAAAACAAATTATTGTATTTTAATAAAGAAATTAACGAATTTTTAGGAATTATACAATGCAAAATATCGGGATGTCGTCAAAACTCGATAATGTCTGCTACGACATTAGGGGTCCTGTACTCAAACATGCTAAGCGCATGGAGGAAGAAGGGCATAAAATCCTAAAGCTAAACATTGGTAACCCTGCCCCATTTGGTTTTGACGCCCCTGATGAGATTTTAGTCGACGTGATTCGTAATCTGCCGACTTCTCAAGGCTATTGTGATTCCAAAGGCATTTACTCTGCTCGTAAAGCCGTGGTTCAACACTATCAACGTAAAGGTATCCGCTCTCTAGATGTCGAAGATGTGTATGTGGGTAACGGCGTGTCTGAGCTGATCGTGATGGCCATGCAAGCGCTGTTAAATAATGGCGATGAAATGCTGATCCCAGCACCTGATTATCCGTTGTGGACAGCTTCAGTTGCACTATCAGGCGGTAAGCCGGTTCATTACCTATGTGATGAAGGTGCAGACTGGTACCCAGATCTTGAAGACATCAAAAAGAAAATCACACCAAAGACACGTGGCATTGTTCTGATCAACCCGAACAATCCGACAGGTGCGGTATATAGCCGTGATTTCCTACTTGAAGTGATTGAAATCGCGCGCCAGCACAAACTGATCATTTTCGCAGATGAGATCTACGACAAAGTGTTGTACGACGGTGCAACACATACCTCAGTCGCAACACTCACTGAAGACGTGCTCGTCATGACATTCAATGGCCTTTCAAAAGCCTACCGTGTTTGCGGTTTCCGTGGTGGCTGGATGTTCCTAACGGGGCCTAAACATCTAGCTCAAGGGTACGTGAATGGCTTGGAGTTGCTTTCATCGATGCGTTTATGTGCAAACGTACCAATGCAACATGCGATTCAAACTGCGCTAGGTGGATACCAGAGTATCAATGAACTGATTTTACCTGGCGGACGCTTATTAGAGCAGCGCAATAGAGCGTATGAACTGATCAATCAGATTCCTGGTGTTTCTTGTGTCAAACCTAAGGGGGCGATGTACCTCTTCCCGAAAATCGACACAAAAATGTACAACATCAAGAACGATCAGCAGATGGTTTTAGATTTCTTAAAACAAGAGAAGGTCTTACTGGTGCAAGGTTCCGGTTTCAACTGGCCAAAACCAGACCATTTCCGCATCGTGACACTGCCGCACGTTGAAGATCTAGAAATCGCCATTGGACGTTTTGAGCGATTCCTATCAACCTACAGCCAGTAATGAATCACTGGTAGTAATTAGTGCTGATCTCTCATATGCTTAGAGGAACTCCTAGTGAGTTCCTTTTTTACACCAGAAACGGAGAAAGCCATGAAAGAAAGCCATTTTTTCGCCCACCTGGCTCGAATGAAGCTGATCCAACGCTGGCCTTTAATGCGGTCCGTCTCACCAGAAAACGTTTCAGAGCATAGCTTACAAGTTGCTTTTGTCGCTCATGCCCTTGCCCTAATTAAAAACAAAAAGTTCGGCGGCAACCTTAACCCAGAACGCATCGCGATTCTTGCCATGTACCATGACTCCAGCGAAGTATTAACGGGGGACCTTCCAACCCCAGTGAAGTATTACAACCCTGAAATTGCCAAAGAATATAAGAAGATAGAATCAGCAGCGGAACAAAAATTACTCTCAATGTTACCGGAAGAGTTCCAAGATGAATTTGCCCCCTACCTTCTTTCTCACTCTGCACACGAAGAGGACGCAAAAATCGTCAAGCAAGCCGACTCCATCTGTGCCTATTTAAAATGTCTCGAAGAACTAAGCGCAGGCAATCATGAGTTCGCTCTGGCAAAAAAACGCTTAGACATCACTTTGCAAGAACGTAGAACGCCTGAAATGGATTACTTCCTCAATACCTTTGCCCCAAGTTTCGAATTATCGTTAGATGAAATCAGTTAGCTTACGGAGATAATCGTGTCGTTTGAATTACACCCACAATGGCAAGAGCGCCATGATGATGAGCATAAAATCCGTCGAGACGACCATCGAAGCCCGTACCAAAGAGACCGAGCGCGCATTCTTCACTCGGCTGCATTTCGACGCTTACAAGCAAAAACCCAAGTACACGGCAATAGCTTGGAAGACTTTCACCGCAGCCGGTTAACACACTCCTTAGAAGCGTCGCAACTCGGGACCGGTATCGTCGCCCAGTTAAAGAAAAAACAACCAGAGTTCCGTGATCTATTGCCATCAGACAGCTTAATTGATTCATTATGTTTGGCGCACGACATCGGGCATCCTCCATACGGTCATGGGGGAGAAGTCGCTCTAAACTACGTAATGCGCGAACATGGCGGTTTCGAGGGGAACGCCCAAACCTTTCGTATCGTCACTAAGTTAGAGCCTTATACTGAGCATTTCGGAATGAATTTATCACGCCGCACACTGCTTGGTTTGATCAAGTACCCTGCCCTTATTAGTCAAACACGCTCCGTCAAGTTGCCTCAACCAGCCGAGCATCAACGCAAACTAAAAGCCAAAGATTGGAGCCCAGCGAAGGGCATTTATGATTGTGACAAAGACTTATTTGATTGGGTAATTGCGCCGCTTTCTGACAACGACAAGGCATTGCTTAGCTTAATGCGCTCAAAACCAGAATCGGAGTTTGAGCACAGTAAAACGCGTTTTAAATCACTCGATTGCTCAATCATGGAGCTAGCGGACGATATCGCCTACGGCGTTCATGATTTAGAAGATGCAATCGTGCTTGGTATGGTGACACGTCAGCAATGGCAAGAAGGCGCAGCAAGTCAATTAGCGGACTGTGGCGACCCGTGGTTTGAAGCACATATCGATTCCATCGGACAGATGCTATTTAGTGGTAAGCATCATGAACGGAAAGATGCCATCGGTGGTATGGTTAACGCCCTCCTGACCAGCATTTCAATCAAGGCGGTGGATGAGCCTTTCAATAATCCATTACTGTCTTGGAATGCATGTTTAGAGCCACAAATGGCACGAGCACTTGACGTACTCAAACACTTTGTCAGTACTTTTGTTATCCAAATCCCGCAGGTCCAGATCGTTGAATATAAAGGTCAGCAAATTATTATGGACATTTTTGAAGCGTTAACAGCGGACCCAGAGCGCTTGCTGCCTGTTCATACAAAAGAACTGTGGTGCCAAGCGAAAAGCGAGAGCAATAAGATGAGAGTCATCGCCGATTACATTTCTGCTATGACCGATGGTCACGCGCAAAAGCTTCACCGTCAGCTATTCTCTTCCATCGTTCTTTAGTAACACTCAACCTTTCAAGTAATTCTTTTCAAATACGCCCGGCGGCATCTGGGCGATTTGGAATTCGATCATCTTTTCAAAGGCATGCATAAGCGGTGTAAAGTCTCTCTCGGGTTCAAGCAAACGAAGCGAATGATAACCCGCCTCGACTGTCGATAAGCTATTCTCAGAGGGCGCCTTACGAATGGTGTAATGCCCTTGCAATTGCTTCGGTAATTGCACGGTTGGGAGTGGATGTAAATTGCTAGAAAGCTGCCACATTTTGTACGCTTTTTTCCACGTCCCATCGAGCAAAATCAAACGTATTTTCTTAGATACACTACGGCTCGCTTGATTAATTTCAGAGATGCATCGTGACTGTTCCGATGGGTAAAGAACAAAATGTTGATATGATTCATCCGCCAACAAGTGATTTAAGACATCATCACCAGAAAAGTCCTCTCCTATCAGACAAATACAGTTATCTAAACTCAAATTGAGAATCCGTGCCGTACCAAGCGGACGATGTTCTTCACTCGTGTGCTGAAGAATGATAAGTTCTACCTCGCTTGCCAACGGTACAATCCATTGGCAAATACACGCTTTTTGCGATTTTCCACAACGAGAACAATAACGAGACATAGAGTGAACCTTTATACCTTGCTGAGTATTATCAGCGTGATCTGTTTGATACTTCAATTCGAACCAATGGCAAGCCTAACCGAGTGGCACAGCTACAATATACGCCATGGCGAATGGTGGCGAATCGTAACAGGAAATCTCACACATACCAACTTTGCGCACTTAGGGATGAACCTGGCAGGATTATGGATCATTACTTTTATTTTTCGTCCAAGCACTCGCAACTTCCTTATCGTTTTCTCACTCTTGTGTGCATTTGTTGGCGCAATGAATTTGTTTACCAACATGTCAGTGTACGTGGGATTATCTGGCGTACTACACGGACTATTTGGATTCTGGGCACTCAGAGAAGTCTTTGAAAGCAGAAGAAGCAGCTTGTTGTTGGTCGGCGGGCTTATTGCCAAAGTAGCATGGGAGCAGATCTATGGTCCATCAAGCAGCACTGCTGCGCTTATCGGCGCAAACGTTGCTATTGATGCTCATTTATTTGGCGCACTCGGTGGGTTAACAATGGCTCTAATGGAAAAAGGCTTTCGCCGTCGTTTATTCGGTTAAAAAATCCCGAACCACGAAAGAGGGGTTGGTTCGGGAAAGCAGTAATAGGGAAACAGATATTGTTCTGAATTCAGACTCAATATCTGAAATACATCAAGCTACAGTAAAATGCGGTCTTCGTTTTTCTTAACTGTCGCTTCACCAATGCCTTTTACGCTCTTCAAATCTGCTGCTGTTTTAAAAGGGCCATGCTCCTCGCGGTAGTCCACGATACTCTGCGCTTTCTTCTCACCTATACCTTTCAACATGGTCGCTATTTCTTCAGCAGAGGCCGTGTTGATATTTACGGTAATTTCAATTCCTTCATATTTGCCAGTGGCTGAATCCGCAGCCATGCTAAAAGGTGCAAAAACAAATAAGCACAATGTCAAAATCCATTTCATATTGAACATACAATCTCCAAAATAGTAGGCTAAAACCAGTCATCGGGAGCAAGTAACTACCAAGTTCGTAGTGAAAAGCAACGTGATTATGCATTTAACAAACTTAGATGACCCGATATTCGCAATGACTGGTATCACTTAAACGCGCACTAATTTAAGTAATGCTTATTGATGATTGAAGTTAATAAAGACAAAAATAAAACGGACCGCTTATGCGGTCCGTTTTAGTTAACATGCAAATTACACTAATTGTGCTTAGTTGCTCACAATAAAGTACTCAATGTCAGTGTTTGCGCGCAGTACAGCTAGCACAGATGATAGGTCTTGCTGAGAAGATGCTCGCTGCATTTGCATCGCAACTTGCTCTTCTAACTCACTATCTAGCTCAGCATTTACAGCATCAAGCTCGATGATAACAATGTTACCTTCAAGATCTTTAGACTGACCATATACTGGCTTACCATCGACTGGTTTTGCCATCGCGAATACCGTTGTTGCCAACGGAGAACGGCGATCTACTGTCTCTTGTTCACCAAATGCAAGGTTGTTTTCAGTAAGCACATCTGTCTTACCTTCTTTCAATGCAGCAACAACCTGTGTACCAAGTTCCATCGCATCTTGCTCACCCTTAACGCGAGATAGCTCTGCAATAACCTGATCTTTCACTTCTTCTAGTGGAAGAACCGTCTCATCACGTGCGTCTTCAACACGAACAACAATAATATGTTCAGGT
Organism: Vibrio sp. A1-1; assembly: GCF_021728175.1. NCBI lineage: Bacteria > Pseudomonadati > Pseudomonadota > Gammaproteobacteria > Vibrionales > Vibrionaceae > Vibrio > Vibrio sp. A1-1. The sequence continues at coordinate 390,793 of NZ_JAKKCL010000002.1, forward strand.
GCAACTTCGATAGCTTCAGAGTTTAAGCCATCTTCTTTTACTTCTGGGCTAAGGATAGCTTGCATTACCGCAGGGTTACGAAGCACTTCAGGTGCGTCAACTTGAGAAATAAAGTCCGTTGTCTTCACTTCTTGGTTAACCGCTTGAGAAGCGTCATACAATGAGTCTGGGTATTCAAACGCTACGCGCTCAAGTTCGCTTTGTAGCTCGTAGAATTGATCAACCGCTTGTTGGTCAACCATTTCTTGTTTGATTTCAGCGGCTACTTCTTCAAATGGCTTCGCCACAGAGTCTTTTAGCTCTTCAAGCTTGATAATATGGTAACCAAAGTCCGACTTTACTAGACCCGACGTATCGCCTGGATTCTTCAACGCGAATGCCGCTTCTTCAAAAGCAGGGTCCATCACATCACGCTCTATCCAACCTAAGTCACCACCGTTTTCAGCGCTGCCAAAATCGTCAGATTTCTCTTGAGCAAGCGTCGCAAAATCTGCACCCGCATTTAGCTCATCTAGGATAGCCTGCGCTTTTGCTTCATCGTCCCCTTCTACAAGAATATGAGCGACACGACGCTGCTCTTCTGAAGAGTATTTGTTTAAGTGCTCTTCGTAGTACTTTTTCACCTCAGCATCAGAAACATTAACTTGTTCCTTTAGCGCTTCAGCAGACAGTTCGATATAAGCGACTTTAACCTGCTCTGGGCGAGTAAAGTTGTCAGGGTTTGCTTTGTAGTACTGTTGAATTTCTTCGTCAGTCAATTCAATGTTTTTCGCAAACTCTGCTAAGTCGATTTTAATCGTGCGAATATCACGAGTTTGAGTGAACAGCTTACCTTCTGCCTGTACTTCACCTGGCAGAATAAATTCACTGTTTTGTAGTGCATTCAGCAGTTGTTCACGAACCAATTCACGACGCATGTACTCAGCAAAAGAGTCTGGCGAAAAGCCTGCACGACGCAGAGAAGCTTGATAGATCTCTTGATCGAACTGACCATTAGATTGGAATTGAGGCATGTCTAGAATCATGCTACGAACTTGGGTGTCGCTGATTCGCAGACCTAAAGCTTCTGCTTGTTGGTCAAGCAACACGTCATTGATCATTCGATCTAAAACGGATTTGCGGAAAGATTCAACATATGCAGGGTCAGCCAGCATTTGAGAGAAGTAGTCACCCAACTGAGCTTGCATACGGTTACGCTCATTTTGGTATGCCATCTCGAACTCACCACGAGGAATCTCAGTGTTACCGACTTTCGCTGCAGAGTTGTTGTTACCACTAACGATGTAGCTACCTACACCTGCAAATACGAAAGACAGGATGATAAGCCCAAGGATAATTTTGACCGCGATGCTATTCACGCCTTCGCGTAGTCGATCCATCATAATTTAACTGCTCTCCACAATTGAAGCCTACTGCTTCTATCTAATAGAAATAATGGCGCAATAATATCAGAAAAAGAAATGCGCATCAGTATGATGCGCATAATTTAAGAAAGTTCGGCTCGAAGTTTGTAAATTTTTGTTCGAAACTTATTGTTTGAGCAAAAGTTAAGCAAATGGCCGGTTACAGAATTAACGTTGTGATTAGTTACAAGCGTCTTTCAGTGCTTTACCAGCTTTAAAAGCTGGTACTTTTGCTTCTGCGATTTGGATTTCTTCACCAGTTTTTGGGTTACGACCAGTACGTGCAGCACGAGTACGAACGCTGAATGTACCAAAGCCAACTAGAGCAACTTGATCACCAGACTGAAGAGTGCCGCTTACTGCTTCGATGAATGCATCTAGAGCACGACCCGCTGACGCTTTAGAAATGTCTGCATTTTCTGCGATTTGTTCTACTAACTGAGTTTTATTCACTGTAATTTCCCCTTTGTGTCATCTGTGATTATTTTTGTGATGACTTTCGTTCCATTGTTAAGAAAATATGCTCCATCCCTTATTCGTCAAGGGCTGGCAGCTATCGAAACTAACTTAGCGCCCAAAAAAAACGCTGACAAGCCTTTTTAGACTTATCAGCGTAAACTTTTACTTATTTTTGCTGCACATCACTATTTTTGAGACTCAAACTCAACGCCCGTCGGGTCTCGCTCTAGTGCGACTTTCAGTACTTCATCAATCCACTGTACAGGGATGACTTCCAGATCAGCGATAACATTATCAGGAATCTCTTCCAAATCACGCTCGTTGTCTTTTGGAATTAGCACAGTCTTAATGCCGCCACGGTGTGCCGCAAGTAACTTCTCTTTTAGGCCACCGATAGGTAGGACTTCACCACGCAGTGTGATTTCACCCGTCATCGCTACCTCTGCTTTCACAGGGTTACCTGTCAGAGCTGAAACCAAAGCAGTACACATTGCAGTACCCGCACTTGGGCCATCTTTTGGCGTCGCGCCTTCCGGTACGTGCACGTGAATATCTTTCTTCTCGTAGAAGTCAGTATTGATACCCAGTTTTTCTGCACGAGAGCGAACTACTGTCATTGCGGCTTGGATAGACTCTTGCATCACGTCACCAAGAGAGCCCGTTTGCGTCAGCTTACCTTTACCTGGCATGGATTGAGTTTCAATCGTTAGCAGATCACCACCCACTTCTGTCCAAGCTAGACCTGTCACTTGACCAATTCGGTTACTTTCATCCGCTTTACCGTAATCGAAACGTTGAACACCCAAGTACTCTTTTAGGTTGTCCATCGTTACCGTGACTGACTTGATGTCTTTATCCAGCAAGATGTTCTTCACGGCTTTACGGCAGATCTTAGAGATCTCACGTTCTAAGTTACGGACACCCGCTTCACGAGTGTAGTAACGGATAATGCCAATAATCGCAGAGTCTTCAATGATGATCTCATCTGGTTTTAGACCATTGCGCTTCACTTGCTTACCAACAAGGTGACGTTTTGCAATGTTCAGCTTCTCGTCTTCTGTGTAACCAGATAAACGAATAACTTCCATACGGTCTAGCAATGGACCTGGAATGTTCATCGAGTTCGAGGTTGCAACGAACATAACGTCAGAAAGGTCATAATCCACTTCTAAGTAGTGATCGTTGAACGAGTTATTCTGTTCAGGATCAAGTACTTCTAGTAGCGCTGATGCCGGATCGCCGCGCATATCTGAAGACATTTTGTCGATTTCGTCCAATAAGAACAATGGGTTCTTCACGCCAACTTTCGACATCTTCTGGATTAATTTACCTGGCAATGAGCCAATGTAAGTACGGCGGTGACCGCGAATTTCTGCTTCATCACGTACACCACCCAGCGCCATACGAACGTACTTCCGACCTGTAGCAGAAGCAATTGAACGACCAAGAGACGTTTTACCCACACCTGGAGGACCAACAAGACAAAGGATTGGACCTTTTAACTTATTGATTCGGTTTTGAACCGCCAAGTATTCAAGAATACGCTCTTTTACGCGCTCTAGACCGTAGTGGTCTTCATTAAGAATCTCTTCTGCTTTCGCTAAATTTTTCTTAACTTTTGAGCGTTTAGCCCAAGGCACGCTGACCATCCAATCGATGTAGCTACGAACCACTGTTGCTTCGGCAGACATTGGAGACATCATCTTAAGCTTTTGCAGCTCTTGCTCAGTCTTTTCACGTGCCTCTTGAGGCATTTTTGATTCGTCAATCTTCTTCTGCAGCGTTTCGAACTCGTCTGGTGCGTCTTCCATCTCACCAAGTTCTTTCTGAATCGCTTTCATTTGCTCATTCAGATAGTACTCACGCTGAGATTTTTCCATTTGCTTTTTAACGCGACCACGAATGCGTTTTTCAACTTGCAGCAAATCGATCTCTGATTCCATCTGGCCCATTAGGAATTCCAGACGCTCAGTAACATCAACAATTTCAAGTACTTGCTGCTTATCCACCAGCTTCAACGGCATATGAGCTGCAATGGTATCCGCTAAGCGAGCCGCTTCGTCGATACCGTTGAGTGAGGTGAGAACTTCTGGTGGAATCTTCTTGTTTAGCTTAATAAAGCCTTCAAACTGATTAATCGCACTGCGAACAATCACTTCTTGCTCACGCTCATCCAATTCTGGCGTAACAACAAATTCCGCTTCCGCTAGGAAGAAGTCACTCTCTTTAAAGTGATTGATTTTCGCACGTTGCTGGCCTTCAACCAGTACTTTTACTGTGCCATCCGGAAGCTTCAGTAGCTGGAGAATGGTGGCTACCGTACCAACTTCAAATAGGTCGTCAACCGTAGGCTCATCAGTATCAGCTTGCTTTTGTGCCACAAGAAGAACTTGTTTGTTGGTTTCCATCGCCGTTTCTAAACAGCTAATCGATTTCTCACGACCAACAAACAATGGAATAACCATGTGCGGGTAGACCACTACGTCACGTAGAGGTAGTACCGGGATCTCGATACGCTCGGAACGTTCCAAGTTCATATAATTCTCTCTTCCGCTTTCACGTTTACGTATTACTTATCGATTTATATGGGGGCTAATTGTTTGGATTCAATAAGAGAAATAAAAAAAGGAGGTAATTACTTACCTCCTTTTTCATTACGGCTGAATTTATTCTGCTCCAGCGGCCTGATTGTCTGAGTTGCTATAAATAAGCAATGGCTCTGACTCACCATTGATGACGGACTCATCAATCACGACCTTACTTACGTCTGTCGCAGATGGCAGTTCGTACATGGTTTCCAGTAATACGCCTTCAAGGATCGAGCGTAAACCACGAGCACCTGTCTTACGCTCCATTGCTTTCTTAGCGATAGCGCGCAGCGCATCTTCTCGGAACTCAAGTTCAGCGTTTTCAAGCTCAAACAATGCTGCGTATTGCTTGGTTAATGCGTTCTTCGGTTCACATAGGATCTGAATCAACGCTTCTTCATCAAGCTCAGTCAGTGTTGTTGTCACAGGAAGACGACCAATGAATTCTGGAATGAGTCCGTACTTCACTAAATCCTCAGGCTCAACCTGAGTAAATAGCTCACCCACGGTCTTCGATTCGTTTTTAGAACGAACTTCAGCACCGAAGCCAATACCTGTACCTGTTGCAACACGCTGCTCAATCACCTTATCTAGGCCAGCAAATGCACCACCACAGATGAACAGGATCTTCGACGTGTCCACTTGTAGGAATTCTTGCTGAGGGTGCTTACGACCACCTTGAGGTGGAACCGATGCAACCGTGCCTTCGATAAGTTTTAGTAGCGCCTGCTGAACACCTTCACCAGATACGTCACGCGTAATAGATGGGTTTTCAGCTTTGCGTGAAATTTTATCAATTTCATCAATGTAAACGATGCCGCGTTCAGCTTTAGCTACATCGTAATCACATTTTTGCAGAAGCTTTTGGATGATGTTTTCAACGTCTTCACCCACATAACCAGCCTCGGTTAGTGTGGTTGCGTCTGCCATTGTAAATGGCACATCCAAGAATCGAGCTAATGTCTCAGCAAGTAGTGTTTTACCGCTACCTGTTGGGCCAATTAGAAGGATGTTACTTTTACCAAGCTCCACACCTTCACTCGTTGTATCACCATTGCGTAAACGCTTGTAGTGGTTATATACCGCAACTGCGAGCACTTTTTTCGCGTAATCTTGCCCGATCACATAGTCATCAAGGTGTTCACGGATCTGTTTTGGCGTTGGTAACGCTTCAGATTCTTTCTTAGGGAGAACATCCTTGATTTCTTCGCGAATAATATCGTTACATAAGTCGACACACTCGTCGCAAATGTACACTGACGGACCTGCGATTAGCTTGCGAACTTCGTGCTGACTTTTGCCGCAGAAAGAACAGTACAGCAATTTACCGCTGCCACTTTCTTTGCTTTTATCTGTCATTCGCTAACCTCTTAGCCTTTACTCTTCATGAATGAGTGTATATCAATTTTTGCCAAAATGCGCTGGCTAATTACTCGCCGCGGTGGCTTAACACTGCATCCACGATACCGTATTCCACAGCCTGCTCTGATGACATGAAGTTATCACGATCAGTATCGCGCTCAATGACTTCAAGAGGTTGGCCAGTATGTTCTGCTAACAACTTGTTTAGCTTCTGCTTAATGGTCAGGATTTCCTGAGCATGGATTTGGATATCAGAAGCTTGACCCTGGAAACCACCCAATGGTTGGTGGATCATTACACGAGAGTTAGGCAGTACGTAGCGCTTACCTGGCGCACCACCTGCTAACAGGAAGGCACCCATTGAACATGCTTGACCCATACATACAGTGCTAACATTTGGCTTAATAAACTGCATGGTATCGTAGATAGACATACCAGCTGTTACGCTGCCGCCTGGCGAGTTGATGTATAGGAAAATATCTTTATCTGGATTTTCAGATTCTAGGAAAAGTAGCTGAGCCACGACAAGGTTTGCCATGTGGTCTTCCACTTGACCCGTTAAAAAAATCACGCGCTCTTTCAGCAGACGTGAGTAGATGTCGTAAGAGCGTTCGCCGCGGGAAGTTTGTTCAACCACCATTGGTACTAGCGCGTCCATAATTGGCGACATTGCATTTTTTTCTTGGTAGCTCATATTCTTATGTCCCTAAAATAAATGGCCCGGATGATGACTATCATACGGACCATTGTTAGCAGAATAGTTAACGTTAAGTCAACCTTCTACGCAAGATATTGCTTATTAAGCAGCAGGTTGTTGTTGGTTAAGTAGCTCGTTGAAGCCTACTTCTTTCTCAGAAACCTGTGCTTTAGCGATGATCGCGTCGATTGCTTGCTCTTCTAGAGCTACATTGCGCATGTTGTTCATCATTTCTTCGTTTTGCTCGTAGTAAGCAATAACTTCTGATGGATCTTCGTATGCAGTAGCCATTTCTTCAATTAGAGCTTTAACTTTCTCGTCGTCCGCTTTTAGCTCTTCAGACTTGATTACTTCACCTAGTAGAAGACCAACTACTACGCGACGTTTAGCTTGCTCTTCGAACAGCTCACGTGGAAGCTGAGCAGCAGCTTCTGGGTTACCACCGAAGCGTTGTGCAGCTTGTTGACGTAGAACTTGGATTTCTTGCTCGATAAGCGCTGATGGTACGTTGATGTCGTTTTGCTCAACTAGACCGTCAATCGCTTGCTCTTTGATGCGGTTCTTAACAGCTTGTTTAAGCTCGCGTTCCATGTTTTTACGAACTTCAGCTTTAAGTGCTTCAACACCGCCTTCAACAACACCGAACTTAGCAACGAACTCGTCGTTTAGTTCTGGTAGTTCACGAGCTTCAACTTTGTTCACTTTGATTGCGAACTTAGCTGCTTTACCTTTTAGGTTTTCAGCGTGGTAATCTTCTGGGAAAGTCACGTCGATGTCGAATTCCATACCTGCAGTTTTACCTGCGATACCGTCTTCGAAACCAGGAATCATGCGACCAGCACCCATTTCTAGAGGGAAGTTCTCAGCTTTACCGCCTTCGAACTCTTCACCGTCGATAGAACCAACGAAGTCAATGCTTACGCGTTTGCCATCTTCTGCTGCTTCTTCAACTTCAACCCAAGTTGCTTGTTGCTTACGTAGAGTATCGATCATCTCTTCTACGTCTGCGTCTTTAACTTCAGTTAGTGGTTTTTCAACAGTGATGTTTTCTAGGCCTTTAAGCTCAACTTCTGGGTAAACTTCAAAAGTTGCAGTGAAAACTAGGTCTGAACCTTCTTTGTTTTCTACAGGAGCGAAAGTTGGAGCGCCAGCTGGGTTGATTTTCTCTTTAACGATAGCTTCGATGAAGTGGCGTTGCATAACTTCACCAAGAACGTCTTGACGTACTGCTTTGCCGTACATCTTAGCAACCATTTTTAGAGGCACTTTACCCTTACGGAAACCATCGAAACGACGGTTTTTAGCGATGTTGCGTAGTTCAGCTGTTACAGCGTCTTCGATGTTTGCAGCTGGAACAGTAATGTTTAGACGGCGCTCTAGGCCCTCTAGCGTTTCAACAGTAACTTGCATTATATATAAACCTCTAAAGTGGCTCGGTTTTCCGAGCGTATGAGCGAAACTCAGCGGAGCTTACGCTTCATCCTTGTGTAGTGTTCTGTCCGAACACCTAATTTAAATCGAGTATCGATACTGTTTGTCAGTACCGGACTAATCAGTGATATCTTCGATAAAATTACCAAAGGTATCTCCTATTAGCCTCAGGACAGAATTTTTAGACGCGACATTCTAGCGATCTGTCGCAACCCTGTCGAGCCAATAGCCACTATGTGGACATTGTCTGCGCTAAATTCTCGAATGCTGACCCATTTTTTCTTCAAAAATGCGATTCAAACACCGTCTAAGTATCGTCAGCATATCTAGAATGGGGACAATAGCGACTTTTTCAAGAGAATCGACCGGTTTTTTTATCGAAAAGCCTAAAAAGAGATCTTGCTCTTGTTTTACTCCACAGAGTTGAAAACTAAATCCCTAATCCTCCCTACAAACTATTAACATTTTCTTACGTGACCAAAGGAAAGGTTTAAGGAGTGTAAGGATGTCGCAAAAAAACCGGATTCTGCTGACTTTTTTTGCCTTCTATTTCCTTTGCGCAATCATAGGTGGTCATTGGGTTTGGCAGACTAGTTATCAATCATTACTTGATAAACACCAGTCACAACTTGAGCAATTTTCTAGTCATATTAAAAACAAACTCGACAAATACGCCCATATCCCTAACCTTCTGGCCAAAGATGACCCTCTCCATCAAGCGTTACTGCATCCAAATAACAGTGCCCAACTGGAACTCACCAATCGGTATTTAGAATCCGTTAATGACGTGATTGAAGCGGCAGATACCTATTTAATCGATCAATGGGGTACGACGATCGCGGCCAGCAACTGGCGTAAAGAGCGATCTTTTCTTGGACGAAATTTTGCGTTCCGCCCTTATTTCAAACAAGCAATCGTTGGGGAACGAAGCCAATACTACGCGCTGGGTTCGACTTCGGGTAAGCGTGGCTACTACTATTCTTATCCGATCATATACGCGGGCGGCGTCCTTGGTGTGGTCGTGGTTAAGATGGACTTGAGTAAGATAGAAGACAACTGGCAGCAGCCAAATAGTGTGTTCGTCGCGAGCGATCCGCACGGGATTGTTTTCATGAGCAGCCGAAGTGATTGGCTACTCAAAAGCTTACAACCACTGACTGAGAATGAAAGAAAACAAGTTTGGGCAAGCCGACAATACCTTGATGAGCCAATTGAAACTCTAGGATTGGTGGGCAATGTGGAGGAAACGCATTCTGAGCTTAAACAAGGTTACCCATATAACAAAGGGACCTTGGTGGTCTCTTCGTTGCCCCTACCAGAGCTCAAGCTGACCATCCGTGTACTATCTCCTAAGCAGTCTATCGTCTGGCTCACAATGGGTTACATTTTTGTACTTACTCTTGCATTCACCGTGTTGTTTTTAATTGGCCAGCTCATCTATCACCGTCAACAACGCCACTTACAACTTGAGAGAATTCAGCAAGAGGCAAATCAAAAACTTGAATATCAAGTCATGGCTCGCACCGCAGAATTGCAAGCAGAAATCGCCCAGAGAATTGAAACGGAACAAACACTTCGCCTAACGCAAGACGAACTCGTTCAAGCTGCGAAACTAGCAGTATTGGGGCAAATGTCAGCCAGTATCAGTCATGAACTGAATAATCCACTTGCGGCCATTCGTAGCTTTGCTGAAAACGGCAAGCTGTTCCTCCAAAAAGAAAAATATGAGCGAGTGGAAGATAATCTAACTCGCATTTCAGCCCTCACTGATCGTATGGCAAACATCAGTCAGCAGCTTCGTTCTTTCGCTAAAAAAACCAGTGGAAACGAGCTGGCTCAATCTCGTTTGTTTCCAGTAATTGCCTCAGTCAAAGAGCTGATGAAACCCGCACTTAAATCTGCACGTGTCACGCTAGAAACGCAGGTACCAGAGCACGATGTTGAAGTTCAGATCAATATCATTCAACTTGAACAAGTGTTGGTTAATTTACTGACCAATGCGATAGAGGCTCTCAAAGAGAAACAAGACAAACAAGTACAGTTATCCATAGAGCAAGACGAACATGCCGGTTTGGTTTGGATTCATGTAGATGACAATGGTCCAGGGCTTGGAGATTTCTCACTTTCGGACTTATGTGAGCCTTTCCTAACTACCAAACAAAATGGGTTAGGTTTAGGACTCTCTATCTCGCAACAAATCTTAGCCAGTATGAACGGAAGATTATGTGCCCAAAATCGAGAACAAGGCGGAGCTCGATTTTCATTGTGTTTACCTATCGCTCCTAACAACACAGAACAATCAAAAGGATGAGATCATGTGTCAGGTGTTTTTTATTGATGATGAAGCCGATCTTAGACTGGCAATAGAACAAACGTTTGAATTGGCAGATATCGATGCCACATTCTTTCCAGACGCTGAATCTGCCTTACTCGCCATTAAGCAGGGAGCCGAGCCAGGAGTGGTGATTACCGATATTTGCTTACCCGGTATTTCAGGGATGGATTTACTGAATACCCTTGTGCGAAAAGACACCCATCTTCCCGTGATTATGATTACTGGTCATGGCGATATCTCAATGGCGGTTAATGCGTTACACCAAGGAGCGTATGATTTTATCGAAAAGCCATTCCCACCTGAGCACCTAGTTGAAACCGTCAAGCGCGCCATTGAGAAGCGCCAATTAACGGTTGAAAACGAGAAGTTACGCCTGTCTCTCAAGGCAAGTAAAACGCTCGGACCTCGTGTTATCGGAGAAACGTCTAGCATTCAAATGTTACGCGAAACCATTGCTCACATCGCCGATACTGATGCAGATATCTTATTGTTTGGCGAGACTGGTACAGGTAAAGAGTTAATCGCCCGCTCTTTGCATGAGCAAAGCTCTCGACGGAACCAAAACTTTGTCGCAGTAAATTGTGGTGCAGTACCAGAGAATTTGATTGAGAGCGAACTCTACGGGCATGAAAAAGGCGCATTTACTGGCGCAGAAAGCCGCCGTATCGGTAAATTTGAATTTGCTCAAGGCGGTACACTTTTCTTGGATGAAATCGAGTCAATGCCAATCCAAGCCCAAATCCGTTTACTGAGAGTACTGCAAGAGCGTGTGATTGAGCGTGTCGGCTCGAATGAACTCTTGCCCTTAGATATTCGAGTAATTGCCGCAACCAAAGTCGATTTGAAACGCGCTGCTGAAGAGGGAACCTTTCGCCAAGATCTTTACTATCGACTGAATGTGGTTACCTTAGATCTCCCGCCACTGCGTGAACGGAAAGAAGACATCCCTGCCCTCTTCCATCATTTCCTATTGGTAGCGGCTTCACGTTACGGTAAAAGCTCTCCTAGCTTGTCATCCCACGACCTCGCCCAACTGATGAACCATGACTGGCCAGGCAATGTTCGCGAGCTAAGAAATGCAGCAGAGCGTTTCGTGCTATTGGGTAAATTAATTCAGTTAGGAGAATCGACTCCGGTTGCCAAGCCTTCTTCAAGTCTTGCAGAACAAGTTGCAGAGTTCGAGAGAGCAGCCATTGAAGGTGCATTACTGGAAAATAACGGCAGCATTAAACAGACAATGGCGCAATTGAATGTGCCTCGAAAAACTCTGTATGACAAAATGCAACGCTATCAAATAGATAAAGAGCTCTATAAATAAAACGATTCTCAAGGATTGGTATTATATCCAACTTGAATCATAATTTTTAATAATTGATTCATCATGGTTGTTACGGATATGAACGAGAAAGTGAGAATACCGATCATTACAGATACCGTGATGGTAGACGGGCAATATCAAGAAGAGAGACGTTCAGGCGAGGAGCGGCGCAAGAATAAAAAGAAGTGGCGAAGCTACGAGCGGCGAGTCCACCCAGACCCTCGTAGGCCTAACTACAAACCCATAGACGAAGAGGTGTGAATCATCACACCTCTTTTGTTTTTCTTCAAATATCTGGTGCCATTACTTAGTAATGATTTCTGGCCCCATCAAGGTCGTTGGTAACCAAGTCGACACCCATGGCACGTACGTTACAATAATGAGGAATAGGAACATCACCGCCACCCATGGCAGTGCGGCTTTTACTACATTCATCATCGACATTTTGGCGACACCTGCAGTAACAAACAAGTTAAGCCCAACAGGTGGTGTTATCATACCTATCTCCATATTCACCACCATCATAATACCTAAGTGAATTGGGTCGATCCCCAGTGCTATCGCAATTGGGAACACCAGTGGTGCAACAATGATCAATAAGCCTGATGGCTCCATAAATTGACCACCAATCAACAGCAATACGTTCACCACAATCAAGAAGGTGATTGGTCCTAAACCAGCTGACATCATTGACTCTGTGATCATTTGCGGGATGCGCTCTTCCGTGAGAACGTGCTTCAAAATTAACGCATTGGCAATAATGAAAAGCAGCATGATGGTGAGTTTACCCGCTTCATACAGCGTGTGTTTGGTGTCTTTATGAACAAAGGTTTGGAAGATTTTAACGAGCGCAGGTTTAGTGTTTTTCTTGTCTGCAAATGGCCCCATGTCTTTGTATACAAAGTTGGCAATAAAGAACGAGTACACAGCAGCAACTGCAGCGGCTTCTGTTGGGGTGAAAATACCGCCATAAATACCACCGAGAATGATCACCACCAGCAACAAGCCCCAGCTTGCATCCTTAGCTGCATCAAACGTCTCTTTCCAACCGACAAATGGTTGTTTTGGCAGGTTCTTAATACGGGCAGCAATATAGATCGCTATCATCAACATGACACCCGCTAGCAAACCGGGAATCACACCACCGAGAAACATGCGTCCAACTGACACATCGGTCGCGGCAGCGTAAACTACCATAACGATAGACGGCGGAATCAAAATCCCTAGCGTACCTGCGTTACAAATTACGCCGGCCGCAAACTCTTTTGAGTAACCGTTTTTGATCATACCTGCGATAACGATGCTACCTATGGCAACAACCGTTGCTGGAGATGAACCTGATAGCGCGGCAAACATCATACACGCGACAACCGAAGCCATCGCTAAACCACCACGGAACCAGCCTACAATCGCAATCGCGAAACGAATGATCCGTTTTGCTACACCACCTGTCGACATAAAGCTTGAAGCTAAAATGAAGAATGGAATTGCTAATAGAGTGTAGTGTCCAGCAAATGCATTAAACAACGTTTGAGCAACAGACGCCAAAGACGCATCCGAATGAATCAAAAGGAAAAGAATACTGGAAAGACCCAGAGAAACTGCGATTGGCACGCCGACGAGCATGAAACCAATCACCATCAAAAATAGAAACAAGATATCCATGGCTTATTGCTCCTTGCTCTTAGAATTGTCTGAGGCCTTTGGAGCCATAAGATCACCGGCATCACCCATCTCTTCTTGAAGCGCCTCTAGCTCTTCTTCCGCTTCATGCCCTGCAATCAGTCGGTCGAGCTTTCCGGTAGCAATTTGCCATGTTGCCTGAGCAAATCTCAGCGTTAGCAACGCCATACCAAGCGGCAAAGCGAAATAAGGAATAAAACGTGGCAGCTTTTCGTAACGCTCTCCCTCGTTTAACCAATCCGCCATAAACTGAAGCATTTCCGGCATTGGAATATCATCCGTTTCATACCACGCTCGGTCTGTGGCGAACGGATACCAGTAGTTCCAAGAGCCAATTAAAAGCAAAATAGAGAAGGCTAAACAGCATATTGCAGCGAATAACGCCAAGGCTTTTCGTTTGCCCTCTGGCACTATGTTGATAATCACATCAACACCAATATGAAAGTGTTTTTTCACACCGTAAGAAGCGCCGACCAACACCATCCATGCGAACATAAAGACGGTGAGCTCAAGCGCCCAAAGAATATTGTCGTTAAAGACATAACGAAAGATGACATTGGCAAAGGTTAACAAGGTCATGGCACCTAAGAAGAAAGCAATCAAAGTCTCTTCAATGGCATCGGTGATTCGTCCAGCCTTGGCAAAAAAAGTCTGTTCCATAATTACATCACGTCGTCTGTAGGGGAAAAGAGCCCCCTCTAATCGAGAGGGCTAAGCGTGCTAGGCGTTATTATTTTTGGTTAGAAGCCAAAGCGGCTTCAATTAGGTCAGAACCAATGTCTTTTTCAAACTTCTTCCATACTGGCTGAAGTGCAGTGACCCATTCTTGGCGCTGTTCTGGCGTTAACGTGCGAACCACACCACCAGCTTCGATGATGTTGTTTTTGTTCGCAAGGTTCACTTTGGTCGACTCAGCATTACGCTGCGCTGTCACCTCTTGGATGATTGTGTTTAGCTGCTCGCGCTGATCGTCTGGTAAGTTTTCCCAGAAGTCGTTTGACGTCACCACTAGGTAATCCAGAATCCCGTGGTTCGTTTCCGTAATGCCATCTTGAACTTCGAAGAACTTTTTGCCGTAGATGTTTGACCAAGTATTTTCTTGACCATCAATAACCTTAGTTTGCAGGCCACCGTACACTTCTTTGAATGACATTTTTTGCGGGTTTGCACCTAGCTGTTCAAACTGAGCAACGAGAACGTCAGAAGCTTGAACACGGAACTTAAGCCCTTCAGCATCGGCTGGAGAAATGAGCGGCTTGTTGGCTGACATTTGCTTCATGCCATTATGCCAAAACGCAATACCTTGTAGGCCACGTCGTTTCATTGAGTTTTTCAGCTTTTCACCGGCTTCAGAGTTTTGGAAGCGGTCAACAGCGTCGACATCGTCGAATAAGAAAGGCAGATCGAAAAGGCGGTACTTTTTGGTGAATTTCTCAAACTTAGAAAGAGAGGGGGCAGCGAGTTGAACATCACCATTTAGTAGTGCTTCCAACACCTTATCATCATCGTAAAGCGTTGAGTTCGGAAACACCTGCATACAGACTTTACCGTTCATCTCTTCGTTAACGCGTTTTTCAAGTAACGAAGCCGCAATACCTTTTGGGTGTTTGTCCGCGTTCGTTACATGGCTGAACTTGATGACCGTTTCACCTGGGTCACAATTCGCGGCAGCGTTAAAGCTCGTTACAGCAAGCGCAGAGACAGATAGTAGAGTTAGAGGCTTAAACATTATTATTCTCCTTGTTGAATCACATCCCATCCCGTCCATGAATAACTAGGTATTAGGCGATGGGTACGGATGTTCAACAAAGAGCAATTAATGGACCATATTAAAATTCATATGTATTTCAATAAATTAACAAAGCCCATTAACATGAACACAGAGTATAACGAGTGAATTCCACCCAAGAAAAAGATTCAAATGGGTGGGAAATGACCCATTTATGAAGAACAGCTTATCTCCATTTTCTTCCCCCATTCCGGTGGCAATTTCGCGTAATCATCAAACTCGGGTTGCTCATCAAATGGGCGCTTTAACAGTTCGGCCAATCGGTGTAATTCACTAAAGTCCCCTTCTTCCGCTTTATCAATGGCCAACTGAGCCAAGTAGTTACGCAAGATGTATTTGGGATTGGCTTGACGCATCTGTTCGCAACGCTGTTCGGCTGAAATCAGCTCCCCTAGTTCATCAACCTCTAGCTCACATCGAGCTAAGTACAGATCAAGCCAAGCTCGCGCAGCTTCTCGGTCGAGAAACAAGTCGATTACGGCTTGAGAAGAATCAGTATCAAGATTTGAAAGCGTTCTAAAGAAGCGAGTGTAATCCGTGTTATTTTGGTGAAGGAGCTCAAACATTGCTTCAAATAAACGTCCATCTTCCGCGATCTTGGTTTTTAAACCCAACTTCTCACGCATTAGGCGGCTGAACTGCTGACTCAACCGGACTTCAAATTGGCTCAACGACGCTTCTAAATCTTCTCGCTCAACGAGTGGCGATAGCGCATGCGCGAGTGCTGAGAGGTTCCAAAGCGCAATTCTTGGCTGTTGGTCAAATGCATAACGGCCTTGGTAGTCGGAATGATTACAAATATATCCCGGCTCATAATCATCAAGAAAACCAAACGGGCCGTAATCAAACGTTTGACCAAGGATCGACATATTGTCGGTGTTCATTACCCCATGAGCAAACCCATACGCTTGCCAATAAGCAATCATGTCCGCTGTTTTCTGAACAATTTCACCAAACATTGCAGCGTATGGCTTCTCTGCCGATGCACAATCAGCAAAGTGCCACTCGATCACTTTGTCCGCCAGCAACTTCTGCTCTGCCAATTGATTGGTATAGAAAAAATGCTCGAAATGGCCAAAACGCACGTGGGTCTCCGCCATACGAATCAACATTGCGCCGAATTCTGTTTTCTCGCGATAAACCGGCGTGTCACTGACCATCATGCCAAGAGCACGAGTCGTCGGGATCCCAAGCCCCACCATGGCTTCACTACATAAATACTCACGAATGGTTGAGCGCAACACCGCCCTGCCGTCCCCCATTCGCGAGTAGGGGGTTAGCCCCGCGCCTTTAAGGTGAATATCAAACCAAGTGCCATCTTGATGCTCAATTTCCGCCAACAGCAATCCACGTCCATCGCCCAAGTCTGGGTTGTAAACGCCAAACTGATGTCCTGCGTATTTCATCGCCAAAGGACGAAACGGTTCGAATTCGCTTTGCCCAGAAAAAACCGCCAATAGCTCATCGCTTTGCTCTGCTGGTAAACCAAACTGCTGCGCAAACTCACCATTCCAAGCGACCCAACGAGTATTATCCAAGGGTTGCGGCTCGACCAAAGTATAGAAAGCTGACGGTAATTGACTAAAGCGATGGGTGAAACTGACCCGTTGCCAAATGGACATGTGGGGTTCCTTAATAACAAGAAGTACTGCTGTCAGTATACGTGTGAACGTCACTGTCATTCAGCCATGAAATGGACATGGGTATTTTGCGTGAATAACGCGAAGGTGGTAGGAAGGTATTAACCCGCAGCATACCACCTCACAAACGGAAGTGGTATGTAAAAGCGATCAAATGATTAAGCGGAAAACTCTTCACCCGTTTTTGGTGGCTCTGATGGTGTATCAAAACGAGCGCGTTCAATGTCCACGACCGTTTTATAGCTCAACGATAACAAAGCCAACTGGTACGCACCGAAAATACCATAGGCAACACCCACAAGACTCAGCATGAAGAGGTTAGTAAAGTGACTAAAGATAAGCTGACTGAGCAATCCCGCGCCCAATGGAATTAAGCCCATCAAAATGAATACTTGTTTGTTGTATGGTCTGCTTTGGTTCCACGAACGACGCAAGCTGCGCGGCTGATGATCCATTGCGGTCGCTGGCAACACGAACGACCAGCGCGCCATCACCCAATAGCCCGGAATGCTTGCAACCGTTGTGATAAACGCCATGGCGACAAAATCGGGTTCACCACTTTCTGCAATATAGAGAAACGACAACACAAAGATTGGGATACCAATGACGAGCATCATCATCAACCCAAATAATATCCACCAGCCAATGAAACGGAATTCTCTGGCTGACAAGCGAAATACATCCAACGCTGAGTGCATGTAATCGCCAACCAAATAAATTCGGTGTACACGCACAGCCGCCATCGCGGCAACAAGTGGGTATAAAATGATTGTGACGAAATAAAATCCCGCGATGTTTCCTTCTTGAGCGTTCGCTTGATCTTGCCCCGTCATTTCAGGATACATAAACACAAAAATTGAGTGCACGATGATCAATGGAATACAAGCAATGACAATTGCGAGTAGGTTCCTTCTGACCATCACTGCTGCTTCTCGGCATATTGCCGAAACAGAAAAGTCCTCGGTTGACATACAACATCCTTAATTTATAAAAATCTGCCCATAGGGTAACCGCTGAATAGAAAAATCGCTTTAAAAATAATGAGAAACACATCTCATAAGATAATGAGAGACACTAGGAAGTAAAACAGGCACAAAATTAAGCCACTCAATCTGAGTGGCTTATACCGTAATTCGATATCGTTTTAGACGCGGCGTCGCCAGCCCAATGCAACAAGTAACATCAGAGCCCAATAAGAAACACTGCCGCTACCTTCAGAGTTCTTGAATGTCGTTGTTTTCAAGGAAGCGACAACCGTCACAGTCACTTCTCCCATTGCGGTAGCACCGTTGCCATCTGAAACCGTATATTGCAGCTTGATGTTATCAACCGCACTATCCGGAGCTTGAAAACGAATTTTGCCATTTTCTACACTCGCACTTCCCACGCCCGTTAGGTTCTGTACGCTTTCTACAACCAGTTTATCGCCATTCACATCCGAATCATTGCCAGCAGCATCAATCACAATGCTTTCACCAACGGCAACGGTCGCCGTATCTGCTAGCGTGACTGGCGCTGCGTTTTGCATGGTTAAATTGACGGTAGCACTGGAGGTTTCATTACTTGGATCAGTAACGGTTAGACGGAATGTCAGAACCTCACCCGCTTTTATACCTTGAGGCACTGTAAAGCTTGCCGTAGCACTGGTCGAATTTCCGATAGAAACTGAAGTACCAGCCAATTGCTCCCATCGGTAGTTCAACACATCGCCATCCGCATCTGTGCTGTTTGCCGCCGACAATGTTACTTTCTGTCCAGCCGTAATCTCCTGGCTATTCACATCGATGAGCGCTTTTGGTGCTTCATTACTACCAAGTACTTCGACCTGCACGCTCACAACCGAAGATGAATACACGCCATCCGTAGACAGCAAACGATATTGGAAACTGTCCAAACCAACGAAGTTAGCGTCAGGTTGGTATTGGTTGCCAGAAATGGTGCCGTGCTCAGGCTTCTGCACAATGTCCACATTGAACTGATACCCTATGGCTATGAAATCATTGTCCATCAAGTTCAGATCGATTGGCGTGTTCTTATCGGTTTGCAGTGAATCAGCTTTCGCTTCAACAATGTTGTTCGCCTCCACATTCAAGAGTGCTGCGAACGGAACATAAGAGAACCCGGCTTGCTCCAAACCAAACGTACCTATCTCATTGTAATTACCAGTCCACATTGCAGGCAGGGATGATTTTTCAGTTTTTAGTAAGCGGCCAAAGTCAAAGTTCGATTCAAATTCACCGCCTTCTAATTCCACTACTAACAGGTGCTGACCCGCACTTAATTGGCTCGGTTGAGGGAATAAAATTCGGGATGGCTTTTGGAAGCTACCTTGCTGTAAAAGTTCAGCATTGTTCTGATCCAATATTAATCGGTAGCCCACGTTACCTGAGAATGGGAACCGCCATACTCGATAAGTCATGTCACTTTGAGCGCTATTTCTTTGCGCGTAAAGTTGAAGACCATCAAGCTTTGTCTCAGCATTCAAATCCAATGATACCGCCAGGGTGTTACTGCCACTTGCGTACACATAACCTTGGTGAAGAGAGTTCAACCATGCCGATTTATTTGGCTCGTTTATATGCTCAAGAGAAAAACTGCCGCCGTTGGTATTGCTGGCAATGTTGGAAATACGAACCCCAGTATCAAACCCGGCGATCGCTCTCAGACCCGGGGTCGATGTATCTGAAATGACATTGCCACCATTAGGATACAAATCGCCGGCATCACTGCTTCCATCATGTTCTAACTCATTCAGACCATCGGCCTGCATGATTTGAACCTGCATCGCGCCAACATCGTTAAAGCGATTCTGGACATTAACCGACGTCGCTAGTATGCCTTCTGCCGCCAATGCTCGGTCGTAACCGCTAAAGGTACGGTTTTCCAAATAAACGCGTGGGCCAAACTCTTTCAAGTATGGGTCGAGATACACCAGTTTGACATCGTCGTTGTTCACGGAAATAGGCATCGGGCTTTCATGAGTGATCGTTGGTACTACGAAACCAGCGGCGTGTTTGCTCCACGCACTCATGTTCACTGGCGTGTCTCCTGCGTATGAGTCTCCCGGTTTCTGTGCCCATGAACCACCGCCCATTACGCCCCAAGAACCGATCGAGGCATCACTGTTCCTTGCGTACAAATCCGGCAAGCCAAGCATTAAGTGGCCAAGCTCATGTACGATTACGCCTAACGTCGCTTGATGATCAACTTGGTAGTCAGCAAACACACAATAATCGGCAATTTTTTTGCCATCTAGTGTCACATCGTCGTGAGAGAATTTATGAGGCCAAATAGAAGGACGATCAAGGAATCCGGTTGAACGGTCGCCACCAGCAAAAATAAACATCACTGACAACTCTGACGGTTCTACGGTACCATTTTGATTGCTGTCGTAAGCCGAAAGATTAAAGTACGGATCCAGTTTTTGATATGCTTCGGTGAAGACCGCATTCAACTTGGCAGTGCAAGTCTTGTCTGTTGAGCTAGAGTGGCAATTTGGGTGGCTTTGCGCCACGGTCACATTGATCACACCATCATTCGCGGTACCATAACTCTCAATCGCAGGGACAACTTTGAATTTCCCTTGAGAGTTTTTATCAAAATAATCGACAACGCTTTGACCATCGGTATTAAACACACGTTGTTCGAAGTCATGCACCATTGCTTGGTCATCAAAGGAGACTTGCACAACCAACAGTGGTTGTTGCTTCACCGATGAGCTACTCATCGCCTGATAACCTTGCGCCGAACGCAACAGATTTTGGCGCGCCATCGGTTCAATGGTTTTTAGAGAAGATAACTGCGGCTTAACTTGTAGATCCGGGCGAAACTTCGCCGATTCAGGCGCATCACTCGATTGAGTTTTAGCAACACCCGTCGAGCGCAACGTTGGGATGTCTGACTCGCGCTGAATCTGTGCAAAAAACCAAATGCCATCTTCATGAACCAAGGCATTACCTTGTTTATCTTCAAACCAGTGGAAATCGGCAGTGCCGCGTAAAATTGCCTCACTAGAGGTACCATCGCTCAACGCAATAGTATGCCAAACTGGTGATGGCGGAGTAGTTGCCATGCTCTTACCTGCAAGAAGCGCAGTTAGCATAGTCAAGGCGAGTGTGTTGAATTTCAAAGTACGGCTCCATCTTTTCGATTCGTTTAATACCAAGCACAGTCAGTACACAATAGCCCATAAACATAGAATGAGGTTGAGTGGCTAACGACTAAGGCTGGTATCAATTCGCTCAGATAACACAATATTATTTAGCATCACGTTACAAAAGCGTCGGATGCCCAAATACTTTTGTAAGTGTGGCTTCCGAGGGTATAAATTGAGTGAATGAATAGTATCGAAACAAAAGGAAGAAGAAATAAACTTCTGCGACTTTGTAGATAAAATTGGGCAACGTCCCACATATTTTATAAATGTACGAGCACTGCTATTAATCAGTGCTCGTTATGGTCGGTGGGGTGCAGATAAACGCTACTTTAACCTGTAAGAACGGCGTCTTCTGGGTACTTGATTAAGGTAGGTTCAGGGCGGGCTAACATGTAGGCAAGCGTGAGTGGCCCGATACGACCAATGATCATCACCACGATCATAATGTACTTGCCAGGTTCAGAAAGCTCTGCCGTCAAACCAGCGGTAAGTCCTACCGTCGCAAATGCGGAAATGGTTTCAAACATGACCTTATCAAAGCTTGCCTTCTCTGTGAGCATCAATAAAAACATCGCGCTTGTCAGAATGGCGCCGCTCACAACGATAATGGCGAGTGACTTAGTCACGGTTTGCCAGTTTACGGTTCGTTTAAACATAACCACATGTTTCTTTTGACGCAAAAAGGTCCACGTAGCCATGAACGCAACGGCAAATGTGGAAACCTTAATACCGCCCCCCGTTGAGGTGGACCCAGCACCAATCAACATCAGAACAATCATGATCAATAACGCTGGCTGGGTAAACTGCGCCAAGTCGACACTGTTGAATCCGGCCGTTCGAGCACTAGCGGATTGGAAGAATGCCGCCAACCATTGACCCGCCACAGGTAACGATTCCATTGTATTTGGATTACTCCGCTCGAGTAACCAAAACATCACCGTCCCAACGAGGAGCAATATCGGTGTCGCGATAAGCATGATTTTGGTATGAAGATGCAAAAAGTGGAAACCTTTACGCCAGTTCAGCCAGATGTCACCCACAACAGTAAAACCAAGCCCACCAAAAATGAATAACCCGGCCAGGGTAAAGATGACCAGCGGGTCATTCACAAAGCTCATCATACTGTCTGAAAACAGAGCAAACCCTGCGTTGTTAAACGCAGAAATCGCATGAAATAACGCGTAAAACATGCCGGTTTGCCAGCCCATTTCAGGAACCCAACGAACGGAAAGGAAAATAAACCCAATAGATTCCGCGACAAGCGCAAAAATCACAATCCGCTTCACCAGTCGGTTTAAATTGACCTGTCGATCTTGCCCTAGCGCTTCTTTCGCTAACGCTTGCTGGCGTAAGCTTAAACGCACACCAAACATATAGAGTAAAACCGCCGACAACGTCATCTGCCCCAATCCACCGATTTGCATTAAAAACATCAGCAAGATCTTCCCGGCTAACGTAAAGTGCTGCCCGGTATCGACAATACCAAGCCCTGTCACACTGATGGCGGATGTTGCGGTAAACAAAGCGTCCGTTATCGAAAGGCCTGTAACAGAAAAAACTGGCAAGGTTAACAGCACGGCAGAAGGCAGCAACACACCGAGAAAACTCAGCAATATAATCCGCGGCTCGTTACCCTTGGCTTTTTCTCGTTTACCATCTGGCGCGTAAAAAACGCCTTTTTGATGAAACTGCGTCATAGTGATTTTAATTTATTTGCCAGCGCATCTTGCGGGCCAACCACAATAATGAGATCGCCAATTTCCAGCTTGGTATTAAGGTCTGGCGCCTTGGTAATTTCTGGGCCCCGTTTAAACCCGAGTACTTGCACACCGTCGACTTTGCACAGTGCGAGGTCACTTAATGTCTTACCCATCCAACGAGATCCAATCACAAACTCCGTCATGGCTAAACCACTACCTAAAGGGTGGAACTCAAGAACCCGTTTATCGAGCATTTTACGCGCGACACGTATCCCCATGTCGCGTTCAGGCATGATAATGTGGTCCGCACCAATCTTTTGCAGGACACGCGCTTGAAATCGATCGTTGGCTTTAACCCATACTGACTTCACTCCCGCTTCTTTGGCGATCAGTGTGGCGAGAATACTAGCGTTAACGTCCGCTCCGATAGCAATCATCACCATGTCGTAATCATCAAGCTTAAGCTCAGAAACCGTCTCTTCGTGAGTACAATTAGCCACAATTGCCTGACTAACAAAACTGGCAGCTTCTTTGACTCTGTCTTCGTTGATATCAACCGCTAAAACTTGAGCTCCTGAATCTTGTAGCTCTTTACACACTGCCAAACCAAATCGGCCAAGACCAATAACGGCGAATTGCTTATCACCTGTTTTCATTTATGCCTCATCTTATGCATTCACTAGCAAGCAAAAAAGTCTGCGCCCATTCCTAACCTTGTGCAAACCTGAGGACAGAGAATTGACAAAAGCTTTACGAAAGCTGACTCACTTTGAGTGTTAAGCGTATGACATAAATTAACTTTTTTCCTCATTACGGCATAAAAGCCAACACTGTCAACCCATGAGTGAGTCTCCCTAAAACGCAAAAAGCCGCAACAATGCGGCTTTTGGATCGTAGAGATAAAACAGGCTATTTTGATTCGCGCTTATCGTGCGGTTTACGCTTGTTCTTAGGTACGTAATTTAAAATAGAAATCGGCACTGGCTTTCTTGGTGCAAAGCCGTCAATTTCCACTCGCTCTAGCAAGTGCCCTAAACGGCTCTCGATCATACAAAGGTTTTTAAAGTCATCTTTTGAGACTAATGAGATCGCTTCACCTTGTGCGCCAGCACGACCGGTACGACCAATACGGTGTACATATTCATCTGCTGGATACGGCAAGTCATAGTTAATAACAACGGGCAAGTTATCGATATCAATACCGCGCGCTGCAACACCAGTTGCAACTAGGTACTGGATTTCACCGGCTTTGAACTTTTCTATTAATTCCTGGCGAACACGCTGATTACGGCCACTGTGAAACGCTTCAGCCACAATGCCACGCTTTTCAAGTTGGCTAACAAGCTTGGCAGCACCGTGTTTGGTTTCAATAAATACCAGTACTTGCGACCAGTCGTTTTCTTTGAGCATGTGACTTAACAGTGACGACTTCATGTCCTTATCGACGGTGGTTATCCACTGCTTGATGTTCGACTTAGATGCACTGTGTTTTGCAATCGTGATCTCTTCAGGATCAATAATCGCGTTTTTCGCCAAATCACGAACAGGGTTAGATAGCGTTGCCGAGAACAGCAGACTTTGAACATGTTCTGGCATGCAATCAACGATCTTATCGATCGCATCGATGAATCCCATGTCCAACATTTTGTCCGCTTCATCAAGCACTAGCATTTCCACTTCATCAAAGTGAATAGCGCGTTGACCGTACAGGTCAATCAAACGTCCCGGCGTACTTACCACAATATCGACACCCTCGATCAAGGCTTGTTTTTGTGGCGCATAATCCACACCACCAAACATCGCCATTGAGCGCAGCGGTAAGTTTTTACCATAAGCTTCAATGCTTTGATGAACCTGAAGCGCAAGTTCGCGTGTGGGCGTAAGAATAATAGCGCGAGCGCGTTTTTTACGTTGCGTTTCGCCTTGACTAAGCTTTTCTAAGATTGGTAGAACAAAACTGGCCGTTTTACCTGTCCCCGTTTGTGCTGCAGCAATTAAGTTGCTACCACGCAGTACGATTGGAATGGCTTTTTGTTGGATAGAGGTCGGTTTTTCATAACCTAGCGCTTTTACTGCATCAGTAATCGATGCGCTTAAACCAAGCTTAGAAAATGGCATAGAAACGTCTCAACAGAGGAAATGGGCGCGTAGTGTATCAGAATCCCAGTGAAGTAACAGAAGGATTCATGCACGTAGAGCCCGATATTAGAGCGCTGCATGATTTACTCGCAACATCACATTTCTTGCGCGTGAATCTAGTTATGCTGCTAACGTGTACATTACTGGGAAACGTTATGGACGTATTACTGCTGGTTGGATTAATCGCACTCAATGGCGCGTTTGCGATGTCAGAGATCGCTCTAGTCGCAGCCAAAAGCGGAAGGCTAAAATTAATTGCAGAACACAACGCCTCTGCCGCTTTAGCGCTCGAACTTAAAAACAATCCGACTCAGTTTCTTTCCACGATCCAAATAGGCATTACCGTCATCGGGCTATTAAGTGGTATTTTTGGTGAAGCAACGCTTTCAGTACCATTCGAAAATTGGTTAGTAGCCCAAGGGCTAGAAAGAGAGATAGCCACGGTACTTTCAACGATGAGCGTCGTGCTCATGATCACCTACTTCGCGATTGTGGTGGGAGAACTCGTTCCCAAGCGCTTTGCACAAAACAACGCAGAAACCATCGCTATTATCGTAGCTTATCCGATCCACTGGCTCGCCAAGCTCACCACTCCTTTTGTCTTCTTATTGACGTTTTCAACCGATACTTTTCTCCGATTATTGCGCCAAAACGACAGCAACGGTGAGATTGTTACCGAGGAGGATATTTTTGCTATTGTTAGCGAAGGCTCTGAGTCCGGTGCGATTGAGCCACAAGAGCAATTGATGATTCGCAACTTACTCCACCTTAACGATCGTTTAGCATTATCGTTAATGACACCACGGTGCGATATCCATTACCTGGATGCCAACCAACCTATTGATGTCATCCTTACTGACCTTCGCCAAACCCAACACTCCGTATGGCCAGTCTGTAAGGGTAGTTTGGACAATATTATTGGCACCATTTCATCCAAAGTCCTGCTCGATGAATATGACGAATTGTCTATCAGTAAACTGGCTAAACAGCTCAAGCGCCCACGTTTTGTACCCGAGTCCATGAAAGGGTTACCTCTCCTTAACTACATGCAACAAACCAGTGCGGAAATGGTCTTTATTGTCGATGAGTATGGTGATGTACAAGGCCTAGTAACCCTTTACGACTTGTTAAAGTCGATTGCTGGAGAACTGGGCATGGCGCCACAGCAAGTGTGGGCCAAACAACAAAAAGATGGCAGCTGGTTGATGGACGCGTTGATCCCGCTCAATGAGCTCAAGAATAAACTCGAACTGAGCAGCATAGAAGGCGAAGAGCGAGAAGGCTTTCAAACATTAAATGGGCTTTTGACATGGCTTTATGGTCGAGTCCCAAATGTTGGGGAGCACATTCACTACCAAGGTTGGCGATTTGACATACTCCTCGTTAAAAAACATCGCATTATGCAAGTCAGAGTCACCAAAGACACCGATACACCAACCAACAATAGCGAAGTGGAATAAAGCACGGCCCTATCCCATCAAATTGGGCTGTAAACCTTTCTCTAGTTTTTTTCGTACTTTATAGGAAACATCATTAAGCGTGATTTTTCCTGTATTGTGACGATCGATACCCGCATTTTGTCGGTATGCAATCGAGCCTTGCTTGAACAAAACGAAAGAAGACGGTTTGCCAATCGCAGCAGGATAGAGAATTGCCATATACGCATCTTCCAGACTATTGATTTTATGGCGATATGGCCAGTAATAGGCTTTTACATAGTCAAGTTGCTCGACCGCGCTCATCCTCGCAAGAGTTTTCGTACTCACTCCTAATGACTCAGCGGTAGAGGGCATAAATTGAATTAACCCTGTCGCCCCACTTCCTGAACCATTTTTGATGCTTGGACTGAAGGTTTCAGCGGTTTCAAATGCCATGCAGGCCATCAGATGATTAGGGTTGATCTCCAGCTCTTCACTAATACGAATGACTTTGCATTTGAACTCTGGAGAAACTTTGCCTCCCCACGCCACCGCGTTCTCGGGATCAACAACCGAAGAGACTGTTGACGCGTCGTGTTCTTTGACAATTCGAGAAAGTAAAGGAAGTGTTTGGCGCAGTCGATGGTTCGAACTCACCAAGCGAATTGATTTGGCAAGAAACTTATCTTTTTTTTGGTGCAGTTTTTGGAACTTTACTAATTTATACAGTTGCTTATAAACCGTTTTCACAACGAAGCCGGATTTAGGGAACACTCCCAAAATGTAATCCATTTCCTACACGTTTAATATAAATATCAGCAACAATGAGTATGTATGTGATCATAATCACTATAAATTTTCTCAAATTCGATACACCTCGAAACAAGTGGTCAAGATGTCTCCAGTAAGCTCGAAGTACAAATAAAAAGGTATTGTCGAGAATAAAAAAAGGTCTTACCAATTTCTCGGTAAGACCTAGGTTTACTCATCCTCAGCTAAGAGAATTTATACTCTTACAGTTCCGCTTCTCGAACCAGCTCAGCGAGCGTCGACAAACGTTGTTCGCTTTGTTTTACGTAAGGGTTGTTTGTATCCCAAGCGTACCCAGCCAAAATCGCGCTAATCATCTGCTTAATACGTGGATTCGGGTTTTGGTAGAAAATCACATCTTGCAATGTGCCGTTGTACCACCCCTCCACATAAGTACGGAATGTGTTCACCCCCACCATCAAGCGTTCCGAATACTCTTCTTGCCAGTCAACCACTTCACCATTTAATTGACGAGCTACGCAATCGGCCGCAAATTCCGCCGACTTCATGGCAATGGTGACACCAGATGAAAACACAGGATCAAGAAACTCGCCGGCATTACCAAGCAGTGCGTAGTTTTCTGTCGCTAAGCGTTTGACGTTCGCTGAATAGCCACCCAACTCGCCTGCGGGATTTGGGTACTTCGCGTTTCGCAACACAGAAGCCAACCCCGGCTCTTCATTCGCCAACTGCTGCAAAGCTGCAAGCTTATCCTCTGGGTATCGCTCAAAAAACTCAGGCTCACCCACCACACCAAACGAACACGTACCATTCGAGAATGGAATCAGCCAGTACCACACATCGTGATTTTCAGGATGTACGGAAATCAGAATTTTATTACGATCGTACTCTGGCTCTTGTGGAGAGATACGATCTTCAATATGAGTAAATATCGCTTTTCTTGGAGGAAGACAAGAAGGCTCTTCAAGATCCAACAAGCGTGGCAAAACACGGCCAAAACCACTCGCATCCAAAACAAAATCTGCTTCGATTTGATAGGCCTGTTTATCCGGTCCAACAACTTCTAAGCGCGATTTTTTGCCTTCAAACGCCAAGCTAACTAGCTCATGTTGATAACGAATATCGACGCCCTGCTCTGCGGCACTGTCGGCGAGCACTTTATCAAAACTGGCACGTTGCACCTGAAACGTCGTACCCGGCCCTGGGGTATATTTGTCCGTAAAATCGAACTGGGTGTAAACACCATTGCGACGAAATGCAGCGCCATCTTTATATTGGAAGCCAAACTGCTTTACCGCATTTGTCATTCCGGCTTGCTCGACAACTTCCATACATGCAGGAAGCAGGCTTTCTCCGATAGAGAAACGTGGAAAGGTGGCTTTTTCTATGACAACGACATCTATGCCACGCGATTTTAATAACGCAGAAACGGTGGAGCCAGATGGGCCCGCTCCTACGACGACAACTTGCTTGAGCTCTGTTTTCATTCTGAATTTAGTTTGCTTGTAGTTTTAATAAGGTGTGACCAAGGCCAATGTTGTCGGTTCTTTCGACGACAGATAAACCTGCCGCTTCAACAATTTCTAAGAAATCATCACTGCGATAAAAACGACTATTGCCGTTGGCTAAACAGGTAAAGTAGAGAGAGGTTGCATTAAGACTATAGGAAGCACCCGCGTATTTTTGGGCATCCCAAAATAGCTCCAATACGTAAATAGTATCTCCCTTCGTTAACTGGGCTTTGACTTTTTTAAGGATATTTAGGATCTCAATTGGGGAAAAGCAATCCAAGAACTGGCTCATCCACCATACGTCAGCATGCTCAGGCAATGTTTGTGCTTTATCAAGCATGTTGGCAGGGTATGGACGTACACGCTCGGCGAACTGGTTTTCTGAGACATTTGACATCGCCACTTCTAATTGCTGCGGCAAATCGACAATGGTAACTTCAACATCAGGATCATGCTTACAACACTGAATAGCCCATTTCCCGGTATTTCCGCCAATATCCACGAGGTGCTTTGGCTTGCTTGCAAACACTTCTTTAAGCAGTAATGGAAACGAGCGATCCGAATAGAAGTGATCGAACTTAAACCAACTCTGCTTAGCTTGGTCTGGCAGCGTCGACAGACCTTGATAAATCGTCTCCCAATTGCCCAACTCTTTCAAACCTGAAGGCTTACCTTCTTTAATCGCTTCCGTCAGATGCATCATCGCGGCGTAACAGACATCAGCCGTAAAATCCATGTTTGCGTTCGTCATACCATCGTGAAGAAGGTAAAAACCAAGGTTCGCAAGCGAATAGTTAGGTCTTTCCCATAAAACAATATGTGCGCTAATCGCCATATCCAACAATACTTTGACACCATATTCTGACACGCCCGTTTTCTCGGCAATGTCCGTGGCACTCATGCCTTGTGAACCGGCGCTGTCTAGCGCGGCTAAAATACCTAAATCTCGGAGCGTTCTGGCGGTCTGGAACACGATTGGTGCAAAAGATAACTTCTGAGCTTCTGTTTTTGCTTCAAAAGCATTAAAAGGGTCATTATTTTGATTTAACACGGAAAAACCTAACTGCAATTAATATTTTTATTGTTTAGACTGAGAGCCTAACAATGCAATAGCTCGTTGAATATCAACATTCAAGTTGTTTATCCAACGATTGTAATTGCGATGGATTTTGCCATTACTGGCTTTTAGATTTACTGAGTTGAGATAAATAATTGAGTAATATTTGTTGTTATATGGAATTTTTACTTCTGCAAAGTGTTTACGAACGTGAATTTTTGCAATAAGAACGCCTGGGCTTACTTCTTCAATCGTCCAACCTCGGTTGGTTGCCGATTGCACAATGGCCATTTTTACTTGTTTATTTTGAAGATCATAAGCAACTGGAGTATCCTCCACATTCATTACAGGTTGTACTCGTCCACAACCGACAAGAAGCAAAGTTAATAATAACGAGACATACAGCTTAAAACGCGACATGATAATTTCCTTTTTTATTATGACTTTGGGCAAAACCCAATTTGTATCGAGCTGTAAAATAAACAATTTAACCCAATATGCCAAACTCGAAGATCAACATTTCGTTCAATATTGATGCGTGGACAGCGAATTCATTCGGTTTATCCGAATCCAATGAATGGAAACAATGGGCAACAGAGATAACATGGCCAGAAGATGGCAAAATCAATGTTGCAGATATTCCTGCGATGATGCGCAGAAGAATGAGTCCACTTAGCAAACTGGCAGTGCAAACGGCAATCGAATTGCTTAATCAACATCAGGTTGATTACCTCGTATTTTCGAGTCGTCATGGCGAATTGCATCGCAGTGTTGCGTTAGTTAAAGATATTATTAACGGAGAAGAAGCGTCTCCGATGGCTTTTTCTCAGTCCGTGCATAATACCGCCGCAGGGCTTGCCACTATTGCAACCAAACAGCCCATCCCCCTAACTTCGATCGCTGCGGCAGAAAACACATTCCAAAGTGCAATATTAGAAGCATGGCTGTTTTTGTCCGACAATCCTGATAAAAGAGTCCTGCTTGTTGATTTTGATGAGCCTATGCCTGACTCTTATTTAGAATATGAAAACCAACAATACCAAGGGTTTGGACTCGGCTTGATACTTTCTCATGGAGATGGCTTCACGGTGCAAAGCGGCATCAGTGCAAAATGCTCAAACCACCCGTTGCCACAAGGCTTAGCGTTTTTGCAACACTACTTGTCAGGTGAAAATCAGTGGACTATTCACGCTCCGCAACAAATTTGGGAATGGCAAAAGCAATGAGTCGCTTAAATCAGTATTGGCGTGTGCTAGCAACCGGCTTTTGTTTTTCAGTATTTGGGTTAGGTGGTTTAACACTGAGCTTCATTGTTATTCCGACCATTCGTATTTTCGTTTCGGATCAAACGGAACGTGAATATAAAGTTCAAGGTGCCATTCGATATTCATTCAACACCTTTTGTAAATTGATGAAGTTAAGTGGAGCAATCGATTACGAAATTATTGGTGCCGATATTCTTCAACAAGATCGTAATTGTTTAATTGTTGCCAACCATCCTAGTTTAATCGATTACGTTCTCATTGCTTCACAATTAAATCGCTGCGACTGTTTAGTAAAATCGGCAATATGGTCGAATCCTTTTATGAAGCACATCGTAAAAGCAGCCGGATATATTCCCAATGAAGCGCCGGATGATTTATTAGCACTTTGTGATGAACGATTTAACAAAGGCAACGTGTTGCTTATATTTCCTGAAGGGACAAGAACAACACCAGGTGTAGAACCAAAATTACAACGCGGCGCAGCACAAATTGCGGTAAGAACAGAACGAGATTTAAGGGTTGTCCATATTACGGTAACGCCAAGTTTCCTCACAAAAGAGAAAAAATGGTATCAAGTACCGGCAACAAAGCCTTTTTTCAGGGTTGAAGTTAAGGATAAAGTTGAGATTGACCCTTTTATAAAGCAAACTACGTCGCCGACAATAGCGGCGCGACGCTTACAACAGCACCTAGCTGAAAACATTTTTCCAGAAAACTTTTATTAATAAGCAGGTCCCAGTGGAACAGTTACACAACGACATTAAGCAACTTATTATTGATGCTTTAAACCTTGAAGATTTAACCGTAGATGATATTGAAACGGATGCACCACTTTTTGGTGATGGACTTGGCTTAGATTCTATCGATGCACTTGAGCTTGGACTCGCAATTAAAAAACAATACAACATCGTTATTGATGCCGACGACTCAAACACGCGCGAACACTTTGCGTCTGTAGCAAACCTAGCGAAATACGTTTCTTCTCAAACTAATGAATAAGTTGTAGGTATATTCATGACTGATGTAAATAAAGATCAAGTATTTGAACAAGTTAAAGATGCGCTTGTTGAGCTGTTCGAAATTGACGCAGCCGACATTCAGTCAGATGCGCACTTATACCAAGATCTCGACCTTGATAGCATTGACGCCGTTGATTTGGTCGTACACCTACAGAATGTCACTGGCAAAAAAATCAAGCCAGCAGAGTTTAGTGCTGTAAGAACCGTTGACGATGTGGTTAACGCCGTCACTGAGTTATTGAAGGAAAGTTAATGCGCCAATTGCTGACTGGTCTGTCTGCAATTGTACTGTTTGCCTACCCCTTCGCCGTCTATTTCGGTATAGATAAATTTGGCTTGAACTTAGTCGGGGGCTTGTTAATTGCTGCGTTACTTTTGCGTGTTTTCGTCGCAAATAAGACCCCACTAAAAGAGTTTAAATTCTTGGCGCTCGTTACGGGCGCTGTTGGCATTGTTCTAATTACGCTTGGCATGGTGTTTAAACAACACGGGTGGCTTCAGTTTTACCCTGTAGTTGTCAATGTATGTATGCTGTGTGTCTTTGGACTGAGCTTAAAACAGCCGCAATCAATCATTGAAAGGCTTGCTCGCTTGCAAGAGCCTGAGCTTCCGGCTAGTGGCGTGGCTTACACACGCAAAGTCACGATGGTTTGGTGCGTTTTTTTTACGCTCAACGCTGCCGTTGCACTCTATACCTGTTTCCTACCAGTAAAAATATGGACGCTTTATAACGGCCTCATCAGCTACTTACTTGCTGGTGGCTTGTTCGCTGGAGAATGGATCGTGCGTCAATTTGTTCGAAAGGAACACTAATCGTATGAATACAACGTATTCGAGCTTTACCTCCCTAGCGACCTTGTTCGTCGCAGAGAGGTCTGAGCAATCCCCTGTCTCTTACGATCGCGACACAGTTATCACTTGGGGTGATTTCCAGCAGCACGTCGCAACACTTGCTCAGAAGTTAGAAACCCAACCAACGCAAAACATTGCGTTGTGTTTTGGCAACAGCTACCTGTTTGCCGTTGGCTTTTTTGCTTGTTGTCACGCAGGAAAATCCATTGTATTGCCTGGTAATTACCAACCAGAAGCACTCAAAGAACTCAGTGAGCACTACGATTTATTACTGCACGATGCCGATGTCTCGGTTCCAGAACAGGTGAGTTCGCTTTTAATCGAAGCTAGTTCATTGTTAGAAACCACATTGACTAACAAACAACAGGTAAACCAACCTTATGTTTGGCGTGAATTGAATCTGGCACAAATACCAGTGACGCTATTCACTTCTGGTTCAAGCGGCAAACCAAAAGCCATTGCAAAAACGCTGAAGCAGCTCGATGTCGAAGTGTCTATTCTAGACAACCTATGGGGCGACACGGTTGCCAACACACGCGTTGAAAGCACCGTCTCTCATCAACACATTTACGGCTTGCTGTTCCGCGTATTGTGGCCTTTGTGCTCTGCACGTCCATTTTCAGCACACAACCTTGAGTTCCCAGAGCAAATTGTCCATCACGCCGATGCTGACACCACGCTAGTAAGCAGCCCTGCGTTACTAAAACGACTCAGTGAAGAGCATAATCCGGTTGCGATTCGGTGCGTATTTTCTTCTGGTGGTCCCTTGCCAAACCAAGCCGCGCAGCACAGCCAGCAGTTGTTTGGGTCACTTCCTATTGAAGTTTTTGGCAGCACAGAAACCGGCGGCATCGCTTACCGTCAGCAGCACGTAGCCAGCACTCCATGGACGTTATTCCCAGGTGTTGAAGCAAAGCTTAACCATGAAAATTGTTTAAAGCTCCGCTCGCCACACATTGATGAAAACACTTGGTACCAAACTGCGGATGAATGCTATTTCCATGATAGTATTTCTTTTGAATTGCGTGGACGCACTGACCGAATCGTCAAAGTCGAAGAAAAGCGTATTTCCCTTGTCGAAGTGGAAAAACGTTTAGAGCAACTGCCGTGGGTTCAAGAAAGCGTGGTGATCCCAATGGAAGAATCAGGTCGCCTCACGTTAGTCTCGATCATCGTACTTAACGATAAAGGCAGCGATGTGCTTGATGAACTTGGTAAAGGCAAGTTTTGGCTTGAGCTTCGCAAGGCACTGCGCAATTGGCTAGAACCGATCGCTATCCCGAGAAAATTCCGAGTGGTCGACGAAATTCCATTGAACAGCCAAGGCAAACGCCAAGTTGCTGAAATTGAAAAACTATTCCAATAAAGCTAGTAACATGGATAAAAGAAAACCAACTATTCAGAATATTGAAGTGAGTGACCACACCGCAGAGCTGTCGCTGCGTGTGGATGCTGACATCTTAGATTTCCAAGGTCATTTCAGTCACTTTCCTCTTTTACCCGGCGTCACTCAAATTGACTGGGCGTTGTTCTACGCCGTTCAATATTTGAACACCCCCAAGGTGTTTAAAGGAATGGAAGTCATCAAATTTCAAGAGCCGATTCTGCCAACCGCCGACGTTTGTCTCTCACTCTCTTGGGACAATGAGCGCGAGAAATTGACCTTTAAGTACACATCGAAAAACGGTGAAACCTTGGTGACTCACTCTTCAGGCAAAATGAAACTGGGTGAGTCACGTGAGTGATTACCGTCCCTGCTTTTTAATTCCTTGCTACAACCACGGCAGCACAATTGCAGACGTGGTTGCATCGTTATCCTCTTTCGATTTGCCAGTGCTGGTCGTGGACGACGGCAGTAATGAAGACACCAAACAAGCGCTTTCAGCGTTGAGTGAGCAAGGGCTGATAAAACTGATTAGTTTGAGTGAAAACCAAGGCAAAGGTGGCGCGGTGATGGCTGGCCTACATCAAGCTCACCAACTTGGTTTTACGCACACCATTCAAATCGACGCAGACGGTCAACACGACCTAGAAGCATTGCCGAAGTTGCTCAGCGCCAGCAAAACAAAACCAGATAACCTGATTTCGGGCCAACCGATATACGACGAGAGCGTACCTAAATCCCGTTTGTATGGTCGCTACGCTACGCACGTTTGGGTGTGGATAGAAACCTTGTCACTGTCTATCAAAGACAGCATGTGCGGTTTTCGCGCCTACCCAGTGACGAAAACGGTCGCCGTGTTGAACAAGTACAACATCGGCAAACGCATGGATTTTGATATCGAAATTCTGGTGCGAATGTACTGGGAAGGCGTCGATATTGATTTTGTTCCAACTCGCGTGATCTACCCTGAAGGTGGCATTTCCCACTTCGACGCATTGTGGGATAACGTCAAGATAAGCTGGATGCACACTCGCCTATTTTTTGGCATGTTGCCGCGCATCCCTTCGCTACTCGCCAGAAAGCGCCGTCACACAGATGACAGCAATGCCCACTGGTCTAAACGAAAAGAACAAGGCACAATTTTAGGCATCAAAACCTTACTCGCGGTATACCGCTTGTTCGGCAGAAAAGCGTTCGACCTGATTTTAAAGCTAGTCATGCGCTACTACCACTTCACGGGTAAATCTGCCCGTGAAGCGTCTGAGATTTACCTGCAAAACTTGCAGCGCTACGCAGCGCAGCAGAACATCGCACTGCCAAAACAGTTGGACAGCTATCATCATCTGCTTTCTTTTGGGCGAACCATGCTCGACAAACTAGCAGCATGGCAAGGTGACTTTAATGTCGACAACCTAACCATTCACGGTCAACATCATTTCGAAGAGATGGCGCAGAAAAAACAAGGCGTGCTCATTTTAGGCTCGCACCTTGGCAATATCGAACTCTGCCGCGCGCTTGGTCGTCGACACTCTCATGTCAAAATCAATGCCTTGGTATTTACCCAACACGCTGAACAATTTAATGCGGTAATGAAGGCGGTAAACCCAAATTCGGAACTGAATTTGATTCAAGTCAGCTCAATGGGACCAGACACCGCGATTCTACTTCAACAAAAAATCGAGCAAGGCGAATGGGTAGTGATCGTTGGCGATCGCACTTCCACCAGCAAAGAAAATCGTGTCGTTTGGGCAGATTTTCTTGGTAAACCCGCACCATTCCCGCAAGGCCCATTCATGCTAGCCTCGGTATTAAAAGCGCCGGTTTACCTACTCTTCGGCCTACGCGACGACGAAGCAAACACTCCGCATTTTAATGTGTACTTTGAACACTTTAGTGACCAAATCACGCTACCACGCAAGGAGCGTCAGCAGGCACTAGAACGCGTTGTTCAACAGTACGCACAAAGATTAGAACACCACACACTGCACGCGCCGTTACAGTGGTATAACTTTTTTAACTTCTGGACTTTAAGTAATCAGCCACATGACAAACAACAATAATCACAACATCACTTTTGGTGCCCAATCTTTAACCATCGAAGATGTCGTTGCCATTGCTCAAGGTGCAAAGGCAAACATGAACACCTCGCCAGAATTTACCGCGAAAATCGATCGTGGCGTGGCGTTTCTGGAACGATTACTGAAAGAAGAAGGCGTTATTTACGGCGTGACCACGGGTTACGGCGATTCATGCACTGTGGCGATTCCACCCGCGCTTGTAGATGAACTTCCGTTGCACCTTACGCGCTTCCATGGCTGTGGCTTAGGTCAAATCCTTTCTCATGAGCAAGCTCGTGCGGTGTTGGCAACCCGTTTATGTTCATTGTCGCAAGGCGTATCTGGCGTGTCTCACGATCTGTTGAACCAAATCGTTACGCTTATCAACCACGACATTGCGCCGCGTATTCCACAAGAAGGCTCGGTGGGCGCAAGCGGCGATTTAACGCCTCTGTCGTACCTAGCGGCGACCTTGATTGGCGAGCGTGAAGTGCTTTACAAAGGCGATGTGCGACCAACACAAGAAGTGTTTGCAGAGCTGGACATTGAGCCAATTCGCCTAAAACCAAAAGAAGGTTTGGCGTTAATGAACGGTACATCCGTGATGACTGCCCTCGCCTGTCTTGCCTACAAACGCGCAGAATACCTAGCTCAGCTATGCACCAAGATTACCGCGATGGTCTCTGTGGGTATGCAAGGTAATGACTTCCACTTTGATGAAGCGCTGTTTGCGGTAAAACCTCACCCTGGTCAACAGCAAGTTGCGGCTTGGCTGCGTGATGATCTTAATGCTGAACGTCCGCCACGCAATAGCGACCGACTGCAAGATCGCTACTCGCTGCGTTGTGCGCCACACGTGATTGGCATGGTGCAAGACTCACTGCCTTGGCTACGTCAATTGATTGAGAATGAACTAAATAGTGCCAACGACAATCCAATTATCGATGGCGACAACGAGCGCGTTCTGCACGGCGGTCACTTCTACGGTGGTCATATCGCAATGGCGATGGATACGTTGAAAGTGAACATTGCCAACTTAGCTGATTTGCTGGACCGTCAGATGGCGCAACTGATGGATTACAAGTTCAATAACGGCCTGCCGTTTAACTTAACCGGTGCAGAAGGCAAGCGTAAACCGATCAACCACGGCTTTAAAGCGGTTCAGATTGGTATCTCAGCTTGGACGGCAGAAGCGTTGAAAAACACCATGCCAGCGAGCGTTTTTTCTCGCTCAACCGAATGTCACAACCAAGACAAAGTGAGCATGGGCACCATTGCGGCTCGTGATTGCTTACGCGTACTTGAGTTAACAGAGCAAGTTGCTGCGGCTTCACTCCTAGCAAGCGTTCAAGCGGTTGAGATTCGTCGCCGTCATAACGAATTGGACGAACACCACATGAGTCAGAGTTTACGAGTAATTCGTGACGCCGTGCTGAGCGAGTTTGAGTTTGTGATTGAAGATCGCCCATTGGAACAAGATTTGCGTCATTTCATTGAACGCATTCAGCAACGTCATTGGCCACTCTACGCGGAGGTATAATGCAAGAGCAGGTTCTCTACCCATTAGAAGCGGAGGTGACTATGGTCACCTCATTCCAAGATGCTGACCCGATGGGCGTGATTTATCACGGCAACTTCTTTCGGTATTTTGAAGAAGCGCGTCGTGTGCTGATGGAGAAGATCCAATACAGCTATCGCGATATGCAAGACTCTGGGTATATGTGGCCGATCATCGACACGCGCGTTAAATACGTGAAGGCGATTCCGTTTAATCACACCATTCGTATTACCGCGCAACTCACTGAGTGGGAAAACCGCTTACGTGTGGATTACGTGATTTACGACGCCGAAACGAATCAACGTATGTGCAAAGCGCACACGACCCAAGTCGCCGTATCCATTGAAAAGCAAGAGATGTGCTTTGTTTCTCCAGCAATCTTTTTAGATAAAGTAGAGCAATGGCATCACCATGGGAGCCTGAACTAATGCAAAAGTGGTTACTCTCTTTTTTGCTGATATTGTCTGTTTCAGCACTGGCCACACCGGCAGCAAACGTAACGGATTTGGCATCGCTTCAGCAGCAGTTGTCTCAGCATGAAATCGTGCGCGGAGGTTTTACGCAGCAGCGTCATCTGGAAATGTTCAGTCAACCTTTAACCTCTAAAGGTCAGTTCACACTGAGCAAAACACATGGCTTGTTGTGGCAACAAGCAGAACCTTTCGCAGTCAATTTGGTATTGACGGAAAACAAACTTCGTCAGACTTTTGCCGACCAAGCTCCGAAAACGATCTCTGCAGAAGAAAACCCAATGGCGTTCTACTTTAGCCATGTGTTTTTATCCGTGTTCCACGGGGATACTTCTGCACTGCAAGAACAATTCACACTCGATTTTTCAGTTGAGAACAATCAGTGGCAGCTCATTTTAGAGCCAAAACAGTCGCCATTAAATGCAGTGTTTAAAGCCATCACCCTTTCAGGTAAAACGCACATTGATCGCCTAACCCTACAAGAGCTGCGTGGCGATAAAACCGAAATTACGTTTACGAACCAGACCTCTCTACCTCAGGAACTCACGGATGCCGAAGTCGCTCAATTCCGTTTCTAAACTCAGTCTCGGCACTCATACCTTTGCTCTGGTTTGGCTCAATCTCGTTGTTTTAGCGGGCGCGTTGCTACTCAAACAATGGGTTTGGAGTGCAGAATCTCCGATTGAGACCAACATTTTAAAACTGCTGCCGAAGAACCAACAAAACCCGGTGGCTGAGCAAGCCTTTGAGTCGGTCTCGGCAAGTATGAGCGACAAAGTCATTTTCGTGATCACAGCGCCGGACAAAAATGCCCTTTTTGCAGCGGCGGCTGAATTTGATAAGGGGTTACGCCAAAGTAATCATTTTCGCGATGTGGTAGGAAAAATCTCACCTCAAGAACAGCAAGCTTGGGCGAGTTACTACTTTAAGCACCGCTTCCAATTGCTGACGCCTGAACAACGAGAGCGTTTAAGCCAAAATCCAGAACAGCAAGTGCAGCATGTAATTCAGTCTCTGTACAACCCGTTTTCTGGAGTGACCGGGCAAGAGTTACAAAATGACCCTTTCTTGTTATTTCGTGATTATTTAAGCCAAGTTACCCAGCAATCGTCCTCTTTCCGGTTGGATAACGGCTATCTATCCGTCGAAAAAGACGGTGCTCAATACTTACTTATTACTGCTGAGCTAAAAGACTCGCCTTATAGCCTAACTGGGCAGCTTGCCGTCCCTGATATTCAAGCACTAGAACAAAGCGTCGCTCAGAAATATGGCGCTGAAGTCGCACATACTGGCGTTCTATTTTACGCCGACTTTGGTACGCAAAGTGCAAAATCGGAGATCAGCACCATCGGTGTATTCTCTCTACTCGGTATCATTGCATTGTTCGTATTGGTCTTTCGTAGTGTGATGCCACTGTCTCTGGCACTGCTTTCCATCACCATTGGTTTGCTCGTTGCGTTGTCCGTTACGACGTGGATTTTTGGAAAAGTCCATCTGTTCAGCTTAGTGTTTGGCGCAAGTTTAATCGGCGTGTCTATCGACTACGCATTCCACTACCTAACCGAACGTCTTGCGGCGGGAAATGAATGGGATAGCGAGCAAGGGTTAAAGCATATTTTCATAGCTATCACACTTGGCTTAATCACCAGTTTGATCGGCTATTTGGGCATGTTAGTGGCACCGTTTCCTGGTTTGCAGCAGCTTGCGCTGTTTTCATCCATTGGTCTGATTGCCGCATACATCACCGTGGTGGCTTGGTATCCGATACTGGCTCGTAACCCATCGCGATCCATTTCGAACTTACCAGGACAATCATTGTTGGCGAAATGGCTAACGCTTTGGAATCAACCTCGAATTAAAGTCGGATTGCCGATGTTATGTGTGGTTGTGAGTGGCTTTTTCTTGCTGCAATTGAACTACGATGACGACATTCGTCTGCTGCAAACGATGCCGAACGATCTCAAGCAGCAAGAAACCTTGATTACGACGCTCAGTGGCATGCAATCTTCTCAGCAAATGTTGGTCGTTACCGCCGACGATGACGAAAACCTAATGAAAAAGCTGGAGTCTTTGACGCCAACATTAGAAGCGTGGAAAGCGGACAGCACCATCGAAAGCTACCAGAGTCTGAGTCGCTACTTGAGCTCGGTGGAGCGTCAGCAACAAGACTATCAATTGATTCGCGATCTTTACGCGACACAATCCAGCCCACTAGCTTCCGGACTGAGCTTAAGTAAAAAGCCTAAAATGGACGCCGACTTTATCCCTGTCACGGTTGATCAGTACTTGCAAAACCCAGTATCAGCGCCTGTGCGTTTTCTCCATTTGGGTAAGATCAAAGGAAAATCGGCAACGGTAGTGGTGTTAAACCAATTGCAAGACTCCGCCGTTGTTAAGGCATTTGCCAAATCGCAGTCTGATGTTGTTTATCTAAACAAAGCTGAGGAAATATCCGCCCTATTTGGTGAATACCGAATCAAAATCATGGAACTATTGGCAGCCGCCAGTGCTGTGATCTTTCTGGTATTAATCAAGCGGTATGGTCTGCAACACAGTTGGCGAGTTTTACTGCCATCATTGATTGCTTGCGCCTGCGGTCTGGCAACTGCTGTCGCGATGGGAACAACGTTAAACCTGTTCAACTTGCTTGGCTTGGTGCTCATTCTTGGTATCGGAATCGATTACACTCTGTTCTTTGCCGAGAAAGCCCGCAGCGTGAGCACACTATTGGCGATCACCCTTTCGGCAATAACCACTGTGCTGTCATTTGGGTTGCTGTCACTCAGCCAAACTCACGCGATTCACAGTTTCGGCATTACGGTGTTAAGTGGTATTTTTGTCGCTTGGCTGCTCTCTCCGATTGCGATTAAAACAGAGGAAACGACGTCATGATTTTTAACCATGCTTTTCGCTGCGCGGCGTTAATCGCACTGAGTCTGTTTTTAAGTGCATGTAGCTTGGTACCTCACCAATCGACGCCTCAGGTCGATATTGCCGAGCACACCCAAGTTAGCTTGCCCACTCCCGCAAGCTTGGGCTATCAGTTGTCTGCCAGTCAGTTGATTACGGCTTCTTGGGCAATAGATGGTAAAACCACATCTGAGCAACTTCCGGTACAACTGCAAGTAACCAACAACGAAGTGGTGCTGGCAGGCTTCTCATCCTGGGGGACAAGAGTACTGTCATTGTCTTACGATGAAGAACAAATCCAAACCGAAGTACTCAACGGTTTACAAGGTTCGCTACCGCAGCCAGAACAGGTATTATTTAACCTGATGATCACGCTCTGGCCGAGTTCCGCTTGGGAAGGATCGTTAAATGAGGTAAGGTGGCGAATTATTGATAAAAATAATTCTCGCGCCATCTTTGATAGCGACGGTGAAAAGATCATTGAGATTCAATACAGCTCTTCTAACAAGTTAGAGGGTAAGATTGATTTTCATCACCTCAAACATCAGTTTTCAATTTCTATTCAAACACTGCAACATCAGATTAATTAAGAACAATTTAGAATAACAATATGCCTATTCGCTCTTCTCAACCTTTGTATATTCAGGCCTGTGGCTTTCACTCTGCCATGGGACAAGATGACGCCATCATCCACCAGTGTTTATCGGGAGCGAAGCCATCCAACATGGTGGTTGACCAAGATATTTTAAATTCAGGCCGCCAAACAGTAATCGGTCGAATTGCACAGACGTTACCGCAATTACCGACCGCACTCAGCCAGTTTGATACGAGAAACAACCGCCTCGCACTTTCGGCTTTGCAGCAAATCGAAAGCGACGTGCGTGAAACCATTGCTAAATATGGTCGTGACCGTATCGCAGTCGTGATCGGCACCAGCACGTCTGGCATTTCAGATGGCGAAATCGCATTTGGCGAAAAGCTGGCAAACGGTAATTTTCCCGCCGACTACCATTACACCAAACAAGAACTTGGCAACTGCAGCGATTTTATTGCCGCCTACTTTGATTTGAGCGGCCCACATTACTCAGTTTCCACCGCTTGCTCTTCTAGTGGTCGCGTCTTTTTAACCGCGCAACGCCTGATTCGCTCTGGCATTGTTGATGCGGTCATTGTAGGTGGTGTGGATACCATTTGTCGCCTAACGCTAAACGGCTTTAACGGTTTAGAAGCTCTATCCGATACCCTTTGTAAGCCGTTTGACCAGCATCGCAACGGCATCAATATCGGCGAAGCCGCAGCATTAATGTTGCTAAGCAAAACACCTGCGCCCGTTGCTCTTCTCGGAGCTGGCGATAGCTCAGACGCGTACCACATTTCCGCACCACACCCAGAAGGGTTAGGCGCAGAAGAAGCGATGAAAAAAGCGTTGGCCAATGCAGGACTTACAGCGCAAGACATTGGTTACATCAACGCGCATGGCACAGCAACGCCGTTAAACGATGTGATGGAAAGCAAAGCCATTCACCGCTG
Organism: Vibrio sp. A1-1; assembly: GCF_021728175.1. Classification (NCBI taxonomy): domain Bacteria; kingdom Pseudomonadati; phylum Pseudomonadota; class Gammaproteobacteria; order Vibrionales; family Vibrionaceae; genus Vibrio; species Vibrio sp. A1-1. The sequence continues at coordinate 433,295 of NZ_JAKKCL010000002.1, forward strand.
CTTTGGTAACTCCGTCCCTGTGAGTTCAACAAAGCCACTTACCGGACACACATTAGGCGCTGCAAGTGCAACGGAAGCCGCGATCGCTTGGCATATTCTCAAGTACAACCTTGACTTGCCAATGCAACACTGCGAAACCAAAGCAGACGATATCCATATATCGTTAGTTGAGACGCCAACCAAACTGGGTAACAAAGCGATTCTCAGCAACTCTTTTGCTTTTGGTGGCAATAATATTAGTCTTATTTTTGGTTACGCTCATGACTAAACTTCCTCCCATCGAACAACTTTTGCCACACGACAAACCAATGATCTTGGTCGATCGTGCTTTGGATGTTCAACAAGATACGATTCACTGCCAGGTTGATATCGCAGAACACAACCCGTTCTTCGACTCGACCTCTCAAACCGTGCCAGCTTACGTTGGCATTGAGTTTATGGCGCAATCTGTCGCGGCGTGGTCTGGTTACCACGCATTAATGAAAGAACAAGCGCCACCGATTGGCTTTTTACTTGGTAGCCGTCGATACACTTCTGAATGCGATGCGTTTTCTCGCAGACAAATGCTCGATGTGTATGCCGAAAAAGTCATGGAAGATAACGGTATGGCGGTATTTTCTGCCCGTATTGAGCTACAAGGAACTGTTGTAGCGACTTGCCAATTGAACGTTTACGTTCCATCAGAAGAAAAATTACAAGAAATGAAAATCAGGAGTCAACAATGACCCGACAAGTCCTCGTTACAGGTGCTAGCAAAGGCATCGGTAAAGCCATTGCCGTTCAATTGGCCAAAGATGGTTTCCAAATCATTGTCCATTACATGGGCGATCAACAAGGCGCGCAAGACACCCTAGACACCATCGAACAGCATGGTGGTAACGGTCGTCTTATCCAATTCGACATCAGTGACCGTGCAGATTGTCGTGAGAAGTTAGAAGCCGATATCGCCGAACACGGCGCTTACTATGGCGTCGTGAACAACGCTGGCATCACAAAAGATACCGCTTTCCCTGCGATGACCGAAGAAGAATGGGATGGCGTGATTCATACCAACCTAGATAGCTTCTACAACGTTCTTCACCCTTGTGTTATGCCAATGGTGCAAAAGCGCAAAGGTGGCCGAATTGTTACGCTTGCATCAGTCTCTGGCCTAATGGGTAATCGTGGTCAAACTAACTACAGCGCAGCAAAAGCGGGCGTAATTGGTGCAACAAAATCACTCGCTCTTGAACTGGCAAAACGCAAAATTACCGTCAACTGCGTTGCACCGGGACTTATCGACACAGGCATGGTAGACGAACACGTAAAAGAACACGCGATGCCGCAAATTCCTTTGCGCCGCATGGGAGAACCAGAAGAAGTCGCTGGTTTAGTCAGTTACCTTATGTCTGACATCGCAGGCTATGTAACTCGCCAAGTCATTTCGGTAAACGGAGGCCTAGTATGAACCGTCGAGTCGTTGTAACCGGAATGTCGGGCGTGACTGCGTTTGGTAACGATTGGCAATCTGTCGAGCCGAAACTGCGTGACTGCCAGAACGCGACGCAATACATGCCTTCTTACGAACAGTATGATGGTTTGAATACCAAGCTCGCGGCACCAATTTTAGATTTTGAACTGCCAAAGCACTACAAGCGCAAGCAAGTACGCGGCATGGGGCGTGTTTCTAAATTGGCGACCGTCGCAACAGAAAACGCACTGAGCCAAGCAGGTTTGATTGGTAACGACGTACTCACCAATGGCCAAACGGGTATCGCATACGGCTCATCAACAGGCAGTACCGACGCAATCGGTGCATTTGGTGTCATGCTGAATGAGAAAACCACTAAAGCGATCACCGCAACGACTTACGTGCAGATGATGCCGCATACGACGGCAGTGAACGTTGGTCTATTTTTCGGTTTGAAAGGCCGAGTGATCCCAACCAGCAGTGCATGTACCTCCGGCAGCCAAGCAATCGGCTATGCCTACGAAGCGATCAAACACGGCTACCAAACGGTCATGGTTGCTGGTGGCGCTGAAGAATTGTGCCCAACGGAATCCGCGGTCTTCGATACCCTTTTTGCCACCAGTCTGAAGAATGAAGACCCGAAAAGCACACCAAGACCTTATGACTCCGATCGCGATGGTTTGGTGATTGGCGAAGGTGCGGGAACGCTAGTTCTGGAAGAGTACGAACACGCCGTCGCTCGTGGCGCGAAAATCTATGCAGAAATCATCGGTTTTGCCAGCAACTGTGATGCCGCACACGTCACTCAACCTCAGATGGAAACCATGCAAATCTGTATGGAAATGGCTTTGCAAAACGCGGGCATTCCTGCGGAGAAGATCGACTATGTATCTGCTCACGGCACTGCCACCGACCGCGGTGATATTGCAGAAAGCAACGCAACAGCGAATGCTCTGGGCAAAGTGCCAATCAGTTCACTCAAGAGCTACTTTGGCCACACACTAGGCGCGTGTGGCGCAATTGAAGCGTGGCTAGGTTTAGAAATGATGCACACAGGTTGGTTCAACCCAACACTCAACCTAGAAAACCTCGACGAGCAATGTGGCAATTTAGACTACATCGCCGGACAAGGCCGAGAACTGGACGTGAAATATTTGATGAGTAACAACTTCGCCTTTGGCGGCATCAACACCTCCATCATCTTTAAAAAGATGTAATGCCCTTGGTAAATGCAAAAGCGCTGGTTAACCAGCGCTTTTTTGTTGGTTGCCTATCAGGTTCATATATCACGCTGTAACGGCAAACAAGACATTACCATTCCGCGATACAAAGGCGACTTTTAACACCACGAATTTGTAATCCCATCGCTTCAAAGACATGCTCAAAATCTTGGCAAGATGCTGGCACATTAGGTAGCGACAATGAAGCCTCGGTAAAAAATGTCCGACTCAAACTATCCGTCTCTCCCCAAGCTAACTGCCACCAATCCAAAATTCGCGGCTTAGACGCGTTTAATCGATAGCTAGCAGGAATACGATCACGTTTGTTCAGGTTTTCAGCCTTAGAAGTTGGTAGCAAGTTCCACTTATCATTGTTAGGCCAATAAGCAAAAGGCAAACAGTGATCAACGTGATACTCATTTCGTAATTTGCTTCCACTCCATACGCTGACAATGTCGGAGTGGCTGAGTTTCAACTGAACAATTCGCTTTCGAACGGCTCGCGTATCATGGTCTTTATCAATCCAGACCAAACAATCGTGATACGTTTGCAGTGGAATACCCCGCTCTTGATTAGACCGAAATCGTTGCATTTCCATAATCCACTGGTTGACTACCAGCGGCTCAATCCAAGAGTTATACAATCGAAAACAATCCCAAAGGCTTTCATCCAACACAAACAGCCCATAGCTTTCGAGGAACTCACTATCCACAACAATTGAGCCTTTATTAGGCTTTTTAGCTGAACGAATTATTTCAAAGTAAGGGTTTGATTTATCACCTTGATAGGTAAAGGTGACGGGGCCATCTTTTATGGTTTTTAAGCTGTCTTTTATTGCTTTATCAAGCGCCACTGCGTCTTCGCCAAAAAATGTCGTGCCTATAGCAAGATCATCAGGACTTAAATGGGAAAGTCTGCCCCAACCACCGGGCTTTATAAAACCTAGCCCTTTAGACGAGTTCGAGCTTTGCTGGATGTTCTCTTTATCGATTAAACGCTTAAATTGACGAATCCAATATAAGCCGACTAATCCTAATGGGATGGCAACTTTACCTTCGCTGCGATCAACCACTGCACCAGAATGAGCGTCTGCAATCCGTAGTAAAGTACGTAGTAGTGCGAGTTTATAGGTAGCCGATTTGGAATCATTGACGATAATGTGGCGAACCTTATTCAGATCACCAGAACCATCATCAGGCAAAGACATCACTACCGTTTGCCAAGATACACCCGTTCGCTTTAACTGATCATCATCGAGAGATACGTTTCTCACCATTAACGCGCTATTCTTTGCAAACTTTTCAAGCTCTTCAACCGATACCGGATAAGCTTTACGACCGTCAGAAAAGTCACCGTGACGAAGGCTAATCACCAATCGACCATTAGGCGCTAACAAATTTGCAAGTTTGCGAAATGCACGTTCACGGTGCGTAGGCGCAAGATGCATCCATACCGCACTGACAAGAATTAAATCGAAGCGAAAGCCAAGATTAATGGTTTTCTCAAGCTTAGGTAATGCATCTTCAAGCCAAGTAACGGAATCGCCACAGTAAGACTTACCAAGCCTTAGAAGTGCTTGAGCAGGCTCAATCGCAACAACTTCACACCCATGTTCAGCCATCCATTTCGCGTCTCGACCAGAGCCCGCGCCAACATCTAACACGCGATCTCCAGCCTGGGGCCAGAAAACTCTCCAACTCGCGTGGACATCCTCAAACTGGAGCGATGTGTATTGCTTCGCGAAAGAGTCGGCGTGTTGGTCATAAAAATTAGAAGTGGCAGGCATAAAGACTTAACGAAAGATAATTAATATGCGTCCATATTAATTGCTAGAAATTGCAATGGCTAGAATGCCATTCAAAAGTTGTAGATAGAGTGGTAATTATAGCCAAAAACCTAAAAACGACAAAGCCCCGACAACTCAAAGAGTTATCGGGGCTTTTGAATAAATGGCACGCCCTATTGGATTCGAACCAATGACCACATCCTTAGAAGGGACGTGCTCTATCCAGCTGAGCTAAGGGCGCGCTACAGGGACAGGATTATACGAGTTCAAACGGGTAAATCAACGGGTTTTCATAACATTCTGATCTGAATGCCTAAAAAAAGTCCATCAAAACGCTTAATGTTCAAAAACACCACAAAGCAAACGTTTGCGTATGGATGTTAATAAGAAATTCTGCGACAATGCGCCGCAGATAATTTGCCTTCTTAATTTATAAGGAAAGTCATGACTGCTCAAAATATAGACGGAACTCTCATTTCCCAAACTGTTCGCTCCGAAGTGGCTGCACGTGTTAAAGCGCGTGTTGAAGCAGGGCTACGTGCTCCTGGTTTAGCAGTGGTTCTAGTTGGTGAAGATCCTGCTTCTCAGGTTTATGTCGGCAGCAAACGCCGCGCATGTGAAGAAGTTGGGTTTGTTTCTAAGTCTTTTGATCTTCCTGCGTCTAGCTCAGAAGAAGAGTTACTAGCGCTGATTGATGAATTAAACAACGATGATGAAATTGACGGCATTCTAGTGCAATTACCCCTTCCTGCGGGCATCGACACAACACATGTTTTAGAGCGCATTCACCCAGAGAAAGACGTGGATGGCTTCCACCCTTACAACGTTGGTCGTCTTGCACAACGTATTCCAAAGCTTCGCTCTTGCACGCCAAAGGGCATCATTACCCTACTAGACCGTTACAACATAGAGCTTCGTGGCAAACATGCTGTTGTGGTTGGTGCATCAAACATTGTTGGTCGTCCTATGACACTTGAGCTGCTGCTTGCGGGCTGTACAACGACAACATGTCACCGTTTTACCAAAGACCTAGAGAGTCATGTGCGTCAAGCTGACGTTGTCGTAGTTGCGGTTGGTAAGCCAAACTTCATCCCTGGAGAGTGGATTAAGAAAGGTGCAGTGGTTATCGATGTCGGCATTAACCGTCTTGATTCAGGCAAGCTAGTTGGCGACGTGGAATACGATAAAGCACGTGAAAGTGCGAGCTTTATTACTCCTGTCCCTGGTGGTGTTGGCCCAATGACCGTCGCAAGCTTAATTGAGAACACGATGCTCGCTTGCGAGCAGTTCCACACAGACAAATAACGTAAACTTCAGATACGAAAAAGGCTCCGCAAGGAGCCTTTTTGCTAATTTTAGGTATCTCTTTCAATTACAGGCTTAAAATCACGCCCGCAATCGAAGCGCTCATTAAGTTCGCCATGACACCAGCGATAATCGCACGGAAACCATGTTTAGAAACAAATGCACGCTTTTCAGGTACCAATGAGCCCAACCCACCAATCAGCATCGCCATGCTTGAGATGTTTGCAAAACCACACAAAGCAAACGTCACGATTGCTTGTGAGTGTTCACTGAGTTGAGACTTCACTTCAGCAAGCTGGATGAAGGCAACGAACTCATTCACCACAATCTTATTACCAATCAACGAGCCTGCTGTGGTTGCTTCTTGCCATGGTACACCTAATAACCAAGCGAAAGGTGCGAATACATAACCTAGGATCAGCTCGAAGCTTAGTGGCGTCCCAACAAGATCACCAATCCAACCTAGCATGCCGTTTAACATTGCAATGACACTGATGAAAGCCAATAGCGTACCACCTACCGATACAGCAATGCGTACACCCGCCATTGCACCATCGGCTAATGCTTCTACTACGTTGGTTGCACGTGGAATTTCAACTTGGCTAATGTCGATATCTGCTGCTTTATCCGTATCTTCTGGCATTAAAATTTTTGCCATCAGCAAGCCCGCAGGTGCCGACATAAATGCAGCAGCAATAAGATAGTTAAGGTCGACGCCCAGTGATGCGTAACCGACCAACGTTCCACCAGCAACTGATGCCAAACCACCTGTCATAACTGCAAAAAACTGCGAGTCAGTCATGTGTTTTAGGTAAGGCTTCACCATCAATGGTGCTTCAATGGTGCCAACAAAGATATTCGCCGTAGCAGACAAAGACTCCGCACGACCGATACCCAGCAGTTTTTGAATACCGCCACCGATAAAGTTGATGATTCTTGGCATCACGCCAATGTGATAAAGACCTGAGATAAGAGAGGAAAAGAAAACGATGATACCCAGAACATTGATCGCAAAGGTGAAGCCCCCTGTCGCCAAATTACCGAATAAAAACGCAATGCCCTCTTGACCATAGTTGATCAAATTCGACACTACGCTGCTCACTGAATTCAGCGCATCTCGTCCTGCTGGTACATATAAAACCAACAACGCAAACAGTACCTGCAAAGCAAACGCAAACGACACTGTTCTCAGCTTTATATTTTTTCTATTTGTAGAAAGTAGCCATGCTACGAATAGTATGGCTACGATACCAATAATTGAGTTCATAAAATGAATCCGACAGAAGGGGGATATGGAAGGCACCGGATTGTATAGCGGACTCAAAATGCTGCAAGTTGAGGATGTTAACAGTGTGAAAAGTTTAAGCGCCCAATAATTGACCATAATTATAAGGCATTGAATTATATAAATATAAACGTTTGCTTATTTTTATTGTTTCTATATGGAAAAGATGTTTCTAGTTCTGGAAAAATTTTTGTGAAGTGAATCACCTTATGTGCCGTTCAATAACGTCATTGATCCTGTTACTTAGGAATAGATATGTAAGGCGCTAGACGTTGATCCCAATGACACGGGTTACCGATCTTCTGTTTGATGAAGTTAATCACTGCGGATATTTTTTTGGGCATATGTTGGCGGCTTGGATACACCGCATAAAACGGCATCGACTGGCTTGCTTTCCAGTCCGGTAACAACTGTATTAACTTACCCGTTCTAAACTCATCACCCAGTAAGTAAGTGGCAAGGTAGGCAATGCCCCAACCTGCAATAGCGGCATCCCGAACGGCTTCTGCCAGATCCACTGAATAGTTGCCCGAAACTTTTACGTTCAACTCCTGCTGATCTTTAGTAAACGCCCACCCCGTATAGTCACGCTCCCAGCTTCTGTATATAAGACAGTTGTGAGAAGACAAGTCATCCGGCTCTGTTGGCGTATCATGCTTCAATAAGTAATCTGGTGATGCCGCTACAACAAACTGGCAATCCGTCAAACGCTGCGCAATGTAGCCTTCAGGCAAATGCTCGTTGTTGGTTACCCATAAATCGAGCCCTTCGGCTAACATATCGACCTTATAATCAAACAGATGTACTTCCACTTGAAGTTGAGGATACAGTTCGCGTAACTCTTGAATCGCTGGGATAATGTGTAAGGTACCAAATGATTGCGACAAACCAAGACGCACTAAGCCTGCCACTTCATCCCGCTGGGTTTCCATCTCTAATGTAGCACTGCTCACCGCTTGTACTACTTGCTCACAGTGATGAAAAAAGGTTTTTCCTGCCTCAGTCGGCGTAAAGCTTCGCGTAGTGCGTTGAACAAGCTTGATACCAAGAGACGCTTCTAGCTGGCTCAACTGCTTACTCACATGAGACACCGACACGCCTAAGCTCTTTGCAGCAGCAGTGAAACTTTTATGTTTAAGAAGAGCGGAGAAAATCACCATTTGTGCAGCACGTTCAGATAACACGCTTTACCTCGATTTGATTATAGGAAAAACAAAGGACTCCGAAGAGCCCTCATATTGAATACTGGATGCCAAGTGATTATTTTATAACAGCTCAGTATTTAATTCGGTCAGCCAAGTGACTCACGGCGAGTGCGAAGTAGTAAGAGCGGTTCCACTTCATCAGTACGTTGTAGTTATTGTAAACCAGATACGTACGACCATTTTCGTCGTCCGGCATGATCAACCATGCTTTGATGTCTTCATCCAGTTTTGGCAACGGACTACCGTCGTATTTTGTGATGCCAAGTTTGCTCCACTCCTGAAGGTATTTACCTTTTTCAGCCGTGCGCCCTTCTAAGCTGTGATCAATGCCTTTAGGAACTTTCACTTGGCGACCCCAAGTGTATTTGTCATCCCAGCCGGACTTGCTCAAATAGTTAGCGGTTGATGCAAACACATCGGCTTCAGATTGCCAAATGTCTTTTTTACCATCCCCGTTGCCATCAGCGGCAAAACGAAGAAAAGAGCTTGGCATAAACTGACATTGCCCCATCGCACCAGCCCATGAACCCTTAAAGTTTTCCAGTTCAATATGGCCTTGATCGAGGATCTGCAATGCCGACATGGTCTCTTTACGGAAAAACTCTTCACGACGACCTTCAAATGCCATTGTAGACAACGCGTCAATCACTTTGAAGTTACCCGTAAATTTACCAAAGTTACTTTCTACACCCCACAGCGCCACGATAAAACGAGGCTGCACACCGTACTCATCGCCTATACGCTTTAGCTCGGTGTAATGCTCTTTATAGAGTTGTCTTGCTTGCTTCACCTTCCATTCGGGCACCGCGCGAGGAATGTATTCATCCAACGTCAGTTTCTTCTCTGGTTGGTTTCGGTCCGCTTTTACTGCTCGAGGCTTGTACTCAACATTCGCAAAAGCAGCACTAATGACCTGCTCTGAGATACCTTTATCACGCGCTTCAGCACGCAGCTTATTCAAGTATTCATCGAAACCCTCGCTACTTGCAAAAGCCGAGGTACACACACCAACGCTAAGCATGGTAGCCAGTATTTTTTTCATATTGCCCTCCTTGAGCAAGGCAGAAATCCCAGATGAAAAACGATGACGTTATTCGCCTTTCTGCTGGGCTTTTTGTTCTTTGTACTTTTCTAGTAGGTTCTCCGGCGGAGGCGGAACCTGCAAAAAGAAGCCATCATTTTGCAATGAAGCCTTCACTTTTTCGATATCAACTTGTGCCAATTTACGGCCATCAAGTTTAATCGTCATAACAGCGATAGGCTTACCGAACATCTGCATTAAGGTGTCAGGAACCTGTGAAAAATCATCCTTTTTCGGAATATAGAGATAAGTACCTTCTTTTTTCGAGCTTTTATAAATAGAACAAAGCATGACACGCCTTTTATGCTGATTTAGCCGCGTTGAGTGCGGATTAGGTTGAAAACGTCAAATTCTCGCAAACTTAATAGCAAATTTGAGATTAATTCACCTATTTGCCCACGAGAGAACTTGCTGCGTCAAAGGATGAAATATAACATGACAGACCTAGTTTAAGGCAACGCTCTTTCAATAAAGGCAAGAAGTCCACGATGACCCATTCACCAGACCTTAAAGGTAGCAGTTTTACATTGTCAGTTTTACACCTTTCTGACAATGAGATCGCAAAGACTGTCGAATTTTTGCAAGAAAAAGTTTCTCAAGCACCTTCTTTTTTTGCATCCGCGCCTTTGGTAATCAATATAGCAAAAGTACAAGGCGACATTGATTTCCCTAAGCTTAAACAAGGCATCTCAGATGCTGGTTTTATTCCGGTCGGTGTAACGGGCTGTAAAGACAAGCGTGTACAAAATCTTGCTTCCGAAGCTGGCTTCGCCATTATGTCGGCAAGCAAATCACCAAGCCAGGCGCCAGCCAAAATGGCACCAACGAAAGTAGTTCGCACGCCTGTTCGATCAGGACAACAGATCTACGCGAAAGATGGTGATTTGGTGGTGTTAGCGCACGTAAGTGCTGGTGCTGAAGTCATCGCTGACGGCTCTATTCATATCCATGGCACACTTCGAGGCCGTGCGATTGCAGGCGCAAGTGGTCAGCAGGAAGCGCGTATTATTTGCCACGATTTACAAGCAGAACTGGTATCCATTGCGGGTGACTACTGGTTAAGCGATCAAATTGAAAGCGAGTACTGGCAAAAGAAAGTAATGATCAGTAAAGCCGATGAATCATTACATTTAGAAGTTCTCGCGATTTAATCTAAAAAGGAAAAAAAATGGCACGCATTATTGTAGTAACGTCTGGTAAAGGTGGCGTTGGTAAAACCACTTCAAGCGCAGCCATCGCCTCTGGTCTAGCTCTGAAGGGAAAAAAGACCGCGGTGATCGATTTTGATATCGGTTTGCGTAACCTCGACCTAATCATGGGCTGTGAGCGCCGTGTCGTGTATGACTTTGTAAACGTCATTAACGGCGAAGCGACATTAAACCAAGCGCTGATCAAAGATAAGCGCACGGACAACCTATTCATTCTTCCTGCTTCTCAAACTCGTGATAAAGACGCACTGACAAAAGATGGTGTTCAGCGCGTATTCGGCGAACTTGATGAAATGGGCTTTGATTTCATTATTTGTGATTCACCAGCAGGTATCGAACAAGGCGCATTGATGGCCTTGTACTACGCCGATGAAGCCATTGTCACAACGAATCCAGAAGTCTCTTCTGTGCGTGACTCTGACCGCATTCTAGGTATTTTAGATTCTAAGTCCCTGCGCGCAGAACAAGGGCTAGAGCCAGTAAAACAGCACCTGCTACTGACTCGCTACAACCCATCTCGCGTCACTCAAGGCGAAATGCTAAGCGTTGAGGACGTAGAGGAGATCTTACATATTCCACTACTGGGCGTGATTCCAGAAAGCCAAGCCGTGCTTAACGCGTCAAACAAAGGTGTGCCAGTCACTTTTGACGATAACACCGATGCAGGTATGGCTTACTCTGACACCGTTGATCGCTTATTAGGCAATCAGGTTGAATTTCGTTTCCTTACTGAGGAGAAGAAAGGACTCTTTAAACGACTCTTTGGAGGCTAGACATGTCATTATTAGAATTTTTCCGCCCACAGAAGAAAACTTCTGCGAATCTAGCTAAAGAGCGTTTGCAAATCATTGTTGCTGAGCGCCGCAGCCAAAATGATCCTGCGCCTTCTTACTTGCCTCAATTGAAAGAAGACATCCTGAAAGTGATCAGTAAGTACGTGGCAATTGATCCAAATATGGTTGACTTAACATTTGAGCACAAAGACGACGATATCTCAGTTCTTGAGCTCAATGTGAAGCTACCAGACGACGAGAAGTAAACCACTTTTCCTCACGAGATTGAATGCTCAGATTAGAATGAAAAAGGTTGGCACCGAGGCCAACCTTTTAATCTTTTATTACTTTAATGCTTTGTTCATCTTGTCGCCGAGCAGGTCCAAGCGCCAGCCCTGCATCAAGTCAGGCAACACTTCTGGATCGCGATCTTTTTTCCACACCCAACTGATCAGCTGATTAATCTGCTTTTTAGAAGCAAGGAACTCCGTCGCTAAGCCAGACTTCTGCGACGCCGATTTCACTATGTCTTTCATATTTTTGAAGACTTGTTTGTAACCTGGATAATCCATTAAGCGTTCAATTTTTGCTGGATACTCTTCAGAAGGTGTTTGCTTCGCTTGTTTAACAATCGCGGCAATCTTCGCGCCATGGCGGTTAATCGCTCGGATATCAATATCTTCCGCTTCCATCTTCTTAAAGTTAGTTAAGCCAAGACGAGCGACTGTTAATAGGTCACCTTCTTTGAAGATAAAGTTCAGCGCTAAATCTCGTTTGATTGCTTCACGGTAGCGCCACGTCGCTAGAGGCTTTAAAATCGCCAGTTCAGAAGGTTTTAATTGCCAAGCACCTTTAATATCAAGGTAGGCATTCTCTTCATTAGTGAAGCGAATGCGTTTTGAAACCAACAAATCACTTTCTTGTTGTACGGCTTCCCACCAACCTGCTTGCGTCACCTTATCGAACAGCTTCTCGTATAACGGTAGCAAGTAATGCACGTCTGCAGCAGCATAGTCTAATTGCTTTTGCGTCAACGGTCGGGCCATCCAGTCAGTACGTGACTCACTTTTGTCTAGCTCAACACCTAAATATTCTTCCACCAGCGTTGCAAAGCCTGTTGATAGACCGTGGCCAAGAAAGGCCGCCATCAACTGAGTATCTACCATAGGGAACGGCGTACAACCAAATGCATTTTGGAAAACTTCTAAATCTTCACCGCAGGCATGCAGCACTTTTAACACGGAAGTATCTTTTAATAGCGCTACGAACGGCGTCATATCCGTTAATTCGGTCGGATCAATCAGCGAGAGGCGATTACCATCGAAAAGCTGAATCAGACCTAACTGCGGGTAGAAAGTGCGAATACGGACGAATTCGGTATCCAGCATCACTACATCTGCCTCTCGGGCGTGAATGCAAACTTCTTCTAGGTCTTTGTTTTTGGTAATAATTTGATAATTCACATACTTCTCGCTATAAAAAATGCCAGCAAAACGCTGGCATTCTATCATTTTTTAAATCTCTCGACTCGACGAAATCGGCTTATGCGCTTTTCTTCGCGAGTTCAGCGTCGTTCTCTTCACGCAGAACACGGCGCAAGATCTTACCGACATTGGTTTTAGGGAGGTCTTCACGGAACTCAACCAACTTAGGCACTTTGTAGCCAGTTAAGTGCTGACGACAATGCGTAATCACTTCATCTTTGGTCAAGCTCGGGTCGCGCTTCACGACGTAGATCTTCACTAATTCACCAGAGACTTCGTGCGGTTGACCAATAGCAGCCACTTCAAGGACTTTGCCGTGTAGCGCTACAACGTCTTCGATTTCGTTCGGGTAAACGTTGAAGCCTGATACCAAGATCATGTCTTTCTTACGGTCAACGATGTGCAGGAAGCCTTCGTCATCGAACTTAACAATGTCGCCGGTTGATAGCCAGCCGTCTTCGTTAATCGTATCTTTCGTTGCTTCAGGTCGTTGCCAGTAGCCTTGCATAACCTGAGGACCACGAACTTGAAGTTCACCAGTTTCAGTATTCGGAAGCGCATTGCCTTCTTCGTCCACAATACGAACTTCTGTTGATGGCACAGGCAGACCAATCGATCCATTGTATTCAACAAGGTCATGCGGGTATGCCGCAACCAATGGAGAACACTCGGTTAGGCCGTAGCCTTCTAGTAGGTAACAACCAGTGGTCTTCTGCCATCTTTCTGCCACTGAGCGCTGCACTGCCATGCCGCCGCCAACGGCTAAACGTAGGTTACTGAAATCCAACTCGTGGAAGTCTTCGTTGTTGATCAAAGCATTAAATAAGGTGTTCACGCCCGTAATCGCAGTAAACGGATGCTTTTGTAGCTCTTTCACGAACCCTGGAATATCTCTAGGGTTCGTAATAAGTAGGTTACGGCCACCCATTTCGACAAACAGTAAACAGTTTACGGTAAGAGCAAATACGTGATACAGCGGTAGCGCTGTCACGACCAATTCGCGGCCTGGAGATAAAACCGGCCCGTACGCGCCTTTTGCCTGTAGAACGTTCGCAATCATGTTGCGGTGAGTCAGAATGGCACCTTTCGCGACGCCTGTCGTCCCCCCCGTATATTGCAGGAATGCAATGTCATCCCCAGACATAAACGGTTTAACGTATTGTAGACGACGACCTTTACGTAGAGCCTGACGCATTGAGATTGCACCAGGTAAATCGTACTTAGGCACCATGCCCTTAACATACTTCACGACAAAATCGACAATCGTACCTTTCGCTCGTGGCAGCATTTGACCAAGGCTGGTTAACACCACGTGTTTAACTGGTGTTTTATCGACGATTTGTTCTAGCGTGTTCGCAAAGTTAGATACAATCACAATCGTCGTCGCACCTGAGTCATTCAATTGGTGTTCAAGTTCACGAGGAGTGTAAAGTGGGTTAACGTTTACGACGATACAACCTGCACGCAAAATACCAAACAACGCCACTGGGTATTGCAGTAGGTTTGGCATCATCAGAGCAACACGGTCACCCTTTTGCAGTTTTAACTCGTTTTGCAGATACGCTGCGAATGCGCGACTACGCTCTTCCAATTTACGGAAGGTCATAACCGAGCCCATGTTCATGAATGCTGGTTGGTCTGCATATTTTTGTACAGACTGCTCAAACATTTCTACCAAAGACTCATATTGCTCTGGATTAATGGTTTCAGGTACGTCACTTGGATAACGTGAAAGCCATGGTTTATCCACGATGTTACTCCTCGTTTATAACTGGCTAAAAAATAGCGTCCTTTTTATTTTGAAAGCTATTACAGCACAGCGAACGTGCTTGAGCACGCAACTCTCAAACACTTGTTTAAATTTTGTTAACTACACCAAGAATTCGCGTTGCGACCTCGAGTATTTGCTCTAAATGACAGTGATGACCACCCTTGACAGAAACCACTTGCGGCGGGTTCTCTCCCCAATCAGCTTGGTTAGATGGTAAATTCTGAAATCCTTGATCGCCTAATACGATCAAATGAGGACAACGTATTTGGCTGGTAATCGAGTTAGCATGCGCTTGCGCCATTCGGTAAAGCGACGCACATTTTAACTTGGCATCATGCCGCCAATGCCATTTATCTCCTCGCTGCTCCGTTCCTCGCTCGACTATCGGCAGAAGCTGCTCAGCGGTTAATTGGTTGGCTTGCATGCGTAATTTTAACGCCAGATCGAAGGAGGCAATGGCTCGCTCTGGCTTGTTGTGCTGTCTTACTCGACTTAAAATGCCATCACGAAGACGAGACAAACTGTTAGCAGGATCTTCAGTAAGAGGACCCGCTCCCTCAATTTGCACAAGAGCTTCGACCTGCTCTGGAAACGCAGCACTATAGCAACTTGCGATTAAAGCACCAAGTGAATGCCCTACTAATATCAGTCTGTTTGGCGATAATTCGTCCAACAACTGATATAAATCGGCAATATAGTCGTAAAAGGGGTAATAGTTATCGTGAGATTTATGACTCGATAAACCGTGACCAAAATGATCGATGGCGAGGAGGTGTAAGTGAGGATTAAGTTGGTTCAACTGCTCCATGAGCGCTTTAAAGCTGCCCGCATTATCTAACCACCCATGAAGAAAAACGACTGACAAGTCAGCCGTTTTCTCGTTCCCTATCTCTAGGGCTGACATTTTGCCGGCAGGAAGCTCGAATTGACGCTCATGCATCGCAGATTATTTGACCTGTTTTATCACTTTACCGTCTTGTGGGAAATCATTACGCCACATGCGGCAGTTAATCGAGTAACATGGGTAAAAGTAGGTTGGCGAGTCATACATGCGTACACGTTCTTCAATTTTCCACAAACGGTAGCCTTGCCCCTTAATGATCGGGAATACGTATTCGTGCTCACCAATCTTTCCTTCTTCTTCTCCGGCGCCTGTACCTACAACCGTCAACAAACGACCTTCACTAAAGGCAACAGGCTCTAAATAACCATCAAAATAGGCAATAAATCGTCCAGTTGGCTCTTCATCAATATCCGGTTTACCAGATTTACTGATTGGTAGGTTTACGATCTCTAGACGGGTTTTATCTTTGAAGTTATCCACTTTAGCGATGATTCCACCAAGACGAACATCTTCACTCACTTGCCCCTGAGACTCAGCGAAAGCTTTATAATCAGTAACGACTTCTTCTGTGCTTGCATTTAACTCCTCTGGCAACGAGCTACACGCAGACAAACCAACCGTAGCAAATAATGCCAGAAAAAACCGTCCAAAAACCTTCATAAACCACCTTTCATATTAGTAATCCCTGCTTGGGGGAAAGTACTCACACGTAAATATCGACACCAAGTAACTGAGCCAGTTCCTCTTTTTTAGCTCGATTCATGACATCCATGTATTGTTCCATCGCTTTACGTGCACTCCCTTCAGGAAGGTCATATTGCACTTGAGCTCGGTGAATTTGGGACTCATCCACGTGTTTTATGGAGTGCGCCACAGCGTTAGCAACCTTTGAAGGCTGACCTACAGGCTGCTTTGTTTGTGATTTATTTACCTGCTTCTTTTGACTGGCTTTATTAGTGCGATTTGCACCAGGGATCAGTGAAGGAGGCAAGCCATTAATCGACGCCATAACGCTCCATAAAAATACAGGGCAAATGCCCTGCTTTTTGTCAGGTTAATGAAAAACGGATTATTCGCGGCCCGGAAGTTTTTTCCATGTCACATTATCGCGTAGATAAACTGGGCTAGAATCTTCTACCGGCACAGTATTACCCTTTTTAAATTCTTGTTCAGCAAGAATCACGATGTCTTGTGAATCAGGGTACAGAACCTCGCCATGCGTCAAATTAAACGGTAGGTCTGCTAATACTTCTTGGTAGGCATCCCAACCAGTACCTGCTGTCGTCCACATTTTGTCGTCTGCCTGTGCTTCTTCAGTTAGACGTGCTGGTGGAATAACACACTCTTCATCAATACCAACCCATTCACCATTGTCTTGACGAGAATAGCGCGCCCAATAAACTTCACTCATACGTGCATCAATGGCCACAGCGACATTGGTCACACCATGTAAACGATGGCTACCTTGAGCCATTGCAGACAGGGTTGAAACGCCGATCATAGGCAAGTCAGCGCCGAACGCCAAACCTTGTGCGATACCAATACCGATACGAACGCCAGTAAAGCTACCTGGACCACGTCCAAACGCTAACGCATCTAGCTCTTGTAGAGTCAGGCCAGCTTCTTTTAGTACTTCATCAACCATTGGCAGTACTTTTTTGGTGTGATCGCGTGGTGCAACCGCGCTACGTGAAATCACTTGATCATTAGCCAACAACGCAACTGAACAGTTTTCAGTCGCTGTATCGATAGCAAGAATTTTTGCGCTCATTTAACTCTCTACAACTCTCATTTATTGGGTTATGCCTCAGCACTTGCGTCTGTGACAGATTGTTCTGCTTTCAGGAATGCTTTGATTCCATCTAAGTCTCGCGTTCTTGGGATAGGTGGTAGGCTTCCGAGGAAAATACCACCGTAGTCTCGCGTGACGAGGCGATTATCACAAATAATCAACGCACCGTGATCCTTCTGATCTCGAATTAATCGTCCTACTCCCTGCTTTAACGTAATCACTGCATCCGGGATTTGTACTTCAGCAAATGGTTCACCGCCACGCAATCGACAATCCTCGATACGGGCTTTGAGTAATGGATCGTCAGGGGCGGTAAACGGTAATTTGTCGATAATAACACAGCTCAGCGCATCACCTCTAACATCAATCCCTTCCCAGAATGCACCTGTCGCCACGAGTAAAGCGTTACCCAGTTCCATAAACTCCGCCAAGGTTTTCTGCTTACTCATCTCCCCTTGCATTAACACAGGCAGCTCAAGTACTTCTCGGAACTTCTCACCTAGTTCACGCATCATGCTGTGCGAGGTACATAAAAAGAAGCAGCGACCATCATTTTCTTCAATCACCGGAGCAAGCATTCGGACTAACTTATCCGCTAAGCCGTTACTGTTTGGCTCTGGCAGATACCTTGGCACACAAAGGCGCGCTTGTTTTTGATAATCAAAGGGGGACGGCAGAGAAAATTGCTTTGTAGGCTTGAGGCCAAGGCGCTCAGTAAAGTGCTTGAAGTCGCCCGATACGGCTAGGGTTGCTGACGTGAAAATCCACGCGCCTTGTTTAATCTCTATTTGCTCATGGAACTTGTCCGCGACAGAAAGAGGCGTAATGTGCAGAGCGAAATGACGAGGCGAGGTATCGTACCAGTATGAGTAGCCGGTAATATCGACATCACATACCCGGTCGATGCGGCCTTTGATCAAATTGGCTCGTTCAAAGGCGGTATCCAGTAATTGACTGCGCCCTAAGGCTATTTTGAGTACATCAATCGCCAATTCGAGGCTATCAGTTAAGCGCAATAATTCTCGCTTAATAGAGCCTGATTGCAACGCCTCACGCCAGTTGCCACGAAAGCCAGGCTCACCCAGTACAATCCGCATGTCCATTGCGCTTTGCATGAGTTTGTCTCCCACTTTTTGCAATTGACGCATATCTTTGGCTTCGGTGCGGTAGGCTATTTCAATGTCTTTGGCAAGATCATGAATTTGACGGCTTGAAACTGACTGGCCGAAATATTCGCTCGCAATATCTGGCAACTGATGAGCTTCATCAAAAATAAACACATCGGCTTCTGGGATCAGTTCGCCAAATCCTGTTTCTTTGATCGCTAAGTCAGCAAGAAATAAGTGATGGTTCACCACAACAATGTCGGAATCCATGGCTCGCTTACGCGCTTTCAATACAAAGCAATCGGTGTAGCTCGGACACTCTTTACCTAAACAGTTATCATTGGTTGAAGTGATGGTCGGAATGATCATGCTGTCTTCAGGTAGATCATCACAATCACCAAGGTCACCTGTTTTGGTTTCTGATGACCAAGCACGCACTTTAACCAGTTGAGTTAATAGCGTCGGGTCAGATTCATTAGTATGGCTTTCGACCATTTGGCGGCTCAAGCGATCCAAACACAGATAATTAGAACGCCCTTTTAATAACGCCACTTGACCATAAAAACCAAGCGCATTGACCATGAGCGGTAAGTCCCGATGGTACAACTGCTCTTGCAAGTTTTTCGAGCCTGTACTGATGATCACTTTTTTACCACTCAACAGCGCAGGGACTAGGTATGCGAAGGTCTTACCGGTTCCGGTTCCTGCCTCCACCACCAACTGGGTTTGATCTTTGATCGCACTACTGACGGCTTCCGCCATATCGATTTGTGGCTGACGAGCTTGAAAGCCAGGAATGGCCTTACCTAACGCGCCATCAGAGGAAAAAGTTTTTGCGATCATGCTTGGTATTGAGTTTGAAAAATTATCGAGAGTATATCAGAGGAATAGGAGTGACATCAGCCCACAATCTGGCCAGCTTGCGGCGATGCACGGATATTTTGTTGAAACCAACGTAAGAATAGATTATTTATGGTGAAACATGGCAGTACAGTTACACCCGCCTGGGAATAATAACAAATTCGTACGCTAAAATATTAATGCATGGAAGTACCTGATTTATGGAAAAGAAAACACTGTTGACCCACTGTTCTGACGCCCCGGGTCTCATCTCAAAAATCACTAACATCTGTTACAAGCACCAACTCAACATCGTTCACAATAACGAATTTGTTGATAATACCAGTGGCCACTTTTTCATGAGAACGGAGTTGGAGGGATACTTCAACGATCAAACGTTTCTTGCCGATTTGGACCAAGCACTCCCGCAAGGTGCTAAGCGTAAATTGGTTGGCTCTCGCCGTAAGCGCATCGTCATTCTCGTCACAAAAGAAGCGCATTGTTTAGGCGATATTCTGATGAAAACCTACGACGGAAGCCTAGATGTTGAGATCGCCGCTGTGGTAGGGAATTACGACAAACTGCAAACTCTCACTGAACGCTTCGACATTCCTTACCACCACGTGACCCATGAAAACCTTAGCCGTGAAGAACACGAGCAGAAGATGTTAGAGGTGATCGACCAATACGATGCTGACTTTTTGGTGTTAGCTAAATACATGCGCGTATTGACGCCTACGTTTGTTGAGAAATACCACCACAAAATCATTAATATTCATCACAGCTTCTTACCTGCTTTTATTGGCGCTAAGCCATATCAACAAGCTTACGATCGCGGTGTGAAAATCATCGGTGCAACGGCACACTTCGTGACTAATGATTTAGATGAAGGGCCGATCATCAAGCAAGACGTAATTCCTGTCGACCATACATTCAATGCCCAAGATATGGCACAAGCGGGACGCGATGTAGAAAAGAATGTGTTGAGCAAAGCGTTGAATAAAGTCATTAACGACCACGTCTTTGTTTATGGAAATAAAACAGTGATCCTGTAATCCCTCCGCACTAGTTACAACGAGAATGAAACCCGTCCAACTTGGCGGGTTTCATCTTTTCAGGGATATCCCCCGACTCTAACCATCAAAATTAAACCGATATATTATAATTTTTCATTTCACTACAACTATTTACTGAGAGAATGATTCCGTTTATCATTTGGTCCCCTTATAATAAACCACGTTAATATTACGGAATTAAAATGAAAAAAACGTTAGTGGCTTTTCTGATTGGGCTGACTTTGCCAGCAACCACAATCGCAGATACTCTTAAGCCTGTTCAGAATGATGTATCCACTCGCATTATTGGCGGCGAGCCAGCTAATACTTCCGACTGGAAGTTTATTGCTTCACTGGTCCGTAAAGGACAGCCAACATCTATTGGTCACTTCTGCGGCGGTAGTTTCCTTGGTGGAAAATACGTATTAACTGCTGCGCACTGTGTGGAAGGTCTTAATGCGGACGATATTGATATCGCTCTTGGTCTTTATGATCAAAACAACGAGTCTCACGCGCAGCGCATCGCGGTTAACAATATCTACTCGCATACTGCATATAACAGTAATACAACGAACAATGACATCGCTCTTATCGAATTAGAACGCAATGTCGATAGCGCGACTATCGATCTGGCAACGCCAGAGCTTTTGGATAGTGTACGCGTAGGAGATAAGTTGCACGTGGCTGGATGGGGAAATACGTCCACGACAGACCGAGTATACCCAACCGTTTTACAACAAGTTGATTTGGAATACGTAGATCGAACTACCTGCCAAAACCTATCGGGAAATTACTCTAATGTATCAGATGACGGCATTTGCGCCGGATACTATTGGGGAGGTAAAGATAGCTGCCAAGGAGATAGCGGCGGTCCGCTCATCGTTGACGATAACGGCATCAACAAATTATTAGGGGTGGTCAGTTGGGGTGATGGATGTGCTCAACCAAATGCTTATGGTGTTTACGCAAACGTCTCTCATTTTCAGCACAACGGCTGGATAGATAGTCATCGTAATACTATCAGCTACACTCAGTATCGAGATCTTCATTTCGTTGAGCGAAAAGCGCAGCAAGAGACCTTTACTATTCGTAATGACGAGGTGAATACGCCAATTAACATCACGGGCGTTACCCTAACAAGCGGAATCAGCCTCGCCAAAAATACCTGTACTGCGACACTGGCACCATCTCAGAGCTGTCAAATTACGGTAGGCTACTACCCAAGCTACTCGCACTCAGTTGAAACGATTGAAGTCTCTACTGATCATCCGAAACTATCTAAACTTTCGACTACCTTAATATATAGTGGTATTGATAAAGCAAGCAGCTCATTGAGCAGTGCCGTTACGCTAGCTGGCGCAAACGTGTACACCAATGAACACGCTTGGACCGCTGAAAATGGTGAACTTCAATCAGCAGACATGGGAACGTCTGCTGGCGCATCCATCTTGTATTTAACCGATCTTCCAAAAGGCAAACTATCAATGGACTTTAAAGTCTTGTCAGATGGTTTCGATGTTTTTGTCGTTTACGTCAATGGCCAAGAGTATGACTACACTCGCCAGCTTCTTGAGTACAATGAACTTTCTATCGATCTTTACCGGAAGTCAAACACGGTTACTTTTGCTTATCTGAAAAACTACGAGTTTAGCGGTGGTTACAACGCGCAAGCGTATATTCGCAATATCAAGATGTCAGTTAGTTCAGATAACACTAGCGAGAGCAGCGTAACAACAACATCGAGTTCAGGCGGCAGCTTCTCAATTAGCCTACTAATGTTGCTAGCCGCAGGTCCTTTCCTGCGTCGCAAAAAAGGACAATAAGATGCAATATGTACTCAAAACAATGCTGCTTGGCTTGAGCTCCATCAGTTTAGTCGCTTGCTCGGCAAATACAGAAACGCAGCAAGGTCTAGAGTCTGAACATCAAGCCGTCATGGTTGAAGCGTACCGAACTAGCGATAGTCAAATTTCATTTATCGCCGAGTCTAATGGCTGCAGTAAGAACGATGACTTTAGCTTAAAAATAGAGCAAAACTCTTCAACGGAAGCCCTGCTTACAATCGTCAGGAACAAAGTGGATCATTGTAAACGAATGCCGTTTCCAAAGACTTTCACACTAACTCTAGACGAAGAGTTGAAAGGCAAAAAGCTTTCCATTACCAACCCAAAAAGCAAGTCACCGGCTAAATAGTGATTCGCTTACGAAAGGGAGCCTCGGCTCCCTTTTTGCCTCTCGCAACTCAGCAATTTTCACTCTAGCGTTTTACGCCTGCTCAGACTCCACAATACGCTTAAGTGAATGCGGGTGCAGCTTGATACAAATGCCTTGGTACTTAAACGCCACGGTTGGGTTGTTCAAGCGTTCGCCTTCCCCTTTCGGGCTCGACAATTTGATCTTCACACCCAGTTCTTTTAACTCATCAAAACGCGCGCCAAACGCTGGGTAAGTGTGTTTCAAATCAGCAAGAAACTCATCTGCGGTTTCGGCATGAGACGGAATCACAAACTCCACATGTTCCCAGCTTTCAGTTGGGTAGATTTTGCCTTCCGCAGGATATGGCAGCTCCAGACACTCAATCTTCCAGCCACGGCTTTCCAACGCTTTGTCGAATTCGATAACGATGATTGGGCGACCGTTTATTTTCGCTTGTGAAATCACCTTACCGTATTGATTCCATGCTTCATGCGCGGCTTTCGCTGTTTCAGTATCATTAATACGCAGCGCAATATGGTCAGCCTGAGCAAAGCTCAGATCCAGTTTTAACAGGGTTGCAAGCTCTTCAATCTTCGCCATAAATGCGTCCAGGTCTTGGATCATCAATTCAGGCGCTAGGCGTTTTTCAACTAGTTGAGTCGTCATTGTGGCTCTCTTATGGGGCGATTTATCTCATTACTCTGAGCGCAATAGTAAACGCAAACCAAACCACATTTCCATTCAATCGAAAAAGTATAAATTTCCCCAATTCCTCTCTGTATGAAAAGCAATAAAGTTGTTATCATTAGCCCCATTTTTGTGAACTCCAACAGAACTCGGCACTTACTTCGCCGAGTTCTTCGTCCTTGAATTGAAGGAAACGCGTGTGAATATCCAAGCACTTATTAATGACAAAGTATCTCAGGCTCTAGAAGCCGCTGGCGCACCTGCAGGCTGTCCTGCGGCAGTACGCCAATCAGCAAAGCCACAATTTGGTGACTACCAAGCAAACGGCGTAATGGGCGTTGCTAAAAAACTGGGTACTAACCCACGAGAATTTGCACAGAAAGTACTGGATGTTCTAGACCTAGACGGTATTGCGAGCAAAACAGAAATCGCTGGCCCTGGTTTCATCAACATTTTCCTAAGCGAAGAGTTCCTTGCGAAACAAGCCGACGCGGCGCTAGCAGACGAACGTCTTGGCGTAGCTAAAGAAGAAGCGCAAACCATCGTTGCCGACTACTCTGCACCAAACGTAGCAAAAGAAATGCACGTAGGTCACCTGCGTTCAACCATCATTGGTGATGCAGTGGTACGTACGCTTGAGTTCTTAGGTCACAAAGTGATCCGCGCGAACCACATCGGCGACTGGGGTACTCAGTTCGGAATGCTTATCGCAAACCTTGAGCGTGTACAACAAGAGTCTGGCGAAGTTTCTATGGAGCTGGCTGACCTTGAAGGCTTCTACCGTGAGTCTAAGAAACTGTACGACGAAGACGAAGAATTCGCAGTGAAAGCACGTAACTACGTTGTGAAACTGCAAAGCGGTGACGAGTACTGTGCAGAAATGTGGAAAAAACTCGTTGATGTAACCATGATCCAAAACCAGCGCAACTACGACCGTCTAAACGTGTCACTGACTCGTGACGACGTAATGGGCGAAAGCATGTACAACGACATGCTTCCTAAGATCGTTGCAGACCTAAAAGAACAAGGTCTTGCCGTTGAAGATGATGGCGCGCAAGTTGTATTCCTAGATGAATACAAGAACAAAGATGGCGAACCAATGGGCGTTATCGTTCAAAAACGCGATGGCGGTTTCCTATACACAACAACAGATATCGCATGTGCAAAATATCGTTATGAAGAGCTAAGCGCAGACCGTGTGCTTTACTTCATCGACTCACGTCAACACCAGCACCTAATGCAAGCTTGGACGATTGTTCGTAAAGCGGGCTATGTGCCTGAGTCTGTATCTCTTGAGCACCACGCGTTCGGCATGATGCTGGGTAAAGACGGAAAGCCATTCAAGACTCGTGCGGGTGGTACCGTTCGTTTGGCAGATCTTCTGGATGAAGCAGAAGTTCGCGCAGCACAGCTGATCGAATCTAAAAACCCTGAACTAGATGCAGACGAAAAAGAGAAGATCTCTAAAACAGTTGCAATGGCAGCGGTTAAATACTCTGACTTATCTAAACACCGTACGACTGACTACGTGTTCGATTGGGACAACATGTTAGCGTTTGAAGGCAACACAGCACCATACATGCAATATGCATACACTCGTGTAGCTTCAATTTTCGCTAAAGCTGGTGTTGCTATGGATGCTCTCCAAGGTGACATCAAAATCACTGATGAGAAAGAGAAAGCACTTATTGCTAAACTTATGCAGTTCGAAGAAGCGGTGCAATCTGTTGCTCGCGAAGGCCAACCACACATCATGTGTAGCTACCTATTCGAACTAGCAGGTCAGTTCTCTAGCTTCTACGAAGCGTGCCCTATCCTAGTTGCTGAAGACGAAGCAGTGAAACAAAGCCGTCTGAAACTAGCTGCGCTAACAGCGAAGACCATCAAGCAAGGTCTGTCTCTACTGGGTATCGATACTCTAGAGCGTATGTAATCCGCTTTTACGTAGTTAGCTTAAGTAGCACAAGCTAAATGATGACAAAGGTTGACGTGAAAGCGCCAACCTTTTGTTTTATCTGTCGTATACTAATTCAAACTAAAAATTAATCGGACAGCAATAATGAGTTTTGAACTTCATCCTCAATTGGCAAAAGACACTTCGGTGATTGGTCACTTCCCACTTTGCGTCGCTCTTCTTCATAAAGATAATGCTGTGCCATGGGTTATCTTGGTGCCTAAACGCGAAAATTTGAAAGAGCTACACCACTTGCCAATGCAAGAGCAACAACAGTTTTTGCTCGAATCTCAAGCGGTAAGCCAAGCACTCGAAGCGACATTCCGCCCAGACAAGTTAAACCTTGGTGCCCTAGGTAACATGGTGCCACAGCTGCACATTCACCATGTTGCTCGCTTTAAAGACGATATGGCATGGCCGGGACCAGTTTGGGGTAACACCAAAGGTGAGTTTCGTACTGACGAAGAACAAGAAGAGATTCTTAACCGAATTCGTAATGTGTTGTCGTTAAGCTCTATCTTCCGTAAAGCGTAACCGTTATATAACTTTTAATTCAGGCAGAAAGTAAAAAGCCGCATCATTGCTGATGCGGCTATGTTGTTTGCTCGCGATGGTTCATTGCTCCTACTACATGGTTACGGTAAGTGACAAACCATCGTGCTTTGTGACTGCATAGCGTATTCGCGTTATATGATGAGCTTTATTTGTATCTACCAAGCGAGAAATGCGACCTTTGTTAATCCATACACTTAACATGGCGTCTGCACCGTCTTCACTCATTCCGAACTGTTTTGCTAGCTCAGATTGGGAAACCGTTCCTTTTTCGGCAATATATTGATAAAGCTCTTTTAAAATCATACGACTTGCGCCTCAAACTCGCCTTGATGTTTCTTGCCTACGCGCTTGAAAACGCGGTACGTGCCAAAGAAAATCGCAATAATTGCGGCAATCCAAACGCCGCTGGTGATAGGGCTATCAGCGAAATGCATAAGCTGATGATAGAAAGTCGCACTCAAGTACGCGAGCCCCATTGTCCATACCGCTATAAAGCGCGCAAAGTTATTGCCGAATTCTCGAACATAGGCACCCATCGCAGCCACACAAGGAGTGTAAAGTAAGATAAAAATTAGGTACGCAAAAGCAGCATGACCAGAAACAAATTTCTCTTTTATGTTACCAAAGATCGATTCATCAATTTCTTGCTCCTCTGCGACTGCATGAGAATCTGCTAAATCACCGACGTCAATCCCCAGAGGATCAGAATAGCTCAGCCCTGCTAGGTTTTCAGGAATGCTCATCACCGCTTCTTCTAGGCTACCCATAAGATCAAATTCTGCATCCTCTTCATCGGTTGGCGTAGTATATAAGCTGTTCAATGTGCCCACGACTGCCTCTTTCGCGAAGATACCAGTAATAATACCAACCGTTGCTGGCCAGTTATCCTCTTGAATACCAATTGGTGCAAACACTGGCGTCACAACCTGAGCGGCTTTTGATAGAACCGATTTATCACTGTCTTCATTACCGAATGTACCGTCAGTTCCTAGCGAGTTGAGGAAGCTCAAGATAGCAACAACCACTACGATGGTTTTACCTGCACCCAATACAAAACGCTTAAGTTTTTGCCAAGTTTTGATCACGACGTTCTGCAACGTTGGAAGCTCATAGTCAGGCATTTCCATCACCAAGCTATCACTGCTGCCAGGATACAGCGTGTGCTTGAGGAACAAACCGGTAAACACCGCGGCGACAATACCAAGTAGGTAAAGTGCAAACACAATGTTTTGACCAGAGCCTGGGAAGAAAGCGGCAGCAAATAAAGCGTACACAGGTAAGCGAGCACCACATGACATAAACGGTGCCATCGACGCAGCCAACTTGCGCTCACGCTCTTGGTCTAGCGTGCGCGTTGCCATGATCGACGGAACGTTACAGCCAAAACCAAGAACCAAAGGGACAAACGCTTTACCCGGCAAGCCGATTTTCTGCATCACTTTATCAAGCACAAACGCAGCACGTGCCATGTAACCCGAGCTCTCAAGCACAGCAAGGAATAAGTACAAACACGCAATGACCGGGATAAAGGTCGCAACTGTTTGAATACCGCCGCCTAAACCATCAGCAATCACCGTAACTAGCCATACGGGGAGGTGACCATCTAATAAGTGGTGTCCACCATCAACCAGCAATGCGCCTACACCAATGTCAAAAAAGTCGATAAATGCACTACCGATGTTAATCGAGAACATAAACATCAAGTACATAACCACAAAGAAGAATGGGATCCCAATCCACTTGTTCAAAATAAACTGGTCGAGTTTTTCAGTCACGCTACGGCTCAATTTGCCTTCGCTTCGGCGAACTTTTTTACACTGTTCATGCAGGTATGTGTACTTGGTATCCGCGACATGCAAATCGATATCCAAATCTAAAGTCGCAATGACTTCCAATACTTTGCTTCTCTCAATATCGGAAAGGCTATTGAGAACCATCGTATCTTTTTCAAGCGCACGAATAGCTAATGCACGATGGGCGACGGTTTGATCGTTAAAAAGTGCGGAAACAGTTTGAATCGCCGACTCCATCTTTTCACCGTAATGCAAAGATAGCTCTTTAAGCGCGACCCCTTGAACGATGGACTTATGAAGTTTTTCTTTAAACTCTGCAACTTGAGTTTTATTGGTTGCAGATAAACTTACTACAGGACAACCTAATGTTTTCTCAAGCTCTGAAACGTTAATCATTTGACGTTCACGTTTTAGCGCATCCATTTTGTTGAGAACAACAATCATAGGACGGCCAAGTTCGCGAAGTTGCAACGTCATATATAAGCTGCGCTCTAAACTCGTGGCATCAACCACGTTGATAATGAGATCAGCAGGATGAGTTAGAACCGCACGCGATGCAATGGATTCGTCAATACTATTGCTATCATTACCACTGTCTAACGAGTAAATGCCAGGGAGATCAGTGAGCAAAAACTCGTCACCCGCATGTTTGAATTGTCCCGTTTTCTTTTCAACGGTGACGCCTGCCCAGTTACCAACTTGCTGTTTTGCGCCAGTCAAACCATTAAATAGCGTCGTTTTACCACTATTAGGATTACCTACGGTAAGCACTTGATATTGCATTACACTCGCTCCACTTCAATTTTCTGAGCAATGGTTTCTCGCAATGCGACAGACACACCACGGACTTCGACTTGTAAAGGATCGCCCATTGGAGCACGTCGAATCACTTTGACTTCTGTATTGGGAAGCAGCCCCATTACCATGAGTTTCTTTCTGATATCTGATGAAAGACCATCTAACAACCGAATCGTCACCGTATCGCCAGGATTAATCTCTGATAACTTCATAGTGGCCCTTAAGAGTATTGCTAATGAGAAATATTATTATTTAATAAGTTTAGGCTGCCAATATTACTCTCCTATAACCCTTCAATCCTTGTGTGAAATCAAAGATTTCATAAATGTTTTCATGCTTTCAAACGTCAACTCCGTAAATTTCCTCTCGTTATTTACGTCAAAATTAACAATTAAAAATCACGACCAATGAAATAAAAATGTCACAAACAAATGGTAAAGATAAAAATTTCCACACAAAACAACAGGTTAGATGACATTTAAAACTTTGTCGTTTTTCTCATATCAACATGGCGTTATTTTTATAAGAAAAATAAGTAACCTCTCGTATAGTTACTCCATCGAGAGGGCAACCTCTCAAATGAATTCCAGAGGTGGCATGGCAACATGTCACTCCGGCAGCAAGCGAAGGTGTCATTGACACCCGTGGTATAGTCCCCCCGGCTATACCACGATATTTTTTTTCATCTCTCTCTAAACTCTTTATCTTATCCACCTTTTCAGCACAGTTCTGTTTTCACGAATTTCGCATACCCCCACTACTCAAATGAACCAACGCACTCTAGATACAAAAATACAACCATTCATCTATTTGTCGCCGTAGGTAAATCCGTCCTCTTAAGCCATGTATGGTTATAGCTAAGAACAGCGCTACTAACAGATAGAGCGTGACCGTGCTTACGTATTGAGAATGGATTTGTAGGCTAGATGTGATGAAGAAGCAATGAGAATCACTGCATTGGTAGCTCTAGAATAGTAGAGCGCTATAAGCAGCTCCCCAGTCTTTTGAATATTCACTAGGGAGTGTGTAATGAGGTTTTTTAGTTGGTTTCTTGGCTTTCTTGAGTCAAAGCAAACTTGGAAGGAGGCAAACCAAAATGCAATTTAAACTTTTGGCTAAAGTAAGAAGGATCATTAAAGCCGCAGTTAAACGCTACTTCGCTGATTTTCTCGCCCGCTAATAACTGCTCACACGCCGTTTCTAAACGAACTTCGGTTACATAATCTTTTAACGTTCTTGACGAGGCTGATTTAAAGCGCCTCTGTAAAGAGCGTTCTGACATGAACAGCATTTTAGCCGCTAAAGCAGTACCAAACTCAGGGTCATGGTAATGCTCAGCCACCAGCTGATAGACTTTTTGCAACCATTCTTTCTCTGGGGTCACTTTATCTTCGACGATAGGTTCAGACTCAAATTCTTGCAAAGATTCATCCACATAACTCATTTCCTTCGCAGTTGGCCATGTAATTTCGATTTTATTTTGAGCGTCGGAAGTAAACACCGCCAAGTATCCTCCACTCGTTGTCACTAACTGGGCAAGATGATCAATACTCAATTCAGAGTGGTTCATATTAGATGGACGCCCGGTCATGACTTTATTAGGCAGTTGCGTCCCATAATCAAGAAAACTCAATGAAACAATATCATTGCCCTCTTCTAGCATGATTCTCACCGTTTGGCCTCGGAAAGAACGCTTGATGATATTGGCAAAAATGCTGTTGAAGATAACATCAAGGTTAAAGCTTTCCAGAGCAATTCGACTTGTTTTTCTCTCATCTTCAAGCTCCACCATAATCCCAGCCTTCGCAAAATCATCTTGCCATACATCAACCACCGATTGAGTTATCTGACTCAAATTGTAATTGTGACTACCGCCGCTAGCTTCGCCAGGAACACTTTTTAACTCATTTAATTGCCATGTCGTTTTCGCCAGATGATCTTCCGTAGCTGCATCCAAAGGTATGGGTAATTTTGCCGCTATAAAATCCACACTGGACTTAATAGATTGCGCCACGTGATCAACCAGCAGGTTTCTGACTTGAATCTGTTTACGTAGCTGTTGGTTACTCGTCAACAACACTCGGCTTTGATGCCTCAACTGGTTAGTTTTGAGTGTCACTTGCGCAGCTAAATCACGGTTAGCCTGTACAACATAGCGAGAGCGCCAGTACATAAGTAGTGCAACCATGGCAATACTCGCGACCACAAAACCTAAAATTGCGAGTTGCGATAAATACCAAGGATTAAGCACAATAAAATATGACTCGAGCCCAACCAATCCAGCAGCGACTTGAGACTCATTACTTACCTGTAGATGGTATTCACCGGAATTGAGATGCTCTAGAGTCAGTTGGCCTCCCTCTAGCGCTTGCCAAGGATCATCGCTATTCAATCGATAATACAAATTTTGGCTGTCTGGTTTTGGCATCACGCCAAATAAGAAACTTAGAGAAGAGCCATACGGTAATTTTATGCCATTCAAATCGGCGCTACCAACTTGTAGAATCTCGTTTTCAAGCACAACTTGGCTCACGATAAACTTCGACTCTGGAGGGTTGGACACAAGCAGCTTGGATGCTTCAGCTTTTACCAACCCGTATTTCGACCCTAGGACGAGCTCTCGCTCACCACCTTCTTTTTGCTGTATAACACTGCAGATTCCTGGTAGAAACTCGTTGTTCATTAAGCCAGACGCCGATGAATAATGCTTCACTAATTCACCCGAAAGGTGGTAATAGCTTAATCCGACAGAAGAGGCTAACCACACACCTTGCCTGTCTCTGATCAAGCAAGCAGGTCGCGCGTTGGGCACACTCATTTCAACAACATGTTTCTCGTTACTTCCTTTAATCGTTTTAAAAACGCCGTAAGATGACGCAAACCACTGACTGCCATCAACCGCCGTGACCATGTCTAATGATTCACCAAATTTTTCGGAATAGCGGATGAACTGGATGTTTTCATTGCTGTATTGATAAATCCCATGATCGGTCCCTATCAATAGAGAATCTTCAGTGTCGTATAAACGCGTAACCTTAGCTGGTAAGTACTGACTTACTAGCCACTCACTTCCAAAATTTCTTACGCTTTGCTTGGTTATATCAACATTGTAAAGATGGTATCCACTTGATACCCAGAGACGATCATTACCATCTACAGTCACGTGCTCCACTGCGTGTCCAGCCATAACCTGTAAATAAGGAAATGTCACTTTGTTAAGACCATTCAGCTCGAATATTTCGAGCCCTTTAGAGGTCGCAAGCCAAAGCATCCCACCTTGAAATGCAAATTCATTGATCTGCGAATCAAGCTCCAAGACTTTGATGTTGCCACTCTCACCTGTCCGGTAAAGCTTTCGGTCATCCGCGAACCAAAGCGCATCATCAGGTCCTGTGGAAGTTTGTCGAATTCGCCCTGATAAGGTTTGCGAGTCGTAACTACTGAAGGTTACTCGTTCAAACTTTTTACTAAACAAGGAGTAATAGCGAATGCCTTGGTTAGTCGCGATCCACATCCCTCCCATGTTGTCACTCAGTAGCGAATAGATCTTTGTATTATCCAGCTCCAGTTCAAGAAAGCTTGCAGGCTCGACTTCTGTCACTTCACCTGACAGGAATGAGTATAAATACAGACCATGCTCAGTCCCCACCCAGTACTCTTGATTTGTCTCAGCGAAAGTCAACACATGAGAGCCGCCAATCTTAATCACCTCTTTATCAGGTTGATAAATATTGAAAATTAATGCCCCACGCAACGTTCCTACCAGAATTTCTCTGCGCGTGTGTGAGTAGTAGATCTTTTCAATGTAGTTCTGACCTGAAGCGACTACATGGTCAAACTTATCTCCTTCTGAAAGATAAAAGCCAGAAGTTGTAGCAAGTGCCCACTTCTCTTCGAGCAGAACTGCATCGTTAATATAAACATAGCTATTGTTGCTATGTTGATAGAGCTGCAACAAAGAAAAGGACTTTAACTCGCTAGTATCGATGTTGTAAGTATAGAAATGTGCGCCATCACTAACCCAAATATAATCTTCAGAAGAACCGATTTTTCTTATTTGCGACCCGGGGTTTAAGCTAAAGACTAAACGTCTTTCTTGATTTGGATAAGTTTGATACACCTCATTCTCAACAAAGGTCCAGAACGAGCCTTCATGATAAGCCAGTTGCTTGGCAGACGTTTGTAAAAAACTGCCTGATTTAGGTAGGATATTTTGGCCATCATAAAACAACACCCGCCCATGCACGTCGTGAATCCACAAGCCCCCTTGCTCACCCAAGAACAATTTTTTAGCCGCAATAAAAGTACCCTTAACCTGAGTCGGCAAAGGGTAAAAGATGGCATTCGCATTATGAAGAGCAAATGCTTGGAAAGATAGGAAAAAGCCCAACAAGACAAGGGCTAATTGGCGTAGCAAGACGAAAACCTTTTATATCAATTTGTGCTCGGTGCCCACCGTCTATATCTTCTACAGCATGGACTTATACGGTTATTTTGAGCTGCTAATTATTGATAATGATATCTCAATTATTGTTTGAGAAAAGGCTCGCCTTGCCAAAGGTTGTAATTCTTACTACTGGATCACGTTAAAAGGACTATTCCTACACAACAACACTACTTAATCCGTCTTTTGGCTCAAGCACTGCTCAAAATTATTCGCCATATTGTTGAGAAAAGTAAAGTAACTGCCCGGTTTTGCTTCAATTGTGCTCCCTAATGGGTCAAGTTCTCCTTTGGCAACTTTACTACCTCGCATCACACTCTGAACGACAGCTGGAGTAAACTGAGGTTCAGAAAACACGCAAGCTACATCTCCTGAACTTAACTTTTGACGAATTTGGATTAAGGTTTTTGCGCCCGGCTTACGATCCGGGCTCACGGTGAAGTGCCCCATTTGATTTAACTCATAACGCTCTTCGAAATAACCATAAGCATCGTGAAACACAAAGTAACCTTTGTCTTTCACTGGCGATAATTTCTTCTTGATCTCTAGGTCCGTCTGGCTGAGCTCAGTTTCAAATTTTTTAAGGTTTTCTTGGTACTGTGCTGCATTTTCCGGATCAAGTGATCCCAGTTGATTCACGACAGCCTTGGCAACTTGTTGTGCTTGACTTACACCTAACCAAAAGTGCGGATCATGTGAACCATGATCGTGGCCATCATGGTCATGGTTGTGCTCACTATCAAACTCACGCAAATCTAGATCTGGAATTTGACTAATAGTCAGCGTATTCGATCTGTCTGACACGACTTTTTCCAGAAACGGTTCGAGATCATGTCCGTACCAAATAACTAAATCAGCAGAAGCGATTTTCTTAACATCCGATGGGCGTAAAGCGTAATCATGGGGCGAAGTGTTAGACTGCAGTAATACATTTGGCGAAGTCACCCCTTGAGTAAGTTCTGTCACTAATAACTGAATAGGTTTGATACTCGTTAGTACCGTTACTGCGTGTGCTGGCAACGTTAGCATCGCTGACGCAGCAAGAATTAATGCTCTTTTCATAGTTTTACTTGGGATATGGTGTAGAAAGTGTGATAATGTTACATTATAACATTATTGATTTGCAAATGAGTTTCATTCATGTCTTCCTTAGTCCATCTTGAGCACTTATGCGTCGAGTTCGATGGCCGCAGAGTTCTCGACAACATTAGTATGGAATTACAAAAGGGCAAAATAACAACCCTAATTGGTCCCAATGGAGCGGGAAAATCAACGTTAGTCAAAGTCATTTTAGGCCTTCAAAAACCGACTAGCGGCAAATTAAACCGACAAAGAAAACTAAAAATTGGTTATGTTCCTCAAAAATTGAAACTCAATGACTCTCTTCCATTGAATGTCACCCGTTTTCTAAATTTAGCAGGAAAATACAGTAAACAAGAATGTATTGATGCATTAAGGCTTGTTGGCGCTGAGCATTTAATTAGTAGTAACATGCATCGCTTATCAGGTGGTGAAAACCAACGCGTATTACTTGCGCGTGCTTTGCTTCAACGCCCAGAGCTGTTAGTGCTAGACGAACCTGCGCAGGGTGTGGATATTCAAGGTCAAATCGATCTCTACGATCTAATTGAAAGCATCCGTCACCGGTTCGATTGCGGTGTATTTATGGTGTCACACGACTTACATTTAGTAATGGCCAAAACAGATGATGTCATTTGTCTGCATCACCATGTTTGCTGCTCTGGTTCACCTGCCACGATTACTCAGCACCCTTCTTACATCGCGCTATTTGGCAATGCAGCGAGAGAATCACTCGCGTTTTATCATCACGACCACGAGCATCATCATCACGATTTATCCGGAACGCCAGTAACTGGCGATGCGACATCATGCTCCAACCATAAACACGGACATCATCACCATGATTGAGTTTCTTCTACCTTCTATTCTTGCTGGTATTGGCATCGCGATCATTGCAGGTCCTCTTGGGTCATTTGTCGTTTGGCGCAAAATGGCTTACTTCGGTGATACCCTGGCACATGCTTCATTGATGGGTTTGGCATTAGGCTTTCTGCTCAACGTGAACCTTTATCTTGCCCTACTCGTTTGCTGTTTAGCACTCGCGGTATTGCTCGTGACACTACAGAAACAACAACTGGTCGCAACCGATACGCTTCTGGGTATACTCGCCCATAGCGCATTATCTGTTGGTCTAGTTTCTGTTAGTTTCTTGGATAATGTCCGTGTTGATCTGATGAGTTACTTGTTCGGTGACTTACTCGCAGTATCTCCGCAAGATCTGATGTTCATTTACGCAGGTGTCGTTGCTGTTAGTGTGTGTCTTTACGTTTTTTGGCGACCTTTATTGTCGAGCACAGTTAGTGAAGAGCTTGCTGCCGTCGAGGGCGTCAATACAGACTTAGTTAGATTGGTGTTAATGCTTATGGTAGGTGTTGTGATTGCCGTAGGAATGAAGTTTGTTGGGGCACTTATCATGACTTCTTTGCTGATCATCCCAGCAGCAACAGCACGTAAGGTCTCTTCATCACCAGAGCAAATGGCACTGTTCGCATCTATTATTGGCTCTGTGGCAGTACTAATGGGGCTTAGCCTATCATGGCACTTCGATACGCCGGCTGGTCCATCAGTAGTAATCAGCGCAACATCTCTGTTTATGCTTAGCCAATTTATTCGCCAAAAATCGTAAAAAGTACCTTGATACAAAAAAGCCTAGCAATAATTGCTAGGCTTTTTTAGCTTTAAGCTTAGAGTTGGAAATTACCAGCCCGTTACTTCACGTAGACCTTGGCCGATCTCTGCTAGAGATTTCACAGTCTTAACGCCCGCCGCTTCTAGTGCAGCAAATTTGTCTTCAGCAGTACCTTTACCGCCAGAGATAATCGCACCAGCGTGGCCCATACGTTTACCAGGAGGAGCAGTTACACCAGCAATGTAGGAAACCACTGGCTTCGTTACGTTTTCTTTAATGTATGCTGCTGCTTCTTCTTCGGCAGTACCACCGATTTCACCGATCATAACAATCGCTTCAGTTTCAGGGTCTTCTTGGAACAGTTTTAGGATATCAATGAAGTTTGAACCTGGGATTGGGTCACCACCAATACCAACACAAGTAGACTGGCCGAAACCTTCGTCTGTTGTTTGCTTAACTGCTTCGTAAGTTAGAGTACCGCTGCGAGATACGATACCTACTTTACCTTTCTTGTGGATGTGACCAGGCATGATACCGATCTTACACTCGTCAGGAGTGATAACACCCGGACAGTTAGGACCGATCATACGAACGCCAGTTTCTTCTAGCTTCACTTTTACGTCGATCATATCTGTTGTAGGGATGCCTTCCGTGATTGTTACGATTAGCTCGATGCCCGCATCAATCGCTTCTAGAATTGCATCTTTACAGAAAGGTGCTGGAACGTAGATAACTGTCGCTGTTGCACCAGTTGCTTCTACTGCTTCACGAACGGTGTTGAATACAGGTAGGCCTAGGTGAGTTTGGCCACCTTTACCTGGAGACACACCACCAACCATCTGAGTGCCGTATGCGATAGCTTGCTCTGAGTGGAAAGTACCTTGACCACCAGTGAAACCCTGACAGATTACTTTAGTGTCTTTGTTAATTAATACAGACATTATTTAGCCTCCGCAGCAGCAACAACTTTCTGAGCAGCATCCGTTAGCGACTCAGCAGCAATGATATCAACATCAGAATTAGCAAGAACTTCGCGACCTAGGTCAGCATTAGTACCTTCTAGACGAACAACAACAGGTACGCTTACACCTACTTCTTTAACCGCACCGATAATACCTTCTGCGATCATGTCACAACGTACGATACCACCGAAGATGTTAACAAGTACCGCTTTCACGTTGTCATCAGATAGGATGATCTTGAATGCTTCAGCAACACGCTCTTTGGTCGCGCCGCCACCTACATCTAAGAAGTTAGCTGGCTTGCCGCCGTGTAGGTTTACGATATCCATCGTACCCATTGCTAGGCCAGCACCGTTAACCATACAGCCAACGTTACCGTCTAGTGCTACGTAGTTCAGTTCCCACTGAGCTGCGTGCGCTTCGCGCTCATCTTCTTGTGAAGGATCGTGCATTTCACGAAGCTTAGGCTGACGGTACAGTGCGTTTGAGTCGATGTTGATCTTACCGTCAAGACATAGCAGGTTGCCTTCACCAGTAATCACAAGTGGGTTGATCTCTAGCAGAGCAAGGTCGTACTGAGAGAACATAGTGCCAAGACCCATAAAGATCTTAACGAATTGTTTGATTTGGTCACCTTCAAGACCAAGTTTGAACGCAAGCTCGCGACCTTGGTAAGCTTGTGGGCCTACTAGTGGATCGATTGCTGCTTTGTGGATAAGCTCCGGCGTTTCTTCCGCAACTTTTTCGATTTCCACACCACCTTCTGTTGAAGCCATGAAAACGATCTTACGGCTTGCACGGTCAACAACCGCACCTAGGTATAATTCGTTTGCAATGTTTGAAGCTTCTTCAACAAGGATTTTTGTAACTGGCTGACCGTTAGCGTCAGTTTGGTAAGTCACTAGGTTTTTACCTAACCACTTTTGTGCAAACTCTTTAACGCCTTCTTTTGTATCGTGCAGCTCTACACCGCCCGCTTTACCACGGCCACCAGCGTGAACCTGACATTTAACTACTTTCTTTTCTGTACTGATACGGCCTGCAGCTTCAAAAGCTTCTTGTGGTGTATCACACGCGTAGCCTTCTGGCACAGGCAAACCGAATTCTGCAAACAGCTGTTTGGCTTGGTATTCATGCAAATTCATTTCGATATTCCGTTTGTTTTTCCCTTAAGGGATTTATTATTTCCATAACGCTGCAGTCTTGGCTGCTTGTACGTCTGTAGGGTCTTCTCAAATCAATCCCTCATCACGAGTACTCATGGTGTGGGATTCAAATGAAGGCCAGACGTTGAGCTAGTCTAGCCATTGAAATTTTTAACGTCTAGCTACCTACGATAACTAGACGTTTTAGCGATATTAAACGTCTAATAGGAGACGTGCTGGATCTTCTAGCAACTCTTTAATCGTCACTAGGAAGCCAACAGACTCGCGACCATCAATTAGGCGGTGATCGTAAGACAGCGCTAGGTACATCATCGGCAAGATTTCAACTTTGCCATCCACTGCCATCGGGCGCTCTTGGATCTTATGCATACCAAGAATCGCTGATTGAGGTGGGTTGATGATTGGTGTAGACATTAGTGAACCGAACACACCACCGTTTGTGATAGTGAAGTTACCGCCCATTAGCTCGTCTACCGTTAGCTTGCCATCACGACCTTTGATAGCCAGTTCTTTGATGCCTTTTTCAACATCAGCGAAACCAAGCTTGTCACAGTCTTTTAGGACTGGTGTAACTAGACCACGTGGCGTTGATACCGCCATGCTAATGTCGAAGTAGTTGTGGTAAACAATGTCATCGCCATCAATCGAAGCATTTACTTCTGGGTAACGCTTAAGCGCTTCTGTTACAGCTTTCACGTAGAAAGACATGAAGCCTAAACGAATACCGTGACGCTCTTCGAACTGATCTTTGTACTGTTTACGAAGGTCCATGATTGGTTTCATGTTCACTTCATTAAACGTCGTTAGCATTGCCGTGTTGTTCTTCGCCTCTAGTAGACGGTTAGCGACTGTCTTACGCAGGCGAGTCATTGGAACACGTTTTTGGCTACGAGCCGCTGCCGGCACGTCAACCACTGCTGGTGCTTCTTCTTTTGGCGCAGCTTTAGCGTTCGCAAGATGCGCTTCAATATCTTCGCGCGTAATACGACCACCAACACCAGTGCCTTTCACTTGGCTTGCTTCTAAGCCATGCTCAGCCAATAAACGACGTACTGCTGGGCTTAGTGCATCATTGCTTTCTTCGCTAAGCGCAGCTTTATGACGTTTATCAGGAGATGCTTCCGTACCTTCTGTTTTATCTGCGGTAGGCTCACCTGCAACTGCACCTGGCTTCAATTTAGCAATGATTTGTTTAGAAAGTACTGTCGCACCTTCTTCTTCAACGATAGCTTCCAAAACACCTGCTTCCGGAGCTGGCACTTCTAGCACGACTTTGTCCGTCTCGATGTCAACCAAAACCTCGTCACGCTCTACTGCGTCGCCTGGTTGTTTGTGCCATGTCGCTACGGTTGCATCAGCAACTGATTCAGGTAAATCTGGAACCAGAATTTCAATTGTCATATCTGTTTCTTCCTTTAACTTCTAGTTCTTAATTCGAAGTTTTTGAGTTCACGTTCAGAGCGTCTTCAACCAACGCTTTTTGTTGTTTCAAGTGCACCGACATGTAGCCAACTGCTGGCGAAGCAGAAGCTGGGCGACCTGCGTATTTAAGATCTGCACCTGCAGGAATAGCGGCACGGAAGTTGTGTTGGCTACAGTACCAAGCACCTTGGTTCTGAGGCTCTTCCTGACACCACACGAAGTCTTCAACGTTAGTGTATTGAGCAATCGCTGCTTGTACTTCTTCCATCGGGAATGGATAAAGCTGCTCGATACGCACGATAGCGACATCGTATTGCTCGTTGTTACGGCGCTGCTCCAGTAGGTCAAAATAAACCTTACCTGAACAGAACACGACTCGTTTTACTTTGCTTGGGTCTAAATCATCTACTTCTGGAATTGCAGATTGGAATGTACCGTCCGCTAAGTCTTCAATTGTCGAAGTACATAGGGGATGGCGCAGCAAAGATTTTGGCGACATAACAATCAGAGGTCGACGCATTGGGCGTACAACTTGACGACGAATCATGTGGTATACCTGAGCCGGTGTTGAAGGAACTACAACCTGCATATTTTGCTCAGCACACAACTGAAGGTAACGCTCTAGACGTGCAGAGGAGTGCTCAGGGCCTTGACCTTCGTAACCGTGAGGTAAAAGCATTGTGAGACCACATAAGCGTGCCCATTTCTGCTCACCTGACGAGATGAATTGGTCAATCACAACCTGCGCGCCGTTGGCAAAGTCACCAAACTGCGCTTCCCAGATAGTCAAACCACCTGGCTCTGCTGTTGCGTAACCGTATTCAAATGCCAATACCGCTTCTTCTGACAGTACTGAGTCAAACACTTGGAATGGACCCTGATTGTCATGAATATTCGCTAATGGAATGTACGTACTTGCATCTGTTTGGTTATGAAGAACCGAGTGACGGTGGAAGAAAGTACCACGACCCGAATCCTGACCAGAAAGGCGAATACGCTTACCATCATCAACTAATGTTGCATACGCCAATGTTTCGGCCATACCCCAGTCGATTGCTTTTTCACCGGTCATCATTGCTAGACGATCGTTGTATAGCTTATTAACACGGCTTTGTAGTTTATGGCTTTCTGGATACTGACAAAGACGATTACCCAACTCGATAAGACGCGTCTTGTCATATTTTGAATCCCACTCCATATCCCATTCATGCCCTAAGTAAGGGGACCAGTCCACAGAGTGCAACGCCATTGGACGCCATTCTTTAACCACCACTTCACCGCGGTCTAATGCGTCGCGGTACTCATTGACTAACTGAGTCGCTGTCTCGATATCTGATTCGTTTTTATCGATCAGAATATCCGCATACAATTTGCGTGGTGTAGGGTGTTTTTTGATTTTTTGGTACATCAAAGGCTGAGTCGCGTTTGGCTCATCGGCCTCGTTGTGACCGTGGCGACGGTAACACACCAAATCAATCACGACATCGCGCTTGAACTCGTTGCGGTAATCCAAAGCAATACGAGTAACAAAAGCAACCGCTTCTGGGTCATCGGCATTCACATGGAAGATTGGCGCCTGAACCATCTTCGCGATATCTGTACAGTACATCGTTGAACGCGTGTCACGAGGGTTAGACGTCGTAAAGCCAACTTGGTTGTTGATAACGATACGCACCGTACCACCGACTTGGAAACCACGAGCCAGTGACATGTTGAACGTTTCGGCAACCACACCCTGACCAGCGATTGCAGAGTCACCGTGGATAGTGATAGGAAGCACTTTGCTACCTTGATTATCACCCAAGCGATCTTGACGTGCTCGCACCGACCCCATGACTACTGGGTTGACGATTTCTAGATGCGATGGGTTAAATGCAAGAGCTAAGTGAACATCACCACCTGGGGTAGCAAAGTCGGCAGAGAAGCCTTGGTGATATTTCACATCACCCGTACCCCAAGTTTCGTCGTGTTTACCGGCAAACTCATCGAACAGATCTTGAGGCTTCTTACCAAGCACGTTCACCAGCATGTTCAAACGACCACGGTGAGCCATACCGATAACCACTTCACGCATCCCACTAGTTCCCGCGTGACGGATCAACTCTTTCGTCATCGGAATCAGTGCGTCACCACCTTCTAGAGAGAAACGTTTTGCACCTGGGAATTTCGCCCCGAGGTAACGCTCCAAACCTTCAGCGGCAGTTAGCTCTTCTAGGAATGTGCGCTTCTCATCTTTGTTGAATGATGGCTGGCCTACGACAGACTCAAGACGTTGTTGGATCCAACGTTTTTGCTCTGTGTCAGTCATGTGCATGTATTCAGCACCGATGGAACCGCAGTAAGTTTTGTTGAGGGCTTCATAGATGTCTTTCAACTTCATGGTTTCTTGCCCAACAGCAAAAGAACCTACGTTGAAAGTTTCTTCGAAGTCATCTTCGGTAAGATTATGAAAAGCAGGGTCTAACTCCGCCACGGTTGGGCGTTGCCATAGACCTAGTGGGTCTAATTCTGCAGCTTCATGTCCGCGGAAACGGTAAGCGTTGATTAGCTGTAGAACTTTTACTTGTTTTGCATCGACATCTGGGTCACTAACTTGGACATTGTAATGCTTTGTTTCTCTAGCGAGTCGACGGAAGTAGTCACGGACACGTGAATGTGGTTGTTCTGCCACTTCTTCTGACGGCTTAGGTAAGCCTTCAAAAACACGTTTCCACTCCTCACTTACCAGATCGGGATCACTTAGATACAGTTCGTAGAGGTCCTCTACATACGTTGCATTGGCGCCAGCCAAGTGTGAAGACTCGAGCCATGCCTTCATCACGCCGTTGTGCATATTTTCCCTTAACCAGTAGTTTTCACGTTTGCTTCGGTCTTTGCCGAGCTATAAGAGCCGACCAGAACTAGTCGGCAATTTTTGTATTCTTTACTCGAAATATTCTTGAAGCAGTGAAGCGGTCATATCGGGTGATCCGCAACACTGCGACATTCCTAAGAGCGAGTAAATTAAACCGAGCGATTAACCAGCATCGACTTAATATGGCCGATGGCTTTTGTCGGATTTAATCCCTTAGGACAAACACTTACACAATTCATGATGCCATGGCAACGAAAAACGCTAAATGCATCATCAAGATCAGACAAACGTTCATCTGTTGCCGTATCACGGCTATCAATTAGCCAGCGGTACGCCGCAAGAAGACCAGCTGGACCGATGAATTTGTCAGGGTTCCACCAGAATGATGGGCAAGACGTTGTACAACATGCACACATAATACATTCGTACAATCCATCTAAATGCGCACGATCATCAGGCGATTGTAGGTTCTCGCGTGATGGTGGTAATGCACCATCATCAATCAAGAATGGTTTAACTTTCGCATAGTTATCATAGAACTGCGTCATGTCAACGATAAGATCGCGCACGACAGGTAACCCTGGCAATGGACGAATAACTATCTTTTCGCCTTGTAGAGCAGATAACGGTGTGATACACGCTAGACCATTTTTACCATTCATGTTCAAACCATCAGAACCACATACCCCTTCACGGCATGAGCGACGGAACGCGATGCTTGGATCTTGCTCTTTTAGCAGAATCAATGCATCAAGCACCATCATGTCTGAGCCTTCGTCTACCTCAAGGGTATACTCTTTCATGTAAGGCTTGGTATCCACATCCGGATTGTAACGGTATAAAGAGAAGTTCAATTTCATAGTCGTATCCTCCCTTTAGTATGTACGTACTTTCGGCGGGAAAGCTTCACGATGCGTTGGCGTCATGTTCACATCACGCTTAGTCATCGCTTCTGTTTCCGGGTTGTAGATAGAGTGGCATAGCCAGTTCTCATCATCACGCTCAGGGAAATCGAAACGAGCATGTGCGCCACGGCTTTCAGTACGGTAGTTCGCCGCTACGGCTGTAGAGAATGCTGTTTCCATCAAGTTGTCTAACTCTAGACACTCAATACGTTGCGTGTTGAATTCAGAAGACTTGTCCGCTAGATGTGCATCTTTCAGACGCTCGCGAATCACTTTCAACTCTTCTAGACCGGTTGCCATCGCATCGCCTTCACGGAATACCGAGAAGCTGTTTTGCATGCATGCTTGTAGGTCTTTACGAATCTGAACTGGATCTTCTCCACCAGTGCTGTTTTCCCAACGCATAGTACGCGCTAGAGATGCTTCAATATCAGATTCTGTTGCAGGACGAGCTTCCGCTTGCGCTGCTAGCGTTTCGCCAAGGTGCAAGCCAGTAGCACGACCAAATACGACTAAGTCTAGTAATGAATTGCCGCCTAGACGGTTTGCTCCGTGTACTGATACAGAAGCAATCTCACCACATGCATATAGACCTTGTACTTCCATCTCGCTGCCGTCAGCCTTTTGCTTGATTGCTTGACCAGACACTTGAGTCGGTACACCACCCATCATGTAGTGACAGGTTGGAATTACTGGAATTGGCTCTTTCACTGGATCAACGTGCGCGAAAGTACGAGACAGCTCACAAATACCAGGCAGACGTGACTCAAGCACTTCTTTACCAAGGTGATCCAACTTCAGCTTAATGTGTGGACCCCAAGGACCATCACAACCACGGCCTTCACGAATTTCGATCATCATTGAACGTGCAACTACGTCACGACCAGCAAGGTCTTTCGCGTTAGGAGCATAGCGCTCCATGAAACGTTCGCCATCTTTATTTAGAAGGTAACCACCTTCACCACGACAACCTTCTGTAACAAGAACACCTGCACCAGCGATACCCGTTGGGTGGAACTGCCACATTTCCATGTCTTGCATAGGTACACCCGCACGCAATGCCATACCTACACCGTCACCAGTGTTGATGTGTGCGTTAGTGGTCGACGCGTAAATACGACCTGCACCACCTGTTGCTAGAATCGTTGCTTTTGATTTGAAGTAACAGATTTCGCCTGTTTCCATACAAATCGCAGTACAGCCCATTACGGCGCCGTCTTGGTTTTTCACCAAGTCTAGTGCATACCATTCCGAGAAAATGGTGGTTTTGTGTTTCACATTTTGTTGGTAAAGCGTATGCAGAAGCGCGTGACCTGTACGGTCCGCAGCAGCTGCTGTACGTGCAGCTTGCTCACCACCAAATTCTTTTGACTGACCACCGAATGGACGTTGGTAGATAGTACCGTTATCAAAACGAGAGAATGGAAGACCCATTTTTTCTAGTTCGATAACGGACTCAGGGCCATTTTTACACATGTATTCAATCGCGTTCTGGTCACCAATGTAATCG
Source organism: Vibrio sp. A1-1 (assembly GCF_021728175.1). Taxonomy (NCBI): domain Bacteria; kingdom Pseudomonadati; phylum Pseudomonadota; class Gammaproteobacteria; order Vibrionales; family Vibrionaceae; genus Vibrio; species Vibrio sp. A1-1. The sequence goes on from NZ_JAKKCL010000002.1 coordinate 477,456, forward strand.
GAACCTTTAACGGTATCGTACATGTGCCATTGCCAATCGTCTTTGTGCGAGTTACCCAGAGCAACGGTAATACCGCCCTGTGCAGACACAGTATGAGAACGTGTTGGAAATACTTTTGATAACAAAGCACATGATAGGCCTTGTTCTGAAATTTGTAGTGCAGCGCGCATACCTGCACCACCAGCGCCGATTACTACGGCATCAAACTCACGAACTGGAATAGACACTTACGCACCCCACAGAATAAATAGACCAGAGAAGACATAGCCGAATAGCACGGCAATAACACCAAGTTGCAGTGCGCCACGCAGTTTCGCGCACTTAATGTAATCCGTTAATACCTGCCACAAACCGACCCATGCGTGGATCAGGATCGAGACAAGTGCCAACATGGTGAATACTTTAGTGAAGGTACCACCAAAGAATTGGGTCCAAGATGCGTAAGAGATATCTGAAAATGCACAGAAGCTAATCAGATAAATCGTGTATAGCGTCATAATGATTGCAGTTGCACGAATTAGTAGGAAATCGTGTACACCATTACGACCAAATGAAGATACGTGTTTTACCATACCAAGATCCCCGCCAATAATGATAATACTGCTGTTGCACCAAACGCGACTTTAGCGCTCATCGTGCCAGAATCTAGCTCTTCAAAGTGACCTAGATCCATCAACAAGTGACGGATACCACCTGCAATGTGGTAGGCAAGTGCAGTAAGAATTCCCCACAGGATGAATTTTACGAAGAAGCTATCGACGATGTCAGCGGCTTCCATAAAACCCATTGGGGATGACAGAGAAATGGACAGTAACCACAGTAGTATACCCACCGCAACAAACGTAATTACCCCAGACACACGGTGTAGGATGGATGCGATTGCTGTGATAGGAAAGTGGATGGTCTGTAAATCTAAATTAACAGGTCTTGACTTTCTTTCTTTCACGGGCTTGCTCACTCAGCTCCATTGAGCATTTATTGTTATAACCAATTTCAGCTTCCAAACGTACAAAAGTTAACATCTATTTAACAAATATCGCGAGTAACCACCCAGATAATTGTAAACAACTTGTTAACAATCGGAGTCCAGCAACAAACCTCACTCTTTGTTTCTAGCCCCGAATTTATAAGGATTTAACTAAAATTTTCTTAGCCAATATACGGCGAGCAACATTCTAATACAATTGGTGTAACAAATTATGCTACATAGAACAGATTTTTAACGATTTTCATGAGAAAAATCATAACAAGTGCACACAAAGATGGAGAAAAATTGACTTTAAGCTTTAACAACAGTACAAAAATGGCACATAAACATCCTGGACGGATTAAATAATAAACAAAGGAGATTGTTATGGCGGATAAGAAAGCGACCCTTCATGTTGAAGGTCAAGCGCCAATCGAACTGCCAATTATGGACGGTACGCTAGGTACACCTGTAATTGACGTTCGTAAGCTGGGAGCCAATGGTTACTTTACTTTTGACCCAGGTTTTCTTGCCACTGCATCTTGTGAATCATCAATCACGTACATCGATGGCGGCAAAGGTATTCTTTTGCACCGCGGTTTCCCGATTGATCAATTAGCCAATAACGCAGATTACTTAGAAGTATGTTACATCCTTCTTTATGGTGAAGCCCCTACCCGAGAACAATACGAGCAATTCAAGACGACCGTAACGCGTCATACTATGGTCCACGAGCAAATCGCAAGCTTTTTCCATGGCTTCCGACGTGATGCTCACCCGATGGCAGTAATGTGTGGTGTAGTCGGTGCACTTGCAGCCTTCTACCACGACTCTCTTGACATCAACAACGACGAGCACCGCGAGATCGCGGCGTACCGTCTGCTATCGAAGATGCCGACACTGGCTGCAATGTGTTACAAATACTCTATCGGTCAGCCATTTATCTACCCACGCAACGATTTGAGCTACGCAGAAAACTTCCTACACATGATGTTCGCAAACCCTTGCGAAGAGTATGAAGTAAACCCTGTCGTTGCTCGTGCAATGGATAAAATCTTCACGCTACACGCGGATCATGAACAGAATGCGTCGACGTCAACTGTACGTCTAGCTGGCTCTTCTGGTGCTAACCCATTTGCATGTATTGCCGCTGGTATTGCATCACTTTGGGGACCTGCTCACGGTGGTGCAAACGAAGCGTGCTTGAGAATGCTAGAAGAGATTGGCAGCGTCGATAACATCCCTGAGTATGTAGACCGCGCGAAAGACAAAGATGACCCATTCCGCTTAATGGGCTTTGGTCACCGCGTTTATAAAAACTACGATCCACGTGCGACAGTAATGCGCGAAACGTGTCATGAAGTTCTCAAAGAGCTAAACATTCAAGACCCTCTACTAGATGTAGCAATGGAACTTGAGCGCATTGCGCTTTCTGATGAGTACTTCGTTTCTAAGAAGCTGTACCCGAACGTAGACTTCTACTCAGGTATCATTCTTAAAGCGATTGGTATTCCAGTTTCTATGTTTACGGTTATCTTCGCGATTTCTCGTACCATCGGCTGGATTGCTCACTGGAACGAAATGCACAGCGATCCACTGAACCGCATCGGTCGTCCTCGTCAGCTATACACTGGTGAGACACAGCGTGAGTTTTCTCCACTTCACGAACGTGAATGATCTTTTTAGTTAGAAGATAAACAAACAAAAGGGTTGAGATTTTGTCTCAACCCTTTTTTCTTTTCAGCGTTTCACGTTATGAATAGCGAACACTAAACCGGATTATCAATATCGATAAACTCCACATGTAGGCCATATTCATCCGCTAGCCATTTTCCTAAAGCCTGAACACCATAACGCTCAGTAGCATGATGACCTGCAGCAAAGTAATGAATGTCCATTTCTCGCGCAGTATAGGTTGTACGCTCAGAAATTTCGCCAGAGATAAACGCATCTAATCCGTGTTGTACAGCAAGCTCAATAAAATCCTGTCCTCCACCAGTGCACCAACCGACCGTCTCAATCATCTTATCGGTATTCTCTGGAGCAATATGCAGTGGTTGTCTATCAAGAACTTGATTGATCTTGCTCGCAAACTCAGCACCAGACATCGGTTTTTTCAAGCGTCCAAACATGGCTACTGATTGAGGATGTCCTTCAAGCCCACCTTCTACTTCGATTTCAAGTAAGCGAGCTAATTCGGCGTTGTTGCCTAGCTCTGGGTGAATATCCAGAGGAAGGTGATAACCATATAAGTTGATATCGTTTTTGATCAGACTACGAATTCGTTTACCTTTCATACCACGAATTGGCTCAGGTTCACCTTTCCAAAAATAACCGTGATGAACGAGTAATGCGTCTGCATTAAGCTCAATCGCTTTATCGATTAAGGCTTGGGAGGCAGTTACGCCAGTGATAATACGCTTTACGGCTGGCGTCCCTTCTACCTGTAACCCGTTTGGTGCGTAATCTTTAATTAACTGCGGTGACAGTTTGTCATTAAGAATCTGTTCTAGCTTTAAGTTATTCATTATTACTTCCAATTTCTAGCGCATGTAAACCTAAATAACCTCTCGATGAAATCAGACCGAGAATGTGCAACCTAGTTGATAAAACAACGTTTTGACATCTGGCACCTTGATATCATTTAGGTACTTAAAGTGTATCTCGAACCCTAATATCGATGCTAGCCACCCTACCCTCAAAAGCAAATTTAGTTACAATAACAAAGCTTGTCTCCTCACCATACATATAGGGATACGGATGAACCAACTGCAACGCTTTTACCAATGGATCGCCACTTCACCTCCTCTTTTCAAGTTACGCCCTCCGTTTACAACCTTAGAGGATCTTTCGGTAACGCCTTTAAATAACGCTGAGCAATACAATGGTAATCCAAGATTGGGCTTTTTATATCAGCACTTATGCACTGCAGTTCTCTCTAGTTCAGAACGATATCAGGTTATCGCGGAAGAGGTTCAGTTAAACGACATCGAAGGTAAGACCATTGGTGCTATCGACTTAGTGTTGCGGAATACAGAATCAAATCAAATAGAACACTGGGAAGTAGCGATTAAGTTTTATCTTCTTTATAACGGCGTTTGGTATGGTCCGAATGCTCACGACCAGCTGCATACAAAACTGAATAGAATGCTTACTCATCAGTTGAAAATGAGCGATCGCCCGGAATTTCAAAAAATAATTCCGTTAAACGACGCCCCACAAGAACGTCTATTGATGCAAGGACGACTCTATATTAATCCGTTTACTCCAGAGCCAACTCCTAGCGAGTGCTTGGGTTATGAACTAAATCCAAGTCAGATTAGTGGTTACTGGTGTTACCAGAGCCAATGGGAGTTAATCGGTAAGCCACTTTATCATTTACACAAACCATGCTGGGCGATTGGTACGGACGATTTCTCTCAACCCATTGAAAAGCCTTCAGACCGATTTGTACATGCACAAACGGAGGACGGTCAATTCTGGTTTGTGGTACCGGATTCCTGGCCCGGAAACAACTCAGTTCAGGAATATTAAAACGCAAAAGGGTTGATGCTTGCACATCAACCCTTTGTTTTCTAAATCGACTATTGAATGGTTTACAGGCCGGCAGCTGCAAACACTTGATTAACGATCTCTTGTGCTTCTGCTTCGATTTGTTTTAGGTGCTCTTCACCTTTGAAGCTTTCACAGTAAATCTTGTAGATGTCCTCTGTGCCTGATGGACGAGCAGCAAACCAGCCGTTGGCAGTCGTTACTTTTAGACCACCGATTGCAGCACCATTACCAGGCGCATGCGTTAGACGAGCAGTGATAGCATCACCCGCTAGAGTTTCAGCCGCGACCATTTCTGGTGACAACTTCTTCAGTACGTCTTTTTGAGGGCCATTCGCTACAGCTTGAATACGGTTGTATTTCGACTCACCGTGTTTCGCCGCTAGCTCTTCATAGTAGTCTTGTGGGTTCTTACCCGTTACCGCAGTGATCTCTGCCGCTAGAAGACATAACAAGATGCCGTCTTTGTCTGTTGACCAAGGCGTACCATCTTTACGAAGAAAAGATGCCCCGGCACTTTCTTCGCCACCGAAGCCGAATTTACCAGTGTACAGACCATCAACAAACCATTTAAAGCCTACTGGTACTTCACATAGCTCACGACCTAGATCCGCAACAACACGGTCAATCAGTGCACTTGATACTAGTGTTTTACCAACCGCTACATCTTTACCCCATGCCTCACGATGGCGGTATAGGTAGTCGATACAAACGGCTAAGAAGTGATTCGGGTTCATCAAACCTTTTGGCGTAACGATACCGTGACGGTCGTAGTCAGGATCGTTACCAAATGCTAGATCGTACTCATCTTTCAATGCCAATAGACCCGCCATTGCGTAAGGAGAAGAACAGTCCATACGTACAACGCCGTCTTTATCGAGAGACATGAATTGGAAAGAAGGATCAATCGCTTCACTTACTAGCGTTAGGTCTAGGTTGTATGCCTGACCTATTTGACGCCAGTAATCGATGCCGCTGCCACCCAATGGATCTACACCAATCTTCAGGTTCGCTTTTTGGATTGCTTCCATATCGATAACGTTCACTAGGTCATCGATGTAGGGTTTAACCAAGTCCATCTCCACAAACAGATCCGATGCTTTTGCTTCTGCTAGTGGTAAGCGTTTAACACCTTGTAAACCTTCGGAAATCAGTGCGTTCGCACGATCTTCGATAGCTTGAGTCAACTCAGCTTCTGCTGGACCACCGTGAGTCGGATTGTATTTGATACCGCCGTCTTGTGGTGGGTTATGAGATGGTGTAATCACAATACCGTCTGCTTTTTCATCGTGCTTGATGTTGTAAGTCAGAATTGCGTGCGAGATACCTGGTGTTGGCGTGTAGCCGTTATCCTGCTGTACGATGACTTTCACACCGTTTGCAATCAAAACTTCAATCACGCTAGAAAATGCAGGTTCAGACAAAGCATGCGTGTCTTTACCGACAAACAAAGGACCTGTGGTCCCTTGCTGGGCACGAACTTCTGCAACCGCTTGAGCAATAGCCAAAATGTGGTTTTCGTTAAATGTATGCTTATCAGCGGTACCACGGTGACCTGATGTGCCGAATTGAACCTTGTGATCGGGGTTCTTAGCATCAGGTTGAAGCAAGAAGTAATTGGCAACAAGTGCCGGAATATTATGAAGATCTTCCTGCTGCGCTTTTTGCCCAGCACGAGGGTGCATAGCCATGTTTGACATCCTTTCTTTAAATACAAATAAAATTAAAAAAGCCTCATAATATCCGCTAACTGCGACACATTATGAGGCTTCTATCAGGTTTCTTAGATTGAACCTGTTACTTTTTCTATTAAGTCAGGTTGGTACCCCATGTGTGTCATCACTTGTTCAACCATCTGTCTTTTACGACTGGTATTGTTGTTCGTGATAACCCAAAACGGTGTGCCAGGAATGGCTTTTGGCTTGGTCGTGTTGCCATTTGCCAACAAGGTTTCTTCATTATCTGCAAAGTACACGCGTTTACGTCCCTTTACATTCGTAGCCTGCGCGAAACCTTCTGGATTTAATTTATGTAAGGTCGATAGTACTAACATAAAGCGATCAATCGCTTTTTTTAGACCGGCAAACTCATCAGAAATAAGCAGCGAACGCATTTCTTTCACCACATCAACAGATTCCGTTTTACCCGCATCTTTACTTACTACAATCCCTTGTGGCTTCTCTACTACAGGCGCGGCTTCAGCTTCCTGCAACTGACCATCAAGGTTTAAAAGGCGTCGCAAAATATCCGAGGCGCTTTCACCGATATGCTTAGTTTGGCTAGCAATGTAACGGTATAGATCCTCATCAACCTCAATTGTTTTCATTCGCTTTTCACATTCTCAATGTTTAAACTCTGGGGGATTATAACGAGATCCTCTCGGATACTCCACGTTAAACCCATCACGAATAAGATAAAATGTCAGCATTACTCAACTATAAGCAGGAAGGCCAAGGCCAAACAGTTGTTTTGATTCACGGATTGTTTGGTAGTTTAAGTAATCTGGGTCTACTCGCCCGCGATCTTATTAAAGATCACACGGTGATCAGTATTGATCTGAGAAATCACGGCCTCTCTTTTCACTCAAACATTCATAATTACGCCGACATGGCAAAAGATGTGGCACAACTCCTACAACACTTAAATGTAGATCCATCTATTATTATTGGGCATTCAATGGGTGGAAAGGTCGCGATGACACTGGTGGACATTGCTCCAGAGCTCGTCAAACAGTTGGTTGTGCTCGACATGGCACCTGTCGCCTACACAGCAAACCGTCACGACAATGTGTTTAATGGTTTACACGCCGTAATTAACGAAAAGCCAGCAAGCCGTCAACAAGCGATGGATATCCTAGCTCAACATGTTGAGATCGACGGTGTAAGACAATTTCTCTCTAAGTCACTATACAAAAATGGCGATAAAATGGACTGGCGGTTTAACGTACCGAGCCTTTTTGAGAATTACGCACAAATTATCGGCTGGCAGGAAATTGCCCCAACAGACATACCCACTCTGTTTGTTAAAGGTGGTGATTCCGATTACTTAATGCCAGAGCACCAACCTGCGGTGCAAAAACAGTTCAAACAAGCAAAAGCACATATTATCGCTAATACTGGCCACTGGCTTCACGCCGAAAAACCGGCTGAAGTAATGAGAGTCATTCGGAAATACATTTCGAGTTAACAAATTCGAAAAGCAACAATAGATTATTGAAATAACCCTTCTTGTAGTGCATTAACTTTACCGTTTAACAGTGGTATAGTGCGCCCAAGATTTTTCGGCATGAAGGGCTAAAATGCTTTACGACTATATGGATATGCTCGAGTCTATTGGGCTCGATCTTCTTTTTGCTGCTATCTTCTTTTTCATCGGGATGGCGATAAAAGATGTGCTAAAGCAAGGCAATGTACCTGTTTTTGGTCGTCGTATTGTGTGGTTAGTCCTTTTCCTAGGCTGTGCTGGCTTTATTGCAAAAGGTGTAATTCAGCTAACTTGGGAAGGCTCTGGGTTAGGTTAAACCCTTAGTACCATCGCCAATAACAAACAATGTAAAGGTATAGACTCTATGGCAAGTGTAGGTATCTTCTTCGGTAGCGACACAGGTAATACTGAAGCCGTTGCAAAGATGATTCAAAAGCAACTAGGTAAGCATCTAGTTCACGTTCAAGACATCGCGAAAAGCAGCAAAGAAGACATTGATAACTTCGATCTTCTTCTTCTAGGTATCCCAACTTGGTACTACGGCGAAGCACAATGTGATTGGGATGATTTCTTCCCTGAACTTGAGCAAATCGACTTCTCTACTAAGCTAGTGGCTATCTTTGGCTGTGGCGACCAAGAGGACTACGCAGAGTACTTCTGTGACGCGATGGGCACAGTACGTGATATCGTTGAGTCTAAAGGTGGCACAATTCTTGGCCATACTTCAACAGAAGGCTACGAATTTGAAGCGTCTAAAGCACTTGTTGAAGGTGACGACAGCCAATTCGTAGGTCTATGTATCGATGAAGACCGTCAACCGGAACTGACTGACGAACGTGTTGAGAACTGGGTTAAACAGATTTACGAAGAAATGTGTTTAGCTGAGCTTGAAGGCTAAATAAATCGAATTATGTAAAGACCTCCGATTGGAGGTCTTTTTGTATATTTTCACAAAGCATCGGTGAGCACTTCCTCTTCGCGATACTGAGGTTTCTTTCTTACATAAAGCTTGCGTTGAACCTCTGAAACCACATTCCCCTGCTTATCTTTTACATGGGTAATAAATTCAGGAAAACACTTTTCTCCATTCCGTGTCATTTGATAAATGTTTTCTAGCATTCCTTCAGTGACCTCAAATTCTGCAAATAAATCACTTTGCCCTGGCTTAATAAAGTTAATACTCGCCTCTTTATCCCACACGTAATACTCCTCGCGTAGAATCCCCATCAGCATCAACGAGTAAATGGGATCAGTTAAAGAGAAAATACTGCCACCATACTGAGTACGATTGGCGTTTTTATTCCACCAGCGAAGTTTCAAACGCACCTTGACGGTACGAAAGTCTTCAGAAATATGTAAGATTTTAATACCAGCGCCCCAAAAAGGTGGCCAAATATTGAGTGCTAATTTTACAATTCCTGGTTTGTATATCTTCGCAAGTCGCTTATTCATCGCAGTCCGTGCCCTCTCTAAGCTCAATGTTACATAATTGTAACTGGTCAGATCTGTAATATAATCGACCTATTTCTAATTTACAAAAAGATTCTATTAACCCTTTGAAGTTCGTGGTTTAATGTTCTGAGCGCTTATCCTATAATGGTAGGAAGATTGAATTCTGTTAAATCGCTGCAGATGATCCAACGGGAAAGTATATGTCAGATAATAATCAGGCGCTGAAGGATGCGGGTTTAAAAGTAACCCTTCCAAGGCTAAAAATTCTAGAAGTACTTCAGCAGCCAGACTGCCAGCACATCAGTGCTGAAGATTTGTACAAAAAGTTGATTGATCTAGGTGAAGAGATTGGCCTAGCAACTGTTTACCGAGTTCTAAACCAATTCGATGATGCTGGTATTGTAACTCGTCACCACTTTGAAGGTGGTAAGTCAGTCTTCGAATTATCGACTCAACATCACCACGACCATCTAGTGTGCCTAGACTGTGGTGAGGTAATTGAATTTTCTGACGATCTTATTGAAGAACGTCAAAAAGAGATTGCAGCTAAGTACAATGTCACGCTAACAAACCACAGCTTATACTTGTACGGCAAGTGCAGTGATGGTGGTTGTAAAGACAATCCAGATGCACACAAACCAAAAAAATAACGGTTTGTTGATTTAAAATAAACGTCAGCTCATGCTGGCGTTTTTTGTTTCTGAGGGCGATATCTTTCAATAGCTGAATTGCCGTACCAACTTTTGTAAAGCGTCGATTAGACTTACCAATTCAAACCTTAATAAACATCATTGTTTTGCTTCCAAACCGAACATTTATCAAACGTCCCTCGTTCTTAAGCAACTCCCTACACTACCTATAACCGCCGCATTACGATAATGAGAATAAAAAAATGCCAGCATTTGCTGGCATTTTTATCGGTTTTTGCATTAATCGAGATTATTGGTTCTCAATTTTTGCCCAAGTATCACGTAGGCCAACCGTGCGGTTGAATACTAGTTTATCTGCTGAAGAATCTTTCGAGTCTGCGCAGAAGTAACCCATACGCTCAAACTGGTAGCCTTTTTCTGCTTCTGCTGACGCTAAGCTAGGCTCTACAAAACCATTGATCACAACTAATGATTCAGGGTTGATTGTAGAAGCAAAGTCTTCTGCTGCACCCGGGTTTGGAACCGTAAATAGACGATCATACAGACGTATTTCCGCTGGTAATGCTTTATCAGCTGATACCCAATGAATCACACCTTTTACTTTACGGCCATCAGCCGGGTTCTTACCTAGTGTGTCTGCATCGTAAGAACAGAAGATAGTCGTGATGTTGCCTTCGGCATCTTTTTCAACGCGCTCAGCTTTGATCACGTAAGCACCACGTAAGCGAACTTCTTTACCTAGCACTAAACGCTTGTACTTTTTGTTCGCCTCTTCACGGAAGTCTTCACGCTCAATCCACAACTCTCGAGTGAATGGTACTTCACGCACACCCATCTCTGGTTTGTTTGGGTGATTAGCAACCGTCAAGTTTTCTACTGCACCTTCTTCAAAGTTTTCGATAACAACTTTAACAGGATCCAGCACAGCCATTGCACGCGGAGCGTTCTCGTTTAGGTCATCACGAATACAAGATTCTAGTGAGCTAAACTCGATCATATTTTCTTGCTTCGTTACACCAATACGCTTACAGAACTCACGGATAGATGCTGGCGTGAAGCCACGACGACGCAGACCTGAGACTGTTGGCATACGTGGGTCATCCCAACCGTTAACCAGTTTTTCAGTGACAAGTTGATTAAGCTTACGCTTAGACATCACCGTGTATTCAAGGTTTAGGCGACTAAACTCGTACTGATGTGGACGGCTTTCGATCGTGATGTTGTCCAGAACCCAGTCGTACAGACGACGGTTATCCATAAACTCAAGCGTACAGATAGAGTGTGTAATGCCTTCTAATGCATCAGAGATACAGTGCGTGAAGTCGTACATTGGGTAAATGCACCACTTATCACCAGTTTGGTGGTGCGTAGCAAAACGCACACGGTATAAAACTGGATCGCGCATAACCATGAATGAAGAACCCATGTCAATCTTGGCACGAAGACACGCTTTACCTTCTTCAAATTCACCAGCGCGCATTTTTTCAAATAACGCTAAGTTCTCTTCAACAGAACGGTCACGGTATGGGCTTGGTTTACCTGGCGCCTTTAGCGTGCCACGGTATTCACGAATCTGCTCTGGACTTAGCTCATCTACGTACGCTAAGCCTTTGTTAATCAATTCAATTGCATATTCGTAAAGCTTATCGAAGTAGTTTGATGAGTAACATACTTCACCACTCCACTCAAAGCCCAACCAGTTTACATCTTTCTTGATAGACTCAACGTATTCGATGTCTTCTTTTTCAGGGTTCGTATCGTCGAAACGTAGATTACATTGACCCTGGTAGTCCTGAGCAATACCGAAGTTCAAACAGATAGACTTAGCATGACCGATATGCAGGTAGCCATTTGGCTCCGGCGGGAATCGAGTATGCACGCTAGTGTGTTTACCATCCGCTAGATCTTTATCAATGATCTGGCGAATAAAGTTTGATGGACGAGCATCAGCTTCACTCATCTATAGCACCTCAAAAATATTAGTATTGTCAGAGAAAACGGAACTCTGCATCCAAGTATGGTTTTGCAGAGTACATTGTTTCTAATGATCCACAATTCTAAGCAATTAGACAACAAGAACTCGCGCTAAAACGACAATATTTATCGAGTTAGAGCGAAAGCACAGCAGATTCAAAGTGCCAAAACAAAAAAAAGACCTCCCGAGGGAGGTCTTTAGTCAGATATCAGTTCGATGTAATTAAGGCAATTTTACATTCGATAGGTCTTCATTAGCACCGATTGCTTTCATTTCGCCAGCAACGATTTCAGCTAGAGGGCCAAGGATAACTTGAAGGTTGTTTTCACCAAGTTTAACCACACCTTTCGCACCCAGTTTCTTCAGTACTTCCTCATCAGCGACTGAACGATCTTTTAGCGTCAAGCGTAGTCGAGTGATACATGCGTCGATTGAAGTTAGGTTGTCATGACCGCCAAGTGCTTTTAAGTATTGGCGAGCTAGGTCACCACTTTTCTTCTCACCAGCAGGCGCTGCAGCTTCGCTGTCGTCATCTTCACGACCAGGCGATTTCAAGTTGAATGCGCGGATTGCGAAGCTGAATGTGAAGAAGTATAGAGCACCAAAGCCAAGACCAACTGCACCAAGTAGTAGCGGTTTAGTTGCTAGACCGTAGTTCAACAAGTAGTCAATTAGACCAGCTGAGAATGTGAAGCCGTGTAGCGTACCAAGCATGTTAGCAACAACTAGCGACAGACCAGTGAACACTGCGTGAATCGCGTATAGTGCAGGCGCTAGGAATACGAACATGAACTCTAGAGGCTCTGTGATACCAGTTAGGAATGAACAGAATGCAACAGAGAACAATGCACCACCAACTTGGCTGCGTTTCTCAGCAGGAGCCGCTAGGTACATAGCAAGCGCCGCACCAGGTAGACCGAACATCATTACTGGGAAGAAACCGTTCATGAACACACCAGCGCTCTTATCGCCGCCGAAGAAACGGTGTAGGTCACCAGATTTAACTGTTTCAGTTACTTCCTTCACTGTTGCAGTGATTTCAGGAGTGACAGAGTTAGCGAATTCAAATGTATGAGTTTGACCAGCCACAAGCGTTTTCGCTAGCGCAGGATCAACACACAGTTGTTGTAGAGCAGGAAGCGCTTGACCCGCAGCATTTGCACCAGTTACTAGCACTTCTTGACAAGACCCCATACCAAACCAGAAGAATGAGTTAAGTACGTGGTGTAGACCTACAGGAATAAGGGCTCGGTTCAGTGTACCGTAGATAAACTGACCAATAGCGCCAGAAGTTGAGATGCCATGAGCAAGCGCATCTAGACCACCTTGAATTGTTGGCCATACAATGCCACCAACTGCACCAGCAACTAAAGCGAATAGACCTGCCATAATCGGCACTAAACGTTTACCAGAGAAGAAAGCAAGCCACTCAGGAAGACGTGTAGCATGGAAAGCGTTGTAAGAGTGGCCAGCAATAATACCTGCGATGATACCACCAAAGAACGACATGTTTACTGATGCATCAATTGTTGACGCTGTCGCTGTCAGTACAAAGTACGCAACTGCACCAGCAAGGCCAGCTGCACCTTGACCGTCTTTAGATAGACCGATCGCAATACCAAGGCCAAACAACAATGGAAGGTTAGAAAAGATTGAGTTACCTGCTTGCGCCATAAATGCGATGTCAAAAACATCCGGCTGGCCCAAGCGCAGTAACAAGCCTGCGATTGGCAAAGTCGCAATAGGAAGCATAAGAGCTTTACCTAACTTCTGCGCGTATCCGAGAATATTCACCTTAAGTTCCCCCTATAGGATTAGATGTTATGTTGAATGACTTATTTCAGTCGTCCAATTTAGTCATCCTCAGTTTATGACATTAATTTTGCTCCGCAAATTAAAAGCTCACCGTTTGTGATCATAATCACCACAATTTGCCCTTTCGGAAGGTTTTTGCTAGCGAGATCATAAAACTTATTTTATTATACGAAAAAATGGCGTTTTAAAGATAATATTCTCGCACTTTATGCAAGGCAGAATCAGTGTTATTTTGGTATCTAGGCGGGTAAATCACTGTAACTTTGCTCTGAAAAAGAATCATAAAAAACCATACAATTATTACTTTTCAGTTAGTTACTATGACAATAACATCGATAAAACGCGACTTGCTGTATGTGACTCGTTATCTAATTCAGTGATACAAACTAAGTACCCATATGACTAAAGCAGTCTCCACTTAGGTAACGATATAGAAATTGAATTCTCATCTATAAGGACTAGCTGACTATGTACGCGCTAAGTAACTGTAAAATTTATACCGGTAGTGATGTTCTTACCGATCATGCGGTCATCATCGAAAACGACCTTATTCAATCTATTGTGCCGGTTGCAGAGCTACCTCAGGGCATCGAAGTGAAAGACCTCGCAGGAGCAAACCTAAGTCCGGGCTTTATCGACCTGCAACTGAATGGCTGTGGCGGTGTAATGCTAAACGATTCAATCACACCGGAAACCATGCAAATCATGCACGAAGCAAACCTTAAGTCCGGCTGTACTAGCTTCTTACCAACGCTCATTACTTCATCAGACGAAGATATGCGAACTGCAATTTCTGCCGCTCGTGAATATCATAACCAATATCAAAACCAATCACTTGGTCTACACCTAGAAGGCCCTTATCTTAACGTCGCGAAAAAAGGTATCCACAACGTCGATTTTATTCGCCCGTCAGATGAAAGCATGATTGATCTGATCTGCGCAAACGCCGATATCATCGCTAAAGTAACGCTTGCACCAGAGCAAAACGATCCAGAGCATATTGCACGATTAAAAGCAGCCGGCATCGTAGTTTCTATTGGTCATACAAATGCGACCTACGCCGAAGCGCGTAAAGGCTTTGAAGCAGGTATTACTTTTGCCACACACCTATTTAATGCGATGACACCAATGGTTGGTCGTGAACCTGGAGTTGTTGGTGCAATTTACGATACGCCTGACGTTTATGCTGGCATTATTGCTGATGGTTTCCACGTAGACTACGCAAACATCCGAATTGCTCATAAAATCAAAGGTGAAAAGCTTGTTTTGGTGACGGATGCCACAGCTCCAGCAGGTGCTAACATTGATCACTTTATTTTTGTCGGTAAGAAAGTATATTACCGAGATGGTAAGTGTGTTGATGAAAATGGCACACTAGGCGGCTCAGCTTTGACAATGATAGAAGCAGTTCAGAATTCAGTTGAGCACGCGGGGATCGCTTTAGACGAAGCTCTACGAATGGCCACGTTATACCCAGCAACTGCAATTGGTGTTGAGGATCGCCTTGGCCGAGTTCGAAAAGGGATGGTTGCAAACCTAACCATTTTCGATCGTGACTTCAAAGTAAAAGCGACGGTTGTTAACGGACAATACGAGCAAAATTAAGCATGAATGGCGGACAGATTGGTAATGTAGATTTAGTAAAACAGCTTAACAGCGCTGCGGTATATAGGCTGATTGATCAGCAAGGTCCTATCTCCCGTATTCAAGTCGCAGATGTGAGCCAGCTCGCACCTGCTAGTGTTACCAAAATAACCCGCCAACTTTTAGAGCGCGGCCTTATTAAAGAGGTCGCCCAGCAAGCTTCAACTGGTGGTCGTCGTGCAATCTCTCTGACCACCGAAGTCAAACCCTTCCACTCTATTGCGGTTCGTTTAGGTCGAGATTACGTACAATTTTGTTTGTACGATTTAGGTGGCACTGCACTTGCGGAAGATCAGCACGAACTGCATTACACCAACCAAGCTGACTTGATCGCTGGGCTTATCGATTTACTTAAAGACTTCGTAAACCGTTGCGAAGACAAAATTGATCAGCTCATCGCAATTGGTATTACGCTACCGGGCCTTGTTAACCCAACAACAGGCGTAGTTGAGTACATGCCGAATACCGATATCGATAATCTAGCGTTGGGTGAAATTGTTGGAGAGAAGTTTAATACCGCATGCTTTGTTGGGAATGACGTACGTGGTATGGCGTTAGCGGAGCACTACTTTGGGGCAAGCCAAGACTGTCAGGACTCCATTTTAGTTAGCGTTCACCGCGGTACCGGCGCAGGTATTATCGTTAACGGCCAGGTTTTTCTTGGTTTTAACCGCAACGTCGGTGAAATTGGTCATATCCAAATCGATCCGCTTGGTGAACAGTGCCAATGTGGGAACTTTGGTTGCTTAGAAACCGTAGCAGCGAACCCAGCTATTATCCAACGAGTAAAACAACTGATTGCTCAAGGCTATGAGTCAAGCTTGACTGACCTTGAAAACATCACGATTGAAGCAGTGTGTCAGCATGCAATGGATGGTGACGAACTTGCAAAGCAGAGTTTAGTGCGAGTGGGTAACCAGTTAGGTAAAGCGATTGCAATTACCGTTAACTTGTTTAATCCTCAGAAAATTGTCATTGCGGGCGACATTACTGCCGCACAAGACATAGTCTTCCCTGCAATTCAACGTAATGTCGAAAATCAATCTCTCAAAACTTTCCATAACGACCTTCCTATCCTGGCTTCACACATTGATAAGCAGCCAACGATGGGCGCATTTGCGATGATTAAACGCGCAATGCTAAACGGAGTTTTGTTACAAAAGTTACTTGAAGACTAAGTTTATACAACTAATTGAGTTACAATCTCGGGCTGTGTTTTCACAGCCCGTTTTTGTATATCAGGAATACAGCTCAACAGTATGGAAATTATTCTAATTACAACAGCTTTTTTAGCTGGCTTTATTGCGCTTAAATGTAGCCTCCCTCCCCTCGTTGGTTTTCTACTGGCAGGATTTGGTTTGCATGCATTTGGCTATCAAAGCAATGACGTTATCGTCACTCTTGCAGATCTTGGTGTCACTCTTCTTCTATTCACGATCGGACTCAAGCTTGATGTCAAAACGCTACTGTCCAAAGAAATATGGGGAGGAGCGACCGCCCACAACATACTGTCTACCGCTTTTTTTGCACTAGCGCTATCAGGTTTAAAACTACTGGGCTTAACTTCGCTCGCCAGTATGGATAGCGGTCAAATCCTACTTTTAGCTTTTGCACTATCGTTCTCCAGTACCGTTTTTGCCGTAAAAGCATTGCAAGAAAAAGGGGAAATGAACGCCACCTACGGCACACTCGCGATCGGTATCTTGGTTATGCAAGATATTTTTGCCGTGGTATTCCTGACTGCTTCAACCGGAAAAGTCCCAGAATGGTATGCCATTGGTTTGTTCGCATTGCCTTTCCTTCGTCCACTATTCTATAAACTGTTAGATAAAGTTGGCCACGGCGAAATGCTGGTGCTGTTCGGTATTTTCTTCGCGCTTGTTGTTGGGGCAGGGCTATTCGAACTGGTCGGTATGAAACCAGACTTGGGCGCGCTGATTTTAGGCATGTTACTCGCAGGCCACCCTAAAGCTTCAGAGCTATCCAAATCGCTATTCAATATGAAGGAGCTGTTCTTAGTCTGCTTCTTTTTAAACATTGGCTTGTCCGCTTCATTGAGCGTCAATGGCGTCGTACTCGCCCTACTATTTATCTTACTGCTGCCAATAAAAGGGCTCTTGTACTTCGTCACGATTAATCACTTTAAGTTTCGAGTACGTACCTCTTTGCTCGCCTCTTTATCGCTGTTCAACTACAGTGAGTTTGGCCTTATTGTCGCAGGGTTGGCCTATAAAATGGGCTGGATGCCAAGCGATATGCTCGCTGCGATTGCGGTTGCGGTGTCTGTGTCCTTTATTATTTCTGCGCCACTTAACCGCCTTAGCCACAAAATTTATCAACACTCCGGCAAGTGGCTGCAAGAGACAGCCGCAGAAAAGCTTAACCAGCGTGACCAACTCATTAACCCTGGGCATGCCCAGGTATTGATCTTAGGCATGGGGCGCATCGGGACTGGGGCCTATGATGAATTACGTGCGCGCTATGGCAAAATTTCACTAGGCATAGAAATTCGTGAAGATGCAGCACATCAGCACCGTTCAGAGGGAAGAAACGTGATCGCTGGCGATGCCACAGACCCAGATTTTTGGGAACGAATTTTAGATACAGGTCATGTTAAACTGGTGCTGCTTGCCATGCCTCATCATCAAGGTAACCAAACCGCACTTGAGCAGCTTAAACGCAGAAAATATAAAGGGCAAATAGCTGCTATCGCCGAGTACCCAGATCAGTTGGAAGGTTTGCTGGAAAGCGGAGTTGACGCCGCATTCAATATATACAGTGAAGCAGGTAGCGGTTTTGCTCGACATGTGTGTAAACAACTCGAACCTCAGTTCACACCAATAAAATAAGCAACCATACTAATATTTTTTAAAAGCCTTTCTATCAATAGAAAGGCTTTTTTGTATGGTTTTTATACCAAACCTTGATTTCATTCACCAAACGAGCCATTAAATTAAATAATATTTACACAACAAGGCTTTTTATCATTTTTATAATCACAAAACGTTGCTTTTTTTACTAGTAATGGCAAATTGAAGCCATACCGATTAGAAATTATTTAGTTTAGTAAGGATGTAGTATGTGTTCAGTATTTGGCATTTTAGACATTAAAAGCGATGCAGCCGCATTGCGCCCTATCGCATTAGAAATGTCGAAAAAACTTCGTCATCGTGGCCCTGACTGGTCTGGGATTTACTCTTCAGAGCGCGCTATTTTAGCGCATGAGCGCTTGGCGATTGTTGGTCTAAATAGTGGTGCACAACCGCTATACAGCCCTGATAAAAAGCTCATCCTTGCAGTCAATGGTGAAATCTACAACCATAAAGAAATTCGTGCTCGTTACGAAGGAAAATACGAGTTTCAAACCGATTCAGACTGTGAAGTCATTCTTGCACTGTACCAAGATATGGGTGCAGATCTCCTTGAAGAACTAAACGGTATTTTCGCTTTTGTTCTGTACGATGAAGAAAAAGACGAATACTTAGTCGGTCGCGACCACATTGGCATTATCCCTCTTTATCAAGGTCATGATGAGCATGGCAACTACTATGTTGCATCAGAGATGAAGGCACTTGTTCCAGTATGTAAAACAGTGAGCGAGTTCCCTCCTGGTAGCTACTACAGTTCAAAAGATGCCGAGCCAACGCGTTACTATGTTCGTGACTGGAACGAATACGCTGCCGTTCAAGGTAACACCACCAGCAAAGAAGAACTGACTGAAGCACTAGAAGCAGCGGTTAAACGCCAACTAATGACGGATGTTCCATATGGTGTTTTACTATCAGGTGGTTTAGATTCATCCATCACCTCTGCTGTGGCTAAACGTTTTGCTGCAATGCGAATTGAAGACGATGAAAAGTCAGAAGCTTGGTGGCCACAACTGCACTCTTTTGCTGTTGGCCTAGAAGGCGCGCCTGACCTGAAAGCCGCTCGCGAAGTTGCCGACCAAATCGGTACCGTTCACCATGAAATGACTTATACAATTCAAGAAGGTCTCGACGCGATTCGCGACGTGATTTACCACATCGAAACGTACGATGTGACCACCATCCGCGCATCCACACCTATGTTCTTAATGGGTCGTAAGATCAAAGCGATGGGTATCAAGATGGTATTGTCTGGTGAGGGCGCTGACGAAATCTTTGGCGGCTACCTGTACTTCCACAAAGCGCCAAACGCGAAAGAGTTCCACGAAGAAACGGTACGTAAACTGCTTGCTCTAAACATGTTTGACTGCGCGCGCGCAAACAAATCGCTAGCGGCATGGGGGGTTGAAGGCCGAGTACCGTTCCTTGATAAAGAGTTTATCGACGTTGCAATGCGCCTGAACCCAGCAGATAAGATGTGTGGCAACGGCAAAATGGAAAAACACATTCTACGCGAGTGTTTTGAGCATTACTTGCCAGAGTCGATCGCATGGCGTCAAAAAGAGCAGTTCTCTGATGGCGTAGGTTACAGCTGGATTGATACATTGAAAGAAGTCGCAGAGCAAAAAGTGACGGATCAGCAGATGGAAACGGCTCAATACCGCTTCCCATACAACACGCCAACTACAAAAGAAGGTTACGTGTACCGAGAAATCTTTGAAGAGCTATTCCCACTACCTTCAGCGGCTGAGTGTGTGCCAGGTGGTCCTTCAGTAGCTTGTTCATCAGCGAAAGCAATTGAATGGGATGAGTCATTCCAAAACTGTGTAGACCCGTCAGGTCGTGCAGTGCAAACCGTCCATAACGACGCTTACTAAGCGACTAAGTAGGGTGTCATGCCCTACTCCTAATCGGTAATCATCGTTGTTTTGCTAAGCTCGCTAACAGCGTCCCACTGCTGGTGATCACTAGCAAGATTAAAAAAGAGGTGCCAAAGCACCTCTTTTTTTGTTTGTACGCATTAGCTATTTCAAGTCTAAATCGCTGTTGTCAATGCTGACAGGCACTCGTTTAGTGATCATCTGCACTAACATGATTGAGCGTTTCTCACCATCTTGCTCTTGGAAGATAGCATCTATACCTGCAAACTGACCGCTCTTAACTCGGATTTGATCACCTGGTTTTGGCATACACTCAGAAGCGGTATTTTCATTACAGCATTTTTCTAGCTGCATCAATTCAAAGACTAAGTCACCTTGGACTTCTTTTGGTTGAGCACCAAAACGCACAAAATCAACAACCCCTCGAGTGGAGCGGACTGAGGTGAAGTTAGGTCCCTGTTCATAATCAAAGTACGCAAACACATAACAAGGAAACAGCGGCTCTTCGACTTTTTGTCTTTTCCCGCGCAAAATCTTCTCAACTTCTACAGTTGGATAAAAGCACTCTACACCTTGGTTTTCAAGGTGCTGTTTCGCCCTAACCTGCTCCCCACGTTTACAATAAAGTAGATACCAACGTTTCATCTTTTTTACTAGCCAATTCTATTTTGTTTTTATCCTAGCATTAAGCCAAAGTTGAGTCATTGACATTCAGTTTATCTATAAAAGTATGATTATACATCGCTCGCATTAACGGTATCTTTTCAAGAACTTACGAGAAGAAGTCCATAGACAAAAATGGAAATTAAGTTTGTAACACAGCCAACACACCATCATATCATCTGCAAATTCACCCAAAAACAGTCACTTAACAAACAACTTTAGTCGTAATGCAAAATTTTATTGTTTGTCACTCATTAAATTGCAATGTATACGTAGAAGTCGTTAAAAAATGTAATAACTATTATTAGAAGAGCTTATGTCAAACCAACATCAATATTTCGGCCATCCTCGTGGCTTGTTCTTATTGTTCGGTACTGAACTGTGGGAACGCTTTTCTTACTACGCAATGCGCGCCATTCTAGTACTTTACCTTACAGATACAACGATGAATGGCGGCCTTGGCTGGTCAACCAAAGACGCACTAGACCTATACGGTATTTATACTGGTCTTGTGTATATCACACCTCTCATCGGAGGTTACTTAGCGGATAACTATCTAGGTCAACGCCGTTCAATTTTGCTTGGTGGCGCGTTAATGGCTATCGGCCAGTTTACACTCGCACTTCCTGCTGACGCTCTGGGTATTGGTTCGCTACACAGTTTCTATTTAGGTCTTGGTCTGCTTATCACTGGTAACGGCCTCTTTAAGCCGAATATCTCAACCATGGTTGGCGATTTATATAAAGAGGGTGACAACCGTCGTGACGGCGCATTCACTATCTTTTATATGGGTATCAACTTAGGTGCGTTACTTGCCGGCGTCGTTTCTGGCTCTGTGACAACCTCGTACGGTTGGAAAGCTGGTTTTGTGGCCGCAGGTGTAGGTATGATTATTAGCCTAGTGATGCAAATGGTGCTAGCTCAGTCTTGGCTTGGTGACATCGGTCGCGAGCCCGCAGCAAAACGAGATCTAAGCAACAAAAACTCAACCACGAAGCAACCCTTAACGAAAGAAGAAGTAAACCGACTAAAAGTAATTTTGGTCATGAGCTTATTCACTATCGTCTTCTGGGCTGGCTTTGAGCAGGCCGGTGGCCTGATGAACATCTACACTCAACAATATACTGATCGTATGATTGGTGGCTTTGAAGTACCTGCTGCGTGGTTCCAATCGCTAAACCCATTTTTCATTATTACCCTAGCACCGGTTCTAGCGGTCCTTTGGGTAAAACTGGGTAAACGCGAACCTACGTCGCCAGTGAAATTTGCAATGGCACTATTTTTCTTGGCAATTGGCTTCCTATGTATGGTTGGCGCTGTGCTAGAACAAGGTGGAGACACAACGGTAAAAACATCAATGTTGTGGCTGGTGGGTGCTTTCTTCTTCCATACATTGGGCGAACTGTGCTTATCTCCAATTGGTCTTTCACTGGTGACCAAGTTAGCACCGCTTCGCTTAGCTTCACTCATGATGGGTGCATGGTTTGGCTGCAATGCGATTGCAAACTACGTTGCGGGCTATGTGGGATCTCACGTAGGAGAATTGGGCGCAATGGCTATCTTTAGTGGCATTGCAGTCAGCGCTACCGTGAGTGGTGTCATCCTACTTCTGTTCTCGAATACGCTCGTTCGCTGGATGCATGGTGCAGAGAATACTCACAGCACAGCAGAACAAGTAGAAGAGCAGCAAGTACAAGTCGCTTAATCGCTCTACAAAAAATGAAAGGGTCGCTTTTGCGACCCTTTTTGTACCTAAAGCTTAGAGTGAACTAACTCAGCCATCATTTCTATATGAAGCTCACTATCGTTCAAACAAGGAATGTAAGTAAAGCTTTCACCACCTGCTTCAAGGAAAATCTCTTTACACTCTTCCGAGATCTCTTCCAACGTTTCTAAACAATCCGAAGAGAATGCTGGTGTCACTACATTGATATTTTTTACCCCTTTTGCAGGAAGTGCCTCTAGGGTTTTATCGGTATAGGGCTGTAACCACTCTTCTCGGCCAAATCGAGACTGATACGTCATACCTATCTGTTGCTCGTTTAACCCTAACGCTTCAGCGAGTAAGCGAGTCGTTTCTTCACAGTGCTGAGGGTAAACATCTCCATTATCAGCGTAACGTTTTGGAATACCGTGATAAGAACATAGCAAGTAGTCTCCCTTACCATACTCTTGCCAATGTTCACGAACTGAATGCGCTAACGCTTCAATGTATTTCGGGTGATTGTAGTAATCCCGAATAAAGCTAAAGCCCGGTATCACGGGCAGGTTTTTAAACGCTTTAGTGATTCCGTCAGAAACCGCTGCCGTTGTTGTGCCCGAGTATTGCGGATACAAAGGTAAAACGATGACTTCCCCTACCCCTTGAGCCAACAGCGCTTCAAAACCTGATTGCAAACTTGGATTTCCATAAGTCATGCCAAGTTCGACTGGCATATCAAGCTTTTGAGCCAACTTTTCTGTTTGACGCTTAGAGTACACCATCAGTGGCGAGCCCTCTTCCATCCAAACTGATTGGTAGAGTTTAGCAACCTTGGGAGCTCGGATTGGAAGGATAACGCCGTGCAATAGCGGACACCAAAGCCATCGAGTCATATCTACCACTCGGTGATCATGAAGAAACTGACTTAAAAAGCGCTTTACGGCAGGAGCGGTTGGTGCGTCAGGAGTACCCAGGTTCACGAGGAGTACACCCTGTTTATTATTCTCTTTCATAACATCCTATTCATGGTAAACGGCTTGGTTCATATACTTAAATAGCCTCAAAGTGCTGCATCGCTGCAGCTTGAAGTTATTTAGATATATGTTTACGAGTAAACTAAAAAAAGCGACCACTTGGGTCGCTTTCAATATATCAAAATATTAAATTTTTGACTTCAGCAAATTAAGAAAGTGCTTTCTCGATATCTGCACTAACTTCAGCTACTTGCTTAGTACCATCAAACTTAAGGTACTTAGTGTTGCCTGCTTCAGCTTCTTTACCGTAGTAGTTGATTAGTGGTGCAGTTTGCTCGTGGTAAACACCTAGACGTGCACGTACTGTTTCTTCTTTGTCGTCATCACGAACAACAAGATCTTCACCAGTTACGTCATCTTTACCTTCCACTTTAGGTGGGTTGTAAACAACGTGGTAAGTACGACCAGAAGGAAGGTGAGCACGACGACCTGCCATACGCTCAACAATCACATCATCTGCAACGTCAAATTCGATAACGTAGTCTACATCAACGCCCATTTCTTTTAGGCCGTCAGCTTGAGGAATAGTACGTGGGAAACCATCCAGTAGGAAACCGTTTGCACAGTCTTCTTGAGCGATACGCTCTTTGATAAGACCAAGGATGATTTCATCAGAAACTAGCTGACCAGCGTCGATAACAGCTTTAGCTTGTTTACCAAGCTCTGTACCTGCTTTGATAGCAGCACGAAGCATATCACCAGTAGAGATTTGTGGAATACCGTATTTTTCCATGATGAAGTTTGCTTGTGTGCCTTTACCTGCACCTGGAGCACCTAGAAGAATGATGCGCATGATTTATCCTCTTTAATATTTAAGATTTATACCGAAGCTCACAATAGCTGGGCTTCTTAGACATCAAACCCGAGAAGCACTCGCAACGATAAGTTTCGGTATAACGTATATAGGCGAGCAAAAATACACGCCTTATTACTCACATTCAAGTCGCAGATTCTATCACAGGTTCGCCGCGCAAAGAGTGTATTAAGACTAAAGAATGTTAACGATACCCTCTTTCACGCCCTATTGATTATTAACTCAACACCTGAGATGCAAAATTTTGCGACAACAAACAAAAAGCTCGCGAAATGCGAGCTTTTTGATGTACTGAGGTTATTACACCTTAGTCAAAAGTTTATTAACAGCTCCTAAGAACTCCGTTGGGTCCTCAATTGAGCCTCGCTCTGCAAGCATTGCTTGACCAAGCAGGACTTCTACCCAACGACCAAATGCCTCTTCATCCGCTTCGTCAGCCATGCGCTTAACCAGCTCGTGCTCAGGGTTTAGCTCAAAGATGTACTTCACTTCTGGCACTGCCTGACCCGCCGCTGCAAGAAGCTTCGCCATTTGAGTGCCCATTTCGTAATCGTCCGTTACCACAACAGCAGGTGTAGACGCGAGTTTAAAGGTCGTACGAACTTCTTTCACACGATCGCCTAGGTAAGACTTCGTGCGTTCTACAACCGACTTAAACTCTTCTTCAGTTTCTTTCTGCTTCTCTTTTTCTGCTTCATCTTCAAACTGACTTAGATCGAGCCCAGCTTTTGTGATTGACTGGAACTGCTTGCCGTCAAACTCAGTTAAGTAGTTCATCAGCCACTCATCAATGCGGTCGTACATCAAGATAACTTCAATGCCTTTCGCTTTGAACTGCTCTAAGTGAGGGCTGTTTTTCGCAGCTGCATAGCTGTCTGCCGTCAAGTAGTAGATTTTATCTTGACCTTCTTTCATGCGCTCAACGTAAGCAGCTAGACCCACGGTTTGCTCCGCAGAATCCACTTCAGTTGAAGCAAAGCGCAATAGGCCTGCAACTTTCTCTTTGTTTGCGAAGTCTTCTGCCGGACCCTCTTTCATTACAAGGCCAAACTCTTTCCAGAATGATTGGTATTTCTCTTCATCATTCTTAGCCATGCGCTCTAGCATCGTTAGCACACGCTTAGTACAAGCATTACGTAGAGACTGAGTCACTTTGTTGTCTTGTAAGATCTCACGCGATACGTTGAGTGGCAGATCATTGGAGTCTATTAAACCACGTACAAAACGTAGGTAAGACGGCATGAACTGCTCTGCATCGTCCATAATGAACACGCGTTGTACGTATAGTTTCAAACCTGATTTGTGGTCGCGGTTCATCATATCCCATGGCGCTTTAGATGGGATGTAAAGCAAGCTCGTGTAATCGTTTTTACCTTCTACACGGTTATGGCTCCAAACCAATGGATCAGCAAAGTCATGTGATACGTGCTTGTAGAACTCTTGATACTCTTCATCTGAGATATCCGATTTATTACGCGTCCACAGTGCTTGAGCTTTGTTGATTTGCTCCCACTTCTTCTCATCCGTTTCTTTGCCTTCGTCATCGCGAACAACAGTTTGGATTGAAACTGGGATGCCAATGTGATCCGAGTACTTACTGATCACATCACGTAGACGCCATTCATTTAGGAACTCTTTACCTTCTTCACGCATATGAAGAATGATATCAGTACCACGCGATTCTTTAGTGATGTTTTCGATGGTGTACTCACCTTCACCGGCTGAGTGCCATTGTACTGCTTCATCAGCGGCTAGGCCCGCAGCACGAGTGCGTACGGTGACGGCATCAGCAACGATAAACGCAGAGTAGAAACCAACACCAAACTGACCAATAAGCTGAGAGTCTTTGCTCTGCTCTTCAGACAGCTTTGAGAAAAACTCCGCGGTCCCAGATTTTGCGATCGTACCTAAGTGCTCGATCACATCATCGCGGCTCATACCGATACCGTTATCAGAAATGGTTAAGGTATTTGCGCTTTCATCAAACGACAGTTTCACGCAAAGGTCTGCATTACCTTCATATAAGTCTGGGTTAGATAGCGCTTGGAAGCGCAGCTTGTCCGATGCATCTGATGCGTTAGAAATCAGCTCGCGCAAAAAGATCTCTTTATTTGAATAAAGAGAATGGATCATTAAATGCAGTAGTTGTTTTACTTCTGATTGAAAACCACGAGTTTCTTTGTTTTGAGATACGGTTTCGCTCATGTGTGCTCCATAACATCTAAACTAATTGGCTTTTTCATGGAGATAAGTTTGTGACTTTCCCCTTGAAATTACCTTACTGAGATGTCATTTAACATGTGGCTGACAAATGTAAATTCAAGGTCAATATTGCTAAAAACGGTGTTTTTTTAGAAAAATTTAATTATCCTACCAGCCTAAAAGCATCTAAAATGTCGTGCGCACTCCATGCGCTTCGGTAATTTTGTGACATAAATCACTATAATTACAACATCATCCATCTAAGAAGAACTAAATGACTAACATCGGCACCAAATTTCTACTTGCTCAAAGGTTCACCTTTGATCCAAATAGTAATTCGCTCGCTGACCAACAAAACGGCAACGACGTTGTACGATTAGGAAGCAACGAAAGCCGTATACTTCTGATGTTGGCAGAGAGACCAAACGAAGTTTTAACCCGTAACGAGCTTCACGAGTTTGTTTGGCGTGAGCAAGGTTTTGAGGTGGATGACTCAAGCCTGACTCAAGCGATCTCTACTCTGCGTAAGATGTTGAAGGACTCAACAAAATCTCCAGAGTTTGTTAAAACGGTTCCTAAACGCGGTTATCAACTCATTTGTTCAGTGGAACGCTTAAGCCCATTATCTGCTGACTCTAATACTGACGTTGAAGAAGCCACTTCTGAAAATGAAGCGCACGCTGCGGAAATAGAAACAAGTGACGCGCCGTCAACAGAAGCGGCTGCATACACTACGACTGAAGTAGAGCCTCAAGTAGAACTACCTAAGGCACAGCCAAAACCAGCAGCTAACACTAATAACTGGCTGCCGCGTATGATCGTTCTTTTGTCTCTACTGCTTCCTATTTGTGTATTGCTCTTCACCAATCCTGCAGAATCCCAATTCCGTCAGATTGGTGAGTATCAAAATGTACCTGTGATGACGCCAGTGAACCACCCGCAAATCAATAGTTGGTTGCCGTCCATTGAGCAGTGCATTGAACGCTACGTAAAATACCATGCAGAAGATTCAATGCCGGTAGAAGTGATTGCTACAGGTGGCCAGAATAATCAGCTGATTCTGAACTACATTCATGACAGTCAACATTCATATGAGAACGTGACATTGCGTATTTTCGCTGGTCAAAATGACCCAACCGATATCTGTAAATAAGGAGGCCAGAATGAAGATAAAATTAGCATCTGCGGTTTTGGCCGTATCCGTCCTTTTCAGTGGTTGGTTATATTGGGGTAGCGACCTAAAAGTGGAGCAGGTCCTCACTGCCAATGAGTGGCAGTCAACCATGGTGACGGTCATTACAGACAGCTTGCCTGACGATCCTGTCGGCCCACTGCGTCGTGTTAATGTTGAATCAAATGTGAAATATCTCCCTAACGGAGACTATATTCGCGTAGCAAATATCAAACTATTCGCTCAAGGTTCAACGGCAGAATCCACGATTAATATCTCGGAAAAAGGGCGATGGGAAGTAAGTGACAACTATTTGCTGGTTTCGCCTTCTGAGTTTAAAGATATTTCATCTTCTCAATCAAAAGACTTCTCCGAAGCACAGCTACGTTTGATCACTCAAATCTTTAAGCTTGATGCTGAGCAAAGTCGCCGTATTGATGTCGTGAACGAAAAAACGCTATTGCTCACTAGCTTGAACCACGGTTCTTCGGTGCTGTTTAAAAACTAACTTTGATTTGATGATAAGGGGGCAAGACGCCCCCCTTTATTTTGCTTATGGATTGGCTAGATACCCTCACCCTCTTTTTCGGCTCACTTATCGCCAATACTCTGGCTTCGCTTTCTGGCGGCGGTGCAGGCTTACTTCAATTCCCTTTGCTCATCTTTCTCGGCTTGCCATTCTCGGTTGCGCTGGGGACACATAAAGTGGCTTCCGTCGCTTTAGGCTTAGGGGCAGCAAGCACACACTTAAAAGCAGGCACAATTAAATGGAAGGTCGCGCTCTACCTTATAGTCTCTGGCAGCATTGGCGTAGTCTTAGGGGCGAACTTAATTGTCCAAATACCTGATGGTGTGGCGGAAAAAATGCTAGGGAGCATGATTCTCGCGCTCGGCATCTATTCACGATTTAAGAAATCGTTAGGCCAAGAAGAAATAATACGTAACCGTCACCCAATCGGTTGGGTCATCGGCGGTGTCGGACTAATGCTCATCGGTATCATCAACGGGTCGCTGACCGCAGGTTCTGGTCTGCTCGTGACACTATTTTTAGTGCGCTGGTTTGGGTATAACTATAAACAAGCCGTTGCTTACACCATGATTTGCGTCGGGTTGTTTTGGAATGGCATTGGAGGCATTGCCGTCGTCCAAGCTGGCGCTCCGATACATTGGGCTTGGTTGCCTGTTTTATTGTTAAGCTCATTTCTAGGCGGCAGTTTAGGCGCATGGGCCGCGACTCGATACAGCAACCGAGTGATTAAAATTGCATTCGAAATTCTCACGTTTGCCGTGGGTATCAAGTTGCTAGTTTAAACCGATTAAAAGGAAAGTTTCATGGATAAAGCAATCATTGATATTTATTACTGCCGCCAATGCAACTGGATGTTGCGTTCAACTTGGCTATCGCAAGAACTACTGCATACTTTTAGCGAAGAAATAGAAACGATCAGCTTACACCCAGATACGGGTGGTCGCTTCGAAATTTTCTGCAATGGCCAGCAAATTTGGGAACGGAAAAAAGACAGCGGCTTTCCTGAAGCAAAGGTGCTAAAACAGCGCGTAAGAGACATTATCGACCCAGAACGCGATTTAGGACATTCAGACACAAAATAGGGAGCAATTCGCTCCCTATTTTTTTACTTAGTAAAACCGTTAAATCATGGTTTGTGCTAAGACTTCGCCTTCTGGCGTTTTTACCGTTAGCGTATTGTCTTCTAAAGTACCAAAGCTTCTTGGTAAACCATTACGTGGAAATGTCATCGAGCCTGGGTTAAATATAATGGCTCCATCTTGCATCTCTGCGACAGGAACATGCGTATGACCGTGGGCGATGATATCACCTTCACGCAGTGGCGGCCGTTTTTCAGAGTTGTACAAGTGACCATGAGTCAAAAAGATTCTCTTGCCAGATTCAAGTAGCACCCACGAGTAATCCATCATCATTGGAAACTTCAATAGCATTTGGTCCACTTCACTATCGCAGTTACCACGCACAGATATAATTTGATCACTGTATTGGTTCAATAGCTCCGCCACCTGCGGTGGGTTGTAACCTTCTGGAATCGGGTTTCTTGGCCCGTGGTTTAGCGTATCCCCCAACAAAATCAGGTGCTCCGCACCAGAGGCTAAAAATAGCTCAATAGTTTCTTTAGTTGCTGGCAAAGAGCCATGCAGATCTGAGGCAAAAAATAGTTTCACGACATCGTCTCCTCACAAAGTACGAGGTCATTCTACGGCATTTTTATGACAGCTCAACCAACGACTACTGATAGCGCAATGATTCAATGACCATAGGCAAAATATAGAACCATGCGGCATACGCAGTTCCAACCAACACCAGTATCCAAAACACCATCGACATAAATTTTGACTTAGCTAGGTGGTGCAGCGGGTCTGGCTCTCCGCATCCTGGACATGCGTGAGCGCGCTTTGAGATTTGTTTCTCACACACAGGGCAAGAGACTAAAGGCATGATACAAATTCCTCGACAATAGACTTAGGGCGCAAAGAATAATGGTGAATTAACACATATGCAACCTAACATATATTAAATATTTTAGTTCTTTGTAACAGTCGCTGACTTGAGAAAAAATGCGTTGATTTTTCATTTATATCAACCTATTACACTTCTTCTCGCACCATGCCATTGATGACAATATTGTTATAACTCACCATGCCAATGACCTCCCCATCTTCAATGACAGGAGCTCGGCTAATGCCAAATCGTTCAAATAGGCGCGCACAATATTTCACATTCATATCAGGGTCGACACACAAAGCGGGCTTGGTCATGATTTCATAAATATTCGTGCGCTGTGGAGAGCGATTATTCGCCAGCACCTTTTTGGCAATATCATTCATCAAGACGATGCCATATTCATCGTTGTCATCTCGCTTTTTCACCACCAGCGCTTTGACTTGGTATTTTTTAGCCAACGTTATGCCTTCATAAACTGTCATTAGCCCATCAACCATTACATAAGTAGCCGCCATTACATCTCGAACTCTAATTATCGTTTGACTGCTCATAACTCATCCTCGACCACTTTGGTCAACGTCTCTACTTGATGCGCGACACCGACTGCATCCTCAATATCGATCTGAATAGCAATGCCCTGCCCCGACTCTCGGTCGAACTCACCAACTTCATTGATGGTTTCTAATATGTGTCGAGAAAGGTGCTCCTCAACGACAAACAGCAGCACATCTTTTTGTACTTCCAGCGTTAAGCCAAAAAACGTTCGCTTTTGATTTAAGCCTTGTCCACGAGCGTTATTAATCACTGTCGCACCAGTCGCGCCAGCTTCGCGAGCAGCGTCCAGTACCTTGTCTGTTTTGCTGTCTTCAACAAACGCAAGTATCAATTTAAAGCGCATTTTCTTCGTCCTCCGAGACATCTTTATTCAGCCATTGGGTTATTTGCGCATAGCCCATCACAGAGATCATAGGAAACAGACTGGCAAAAGCGATCAAGCCAAAGCCATCAATCATTGGGTTTCTTCCTGGGACGGTAGAAGCAAGCCCCAGCCCTAGTGCGGTTACAAGCGGAACAGTGACAGTAGAAGTCGTGACGCCTCCAGAATCGTAGGCGAGTGGAACAATAAGCTTTGGCGCATAAAACGTTTGAATCACAACCACGATGTAACCCGCAATGATGTAATAGTGAATAGGGTCACCGACAACAATCCGATAGCTCCCTAGCGCGATGCCAATGGCCACCCCAAATGCAACGGCCACGCGTAAACCGTTAATACTGATACTGCCACCAGAAACTTGGTTTGCTTTTATCGCTACAGCGATTAGAGAAGGCTCAGCAATCGTGGTACTAAAACCGATAAAAAAGGCGAAGGTATACACCCAATAGTAGTCGACCCACACTAAGGCTTTTCCCACAGAAACTTTAAACTCTTGTAAAAATTCCGGCGCCGTCAGTTGCACAGCCATGGTCTCTCCGAGCGGAAACAGAGCCATTTCTAATCCGAGCAAAAAAAGAGCGAGCCCAAGAATCACATAAACAAACCCAAGCAAAACCCTCTTAAGGTTGTTAACTGGACGCCTTAACACCGCTAACTGAAAACCAAAAATAATGCTGGCGATGGGAATGACATCTCGAACGGTCGATAATAAAGTGTCTAGGAAATGTTCAATTGAAATCATGTTACGACCATTCCGTAAACCATCACAAACATCATCGGTAGAAGCGAGGCAAAAGCGATCAAACCAAAACCATCCACCATGGGGTTGCGCCCTTTAATCGCCGATGCTAAACCAACCCCTAGAGCAGTGACCAAAGGCACGGTGATAGTCGACGTCGTCACACCTCCAGAATCATAAGCAACGCCAATAATGGCTTCAGGTGCAAACCACGTCAGGACTACAACGCCGACGTAGCCGCCGATGATCATGTAATGAATTGGCCACCCTTTTAAGATGCGCAGAACGCCAATAACGATGGCGATCCCCACAGAAAGTGCCACCGTTACTCGTAGCCCTTGTCCATAATCCTGCATGGATTGCTCTGAGTTTGTGATCATCCCGCCTTCTGCCGCAACTTCTGATGCTTCTTCTGCTACGGCCGTTAATGCAGGCTCGGCGATCGTGGTGCCAAAGCCTAAACAAAACGCAAAAACTAACAACCAGAACACACTGCCTTTTTTTGCAAAGGCTTGAGCCATACTCTCTCCGATAGGAAAAAGACCAAGCTCTAGACCAAAAATAAAAAACGTTAACCCTAAAACCACAAGCAATAAGCCAAAAAGAATGGAGATGAGATTAGGAAGTGGCTCTTGCAAAACAACTAATTGAAAAAAGTGATAACAACAACGATGGGTAGCAGATCGCGAGCACTATTAAGGAGCGCTCGAAAAAGAGCAACAAATGCTTCCATACCTATCCTCCTTGATGGTGCAAACTGATTACGCTTGTTCCGGTAGCGATGTTTCTAGTCTGGCATAGATTTAGTTCTCCTACCGTGAACGAATTAGCGCCATGCATAACATTTAGTTACATTTTTTCAATATGTGAAGTCAGTAGCCTCGCTACAGGCTTGCCACTATCCTAGAAATAATAGTGTTGAGATGATCAAGCTCAGCACAAAACGACTATAATGTTCTAATACGTGTACATTCAAAGAGATAACATGAAGATATTACTCACAGGTGGCACTGGGTTTATTGGTTCGGAGTTGCTCAAGCTGCTATCCACTCACCAAGTTCTGCTACTTACACGCTCTCCAGAGCATGCAAAACAACGCCTCCAACACGCTGATTTGGGTAATATCGAATACCTTAACTCGCTTGAGTCATTCGCCGATCTCAATCACATTGATGCCATAATTAATCTTGCGGGTGAGCCTATCGCAGATAAAAGATGGACCAGTGAGCAGAAAGAAAAAATCTGCAAAAGTCGCTGGAAAATTACCGAACAAATCGTTGAGCTGATCCACGCCAGCACAGAACCTCCCGCTGTTTTTATTAGTGGCTCGGCCGTTGGTTACTATGGCGATCAACAAGACCACCCGTTTGATGAGTGCCTGCATGTTAACAGTGAAGACTTTCCTCACGAGGTTTGTGCAAAGTGGGAGCAAATAGCCAAACGCGCAGAGTCTGAACAAACACGTGTTTGTCTATTGCGAACTGGCGTGGTGCTCGGCCTTAATGGCGGTGCGTTGGCGAAAATGCTCTTACCTTACAAACTTGGCGTAGGCGGCCCGCTCGGGAACGGTAACCAGTACATGCCTTGGATTCACATTCTGGATATGGTCCGCGCCATCATGTACTTGCTTGAAACACCACATGCCCACGGTGCGTTCAATATGTGCGCACCTCACCCTGTGACTAACCGTATCTTTAGCGGCACGTTGGCAAAAACGCTCAAACGACCACATATCTTGTTCACGCCTAAATGGGCAATGGAACTCCTAATGGGTGAATCTTCCTGCTTATTGTTCGATAGCATGAGAGCAAAACCCAAAAAGCTCACCGAACTTGGCTTCAAATTTAGCTACTCCAGAATAGAGCCAGCACTCAAGCACTTGCTTCATGACCGGAGCTGATGAATGATGACCTCATTCAATGTTTCTTGAGGCTTAATTTATGAAAAAGTCGATTCTTATTACGGGTTGCTCAACCGGTATCGGTTACGTGTGCGCTCACGCCCTGCAAAACGAGGGATTTCATGTCATAGCATCTTGTAGGAAAGAGCAAGATGTCCAACGTCTAATTAATGAAGGGCTAACCTGCATCAAGCTAGACCTAAACAGCCCTGAAAGTATTTCTTCGGGCGTGAAGCAAGCATTAGAGCTAGCAGAGGGTAAGCTTTATGCCGTGTTCAACAATGGTGCCTATGGCCAGCCCGGTGCATTGGAAGACTTGCCCACCGAGGCTCTTCAAGCTCAATTTCAGACCAACTTTTTTGGTTGGCACCAGTTAGTCAGAGAAGTGCTTCCTCATATGCGCATACAAGGCGAAGGACGCATAATACAAAACAGTTCCGTTCTAGGCTTTGCTGCAATGAAATACCGCGGCGCCTACAATGCGTCAAAGTTTGCCCTAGAAGGCTGGACTGACACACTACGGCTAGAGCTTGCGGATACGAATATCAAAGTGGCATTGATAGAACCTGGGCCTATCGAAACTCAATTTAGAAACAATGCATTAAAAGCCTTCGAGAAGTGGATTGATATTGAATCCAGCCCTCACCGCCTCGCCTATGAAGGACAAAGAGAGCGACTCAACAACGACAAATCTAATAATCGATTTGTTTTACCTGCAGAGTCCTGCGTCGCACCTGTTCTTCATGCATTAACTAGCGCTTCACCTAAAATTCGCTATCGAATTACTACGCCGACTAAATTATTCGCAATCTTGAAAAGGTTATTACCAACCCGTGTGCTTGATAAAATTTTGCGACAAGCTGCATAAAAAAGTTTTGTCACAATGTAATTTCATCGTAACAATGTGATGTCATTATGAGCATGTAGGTTAAAAAAACCTCAAGCAAACGAATCAATTTCTACGCAATTCAGTGAGCACTATTCAGCCTAAAGTGAATGAGTTGCTTAGATTTGGTATCGCCACCCATTACGTTTTGTAGCAATGTTTTTACTACTGCGAGGCAATAATGACATTAAATCAGCTTAACTGGCTTAGTGTGGGTGTAGTGTTGACCATGTTCATCCTATTTTGATACCGCACTAACAAATAGCATTAGAACTGCGCTGCTTCGGCAGCGTTTTCTTTTTGCCTTACACCTATTCAGCAGTAACACTATTCTCTTACCGCATCCTTTCACAAAATAGAATGATTCATTATTGATGACGATTAGCAACCATCGCTTGAATTTCCCTTAAATCAACTCCATATCTATTATCAACGACAAGACACAAAGCAAGGATACTCTGATGCAATCCCCATTTATCGTTGAGATAACAGAACAGAACTTTCGCGAAACTCTTGAAGGATCAATGAACACGCCCGTTCTGATCCACTTTTGGGCCAATGCTCAACCAGAAAGCGCACAGATACTCCCTGAGTTGCAATCTCTTGCTCAACAGTACAACGGTGCATTTACGCTTGCTTTATTAAATTGTGAAGATCAGCCGGCTCTAGCGTCTCAATTTGGTGTGCAAGTATTGCCAACTATCGCGCTGTTTATAAATGGTCAAGCCGTCGATGGATTGGGTGGCCCTCAGCCAATTGATGCCATTGCAACCATGCTACAAAAGCATTTGCCAAGCCCAGATGAACAGCTATTAAAGCAAGTCAGTGAACTTCTTCAGCAAGGTGAGCATGCTCAGGCTTTAAGCATCATCCACACTTTGCCGCCAGAACTGCAAGAGCGTGGTGATGTGAAACTCGCGATGGCTGATTGTTTATTAGAAACCAAACAATTTGATGTAGCCCAAGAACTACTGAACGCTATCCCTCTTGAGTATCAAGATAACTACTACAAGAGTCTAATAGCCAAGCTCGAGCTGCATTTGCAGGCTGCAGATAGCCCTGAGTTACAACGACTAGAACAAGCATACGCAGCAGACATGGCAAACTTCGAACTTGCTTGTGAATTGGCGGTACAGTACAACCAAGTGGGTCGTGATGAAGAAGCGCTGGAACTGCTGTGGAATATTCTTAAAAAAGACTTGGGCGCCCAAGACGGTGAAGTGAAGAAGACTTTTATGGATATTCTCAGCGCGCTAGGTCAAGGCAACGCATTAGCAAGCAAATATCGCCGTCAGCTGTATTCGATTCTGTACTAACTCGCTGAAAAGCGAAACTTCAACTAAAGGCCGGATATTCCGGCCTTTGTTATATAAAAAACCAATAACCTCTTAAGGTTCTCAGAACTTCAATTGTCTATTGTCTATAAATAGGTAAAAATGAATCGGACATTATGCACTTAAGGGAATAACTCATGCCAATTGATTCACTGATTACCATCGGTATTTTCGTCGTTCTTGCTGTAGTTATCTTATCTTCAGCCATTAAGACGGTGCCACAAGGAAATAACTGGACAGTCGAACGCTTCGGACGCTACACCCATACGCTAAAACCCGGCTTAAACTTGATCATCCCATTTGTTGATAAGATAGGGCAAAAAGTCAACATGATGGAGCGCGTTCTTGATATTCCAGCGCAAGAAGTTATTTCAAAAGACAACGCTAACGTGGTTATTGATGCGGTCGGATTTGTTCAAGTCATCGATGCTGCCAAAGCGGCTTATGAAGTCAACGATTTGGAACATGCCATTAGAAATTTAACTCTCACCAATATCCGTACCGTTTTAGGCTCAATGGAGTTGGACGAAATGCTGAGTCAGCGCGACATGATCAACTCCAAGCTGCTGGCAATTGTTGACCAAGCCACCAACCCGTGGGGTGTAAAAGTCACGCGAATTGAAATAAAAGATGTCCAGCCACCATCCGATCTAACGGCAGCGATGAATGCTCAAATGAAAGCCGAGCGAAATAAACGAGCGGAGATTCTCGAAGCAGAAGGGGTACGCCAAGCTGAAATTTTAAAGGCTGAAGGTCATAAGCAATCGGAGATATTAAAAGCTGAGGGCGAAAAGCAGTCTGCTATTCTCCATGCTGAAGCTCGTGAACGCGCCGCGCAAGCAGAAGCAAAAGCGACTTATATGGTTTCTGAAGCGATTGCCAAAGGCGATATGCAAGCCGTCAATTACTTCATTGCTCAAGGCTATACCGAAGCGATCAAAAGCATTGGTCAAGCCGAAAACGGCAAAATCATTATGCTTCCATTAGAAGCGACCGGACTAATGGGCTCGGTTGCAGGGATAGCAGAGATGTTTAAACAACAAGATAAAGAATAACTTATGGACTTTTTCAGTTTGCTGGAAGGTATCTCTTTCTGGTATTGGCTAGCCTTCGGTTTTGCACTTCTAGCGGTAGAGCTACTTGGGACGGCGGGATATTTTCTCTGGCTCGGAGTTTCTGCACTTATCGTTGGGGCACTAATGACCGTTTTGTCAATGAGCTGGCAATTACAATGGCTTTGCTTTGCAAGTTTCAGCTTAATCACCACTTGGTTATGGTGGCGACGACAATGGTCTCAAGACAAGAAAGAAGACCAAGAAAGAGACCTGAACCAAAAGTATAAGCAGTTAATCGGACGCACACTTACCATTGAAGAGGACTTTTCTGTTGGGCTCAATCGTATCAAGGTTGCCGATACCACGTGGTCGGCACAGTCGGATCAAGCACTTCCAGCAGGAACGCGCGTTAAAATAAAAGATATCGATGGTATTATTTTAATCATTGAGCCTGATTCTAAGTAATTTATGCCAAAGTAATGGGGCAAACTATGCTCCATTACTTTAATCTAAACAACCGCTTTCATTTCATTGATTTAATTAAAATCGAACAAAAAATAAGTAGCATAAATATTATTAATATCCTACCCTCTTCTTCCAATTATTTAATTCTTCATCATACGATAATCAATAAGATAGAAATATATCGATATAAATTATCTTTCTAAATTTATTTTAAAAAATAAAACTTTATTGAATTATTTTTTGATCTTTTTGCCCCCCCATACATACTTAACGCATAAGCATTTAAGTTGAATGCTTTTTATTTGGTAAGTAAGAGGACGTACTATGAAGAAACTTCTCTTTTTAATGTTATGCGGTATCTTTTCTTTTTCTTCCTTTGCCTACACCAACGGAAATGGTGGTACAACTAATTTAGGACCGATAGTCGAATGTAAATTGCCAAGTGGTGATGTCACTAATATTCCAAGTGAAACGTGTCGATTTAGAGGCGGGGAATGGAACTAATATAGAAGTCAGTAGTTAGATATAAAGAAACTATTGATACCTTACTTTTCAGTAAAGTCATTATTTACCCAAGCAAGTAGATATTCAATGTCTACATTAAGGTGATGATTATGAAATTTTTAGC
Organism: Vibrio sp. A1-1; assembly: GCF_021728175.1. Classification (NCBI taxonomy): domain Bacteria; kingdom Pseudomonadati; phylum Pseudomonadota; class Gammaproteobacteria; order Vibrionales; family Vibrionaceae; genus Vibrio; species Vibrio sp. A1-1. The sequence continues at coordinate 515,468 of NZ_JAKKCL010000002.1, forward strand.
TGGTCTATTGTTAGCATGTTTTGCCCTAGCTCCATTAACGACTCATGCCAATAGTGCTTCAGGTGGTCGTACGCTAGCCCCAGAGATAAAGTGTGAGTTACCAAACGGTAACGTGCATATGCTACCGCCGTTATATTGCAAAATATATGATGGTCGAGAAGTAAAATAAAAAAGGAGCCTAGCGGCTCCTTTTCATTATCTCACTAAGTATTAGTGGAAGCTGTAAGGGATAAGAACTTGTAGACGTAGGTCCGTTTCATCCGCATCACCAGCACCAGCGTACTCATCGCGCTCTAGGATTGTACCGTGTAGACGGATCGTAGAACCTTTCAGTGCGCCACTCTGTAGAGAGTAAGATACTGTCGCGTTAACTGCGTATTCACTTTCGTAATCCCAGTCACCTGATGCACCGCTTGCTGCAGAATCAGCACCAGTACCGTAACCAAAGCCTAGGTAGTAGTTCCAGCCGTTACCTTGGTTGTAAGATAGACGGTTGTACCACGCTAGCTCACCTGCTTTGTTCCAGTCAGACAGTGCATCCCACCACTGAGACCAAGTACCGTTGTTCATACCGTAAGTATGAATTGTACGTGGAACGAAGTCAGCACGGTTGTCTGTGTCTGTGTAGCGTAGCTCAGACATCCAAGCTAGCTTGCCGAAAGATTGATTCAAAGATAGACCAGTGTGGAAACCTAGACCATCGTATTTCACATCATCGTCAACACCGTAGAAATCAAATGCTAGAGTTGTACGGTCACTCACAGTGTACTTCAAGTAAGCCTTGTAAGAAGTGTTGTCAGTTTCGTTGTGGTAGCTAGTTACTTGACCTGCACCCCAGTCGATACCATTTGCATATTGAACGCCAGTAGCTTGACCCAAACCAAGTTGCATAAACAAGCTGTCAGTTAGGTTACCGTTTAGGCCTAGAGAGTGTAGGTAGCTCCATGAAGTATCAGACCAAAGCGCTGGCGCGTAGTCATCTTCGTGAAGTAGCCAAGGTGCTGTAAATTGGTCTGCACCAAAGTAGCTTAGGTTGAAATCACCTAGTTTAGCGTTCAGTTCGAAACCACGGTAAGTACCAGGTACGAAACTCCAAACGTTACCAATAGTACCGTTACCACCCGCTTGTAGCATACCAAAGCGCGCGTTGAAGCTTTCGTTTGCTTTGAACTTCAGTGCTGCTTTGTAAACTTTAAGCTGTTGACCATCACCTGCACCCCAGTCTAGGTTGTTACAAGTTGAGATTTCGTTACATAGGTAGCCTTCGTTTGAATTGTAAAGGCTATCGTTGTAAAGGTCGCCAGAATAGTAAGCCGCAACATCTGCACCAACCCAACCATCGTGGTAGCCAGAAGTAAAGTCTAAAATTGCGTTGTAAGAAGAGTAGTTTAGACGACTCCAACGGTCACCGTTTTCACCGCCAGGCTTACCTGTTGTACGAGTACGAGAACGAGTATCAACTAGAAATAATGCATTAAGACTAGAGTCTTGCATAAATTCGTTCACTTTCTCTACGTACTCGCCACCTGCTGCACTTTCAGTAGACGCTGTAGCTGGAGCAACAGCAACAACACCAAACATTGCTGCGGTTAACGCTGAAACCTTAAAAAATTTGTCCATGGAAAAACTCCTAAAAATGGATATAGCTGTATTTTTCTATCTCACCTTTAGTTGGCCGCCGAAGGAGAGAAGTAAATTCCTGATCAAACCTCATTATTTCTAATTTGGCTTTTTTTAGTTCCTGCATACACACCGTGTATCCACGTGATTAAGACTAACTTCGCAGCTAAAAACATCCAAACGGAACTTATTTTTTTTCTAAAAAAATATGAGCCAGTCCAAAGTTCCATATAAGTTGTTGATCCAGATCTTACTTTTAACAACACCAACATAAAAAGACAGTTAAACATTAAATATCAATAACTTAAAACACACATTAGAATTCCAACTTGAAGTCACTCGCAGACTAAAGAAGTAAAAAACCTTAATAATTCAATGGGAGATCTTGATCACTGAAAAGATAAAAAGCACAAATAACTCAATCAAAAAGCACTTAATTATGAGCAAGAAAAAGCCCCACATGCTTACTATGTGGGGCTTTTAGTTATTTTTTAGCTTTTTTGACAAGACTTAATTCATCAACTCGAGTAAGTCTTGTTCTGTTTTGATCTCGATACCCAGTTCTTGTGCCTTTGCCAACTTCGAACCTGCATTTTCACCAGCAAACAAAATATCCGTTTTCTTAGAAACACTGCCTGTCACTTTTGCACCTAGGGATTGGAGGGCTTCTTTAGCCTCTGTGCGACCTAATTGAGAAAGTGTTCCTGTCAATACGACTGTCTTACCTTCTAACGGTAGCTCCCCTACCTGCTCAGTAGTATTAATCTCTGGCCAGTGGATCCCTTGTTCAAGCAAATCTTTAACCACCGCTTGGTTCTGCTCTTCACTGAAGAAAGTCGTAATATGTTGAGCAACCACAGCACCGATGTCTTGCACTTCAATTAACTGCTCTTCGTTAGCATTTTGGATGGCTTCCAACGTTTTAAAGTGCATTGCTAGGTTTGCGGCGGTTGCCTCGCCAACTTCACGAATCCCCAGCGAATACAAAAAGCGAGGTAACGTTGTTTCTTTGGATTTTTCTAACGCATTCACAATGTTCTGCGCAGACTTTGGCCCCATGCGATCTAATACCGTTAAAATCCCCGCAGATAACTTAAATAAGTCAGCAGGAGTTTTCACCATCTCACGGTCAACAAGTTGCTCGATCACTTTATCGCCTAGACCGTCAACGTCTAACGCTTTACGAGACACAAAGTGTTTTAGCGCTTGTTTACGTTGGGCTTGGCAAACTAAGCCACCCGTACAACGTGTTACCGCCTCTCCTTCGATCCGCTCAACATGCGAACCACAAACCGGACACTGAGTTGGGAAAATAATATCTCGCGCCGTTTCTGGTCGACGCTCTTTGATGACAGAAACGACTTGAGGAATAACGTCACCCGCTCGACGAATCACAACGTGATCACCGATCTTAACTTGCAGACGTTCTATCTCATCTGCGTTATGAAGCGTCGCATTACTTACCGTTACCCCGCCAACAAATACAGGCTCTAGTTTAGCAACAGGTGTAATCGCACCAGTACGACCGACTTGGAATTCCACCTCATTCAACGTCGTCATTTCTTCCTGAGCCGGGAATTTGTAGGCAATCGCCCAACGTGGAGCGCGAGCAACAAATCCAAGACGCTCTTGCACGGCAATATCGTCAATTTTAATGACGACACCATCGATCTCATAAGGAAGGGCATCACGACGCTGCAAGATATCTTGGTAGTAAGCTTTTACATCCGCCAAACTTCCAACTCGCTTGGTCTCCGGGCACATTGGTAATCCCCAAGATTTAATTTGCAAGAAGCGTTCGTAGTGACTTGCCGCCAATTCAGCGCCTTGCACCACGCCTACACTGTATGCATAGAAGCTAAGCGGACGAGAAGCCGTAATGCGTGAATCCAATTGTCGTAAGCTACCTGCCGCAGCATTACGTGGATTAACAAAGATTTTCTCGCCTTTCTTCCTTGCTAATTCATTGAGCTTTTCAAACCCAGCTTTCGGCATAAAGACTTCACCACGAACTTCAAGACGATTTGGCCAGTCATTACCCCTGAGTTTTAAAGGAATGGCTTTAATCGTACGTACATTTTCTGTGATGTTCTCGCCAGTAGTGCCATCGCCTCGTGTTGCCGCCTGAACTAACACACCGTTCTCATACAGTAAACTAACTGCGAGTCCATCCAGTTTCGGCTCACAACAGTATTCTTTCACACTCTGACTGCCCACCCGCTCTTGTGCTCGCTTATGGAAACTATCAAGTTCGCTGTCATCAAACGCATTATCAAGCGAAAGCATCGGTACTTCATGTGTCACTTGGCTAAACGCAGAGAGAGGTTGTCCACCGACACGTTGACTTGGTGAATCTACGGTAATTAAATCAGGGTTCTCAGCTTCAATATCCAGGAGCTCTCGCATTAAGCGGTCGTACTCGGCATCAGGGATCTCTGGGTTATCTTCCACGTAGTAACGCACAGCGTGGTAATGCAACGACTCTTTTAGTTCTTCTAATCGCTGAAGTACTGATTCAGACATAGTAAAGCCCCGTGTATTTTCAATCGGTGAGGTTGGGAAATCCAAGAAAAAGGGCTCCATCCGGAGCCCTATTATTATTTGCTGTTAAGATTATGCGTTAGCGGCATTAAACTCAACTATTTGACGTCGATAAGACGCTAAACGGTCTGGTGTCATTAAGTTACGCTGGTCATCAAGAACGTTGCCACCTAAATCATCAGCAATTTGCTGCGCAGTTCGGAGCATTAAGTTGAAGTTCTGTTCAGCCTCGCCATAACAAGGCAATGTCATGAAGAATGAAATCCCCTTCGTTGTAAACTCAGCAGGATCAGCATGCTCAAACGTACCAGGGTGCATCATATTAGCTACGCTAAACAACACTTTGCCGTTACCGGACAAGTCGACATGACGGTGGAAAATATCCATCTCGCCATAAATTAAGCCGTTTTGTTGCATACTCTCAAATAAAGCAGTACCAACAAATGGCTCTTCACCCGCGCAGTGCACATTCAATACAATCACTTGCATTTCAGGTTCTGGCTTTGGCTCTTCCTTAGGCTCTACAACGACAGGGTCGCTAACCGTTTCGACTTGCTGTTCTTTCTCAGTAATATCAAACGCGGCGGGAATAGCTTCTTCTTCCACAGCAGGCTGGAGTGGCTCTTCAACTACTGGTGCTTGAACAACAGGCTCAACGTCCTCTTCTTTATCTTTTTCTGCAACAAATGAAGGGATGTCATCTGGCTCCTGCTGTGTCTGTGTTACTTCAGATGGGCCACCGAATAGCGGGTCAGATTCAAATTTGTTGTCGAAAGAACTCGCCATCCCAAAATCTGGTTCTTTGCGATCTTTACGAATGATCTCAAAGTCATCTTCAGGAGCGGGAGCGAAGTCTCGTTCTTTCTCGACAAGATCATTTTTGTCCCCTTGGTCAACATCCAGCTTACCAAGCGGCTTGTTACCAAACTTTGCTTTGCCTTCTTTTTTACTGCTCCACAAACCATGAAACAGCAATGCCGCGATGGCTAATGCGCCAACAACAATGAGTACGAATCGCAATTCCTGCATTATTTACTCTCAATATACTTGTTTTTACTACTCGCAGTTCCTTGAGCAGCAACCCAAGTGCAATAAATCTGAATGATACGTTTACTTTACCAAAACTATATGTAGATTTAGAACAACTTAATGCAAGAAGTTCCGTTTTTTGTTGTGATTCTTGCCACGATTCCACTTAACAAGACGTCATTTGTCAGGGCATTGAAAGAAAAGCCCTCACAGGTACAATGAGTTTTCATTTACACGAAGCCAAAATAGACATGAAGCAAAACAATCAGCAGAGAACCGGATTCGGTTATTTTCTATACGGGATACAATTGGCACTTGCCCCTAAAATCAGACGCTTTGTCATCTTACCTCTACTTGCAAATATCTTGCTTGTGGGTGGTGCCATCTTCTATCTATTTTCAAACCTTAATATATGGATCGAAGACTGGATTGGGCAGCTGCCTGAGTTTTTATCCTGGTTAACTTACATTCTTTGGCCTTTACTCGCTCTGACGATACTCGCTACCTTCTCCTATTTTTTCAGCACGCTCGCGAACTTTATCGCCGCGCCATTCAATGGCCTCTTAGCTGAAAAAGTGGAAGAGTACTTAACGGGACAAAAAGTAAATGATGATGGATTCACTGCCGTTCTGAAAGATGTTCCTCGCGTTTTAGCTCGTGAGTGGAGAAAGCTGCTTTACATCTTACCTAAAGCAATAGGCCTATTCCTGTTATTGCTCATCCCTGCCCTTGGGCAAACAGTAGGCCCATTTTTATGGTTTATTTTTACCGCTTGGATGCTCGCGATTCAATATTGTGACTACCCGTTTGATAACCATAAAATCCCATTTAACGACATGCGTTACAAATTGAAACAAAAGCAAGGTAAGGCCTATGGCTTTGGGGTATTGGTGTCTGTGTTTACGACGATCCCAATTTTGAACCTCATTGTCATGCCTGTAGCAATATGTGGCGCAACCGCTATGTGGGTGGCGGAGTTTAAGCACCAACGATAGTCGATTAGAGATTAAGGAAAGGGATCAGCACCAGCTTTTCCCTTTTCTTTTATCGAGTTCTGGGCCAACCTAATAAGATATAACTTTTTAATCCTTTTCCCTTTTTTTCATACCGCATATTCTTCTATCCATATTCACACAACGTGTAATGAAGGAACATCACTATGAGCAAAATCTACGAAGATAACTCTCTTACTATCGGTAATACACCTCTCGTTCGTCTAAACAAAGTAAGCAAAGGCAAAGTTCTCGCGAAAATTGAAGCGCGTAACCCTAGCTTCAGTGTTAAGTGCCGTATCGGTGCAAACATGATTTGGGAAGCAGAGAAAGCGGGGCTTCTTAAGCCAGGTGTAGAGCTTGTAGAACCTACCAGTGGTAACACAGGTGTTGCTCTAGCATTCGTAGCGGCCGCTCGCGGTTACAAGCTAACATTGACCATGCCTGAATCAATGAGCCTAGAACGCCGTAAGCTACTTAAAGCACTGGGCGCTAACCTTGAGCTGACTGAAGCGGCGAAAGGCATGAAAGGGGCGATTGCTAAAGCAGAAGAAATCGTAGCAAGCAACCCTGAGAAGTACCTACTTCTTCAACAATTTGACAACCCTGCTAACCCAGAGATCCACGAAAAGACTACGGGCCCTGAGATTTGGGAAGCGACAGACGGTGAAATCGACGTATTCGTTGCTGGTGTCGGTACGGGCGGTACTATCACAGGTACAAGCCGTTACATCAAAGGTGAAAAAGGCAAAGCCATCACTTCTGTCGCAGTTGAGCCAGCAGAGTCTCCAGTTATTGCCCAAGCACTTGCTGGCGAAGAAATCCAACCTGCTCCGCACAAAATCCAAGGTATCGGTGCTGGTTTCATCCCAGGTAACCTCGATTTAGACATTATTGACCGCGTTGAACAAGTCACCTCAGAAGAAGCGATTGAGATGGCTCGTCGCCTAATGGAAGAGGAAGGTATCCTAGCTGGTATCTCATCTGGTGCGGCTGTTGTTGCAGCCAACCGACTTGCAGAACTCCCTGAATTTGAAGAAAAAACAATTGTAACCGTTCTACCAAGTTCAGGTGAGCGTTACCTAAGCACAGCACTCTTTGCAGGTATCTTTACCGAAAAAGAGAACCAACAATAATATGTGTTCAAATCAATTTTTAGTTTAAAAAAGCCCCGTTTAGGGGCTTTTTTGTTGATCCCTGCCCTACCTTTGGTAATATCAGGGTGTTTTATTTCTAGCTTCAAAATAAAGAAGCAGAACACAAAAAGGTTTCAAAGTGATTACGCACGCAAACAGTTGCGTAGTTACCAAACTTTTGACTAGTATCAGAACTGACGCGCTTTGAACTCTTCCCGTGCTAGCGCACAAGATGTAAAGCAGTTAAGCTAAAATCTAGTCACAAACTAACAAAAAAATACATTTATTGGGGTATATCACATGTACGAGAAGCAAGTAGAAATCACAGCAGAAAACGGCCTTCACACTCGTCCAGCTGCACAGTTTGTTAAAGAAGCAAAAGCATTCGACGCAGACATCACTGTGACTTCTAACGGTAAAAGCGCTAGCGCTAAGAGCCTATTCAAACTACAAACACTAGGCCTAGTAAAAGGTACTCAAGTAACTATTTCTGCTGAAGGCCCACAAGCTCAGCAAGCAGTTGACCACCTAGTTGCACTAATGGACCAACTACACTAATCCGGTCTCCTACTCCAGAAGCCATTTTGTGAAAGCAAAATGGCTTCGTTGGAAATAGGCTCAAAACTAAGCTAAAACTATTCGTTAGCGCACCCATTATTCTCCCGTTTTATAAAGTTGACCAAACTTAAGGTAAGGCTATGATTTCAGGCATCCTAGCATCTCCTGGTATTGCAATCGGTAAAGCACTACTACTTCAAGAAGATGAAATTGTCCTAAACACAAACACTATTTCTGACGATCAAGTAGAAGCTGAAGTTCAGCGTTTCTTCGACGCTCGTAACAAATCTGCAGCTCAGCTAGAAACTATCAAGCAAAAAGCGCTTGAAACGTTTGGTGAAGAAAAAGAAGCGATCTTTGAAGGTCACATCATGCTTCTTGAAGACGAAGAGCTAGAAGAAGAGATCCTAGCACTTATCAAAAACGACAAGATGACTGCGGATCACGCTATCCACTCAGTTATCGAAGAGCAAGCATGTGCTCTTGAGTCACTAGATGACGAATACCTAAAAGAACGTGCAACTGACATCCGCGATATCGGTTCTCGTTTTGTGAAAAACGCACTGGGTATCAACATTGTTTCGCTTAGCGACATCAATGAAGAAGTTATCCTAGTTGCTTACGACCTAACACCATCTGAAACGGCACAGATTAACCTAGACTACGTTCTTGGTTTTGCTTGTGATATCGGCGGTCGTACATCTCACACTTCAATCATGGCTCGCTCTCTTGAGCTTCCAGCTATCGTTGGTACTAACGACATCACGAAAAAAGTTAAGAATGGCGATATGCTGATTCTTGACGCGATGAACAACAAGATTGTTGTTAACCCATCAGAAGCTGAGCTAGAAGAAGCAAAAGCGGTTAAAGCGGCATTCCTAGCTGAAAAAGAAGAGCTAGCGAAACTGAAAGACCTGCACGCAGAAACGACTGACGGCCACCGTGTAGAAGTTTGCGGTAACATCGGTACAGTGAAAGACTGTGACGGTATCCTCCGTAACGGCGGTGAAGGTGTTGGTCTGTACCGTACTGAATTCCTATTTATGGACCGTACTGCACTTCCAACTGAAGAAGAACAGTACCAAGCGTACAAAGAAGTTGCAGAAGCAATGAACGGTCAAGCTGTGATCATCCGTACAATGGATATCGGCGGCGATAAAGATCTCCCATACATGGATCTTCCAAAAGAGATGAACCCATTCCTAGGCTGGCGTGCTGTACGTATCAGTCTGGATCGTCGTGAAATCCTTCGTGATCAGCTACGTGGCATCCTACGTGCGTCTGCACACGGTAAACTGCGTATCATGTTCCCAATGATCATCTCTGTTGAAGAAATCCGTGAGCTTAAGAAAGCGATCGAAGAGTACAAAGAAGAGCTACGCGCTGAAGGCCACACATTCGACGAAAACATCGAAATCGGTGTTATGGTTGAAACTCCTGCAGCTGCAGCGATTGCACACCACTTAGCGAAGGAAGTATCTTTCTTCTCTATCGGTACAAACGACCTAACTCAGTACACGCTAGCGGTAGACCGTGGTAACGAGATGATCTCTCATCTTTACAACCCACTATCACCAGCAGTACTAACCGTGATCAAGCAAGTTATTGACGCTTCTCACGCAGAAGGTAAATGGACTGGTATGTGTGGTGAGCTTGCAGGTGACGAGCGTGCAACGCTTCTACTTCTAGGTATGGGTCTGGACGAGTTCTCAATGAGCGGCATTTCAATCCCTAAAGTGAAGAAAGTAGTTCGTAACTCTAACTTCGCAGAAGTGAAAGCAATGGCTGAAGAAGCCCTTTCTTTACCAACAGCTGCAGAAATCGAAGCAGTGGTAGAAAAGTTTATTGCTGAGAAAGCTCAGTAATCGGTAGTACCAAGTAATTCAATACTTAATGGTCATTAGACGGCGAAAAAAGTCGTCTAATGCGCTATATTGGTATACTATAATTCGACAGAATAAAACCAAACCTTAGGAGCATGACACAATGGGTCTGTTTGACAAACTTAAGAAGCTTGTATCTGATGACAGCGCTGACGCTGGTGCTATCGAAATCATCGCGCCACTTTCTGGTGAGATTGTAAACATCGAAGACGTGCCAGATGTTGTTTTCGCTGAGAAAATCGTTGGTGACGGTATTGCTATCAAGCCAGCAGGCAACAAAATGGTAGCTCCTGTAAACGGTACTATCGGTAAGATCTTCGAAACTAACCACGCATTCTCTATCGAGTCTGACGACGGTGTTGAGCTTTTCGTTCACTTCGGTATCGACACAGTTGAACTAAAAGGCGAAGGCTTCACGCGTATCGCTGAAGAAGGTCAAACTGTTAAAGCTGGCGACACTGTAATTGAATTCGATCTAGCTCTTCTAGAAGAGAAAGCGAAGTCAACGCTAACTCCAGTTGTTATCTCTAACATGGACGAAATCAAAGAGCTAAACAAGCTTTCTGGTTCTGTAACTGTTGGTGAAACTCCAGTTCTACGTGTAACTAAGTAATTTTTACTTAGCCGAACACGAAAAAACGCTGCCATTGGCAGCGTTTTTTATTACCTGAAGTTTATGCTTTCTTACCAGATTCAACTGAGTAGACCAAGTGCCGAACTCGGCCTTTGTTTTGCCTGAGCCAATAACGCAGTTGTCGCATCTTGGAGCACTTGAGAACGCACCATTTCCGTAGATTCTCTTGCGAAGTCTGTATCTCTTATTCGACTCTTGGATTCCGTAACACTCCGATTCACGGTATTTAAGTTATCCACCGAACCATTTACACGATTCTGAAAGCTGCCAATTTCACTTCGGTGCGAATCAACGTACTTGATCGCTGCATCAATCACCCCAATTGAAAGCTGCGCCTTACCAGCCGTCGACATATCGATGTCATCCATTGTGACTAATTGACCAGTGCTTATATCAAGCTCATCCGCTAAACTGCCTTCTAACTCCACTCCTTCTGGCGTATTCATCGTAGAGGCAAAGAATTGCAGTTCATTTTTTTCCGTTACTGAGGCACTCACTACCGATTGTTGAGCATTGATGTAAGTGGCGACCTGTTCTATGCGATCACCCAATTTGAGCCCAATGGATTCCGTTTGGGTTTGCCCTTTACTGTCTTGGTATTCGACTTTTAGAGTTTGGTTATCTTTAGTGACTCGCCAATCTTTATCGACCGCATCACCAACATAATGCTGCCCTCCCATCTCTGGGATATGGCTACGCATGTTACGTAACGTCAAAGAGATTGAATTAGCGTTCGCGCCAATATGAAAGCTTTGCGAGCCATAAGAACCATCAAATAAATTTTTATCCGCAAATGTTGTCGTGATCGCGACACGATCAAGCTCATCCTGCAGCGCTACGACCTCGTATTGGATGCTTTGTCGGTCACTGGTATCGTAACTACCATTTGCCGCTTGAAGCCCTAGAGAGCGTAACCGTTGCAAAATATCACTGCTCTCATGTAACGCGCCTTCCGCGGTTTGCGCGACCGAATAAGCATCGTGCGCATTTCTTAAGGCGACATCAAGCCCTCTCGTTTGCACATGGAGAGTATTCGATATCTGTAAACCTGCCGCATCATCACTCGCCGAGTTAATTCGAAAACCAGAAGTTAGGTTGCGTTGTGACTCGACGTTTTGCGCTGCCGCTTGACTCAGGTGTCTCTGCGCCACCATCGCGGCAACATTGGTATTTAAAGAGACCATCTAATCGATATGAGTGCCTTGTCGAACATCCTGTTGGGACGCATCTAAATCGTTAATAGCCGATAAGCAAAAAAGCCAGGGATGAGCCTGGCTTTTGTATCTTGTCTTATTAAGGTGATTAACCTAGCAGACTTAGCGCTGAGTTTGGCGCTTGTTTCGCTTGCGCAAGGATTGAGCTTGACGCTTGCGATAGAATTTGTGACTTGGTCATTTGAGTCGTTTCTTTCGCGAAGTCAGTATCTTTGATACGGCTCTTCGACGCGTTCACGTTCTCGTTAATGTTGTCCAAGTTGCTGATTGCATGGTTGAAACGGTTCTGGAATGCACCCAGCTCTGCGCGGTGGCTGTCTACGTATTTCAGTGCCGCATCGATGATAGCGACAGATTCTTGTGCGCCACCAACTGAGGTTACGTCGATAGTATCTACCGTTACTTTTTTACCTTCGCCCAAACCTAGCTCGCCAGATAGGCCGCCTGAAAACTCGACTTCGCCTTCGACTTTGTTGTTGCCAGCAAAGATTTGCAGTTTACCGTCTTGGTCTACTGAGGCTTTCACTAGGTCAGTTTGACCGTTAATGTAAGTCGCAAGCTCTTCGATATCGTCACCCGCTTTTGCGCTGATGTTGATTTCTTGCTCTTGGCCGTAGCTGTCCGTTAGGTTGATTTTTAGGTCGTTCTTACCTTCAGCAACGTTCCAGTCTTTACCTTTACCACTTTCAGCTTGGTAGCTCACACCGCCCATCATTTTGTTGTCTGAGCGCATGTCTTTTAGCTCAAGCATCACGGCTTCACCGTTATCCGCACCGATTTGGAACGATTTCGCACCGTGTGTGCCGTTTAGTAGCTTGTTACCACCGAAAGACGTGGTTTCTGCGATACGGTTTAGTTCGTCATTTAGCGCGGTCACTTCTTCTTGAATCGCCACACGCTCTGATTTCGAGTTTGAGCCGTTTGCTGATTGTAGAGACAAGTCACGCATACGTTGAAGAATGTTAGTGGTCTCGTTCATTGCACCTTCAGCGGTTTGTGCAATTGAAATACCGTCGTTCGCGTTGCGAACCGCCACATCCAAACCACGGCTTTGTACGTTCAAACGGTTCGAGATTTGTAGACCCGCAGCGTCATCTTTTGCGCTGTTGATTTTAAAACCTGAAGACAAACGCTCCATAGAAGTTTGTTGAGCTGAGTTTGCGTTGTTTAGGTAACGCTGAGCGGTCATCGCTGATACGTTAGTGTTTACATTCACTGCCATGGTGATTTCTCCAATTGATTTTCCGGTGTAGCGGTTTCCGACGTCTCGGAAAACCAAGTAGTTCTCTCAAAGTTACCTCTATTAACGACACCAAATTCAGAAGCTTTAGAAAAAAATTTAAAAAAATAACATTGCGAGATTTAGCTAATAAAATTGAAGAAAAGTAAGAAAAAGTGCTCAAGTTTCCACAAATCGAGCCGAGAGGGCTAAATTGTATAGAAAACCAGCAAAAGGAAACAATTAAAGGTAAGTTCGCAGACGATAGACGTGAGAATTAGAAAAGAAAAAGCCCCTTTTCCTTTGAGAGAACTGGGGCTAGGTTGGTCGCCAGAGCCTATGTGGAGATCAAGAGAAATGAACACATTTCCGGCATACCGAGTGCAACTTTACATTGAAAATAATTGGCAGGTGAGAGATGAGAGAGCCGCTCATTCTATTATAAAGTTGCTTGCCAAAAGCCTGCATTCCCATCCACGTCTGAATGTATTGAGTACAGGCTAAGTAAACTACTGCAATAGTGACATTGCAGAGTTTGGCAACTGTTTCGCTTGAGCAAGAATCGATGTACCTGCTTGTTGCAAAATTTGTGCTTTGGTCATTTGCGTGGTTTCTTTCGCAAAGTCCGTGTCTTTAATTCGGCTGTTCGACGCGTCAACGTTTTCTTGGATGTTTGCCAAGTTGTTGATGCTGTGGCTCAGACGGTTTTGCTTCGCACCCAAGTCCGCACGTTGTGAATCCACGTATTTCAGTGCCGAATCCAGCACAGAGATAGCGTTTTGAGAACCTTGTACGGTTGTCATATCAATATCTTGTACTGATGTTCTAAGAGGTTCATCGCTCAAACCAAGCTCAGACGCCAATCCACCCGAAATTGAAATCTCACCCTGAACGTTTGGATGTGCAACAAAAACTTGTAACTTGCCATCTTCACTTACAGACGCGTTGATCATATCAGACTGACCATTAATGTACGTAGCAAGCTCTTCGATGTCGTCACCTGCTTTTGCATTAATGTTGATTTCTAGATCATCGACATTGCCGTCTTCGTCTTCACCCATACCTGGCAAAGTGATTTTTAGGTCCGATTTAGCTGGGTCAACGCCCCAATCTTTATCTTTACCGTTTTCCGATAAGAAGGTCACACCGCCCATGCGAGTATCGTCCGCACGAATGCTGGTTAGCCCCATGATCATTGCTTCACCTGAGCTCGCACCAATCTGGAATGCCGCTTCACCGAATGAGCCGTTCAATAGACGACGGCCACCGAATGACGTGGTTTCTGCGATACGGTTTAGCTCGTCAATCAATGCCATTGACTCTTCGTTGATCGCCTGACGCTCAGCCGGAGAGTTAGTACCGTTCGATGATTGGATAGCAAGGTCACGCATACGTTGCATGACAGATGTTGCCTCATTCATCGCACCTTCAGCGGTTTGTGCAATCGAGATACCATCGTTCGCGTTACGCATTGCGACATCTAGACCACGAGACTGTGCAGTTAAGCGGTTAGAGATCTGTAGACCTGCCGCATCATCTTTTGCACTGTTAATCTTATGTCCTGAAGATAAGCGCTCCATCGACGTATTTAATTCGTCAGTCGCTTTGTTTAGGTAACGCTGCGCGGTCATCGCGGAGACGTTAGTACTAACTGTTACAGCCATTTTGCTCTCCTTTTGAGTTCGCAAGCTTTTGCGAAGCGGCCAGCTTTACTCTCATTTGGATAAGCACTGACCGTAAAAATTACTTGCTAAATCTGCCTTAAACGCAGGGTTTAGAATCTCTAAATCTGTTCTGATATTTTCAATACAATTTGTGTGCCAACTTATAAAATTTATTTCACCGCTTTTAAAAGAAGCACATAAACAATAAGTTAGCGTTATCACTAAACCATTTCCGGATAATGAGGCTCATCTTGCTTCATAGATATTGACCGCTACTTTGTTGCCGCCGACTTGCCTCTCGCGTCATTGCCGCTTTGGGTAAAATCGTGCCGCATAGCATGACTCTCAATTTACGTCGATTTATCGCGCTTAAGGCTTTGCACATAAGGCATCAAAATCAGACACTGTGTATGAGTGTCATACTAGATGTAGTTAAACAACGTTAGATTTTTGGTCTTACCGAATGCTTGTTGCGATGCCTGTAACGCTCGCGAGTTTTCACTGAACTCGATAACGGCTTTAGAGTAATCCAAATCCTCAAAGTTGCTCTTCGCTTTCGCCAGAGACAAATTAAAGTCTTCGTGGTTTTGCTCTTGGATATCGAGCGTGCTCAATCGAGCTCCGGCATCAGTACGCGCTTTATTCAAATGGATAAAAGCAGCGTGAAATTCTTCTGTCATTTGGTGCAATTTGGCGGTCGCCGACGTATCCGACACCGATTTATCTGACCACGCCATTGCATCCTTGAAGGTATCGAAAATGCTGAACTCTGCCCGCTTTTCGATCTCGATGCTGTCGCCAGGCGTAATTTGACCTTTTACGTGCACTTTCAGGCCTTTGTACTCAATGCCTTTTTCTGGAGAAAACTCATCGGCATCCACGACTTTACCGTTACGCTCTAGTTGGTAACCAAATTTGCCGTTGTTCATATCGACAAATGTCACGCGATACGCGGCATCATCCTTCGTATCAACGTTAGTGGCTCTATTTAATAGCAACTCAGAGCCATTTTGTAGATCGTAATTCGGCTGATAATCGCCAAATGGGTTTGGTATCTCCATAAACAGCTTGCTGCCAGGATCGTTCATTGGCATCTCAAGCATGCTGGAGACTTTCATTTTGCGCTGGTAATCGTCTCCAGCGTACTGAACACTACCGTCTTTATCGCGATAGAATGGTTGGCTTTTTGGCTTAGTGCCAGCAAACACGTAGTTACCAGATTCATCTTGCGAGTTCACTAAGTTAAGGAAGTTGTTCGCAATCTCTTCTAGCTCACGCTTCTTTGCTTGTCGGTCTTCCGCAGAAAACGCACCGTTAATCATCTCCATCGTTAAGCGCTTCGACTCGTCGACAAAATTCTCTGCATTGGCGATATTAACTTCGTGGTTTTCTAGACGATTACGCACCAACACTATTGAGCTAAGGTATTGTTGTAGCTGTTCTTGTTGCTGACTAATATTTTGAATGTAATGCGACGCAAGGGGATCGTCGCTAGGTTTCAGTAACTTTTT
This sequence comes from Vibrio sp. A1-1, assembly GCF_021728175.1. Lineage (NCBI taxonomy): Bacteria > Pseudomonadati > Pseudomonadota > Gammaproteobacteria > Vibrionales > Vibrionaceae > Vibrio > Vibrio sp. A1-1. The sequence continues at coordinate 531,469 of NZ_JAKKCL010000002.1, forward strand.
CCCTGAAGCAAGTTGCTCTTGGTTATGGTGAACCTTATTCTCTTGACGACGCAAATCATTTTGTACGGACTGATAGTTATGGAAACTAGAAATTCGGGTTAGCACTTATCTCTTCTCCTTACCTCAGTTGTAAAATGGTATTGAAGGTATCATTCGCCGCTTGCATCACACGTGATGAAGCCATGTACGCTTGTTGAAACTTCATCATGTTGGCCGCTTCTTCATCGAGGTTAACGCCAGAGATAGAAGCAACGCGCTCTTGTGCCGCCTCATGCTCTAAGCGAGCGACAGAGGCTAATCGGTTTGCTGTAGAAGATTTCAATCCGACTTCGGTATTGAGGTTGTGATAAACATCAATCAAAGTACTGGATTTTCCGTCCATCATCTTATCTGTTTGGATCTTCTGCATTTTTCTCAAGTTGCCATTACCACCTTCCGAAGGCACCAAGTTCGCGGTGAACTTGTCATTCATCAGCGCACCTTCGCTCAACTCAAACACGGTTGCATCGCCGTTTTTATACAGCGGATGACTTTTCGGCACTGAGATTTCAATCATCGGGTTATCTTTGTCTAGCGGGTATGAGTATTTGTCCGATAGCAAATTGCCTTTGTTGTCCGTGATCTTTAACCACGGCTTATCATGTTTCTCGTCGGCTGGTTGTACGGTGACCTCAAACTCTTTGACATCCCCCGCCTCACGAATTTTGAACTTGGCGTTACCTTGAGCAAAAGTGGTTGAAGCTTCATAACTTTGCGCTGCAATGGCTTTTGCATCATTGGTTTCCATCTTGATGATGGCTGCGCCACTTCGTGTTGGGCGCAATAATACGCGCTCACCAGCGGCAAGACCTTCACCGATTTGCACTTTCATACCATCCAGAACAAACGAAGAATCCGATTGATCAATGTTCAACGACATTTGCTCACCTTTCGGTGTTGTCACGCTATACTGGTCGCCATCATAACGTAGCGAATATTCACCACCTTTGATCGCTGAAATATCATCAATGTAAACCGCAACATCTGCTTGAGAGTCAGGCGCAGCAAAAACTCGAGATTTTGCCACCAGCTCAGAGTTCACGTCGGTAAATACGTCTTTACCTATCTTACCGTTAAGATCCAGGCCTTGAGATTGCAGCTGATTAATTTTGTAGGAAAAGCCCGTCGCTAAACGGCCCATTTCATCCTGAAGTTGCGGAATGTGTTTGTCGCGCATTTCAAGCAAGGCACCGATTTTGCCATCCATGTCGTCAGACTTGATCGCTTTAATGCCATCTCCTTCCACCATCGCTAATCGTCTTTGGTGAACATCAGGATAGCCGTCAATCATTTTGAGCTGGCTTGCTTCCGTGCCAGAAACTAGCGTGTGCCCATTGCCGATGTGAACATTAAATCCTTCCGCATTTTTGCGTGGGGTTACGGTTACTTTGGTGTACTCAGATAGCTCAGTAACCAGCTTTTCATGCTGGTCCATCAAATCATTGTGTGGACCGGGTGTGCGCATCATTAACCGATGCACATCGCGGATTTCCAAGGCAAGTTGGTTCACGCGTTCAATGCCCATATCCAATTTTTTATTGGTCACGTCAGATTGCAATCGCACAGTTTCATGGAAGTCATTTAATGTATCAGAGAAGATTTTCGCCTTTTCCAATACCACTTTCCGTGCCCCCAAATCGTTCGGGGTATCTGCCATGGTTTTGACCGCATCGAACCACTCATTCAAGTTCTCTGGAATTTTCTTCGATGCCACAGAGCTCAACATGCTAGAGAGCATATCAAGATTGTCTTGGGTATCCGTTTTGTTGGCATTGTTGGTCGACGACAGGTTCAGTTCATTCACGGCAAACTGATCCCACGAGCGGCGAACATTTTCCACATGCACACCCATGCCGTAGGTAGAACCACCAAACATGCGCGGATCATTCGTACCTTGGATAACAGACTGGCGGCTATAACCCTCTGTATTAACATTAGAAATGTTATGACCAGTGGTGTTTAATTGTCTCTGAGCAGTAAGCACACTTTGAGTACCTACATTCAGAAGATCTGACGCCATACATGCCCCCAAAAACGAAATAAAATCGGCAAAACCGATCACCTATACACATCAAAGCAAAAGGTGTGCCAAATAAAAGAGAGGTGTGAATGTTCAGAAAAAGTAAAGGCTTACACTGTGGCAAGCCTTCGAAAACAACATTAACTGGCGAAGAGTAAATTACATACTTTCGATTTTCTGCTTCACCTGCAGGACTTTGTCTGAGTAATTCGGATCGGTCGCGTAACCCGCGCTGTGGATGCCGCGAATGAAGGACTCTGAATTCCCTCGCTGTTGCAATGCCGTCTCGTAACGTGGGTTGTCATTTAAAAAGCGCACAAAGTCATTAAAGCTGTCTTCGTAATTTGAGTAGGCGCGAAACGCTGCCGTCTCTTTCACTGGCGTATTATCGTGGAACTCTAGCGTTTGAGTCGTCACTTTGTCACCCTGCCAGCTTCGATCTGCTTTGATGTTAAATAAGTTGTTGCTGCTGCCACGCGCGTTCTTCACTACCTTTTGTCCCCACCCGGTTTCCAAAGCCGCTTGCGCAAGTAGCAGAGATGGCTCGACACCTAGGGCTTTCGCGGCTTTCTCCGCGTATCGCTTCATCGAGTTAACAAAAGATTCTGGCGAATCGAATCGAGTTGGTTCATTGCTTGGTCGAGATAGCTGACCAGATTCAATCAAGCGCTGTTCAATCTCACGCGCTTTTTTCGGGTCAACACGACGATATTCCACGGCATTATTTGCCGCATCACGCATTGCCGTTTCACTCTTGTCGTTACCTTGCCCAGCCGTTAATTGCTTAACAATCATATCGGCCAAGCCCATTGAACCAGACGAACTGAGCTCACTCGCCATCTGCTCATCCAGCATTTGTCGGTAGAACTTCTCGTTCTGGCTGTTCATCATGTTGGACTCAAAGCCCTCGTTGGCTTCTCGCATGGATTTCAACATCATGGAGGTGAAAATAGATTCGAACTGACGAGCCGCTGCACGCAGTGCTTCTTGCTCGCCATCTTTACCTTCTTTCACTGCTTTTTGACGCAGGGTATCCAGCGAACTGATGTCATGAATAAAACCAATGTCGTTAGGATTGTTCATTATACCTACCTCCTAACCATTAAATGATGATCAACTGGCCTTCAATGGCGCCAGCTTGTTTCAATGCTTGCAAGATAGCCATCAAATCCGACGGCGCTGCGCCGACTTGGTTAACAGCACGGACCAAATCATCCAACGTTAAGCCTGGCTCGAACTTAAACATCTTGCCCTGCTCTTCGCTAACTTCGATATCCGAGTCTGGCACGACAACGGTTTGCCCACCAGAAAAGCCGTTCGGTTGGCTAACATTCAGGTTTTCTTTGATCGCAACCGTCATGCCACCATGCGTTACCGCAGCAGGTTTAAGGCGAACATGTTTACCAACTACGATGGTACCCGTGCGAGAGTTAACGATGATTTTGGCTGCGCCATCTGCTGGGTCGAACTCTAGGTTTTCAATTGCCGATAAGAACGCCACACGCTGGCTGACATCACGAGGGGCACGTACACGTACCGACGTCGCGTCTACTGCACTCGCCATTTGTGGGCCAAGGAAGTTGTTTACCGCATCCGCCATACGTTGAGCCGTTGTGAAATCTGACTCAAGCAAGTTGAACGTGATGTAATCGCCACGACCAAATGGGTTTGGAATTTCGCGCTCTACTGTCGCACCACTAGAGATAAGACCAACGGTTGGATTGTTACCTACGATTTTGGAACCGTCAGCGCCTTCAGCACTGAAACCGCTCACCACTAAGTTACCTTGAGCAACCGCGTAAACTTGACCGTCGAGACCTTTGAGGAACGTTTGTAGTAGCGTACCACCACGCAAACTTTTGGCACTACCGATAGAAGAGACTGTCACGTCTACTTGCTGACCTGGTTTAGAGAATGGCGGCAACTCTGCCGTTACCATGACTGCGGCAACGTTTTTTATTTTCGGCTTTGTGCCCGGCGGCATCTGAATGCCGAAGTTTTGCAGCATGGCGGCGAAACTTTGCTCCGTAAACGGGTTCGCTTCGCCTGTGCCAGGTAAGCCTGAAACCAAACCATAACCCACGAGTTGGTTGCTTCGTACACCTGCCACTTGCGCGACGTCTTTGATACGTGCAGCTTGGGCAGCGGTAGCAAACAGAGCAACGCTCATCAGTATTAAAAGGAGTTTTTTCATGCTTACTTATCTCTTGCAGTCAAATTGCCGTCAGCACGGCGTGTTATAGCGCTACATTAAAGAATCGTGCCAAGAAACCCGGCTCTTGCATATCTTGTTGTACACCGGTGCCAGAGTACTGAATTCTTGCGTTAGAAACGCGGTTTGATGCAATAGTATTGTCGAAACTAATGTCATCCGGACGAATAGTGCCGCTTAAACGTATGTACTCATCACCCGTATTAAGCGTCATCCATTTTTCTCCACGGATAACGAGGTTGCCATTTGCCAAAACTTCAATCACCTCAACAGTAATGTAACCACTGATGCTGTTACTCTGCTTAGCAGAAGAGTCACCCGCAAATGAGTTTGAGTTATTTAAGTCATAAGAGAAATTGTATTTGCCACCAATTTGCAGCTCTTCTCCGCCCACTTGAAGCGGGTCCATTTGCGCTTCATTGGTTTTCGATAAATCGGCATTGGCGCTTTTCGTGGCGCTGGTAGTCTCATCCAGTGTCACAGTAATAATGTCGCCAATACCACGTGGCTTGGAATCGTCGTAAAGATCGGTAATGTGCTCAGCGCTAAACAGTGAGCCTGTTGCAGCAGCATAATGCTCAGGTTTCTTTTTCGGATGAATCGGAGCCCATGCAGGATCACCCGCAACCGGATCGCTTCTGCCACGCAGTGTATCCACGATACCGCTGCTCTCTTCTTTCGATTTATCGCCTTCTACCGCATCAACCACCGTCGTTGCTTGTGTCACTTCATCCGTTTCAATCGGCTCTAACATGGCACAACCCGACATCGTGGCAATCAAAGCAAGTAGACAAATACGTTTCATCGTGAGCTCCTCAATTCTTGCTCTTAACCGTTATAACTGCTGGTTAACAAAGCTCATCATCTTATCGACTGACGAGATCACTTTTGAGTTCATTTCGTAAACGCGCTGGGCTTCGATCATGTTGACCAACTCTTCCGTTACATTCACGTTAGACGCTTCCAGCATGGATTGACGGATTTCACCCAAACCGTCCAAACCAGGAACACCTTCTTGTGGATCGCCACTGGCACCCGTTGGTAAGTAAAGGTTCTGGCCAATTGGCTCTAGGCCTCCTGGGTTAACAAAGTCTGTAATGGTTAGCTGACCAACGACTTGGTTGTCTTGCTGACCACGGACTCGAACCGATACTTCACCATCCGTACCGACAGTGATAGAAATCGCATCTTCTGGAATCACAATTTCAGGTTCTACAGGGTAGCCAGAACCCGACGTGACTAACGTGCCTTCACCATTTAACGTGAACTGACCGTTACGGGTGTAACCGATGTTGCCATCCGGCAACGTCACTTGGAAGAAGCCGTCGCCTTCAACCATCATGTCCAGTGCGTTGGTCGTTGTCTGCGCATTACCATGCGTGTGCACTTTTTGCGTCGCAACCACTTTAGAACCCGCACCTAGCATCAAGCCACTCGGAAGCTCAGTGTTCTGAGATGATTGGCCGCCAGGCTGGTTGATGTTCTGATAGAACAAATCTTCGAATACCGCACGGCTCTTTTTGTAGCCGACAGTAGAGGCATTCGCCAAGTTGTTCGAAATCGTGGCAATGTTGGTTTGTTGGGCGTCTAGACCTGTTTTACTTACCCATAGTGCTGGATGCATAGTGAACCTCTAACTCTGTTAACTCATACGAAGCAGTGAATCTGAAGATTTATCCATTTCTTCAGCTGTGCTCATCACCTTGACTTGCATTTCAAACTGACGTTGTAAGTCAATCAATGCGGTCATTTCACCTACGGCATTCACGTTACTGCCTTCAATCGCTCCTGTCTGGAGGCTAACAGTAGCGTCTGCTTCGTAAGGTTGGTTTGGAGTTTTATGGCGAAATAAGCCATTGGTGTCTTTAAATAAGCTTTGATCATTAGGCTTAACAAGCTTGATGCGATCAACCGCTTGGAATTCTTCCGCCGGGGCACCTTGAGGAAGCACAGAGATGGTGCCATCCCGACCGATTTCAATTTTAGAGAGAGGGATAGGCAAAGTAATCGGCGCATCGTTTTCACCCAGCACCAAATGGCCACTTGCGTTAGTAAGCATGCCATTTTGATCGACTTTTAGGTTACCGTTACGGGTCAACCCTTCTTTACCCGTGTGATCGAGTACCGATATCCAGCCGCTGCCTTCAATCGTCACATCCAGATCACGCCCTGTTGTAATCACGCTACCTTGAGCAAAGTTATGCCCTGGACGCTCTGTCATGCTGAACACACGTGAAGGATGGCCTTCACCATAAGCCTGCATTGAGCGAGCCTGTGCTAAATCCGCACGAAACCCTGTCGTGCTTACGTTAGCCAAGTTATTAGCACGCAATTGTAGTGCCTGCATATTTTGCTTGGCCCCACTCATTGCGAGAAACAGTGCGCGATCCATAAATTACTCCAAAAACTTCTCTGTACACGGAGTAAAAGCAATAGTTATGCCAACATAAAATGAGCTTATTTATCAAATATTTAAATAAGAAACAAAAGATTAAGAGGGGTTTCAGTGGCAGAAAACTGCAACAAGGGGCAAGGTTTTGATCCACATGGCGGCAACGGCGGCAAATCAGAGATCAAAGCATGCTTAGCCTGAACTGAGGTATTTTCAGGCTAAGCATCAGATGAATGTCATGATGTTATCAAGCCAAGCGGCGAAAGCGCGCCTAACTTGATGATGCAGATTATCGGATCTGCAGGATATTTTGTTGTAGCTGGTTGTGCACTTCTAGCGAACGTGAGTTTGCTTGGAAGTTACGCTGAGCAGAAATCAGGTCCACCAGCTCCTGCGTCATATCAATGTTTGACTGTTCCAGCATACCGTTGTTGATGGTGCCGAAAGAGCCTTTGTTAGATTCACCCCAAATCTTGTCACCAGAGAACTGAGTTGAATCCCATTGCGTACCGCCCTTCTTATCCAGACCTTGCTCGTTTGGAACACGTACTAGCGCGACACGACCCAATGTGACGTTTTCACCGTTTGAGTAAGTCCCCATTACGCTGCCGTTTTCATCGAAGTCAACCTTGGTTAGGAAGCCCGTTGTTGCACCGTCTTCATCGAACTTGGTCAGTTCGAACGGAGCAGCAAACTGTGTTGCCGAGCCTAAACCGAAGTTAAGCGTCTGCGCAGGATCGGCACCATTCATATCGACTGGTGTCGTGTTCGTCGCCGGATCGCCCAGTGCCACAGACGTAATTGGCTGACCATTGTTCAAGCTCGCCAACGTACCATCGTTGTTGAACTTCATGGTATGACCCACATGGCCTGTTGGCGTTTGTGCATCACCTGCCGCAACATTTAAAGGCTTTTCACCTTCTTTATCTGTCACGGTGTAGTAAGTGTTCCACGTGTTTGGCTGAGTCTGATCTTTCAAGTAGTACGTCGTTAGCTTGTAAGACTGACCCATCGAGTCATAAATAGTCGAAGAGGTTGAACGGTTGTATGTATCTGGGTCTGAAAAATCAAACTGAGTCGGATCTTTCAAATCGCCGTTAGCTGGCAAGTTCACGCCCACTTCAATGTTTGCTGTTTGCTTTGGCTTACCAAATTCAGCAGGAATATTGATAGGTTGTGGCTCGTATGAAGAAACCTCACCAGAGCTTGGATCAACTTGGTAACCTAATAAGAACTCATCGTTCGCGGTCACCATGTAGTTTTCTTTATTTAAATGGAATGCACCATTACGTGTCAGTTCATTCTGTTGTGGAGTCAGACGCTCCTTCGCCACGGCGAAGAAACCTGTACCCGAAACACGCAAATCCATTGGGTTGTTGGTGTAAATGCTTGAGCCTTCATGGAACTGCTGCGCCACTTGGCTTGCTTGCGCACCACCACCCGGAGTGGTTTTTGCATTAGTAAATAAAGAGTTAGAGTAAACATCAGCAAACTCAGCACGGGACTCTTTAAAGCCGTATGTGTTGGCGTTCGCAATGTTGTTACTGGTGGTGTTCAAATCCAGTTGTGCGGCGGACAAACCGCTTAAAGATACATATGACATTCCAAAATCTCCTAATCTAGCGAGCTATGACTACGCTTTGCCGACTTCCAATACTTCTGCAAGTCGAACTGGCGATTCAAAACCAGCCAGATTGAGTAATACGTTTCCGTCACCTTTGCCGAGCAATACGCTATTTACGTTGGCATATGTCGATACTGGGAACTCTTGCGACTCCCCTTCAACCAAGCCAGACGCTTTCACTTTGTATTTGCCAGCAGGCAGTGGATTTCCGCTTTCATCTTTACCGTCCCAAAGCACACGCGTGTCGCCGGCTGGTTTCGCCCCTACCTCAAAAGTACGAACCAGTTGGCCAGCTTCATCCTCTACACGAACAAACAGATTATCGATAGATTGTGAAAGCTTAACCATTGCCGCCATTGGCGCGTCGTCCTGCTTCACACCTGCCGCTCCTGGGACCAATACGTCACGTCCTACCAAAGAGGAAGCTTGTAACGCTTGGTTTGATGTCATTGACGAGTTCAAACTCTCAAACTGAGTGTTCATCTTGCCAATGCCATCAACGGTCGCAAATGAAGCCATTTGCGCAATCATCTGGTCATTACTTACCGGCTTAAAAGGGTCCTGTTGAGACAATTGCTTCGTGAGCAATGATAAGAAGTCTTCCTGCTTTAGGTCCTGCTTACCCGTGCTCTCTTCCGTCTTCTTGTTGCTCTCTTGTAGACTTTTAAGCTGGTCGATATAGGACAAGCCGCTTTGACCAACGTTGTTAATTCCGGCCATACGCTACCTCCTTATCCTTATTGACCCATCTGCAGCGTACGCAGCAGCATTTGTTTACTAGAATCCGCTACTTGCACATTGGTTTGGTATGCGCGAGAAGCTGAAATCATGTTCGCCATTTCTTCCATTACATTCACGTTCGGCTTGTAGATGTAGCCTTCTTCGTTTGCAAGGGGATGGTCTGGGTTGTACTCCGCACTCAGCGGTTTATCGCTTTCTACAATGCCCATCACTTTCACTGGCACCGTATCACCGCCACGCATGGCGTTACTTAACTCAGCTCCAAACACAGCATGGCGCGCTTTATAAGTGTCTTTTGCAGAGCTGCTGACACTGTCGGCGTTCGCCAAGTTGCTTGAGGTAGTGTTCAGACGAACGGATTCAGCGCTCATTGCGGAACCTGTCACATTGAAAACGTTAAATAAGCTCATCTAAATTATTCCCCTTTGATTGCTTTGGTTAAGTTCTTGAATTTGCTGCCTAGAAAGTCGAGTGATGCTTGGTGTCTGATTTGGTTTTGCATAAACAAGTTACGCTCTAAATCCAAATCAACCGTATTGCCATCACCCGTATCAGGTTGCGTAGGAAGACGATATAGCTTGTCCCCGACCAACGTTGTAGTGGCAGGAATATGCCGACCATCCGTACGACTAAGACCAATGCTTGCCCCAGATGTTGCCGCTTGCAATTCCTTCGCAAAGTCTAAACCTCTTGCTTTGTAACCAGGCGTGTTGGCTTGTGCAATGTTGGTGGAAATCACCTCAGCATTGCGCTCACGTACGCCCACCGTGTGCTGGTGGATGCCTAGTGCATTGTCAAAAGATATAGCCATGTTTGCCTCTACAATTAAGAACTGACCGTGATTGATAACCAAAAAGCAACTATCATGCCAAAAATATAAATCGCTCTATCTACTTAATAGCTATCACCCATTGGAATAGCAATAAGTGAGCCAAAGTGACTGGAATGTCATGTCGTTTCACTTTGTTCACTTAATAAAGATACACCGTGATGAGGGAACAAAGCAAAATCGCGCTTCAATTTAGCAAGTGAAAACGTGGAAACACTCGAAGGCAGGAAACCAGCAAACAAAAAAAGCCTGACACGAGGTCAGGCTTTTTATCAATGAAGAGATACCGCTATTTAAGCTTGTAAATGATACCCGGATTACAGCGCACCATTTCAAATTTATCAGTCAGACCAGTTAGCGACTCTGATGCCCCTAACAGCAGATAACCACCTGGGTTTAAGCTGCTCGCCATTTGGTTAAGCACTTTTGATTTCATTTCCGGTGAGAAGTAAATCAGCACGTTGCGACAAAAAATAATGTCGAACTTACCCATCAGTGCATAACTGTCCATCAAGTTTTGTGGACGAAAGTTCACCAAACGTTTGACGTTGTCTTTGACTTTCATACGGCCACCGTCCGCATTCTCAAAGAAGGTGCGGCGACGTTCTGGTGAAAGTCCGCGCCCTAGAGCCAAATTGTCATACACACCTGCACGACACATCTCGAGCATACTTGCTGAAATGTCTGTTGCTGTAATAGACACGTTTGGTAACAAACCCGGCTTGCGCTGTTGCGTTTCCAGAATCGTCATTGCAATAGAATACGGCTCTTGGCCCGATGAACTGGCTGCAGACCAGATCTTGATTGGGCGCTTGCTTGCCGCTACTTCTGGCAATAATTTGTCAGCTAAAACTGTGAACGGATAAGTATCTCGAAACCACAAGGTTTCGTTAGTCGTCATCGCGTCCACAGCGGCCACTCGTAATTCACGATTACGCCCTGTAACAACATCACGTAGCAAATCTGATAACGATGCTAGCTTAAACTTCGTCACTAAAGGACTCAGTCGGCTACGCACAAGGTATTGCTTGCTATCACCTAACACGATGCCACATTGCGATTCTAGAAAACGGCTAAAGTCACGATACTCTTGATCACTGATTGTAATAGCAGTCATTAATGTCTCTTTTATTGTGTTAATGCAGATTTAACCGCGTTACCCAATTCATCTGGGTTAAATTTCGCAATGAAGGTATTGGCACCTACACGCTCAACCATAGCCTGGTTGAATACACCACTTAATGAAGAATGGAGGATAACATAAAGGTCTTTCAAATCGGCATGTCTGCGAATTTCAGCCGTTAAGGTATAGCCGTCCATTTCTGGCATTTCAATATCGGAAATAACCAACGAAATTTGATCGTAGATATTGCCTTCTTGAGCCATTTCAATCAACTTATTGTACGCTTCTTTGCCATCTTTGACAGATACGACCTCGAAACCGATTGATGTAATCGCACGCTCTACCTGTTTACGCGCGACAGTCGAGTCATCGGCAATCAATATACGGCGTACAATAGGCTTTTCTTGTTCTGCTTGCGCGATTTCTTCACCGATAGCGGAATCCATCGTTTCATCAACCGGCGCAATCTCCGCCAGGATTTTTTCAACGTCAAGGATTTCAACCAGCTCGTTGTCGATGTTCGTCACTGCGGTCAAGTAGTGCGCTTTACCCGCACCGTCTGGCGGCGGCAAAATCGCTTCCCAATGCATATTGATAATACGCTCAACCGATGATACCAAAAATGCTTGGATCGTACGGTTAAATTCTGCGATAACAACAAAACATTTATCCAGATCAGTGGTTGGGCGGCCACCAATTGCCAGGCTCAAATCAATAACGGACACGGTATGGCCGCGGATATGAGCGATACCTTTTACCAGCGGGTGTAGATTTGGCATTGAAGTCAGCTTAGGGCACTGCAGTACTTCTTTCACTTTGAATACGTTAATGCCGTAGCGCTGTCGGCCCATCAGTCGAAAGGTCAATAATTCCAATCGGTTCTGACCGACGAGTTGCGTACGCTGATTCACCGAGTCAAGAATCCCCGTCATATGCTCATCTCCATCTCAAACTTTTTGTTTTTAAATGATACTCTACCACTGGCAAGCACGATACCAGGGAGACAGTATGGCGTATTTCACTTTCACTTCGACACCATTGACTATGACAATATGTAGAGCGCTAATTACAAAGTACGCTAAGTCTATCGGCATTTTGCTCAGTATGTTTAGCTTTTTTGTTCATTCAGCTTCAGATAATCAGATCGAGCAAATAAAAACGGCAGCAGAACAACATATTCTTGCTACAGTTGATCAGCCTGATGGTGGCGAGCTATCTGTTAATGCGGCAGATATCGACTCGAGAATAAAAGCAACGGATTGCCCAGTGCCCCTAGATACGTCAGCTTCTTCCACCAGCAGTACTCGAAGCAACATCAATGTTCTAGTGGAATGCCCACCGGATGACTGGAAAGTCTATGTGCCTGTACGGATCTCTGTATCGGTGCCAATGATCGTCGCAACACGAACGCTAGGGAGAGGGGAAATCGTCAGCGCGTCGGATGTCACCACTTCCATGATCGAGCTTCAGCGCTTTCGCAAAGATGGCTTTTCTAACTACGATCAAGTGGTTGGCGCAAAGCTAAAACGCAACGTTCGCCTAGGTGATGTTGTTGAGCGTAATGATGTCTGTGTCGTTTGCCGGAATGAAAAGGTCACAATTAAAGCGGTGAATTCTGGCATGACAATCACCACGCAAGGCACAGCATTGCAAGATGGTGCGGCTGGCGATCAAGTAAGAGTGAAAAATGATAAGTCACAGCGTATAATAGAAGGCATAGTGACTGGCATTGCGGAAATCACTGTTAATTTTTAATACCCACTGGTAGCGTGTTTAAACTGATCAATAAAAATGCAAAAAATGACTAAAGTTATTTTTGCACTGGTCGATAGTCTGGATACCAGTATTACGATACAAGGCAAAGGTTAAACATGGCAGGTATAGATAATATACGTTCAGGGCAAATGATGACGACGACAAGTCGTGCACCTGCGCGTAACGATTCCAATGCTACCAGCACGACTGAATCGAAAAAAGCACCCGCACAACAAGACGCTGTATCACTCAGCCAGCAAAGCAAAGCCGTTAGCAAACTCCAAAAAGATATGGCAGCTTCTCCGGCCTATGACAGCGCCAAAGTGGCGGCAATCAAAGAAGCAATCACAAACGGTTCATACAAAGTCGATCCTGAAAAATTGGCCGACAACATGATTAAGTTTGAAAACGAATTGCAAGGCAAAAGCTAACTGACTTAGGCCGAAGGTAAGTATTTTATGGCAGCATTAGTCGATCTCGTCAATTTCCAACTAGAAAATGCTAAGGCACTTTCTGCTGTTTTGCGTCAAGAAACACAAGCGATAACTGCGCGTGTCTCTACCGAGATTGAGAGTATTGCCAAACAGAAGATGACACTCATTGATCAGCTTAGAACAACTGATCAGCGAATCGCCTCTCACCCGCACGTCAATCAACTTACTGAAGATGAGCACCTAAGTCAGGTTGTTGCTCAAATCCAATCGATCGTCCTCGACTGTCAACAAGTCAACAAAGTAAATGGTGAATCGCTTAGTCGCGCACAGCTGAGTTTTAATAAACTCAATAACATGCTTCAGCGAACTCATGGCAAAGTAGGCATGACCTACAATGCCGGTGGCAAAACCCACACTATTTCGACACTTGGCACCAATATAAAAGCCTAAACGTCACTCCTACCCCACCATCTCTAGAATGTAGATATAAAAAAGCGACTCATTGTTGCCAATCAGCCGCGGGAAAGATTATCTGGTCTTCTGAAGTAATGTGCTTAGGGCATTAGAACAAGGTTTGTTGACGCTTCTCAGGCACCTGTTGAACTTCTCCGTAATCACGTAGCTTATCCATTTTACGAATATCAAGACGCAACTCAGTCACATAACTGTCTTCAACAAGATAACTACGCACAACTTCTGCACCGCGAATCACACCATCGACCGCACCAGTGGTACTTTCAATACCCAAACGCTGGTCTTGCAGTTCTGCACGTCCACTAACACGCATACCATACACTTGTTCTGCCAGTTCACGGTACGCATCAATTTTTGATGCGCGCATCGCTCGTACACGCTTCTCTTCAACAGTACGACCTGTTTGCTCACTGACACTGGCGTAACCCACTGCCACTAAGATTTCATCTTGACGCATCTGTTGTAATGGCTGACACCCCACCAATATCAGTGTGGCAACAATAAATAATAACTTCTTCATGCTTCTATCCTATGGACGCAGAATCACAGTGTACGGCTGACGAATGGTTGGGTCTGAGCGAATCAACACGCCATCTTGCGTACGGATACTGTTTAACGTATCTAAGTCACGACCAATACGGTCAGCCGGAAGGAAACCCTGTGCCGTTGCTACAACCACACGGCTCTGCATACCGACCACACGTGCATTGACGAGCACCCCGCCCTCTTGGCGCAGCATCGTACCGGTCAGTACATACTGAATTTGTTGCTCTTGCGCCAGATCTTGCCAATCACGGCTTAAAGCAAAATCGCCCTGCTGCGTCACTTGGATAGAGCCCGTAGTTTTGAAATCAACCACTTTAAACCCTCGGCGCTGGAACTGATGGATAAAACCTTCCGAGACCGAGTTGCCTAACCAGTTTGTTGCATCCATATTTTGTAGATCAACAAACGAGGTAATCGCAATCGGTGTCCGCGCAGATACCGCCACATTAGAAACCATCAGGTCTTCGGTCATGCTTTCAATAAAAAAGTCCATCGTATGACGTGGACTATCCATAAGCATGAACTGGCTTCCCGAGTACGGTTCTTTACCATTGTAAATCGGTGAGTACGCGCACGATGTCAGAAGCGTCATCATCGATGCGGCGACAAGCCACTTTTTCATGGTTTGATTCTCCAGATAATCTTAGGTGATACCGTTCTTGATTAATTCCTTTCTAAGAAAGTGAATATTGGAACAGTCTTTGCTTTTTCTTTGTTTGCCTAACGAAGAAAAATCCACCAAACTTCACTGAAATTGTTAAAGCAATATTTATACCCGAACGGTTGTAATCAATGAAAAAAATATTAAACAGTCTGTTTTCAATCACTTTAGTGATGCTTGTTCCTTTTAAAGTAATGGCATCTTGGTATGAAGTAACAGGCGTTGCCACTATCGTTTCTTCAGAAGAGACGGCAAGGCTCCATGCGTTGGAAGACGCGCTGTTCAAAGCCGTCAATTTTTCGGGCGCAGATATTGGCAGTATTAGCAATTTGATGCCGCTACTAGAAGAAAGCCGTAACGAGTACCAGTTTACCAACCATGAAGTCCGTTACATTTTGGTCGAGTCTGAGCGTAAACGTCGAGGTAAAGTCGAGGTAAAAATTCGCGTCGATATTTATCCATCGGCAACGGGTTGCCACACCGACCAATACAAAAAGACGATCCTTGTCGGCAATACTGAGGTTGCCTCACCACAACAAGCGGTGATGGGACAGATTTACCAAGTGGGTGACGATTTTAGCCGCGTGGTGAATCGCCAGCTGGATCAAACCTCTCGCAGCTTTGTGTCTGTGGGTACAACGGACTATTCAATTAGCAGTAACTATCCCGCTCGTACTCAAATGATCGCGCAAGATAACGGCGCACAATACATCATAGGGGGAGTCATTACCGATCTCACTGCGACAGTCGAATCTCAGCTACTGCAAGATGACATCATCAATCGTCAGTTTGCGTTAGAGATGAAAGTATTTGATGGTAAAACTGGCCATGAAGTCTTCAACAAAGCCTACCGTGAAGTGGCGCGTTGGCCATTTGCCAAAACGAGCCAAGTAGATACTCGCAGTGCGCGCTTTTGGGCGTCGACCTATGGCGAGATGATGCTACGCGTTAGTCGCAATATCATGCTGGATCTAGAGTCAGAGCTGTCTTGCAAAATTACGCTGCCAGAGGTCGTTGCTGTCTTCGGCAATACCGTAACGATGGATCTCGGCCGTATTCATGGCGTAAAAGAGGGAGACAAATTGCAGCTCTGGCACACCGCATCATTTATCGACCAAAACGGACTACCAAGAAATAAAGTATCGCAAAGTGAAGTTACATTGACGGTATCACGTATATACGAACACGAAGCCGAGCTAACGATTGATCAGCCAAATTTAGCGTCTAGTGTTCAAATTGGCGACGTAATGAACAAGATCCTATAAAAGCAAACATTAAGTCTTGAGATATGCTCACTTTTGAATATCATAGGCAGCGCATCTTATTTGATTATACCAATGACCGTAGTGAGTCGTTCAAAGTGATACTGATAAAGACCTAAACAAAGTTACTAGGTTTGCATTCAGTAAAACGGTTCAATGAACTGCAACTATTGGTATTACGCCCCCATGGCACAGCTGGATAGCGCAGTCCCCTCCTAAGGGACAGGTCGTAGGTTCGAATCCTACTGGGGGCGCCATATCATAGCCTTAGCTCCCACTTGAGCTAAGGCTTTTTTGTATCCACTATTTCGAGCTTCACAGAGCGTTTCCAAGTAACGTGTGAAACAATTTCCTCAGTAATCAATATGATCGCCTCGCTCCTTTACTCGACGAGATAAAACCTTTTACTGTTCCGACCTCTTCCCCTTGAAATCATTTCAACAAGCCCTATTTACAGTTTTGTATTTTATTACTTTAATTATCTATGAGTTTTGCTTACCCTTTTAGCTATTAATAAAATTATTAGTTAGCACTATGTCTAAGAGCAATTTAATAACTAACACTGGACACCGCTTTATTTCTAAAGGCAAGACTGCCTTTAAGATTCATATCCATACCCCCGAGGACACGGTATTGCACCGCTCGGTTGGGTTTGTTCGTATTGGAGAAAAGAAAGGCTTACAAAAAGCCATTAAGCTGAGAAACGAATTAGGCCGGCAAATGTGGGGCAAATTTTGGCGACGTCTTTTGAAGGATCCTTATCTCATGACCAGACTCCCACACAGCGTTGAGCCAAAAATTGTTCACAAACCTAACCCCACTCTTGAAAACCCAGATAACCGAGATACGTGTTACATCGCTAAGTGGCGAGAGTTCAATGACGACGGTGACTACAAATACAAAACGGTGGTTCGCTCTATTAGTAAATACGGCAAGCTTGCCGCCTACATGCAAACCAAAAAAGCGTTGCTAGAAGCACATAAAGACAACTTGGAAATCCTAACGTTCATGGGGCGCTTAAACAGCATTGACCTCAAGTGATGTTTACCGTTTTTAACTTTTCAGTCCGTTTCAAATAGAAATGAAAAAGCCCCAAAGAGCGAACTCTTTGGGGCTTTCAGCTTTAGTCTTCTATACTACGGTCGGATAGAAGCTTATTGCTGAACTTGGTATTCAAATTCTGGAACAACGATTTCTACGCGACGGTTTTGCTGACGACCTTCACGAGTGTCGTTTGAAGCGATTGGATTGTTTTCACCTTCGCCACGCGCTTGAATACGTGATGAATCAATGCCTTTTTCAACAAGTGCGTTAGCTACAGATTCAGCGCGTTTCTCAGAAACTTTTAGGTTGTAAGCTGCTGGGCCAGAAGTATCTGTGTAACCTACAACTTCAACGTTCGCTTGTGGGTGCTCGTTTAGGAAAGCAACTAGGTTATCAAGTTTTGCAGCGCTCTCTGGTTTTAGAGTTGTGCTGTTTAGATCGAAGCTACCAGTGCCGATTGTTTGAGTTTCGAATGTTTTCGTTACAACTACTGGCTCTTCTACCACTTCTTCTACAACCACTTCTTCAACAACAACTGGCTCTTCTACGATTACTGGCTCATCGTTGCCGCCGAATTTGAAAGAAACACCCAGTGTTGCTGTGTTACCTGTCGCACGAGTTACATCGTTGCTGATATCAGTCAGAGTTTGGTATTCCGCACGAGCAGTTACGTTTTGGCTTAGGTTGAACTCAAGGCCAGCTGCGCCTAGGTAAGAGTAATCATCTTTGCCATCAAACATTACGTAAGCGCCACCCACTTTACCGTAAAGTGCGATGTCTTCAGTGATTGGTAGGCTGAATTTAGGTGCAAGAGTGATTGCTTCTACATGGCCACCGAAAGAAGTTTGGTTAAAATCACCGATGTTGTCGAAACCTGCTTCTACTGCGAAGTATTTATTCATTTCGTAACCAACAAAAGCGCCAAGAGTAGAGTCGTCTTTGTCACAAGCCTGGCCCGCTACACACGCGTCTTCCATCCATGACTTACCCATCTTACCACCAACGTATACTTCTGCTTGTGCTGCTGAAGCCATAAGTAGAGACGCTGAAATTACCGCTGCTAATTTTTTCATTATTGATTCCTCTAAAGAAGTTCTTTTGTTAGATGCCGAAATGCGCCGTCTGACTGACGTTGTATTTCAATTCTTTTTATTCATTCCTTGAGTGAGATACTTAGTCAGCTTCTTTTTATGCACATGCATTTTTTTTATGGAAGCTACTTACGTACATTTCCTGTTCAGTGATACATATCGCCATCTCGGTATCACTGACGGGGTGAACTATAACGCTAAGAAATCGCGAGAAAAATCCCAATTCTGTCAATTTATTGTCATCAAAAATCTCAACAACATGTGATCTTAAGCAAAAAAATCCCCATACAATCACGAAGCAAACGTTTGCTTTGTTTTCTGGAATACTACAACTTAAGCAAAGTTTTTTCTTAAAAATGAGACAAAAAAAAGGGAACTTTAAGGATCATGGATAAAAATCAGACATATATTTGATATATAACCGTTCGCTTTTTATTCATGATAAAGATATTTGGATTAAAAAATCTTATCCATACCTAGGTGAATTACGGTCCTAAATCCCACATCCTTCACCGACATATGAGAAGGTTTCTCATTATCTAAGGTTCAGATACAAAAAAGCCGCGGGTGTTTACCGCGGCTTTATGACTATTTATTCAAAAGAACGTTTAGTTCAAAGCAATTATGCGTTTGCTTCACGCTCAGCAATGAACTCAAGCGCCATCTTAATACGAGCAACACAACGCTCTTTGCCAACCAGTTCCATTACTGCATCTACAGAAGGAGACTGACCGCCGCCTGTTACAGCAACACGTAATGGCATACCGATTTTGCCCATGCCGATTTCTAGCTCTTCACAGACTGCAGCGATAACGCCATCTTTGATGTTTGCTGTTGTCCACTCGGTCAGTGCTTCAGCTTTCGCTAGAGCAAGCTCTAGAGGCTCTTTAGCCACACCGCGTAAGTGTTTCTTCGCTGCGCCCGCTTCAAACTCAGAGAAATCTTCGTAGAAGTAACGGATTTGCTCAGCTAGCTCAACTAGCGTGTTGCAACGCTCACCCACTAGCTTGATCACGTCAGTGATAGCAGGACCATTCGTTACGTCTAGTTTTTGTTGATCTAGGTGCCATTGTAGGTGCTCTGCAACGTACGCAGGATCTGAATTTTTGATGTAATGGTTGTTCAACCATTGCAGTTTGTCCGTGTTGAAGGCAGACGCTGACTTAGATACTGCGTTTAGGCTGAATAGGTTGATCATCTCTTCTTGAGAGAAGATTTCTTGGTCGCCATGAGACCAACCTAGGCGCACTAGGTAGTTGTTTAGTGCTGCAGGCAAGTAACCCATATCGCGGTATTGCATGACTGATACTGCACCATGACGCTTAGACAGTTTCGCACCGTCATCACCTAAGATCATTGCACAGTGCGCAAACGTTGGTACTGGCGCACCTAGTGCTTCGTAGATGTTGATTTGACGAGGCGTATTGTTGATGTGGTCTTCACCACGAACAACGTGAGTGATACCCATGTCCCAGTCATCCACTACTACACAGAAGTTGTAAGTAGGTGAACCGTCAGTACGACGAATGATTAGGTCATCCATTTGATCGTTGCGGATTTCGATACGGCCACGAATTTGGTCATCAAATACTACGCTGCCCTCTTTTGGGTTACGGAAACGGATAACACATGGGTCGCCGTCTTTTGCCGCTTCGTTTGCCGCTTTGATTTTTGGATGGTTCGCATCGTAACGAGGCATTTCTTTGTTTGCTTCTTGCTCTGCACGGATTTCATCTAGCAGCTCTTTAGACGCGTAACATTTGTAAGCTTTGCCTTCTGCCAACAGCTTATCAACCATTTCGTTGTAACGGTCAAAACGTTGAGTTTGGTAGTAAGGACCTTCATCCCACTCCAAGCCTAGCCATTCCATGCCTTCAAGAATTGCATCAACCGCTTCCTGAGAGTTACGCTCAAGGTCTGTATCTTCGATACGTAGAACGAATTCACCACCTTGGTTTTTAGCGTATAGCCAAGAGTAAAGTGCAGTACGCGCACCACCAACGTGTAGATAGCCAGTTGGGCTAGGAGCAAAACGAGTTTTAACCGTCATTTGAGTTCCTTAGGGGTAATGAGCAACGAGAGATCTCTCGTTGTAATGTCAAGGATAAAAGTGGCGACATTTTACCACCGTAAGTCAATTCTACAATCGGTTTGACACCAGAAATACAAACAGGGCAGCACCAATAAAGGTACTGCCCTCCTATTTACTGTTAAAGTGCAGAACGAAATTACTTCAGGTTACGCATCGCCCATTGCATAAATTCTTGCTGCTCTTCACGGCTTAACTCATTAAACGATGCTTTGATTGTTTTGGTTTCCGCCGGAGAAGACGCAATGCTTGCCTTGGTCGATTCTTTGTTCATTGCATTGTTATAGTCAGCCACTTCTCGCTCGTAATCACGAAAACCTTGCAAACCACCTTTACGAAGTTGAACCATAGAAAATACCACTTCTTTTCCGTGTTTGTCTTTCAATAACACTTTTGGATCGAGTTCAAAAGCTTTCGCTTCTTCGATGGTACGGAACGCTTTGTAAGTCAGCGATAGTTCGGCGTCTTTTTCTGCTTCAAACTCTAATACCAGTGGCTGCGAATCGAACTTACGGCGCTTGCCATCTTCAAAGACAATTTGTCCAACCGTCACCGCCAACTGATTTTCCCCGTCCTTCAGCTCGATGCTGTTATTTTTGGAAATCCACTCAGGGTACACGAACTCACCGTTGAGAACGCGAGGAACCAGTTCAGCTTGCAGAGTCAGTTGAGCAGCAAAAGCAGGCGCAGAAAGCATTGCGCAAAGTCCGAGAAGTGTCGTTGTTTTTTTCATCGTGGTTTCTCACTTTATACCAATTTAGATAAGCCTCTGAAACTTACAGGCCTGTCATTCCAAAGGCTTATTTGAATCAGTATCAAGACAAAAAGGGCGTTTCCGCCCTTTTAGCTGCTTCTTTATTAGAAGTAGTATTCAACACCCACAGAGAACTCATCGTAGTCCGCAGATTTCCAACGCGCTTCTGTTGGTTTATCCAGTTGATATGCACCGTCGCCAAAGTCTAGAGTACGAGCACGTACGTAAAGCACTGCCGATGGGTCTACGAAGTACATAACTTGTGCAGATAGTACATCGTCTGCTGTATCGTTAATGGTCTTACCGTCACGCTCTAGATCGAAGTTCGCTGCGTAAGCCAGTTTGTATTGCCAATCACCTGTGGTGTACATGATAGCGGCAGACATTGCGTCTTGCTTCTCACTCACGCCGTTGCTTGCGTCAGCTTCCATGTATTTGTATTGCGCGAAGAAAGAAATACCGTTATCAAACCAGCCTTGAGCACCCACCAAGTATGTGTTGTTTTCCCACGTTTGGCCTTCCATCTTAATGTTACGGTTACCCTCGTATGCGGCATCTAACTGAATTGGACCAATTTTGTAGTGCGCTGCGATACCACCCCAGTAGTCATCACCTTCACCCAGACCCGCTTTGTCACCTGCACCTGCCGCGATATCTAGAGAGAATTTGTCCGCATACATTGGCGAGTCCCAACGAATGGTGTTTGATTGGCGGTCTTGATACTTAGCACCACCGATTGCACCACCCCAGTCGTAAACGTCACCGAGACCTGGGTTAGATGCAGGCCAGTCAACTAATTCGTACATCGGTGTTAATACACGACCTAAACGAACTTGACCCCAAGATGCACTTTCAAAACCGACGAATGTGTCACGTTCACCAAGACCTGCACCCTCGCCGCCAAAGCTAGGGTCAACGTAACCACCTTCGATTTGCCAAATAAAAGTAGGGCCGAAGTTAGCAAATTGTTTTTTACCACGGAAACCGATGCGAGATTCGTTGTTTAGCTGCATGCCACCTAGATCATCGTCCGTTGCTTTGTTGCCAGAATCGTAATCGCGGTACGCGGCCTGCATCGCGATGATCCCGTAAACTTCATAAGAGAATGAATCTTTGGTTAGGAACTCTTTTGCTGCGTCACTGTTTGCACCATCAGCAAATGCAGCACCACTGAACATCATGCCTGTGATTGCCGTAGCAAGTAGGCTTTTCTTTAGGTAAGACATTTTTAACCCCTATATTTTTTAGTTTTTTCCATTTTCAAATTCGCTAACTAGGACATGGCAGGAACTTGAAACAATGTTTGGACGGGGCAAATATGACAAACTTTTTTCGCACTAAAAAACTTTCCCTACAGCAATCTGAGCGACTTCAAAATGAGAAGATCAAAAACAATATAAATACTTAACAATCAAATAATTAAGTTCAAATATAAAAAGTTAAAAACGTTAAAAGCACTTCTTGACACTGAACTGACATTGAGAGCATCTTAAAAGCGTGAGCGACTTCATTCATCTTTTAGGTGTTTTAACGGAACTTTATATTCAGAGAGAAAAAACCTTGAGATCACTCGCAAGTAAAATGGCAGTGAACTTTTGTGATTCAAGCGATTTTGACGAAATTGTTGAGAACAAAAAATGGGTATTGACCTTACCCTTGCAGGAAGGTTTAAGCTCAATGTATCACTATTATTGAGGTGCAGATTATGTATCAGTTTGTCATACCTTTATCAGGGCTCAACTGCATGGGCTGTGCGAGAAAAGTTGAGAAGGCTTTACATGCGAATCATGATGTAGAGATCCTCACTTTGTCCCCAACGCAAGTCGAGGTCAAAACCGAGTCCTCTCTCAAAGAGCTTGTCTCATCAATTGAATCTCTTGGTTACCAAGCAGGAAATCAGTACGAGTTAAACCTTTCAGGCTTAAGCTGCGGCGGCTGCGTGAAAAAACTCTCGTCTTTATTAGACTCTCATCAAGACGTTATTTCTTTCGAGGCTTCAACAACGCACTTAGAGATTCGTACCCTACTCTCCGAGCAACAAGTCATTGAGCTAGTTGCTAGCTTGGGCTATACGGCCAACAATAACGCTGTTACTGATAACTCAGTTGCTGAAGAGCAAAAGGCAATCACTCCCGATCAACGCCAAAGCCAGACACATCAAAGCGAAAAAGGCGACCAAGCAACGCCTGACGAGCAACCAGCAGGCACGGCTCAACTACAGATGTTGATTCAAGGTATGACCTGTGCAAGCTGTGTCGCATCAGTAGAAAAAGCCCTTACTAATGTACAAGGGGTTGAAAAAGCTCAGGTAAACCTCGCAGAACAAAGCGCACTGGTGTTTGTGACTGAAGACTCAGATTCGTTACATCAATCTATTTTGCAATCTGTCAAACAAGCGGGTTACCAAGGCGAGGTTTTACAAGACGCCGCGACACAGCAAGAAAAGCAAGCGCAGCAACAACGTCAACAGCAAAAACGTTTTAAGTTGGATGCAATTGCTGGCCTTGTTGTGGGTGCCCCTTTGATGATTTGGGGTGTTGCTGGTGGCAACATGATGATTCGCAACACCAATGACCAATTGGTTTGGGGCGCGATCGGTATTGTGTGTTTACTGCTGCTTGCCACTGCCGGAAAACAGTTCTTTAGTAACGCTTGGTTAGCAGCCACTCACAAGCGCGCCACGATGGATACCTTAGTTGCGCTCGGTACTGGCGCAGCGTGGTTCTATTCTATGCTTGTGGTGATTTTCCCAGATTGGTTCCCAATGGCATCTCGTCATGTTTACTTCGAAGCCAGCGCGATGATCATTGGTTTGATTTCACTTGGTCACTATATAGAAGCCAAAGCGAAAGCAAACACAACTCGCTCGCTTCAGGCTTTGGTGAACTTACAGCCTCAACAAGCGACCGTCATCACTGAGAAAGGTGATAAACAAATCGCGGTAGAAGAAATCACTCTAGGAATGAAGTTACGTATCAAGCCGGGAGAGAAAGTGCCCGTCGACGGTACGGTAATCAATGGTGAATCGTATATCGATGAGTCCATGCTAACTGGTGAACCCGTTCCTGTATTAAAAGCACAAGAGGCACATGTATCCGCAGGGACATTGAATACCGACGGCTCTCTCACTATAGAGGCTACCGGAATCGGCGCAAATACGATGCTCGCACGTATTATTCGTATGGTGCGCAGCGCTCAGAGCAGCAAGCCCGCCATCGCTAAATTGGCAGATCAGATTTCATCGGTGTTTGTCCCTGTCGTTGTAGGCATAGCAATACTGGCCGCGCTTGTTTGGTTTGCCGTTGGCCCAGAGCCAAAAGCGAGCTATATGCTGGTGGTCACCACAACCGTACTTATCATCGCCTGCCCTTGTGCTCTAGGCTTAGCAACCCCACTTTCTGTCACGGTGGGTGTGGGTAAAGCCGCAGAACTCGGCATTTTGATCAAAGATGCTGATGCCCTGCAGCTAGCGAGTAAAATAGATACGGTTGTGTTCGATAAAACAGGCACGCTTACCCAAGGTAAACCGAGTGTGCAGCAAGTGTTTACTCACACCACCAGCCAAGAAGAGCTGTTGGGGTTAGCGTACGCTGCCGAGCGTCAGTCAGAGCACCCACTAGCAAAAGCGGTATGCGACTTTGCTAATCAGCACAACACGCAAGAAGTGACTCTCGATAAATTTGAAAACGTTCGTGGGCGCGGCATTTTGGCAACGTATCAAGGTAAACCGCTGCTTATTGGCTCGCTTCAATTTATGCAAGCGGAAAACGTTGCAACAGAGGCACTTCAGGATGCAATTGACGAATGCGCTCAGAATGCATGGACTCCGGTTGCCGTTGCGCTCGATGGTGAGTTAGTCGGCCTGATCGCCATTGCTGACCCAATCAAATCAGATGCAAAACAAGCGCTCTCTGCATTAAAATCGCAAGGCATCAAAACGGTAATGCTGACGGGTGACAACCAACACGTAGCCAACGCTATCGGTCAAGAACTTGGTATTGATGAAGTAATCGCTCAAGTAATGCCAGATGAGAAAGCTCAGCACATTGAGCAACTTCAATCCCAAGGCCATGTCGTGGCAATGGTGGGGGATGGCATTAACGACGCCCCTGCTCTCGCGTTAGCCAACCTTGGTATTGCAATGGGTAGCGGCAGTGATGTCGCCATTGAAAGTTCGCAAATGACCATCCTTAACACGTCACCAATGGCGGTGGTACATGCGATTGAACTGTCGCGCGCTACACTTAAAAACATGAAGCAAAACCTATTTGGTGCCTTCGTTTATAACTCACTGGGGATCCCTGTTGCCGCAGGCGTACTTTATCCTGCATTTGGATTTTTGCTCAGCCCAGTTGTCGCAGGTGCGGCAATGGCGCTGTCATCTATTACTGTCGTTAGTAATGCAAATCGACTACGACTTTTTTCAGTAAAATAACCACTTATATTTGAGGCTATTATGAAGTTGAAATTATTGACCTTTGCAATGCTTGCGACCGCATCCGCCAACGTATTGGCAGCTGATGTCATTAACCACAAATCGCCATACTGCGGCTGCTGTGGTGAATGGACAAAACACATGGAAGAGAACGGATTTACGGTCGAAGAGAAATTGCACGATGACATGAACGCCATAAAACGCGATCTAGGCATCAAGAACGAACAGCTTTACTCTTGCCACACAGCAGAAATCAACGGCTATGTGTTCGAAGGTCACATTCCAGCCGAAGACATTAAAGCATTCTTAGAAAATCCACCACGTAACGCAAAAGGGCTCTCGGTACCGGGCATGCCAATGGGTTCCCCTGGTATGGAGTATGGCGATAAAAAAGACAGCTACACTGTTTACGCCTTTAACGAAAAAGGCCAAGTGTTCGAATATAGCCACCACGAAGGCAACGACAAATAACAAGAAAGCCCAGCAAATCAATTGCTGGGCTTTTTCTTAATGGACAAATATAAGATTAGAAGCCGTAAGAGGCACCAAATACAAACGCATTGTTAACTAGGCTATCACCACTTGCGTTTTCTGCACCGTGTGCTTGGCTACGGAACTCAAAGTAAGGCTGAACACCTTTACGTGTCCACGTTGCGCGAAGTTCGTGGTCCATCGTTTCCGCTTCAATCATGTAGACGTTGTTGTAGCTTAGCGTCACATCTTCATTCATCACGTAACCAATACGGTTATCCATGCGGTAGTCTGTATCCGCATCTGCGTCTGTCGCATCAATATGCGCACGAGTACGGTTACTTAGCGAGATACCGTTATCGAAGTTGTAACCGATCTTAACCAATGGACGGTACTGTACGTTCTCGCCAGCAGAGAACAAGTGTTGGTAACCCGCTGCAACCCATAAATGATCGGTAATGTTAAATGACTGCTCACCACCCACAGTGATTGCTGGTGTTGTGTTACCCGCGCCACCGTTTTCTGTTTCCAGTTTACCCAACTGAATACCATCAAATTCGGTGTAAACCGTAAAGCCGCCGAATTGGTTATCAAAAGTATGACCAGCTTCCAGTGTAGACGTAACGTCCGAACCATGGATTCGACCATCATCGTGGAATTGAACGTTACCCGTTACGTAAGAAGAACCAGCAAAAGCGCTAGAAGCGAAAGCGAGAGAAAGAGCACTCAGTGCAAAAATGTTTTTCATAATTACTGCCTTTATTTATTCACGTTATGCGACGGTTTTAAAGGGCTTCTCTTCCCTTTATCGCAAACTTTGGAATGTGCCTCCTTGGCGATCGCAATATTGTTCCAATTAATTCGCGATGGAAAATAAAACATTTTAAAAAGTGATCTTGTTCAAACCGACGCTCAACAACCCTGATAAAAGTATGGTAAATACAGGCACTTACCGTATTTTTCTATAATGATTCAAAAAATAGAAGTGTGATCATAAACAGGTAATTTATTGATATTTAGCAGATTAAGTCGATCCAGTTCACAATAACCCTGACCATTACAAGCTAAAACTTATTTATCAATGAAAAATAATTAGACATTGGTCACGCTTAATTTCCTCTAAAAATAAAGAAACCCTCAACATGACATTGAGGGTTTGCTTAAATTTAGCTGAGAAGATTAAGGTTATTTCACGCTAGTTACGCGGCTTGCTCTTTCCCCTGTCGCCGATACAGAGCGGATAAACACTTCTCCTTTCACACTTGGACGAGCATTGTCTGCGTAAGTCAGCCAGTTTTGACCGTCTAATGAGTATTGCAGTTCAACGCCAGGGAACTGAACGTTCATAGCTAGCTTGCCGTTTTCTACTTTCGCACCAGGAATTGGAAGGCGGTAGTCGATACCAGATTTTTCTAGCTTAGCCAGTTCACGTTGGCCAAGCACGTTCGCAAAGCGGTTGTAGTCTTGGTTTAGCGATGCTTTATCAATTAGGTTAGAGTTTTGCGAGTACTCAACACCGACTTTGTAGTCGTTCTCCCAAACTGCGCGGTGCCATGCACGCTCAGCGGCTGCGAGTACGCGAGGGAATACCATGTACTCGTATTGCTCATCGTTACGTACTGTCTCAGACCAAAGCTGTGCTGATAGACCGTAGAAAGGTTTCGCTTCGATTTCACCTTTACCAGTAAAGCCGTTGCCATCGCGGTCTACAGAGGTTTCTGCGTTCTGAGGCATGTTCTCTGGTGCAAAGCCAAACATCTTACGCGTATCGGTTGCACGTGTTGCCCAGTAGTAACCACGCTCTTTCGGGTCAACTTCGTATGGCATGTCCATGTACACGTAGTCTGGGTTAGAAACGATCACGTCGTAACCTTTCTCAGACCACTCGTACACTGATGATGTACCCCCCCAGTAAAGAACGTCCCAGAAGTTAACACGCGTATTTTCTGTTGCGAATGCTTTCTCACCTTCGCTGTATTTCAAACCATCTTGCCATGCTTGGAAGTTTGGAATGCCTTTCTCAGCAACTAATTTTGATACTTCTTGCGCAAAATGACTCGGTAGGTGAGCAAAATCACTCACTGTGCCTTCTGCGATTAACGCCTGACACTGTGGAGATTGCGCGAATGGCTTGTCTTGTTTCGACAGGTCAATCGTGCCTTTCCAGCTTACTTTGTCTTCTGCGTTAACGTCTTGGAAACCAGCACCTAGCTTGATGTTCTTCGCCTCGTCACCACCAAAGTGCCATGTCGTTAGCGGTGCCCCAGCTTCAGCGTGCATTGCTGCCACTTCTGAAATCACTTTATCTACAAAGCGAGTGGAAGATTCCATACACGGGTTGATAAAGCTTTGCTTATCGTAGAACTGAACCGTAGTGACATTAGAAGCATCTTGAGGATCCATCAGGCGGTATTCGTTCGCTTCAGCTTCCTTACCTTCTTCCATCAGGCGGTCGTAACGTGCTTCCATTGATACTACCGCTGCACGCGCGTGTGCTGGCATATCGATTTCGGGAATGACTTCAATGTTACGCGCTTTCGCGTATTTCAAGATTTCCACGTAGTCTGTTTTACTGAAGTAGCCAGAGCCAAAGTTGTCTGTCGTTGGACCGGAACCAAGCTGAGGCAGTACGCAGCTTTTCTCTTGTGTATCGAAACAACGATTAGCGCCAACCTCTGTCAACTCAGGTAGGCCCGGGATTTCTAAACGCCAGCCTTCATCATCGGTTAGGTGAAGGTGAAGTTTGTTCATCTTGTACGCTGCCATTTGGTCTAGCGTTGCAAGAATTGCGTCTTTAGAGTGGAAGTTACGAGCTACATCCACCATCACACCACGGTAATCAAAGCGAGGTGCATCTTGAATAGACAGTTGTGGTAGAGAATCAGCATTTTGGCTATCTACCAGGCCAAAGATAGATTGTACTGCGTAGAAAGCACCTGCTTGGTCAAACGCTTTAATCGCAATACCATCGCCTTTGATGCTCATCTCGTAAGCACCAGATTTTGCCAATTCACCGGTGAAGTCTGCAGGAACAACAGTGATGCTTACAGGAAGATCACCACGAACGTCCACACCTACCACTTCTGCACGATCTTGAATTGCTGCGAATTGAGTCGCATCGAATGCGTCTTTAGGCAGCGCAATACCATCCGCGATATCTACTTTGCCTTTACCCGCTTCAACGTGCATCGGTGTTGGTAGTAACGTGGTTGATACGTCTTGTGTTGCTAGGTCTTCGTTTTTCTCAAAACGAGACACAGCGTTTGCAAATACATTGTTGTCGTCTGGTGTACGTTTTAGGTTGTTACCCTCAAGGCCAGTCACGAAAGACGCAACGTCTTCTGTGTTAAGAGAAGCGATCATCTTAGGTTCTGCGTTTGGTGCAGCCACGAAAGCGCCCGGCATAAAGTCGGTTTCAAATAACTGCCAATATTCGCCAATTAGTGGAAGTACCACTTCTTCGCCCGCCGCAAAGCCATCAAACTTATCTGTTGGTTCCAGTTTGTGTAGGTCACCCGTTACACGAGAAATTTTGAACTGATCATTATCTACATCCAAAATCAGACGAATGCTGTGGAAGTAGATAGCCCAATCTTTAGAGTTAACCGCTTCACCTTGGTTAACTAGCGTCATGTTCACCTTGTTACAAGAAGCCCACTCAGCTCCTAAATCCTGACAAGCAAGACCTTCGTTTGCACCGTGGTTAGTCAACACTTGGTATTGAATATCAAGGTTATTAGCCAGTGAATTTACAGCTTGTTGCTCAGAGCTTTGCAGAGCAGAGCAACCTGCTAATGTGGTGATAACAGAAACAGCAATCAGACTAGGTTTAAACATCTTACTTCCCCAAAAAAGTCAGTGGTTCAAAACGACAATGATAAAAATCGCGGCTCCTCAAATGCGAGGGGCCTAACAGTTGCATTCAACATACAACCAGTTATTTCTAAGCGTAAAATAAATAGAAATAGGAAGTGATCTAGTTCAAAAAATGATACTCAGCAAAAACCATAAAAACTTAACTTTCATGAAGTTACAAGCCACGTCAAAATCGAACAACTTGTTTTGACGAGTTTGCTGCGATCTAGGTCACTAATATTCATGAGTTACGACTGATTTTGTAAGATTTGGATCACGCCTAATTATTTTGTGAACCATTAGTAAGCGAATGACCTATTTATCTTTCGTGAAGTGACTCTCATTTATTCATCGTCAAAACTCGTCAATATTTTTAGAAATGACGATTTTGTCGAATATCCCCACTAGAGAAATTGCACTTAACCTCAAGCATTTTTGCGTATAAAGTTTAAAGGTATCTTACCTGAGGACCATTCTATGTCTCGTCTCTTGACACTCATATCATCCCTGCTTGTTGCCTTTGCTCCCTTTTCCTCTTATGCAGAACCGCAACATTGGTTAGCAAAAAAAGGGGAAACCGAGCTGATGATCATTGGCTCTGTGCATGTGGGCGATAAAACGATGTACCCACTCCCTAAAACTATTACTCAGCACTTAAGCCAAAGCGCTGGGTTGATTATCGAAGCAGATGTCAGAAACTCTGAAGGCTTGGTTTACCCACAAACAACCATTCTTTCTAAAGATGTTTTAGGCAAGGCTCAACGTCGCCACTTAGTCGAGATAGCACAAGATTTAGGGTTGCCAGAAACTCAACTTTTGAATTCTCCACCATGGACGGCTGCATTAACCATCCAACTCGCTTTAGTCAACAAACTGGGGTATGTCTCTGATAAAGGGGTCGACATGCACTTAATAGGACTCGCTGATAAAAAACAAATCCCGGTCATTCCACTGGAGTCCGTGCAATTCCAAATTGATTTAATAGCAGGTCAATCAGAAGGCGGTAAAGAGATGCTCCTCTCGTCAATTGAAGAATATGACGGTGGGGAAGAATTGGTTCAGTGTTTGATAGAAAGCTGGAAGAGCGGTGATGGTAGTATGTTGGTCGAGGCATCATTAACCGATCAAGCAACAGAAGATTTTAATCAGGCTTTCTTATATGAGCGCAATCGAGATTGGGCAAAAAAACTTGATACTGGCAGTGTCCTACCTCAACGTTCGGGTCGCTATACCGTTGTTGTCGGCAGTTTGCATCTAGTTGGTAAAGATAATCTGATTGAGCTGCTTAAAAAAAGGGGTTTTGACATAAAACCACTCGGTAAAACCCGCCAAGCTAGGTGCCATATTTAGAAATTTATTTGAAGGCAGCCAGCCTCATCAATGATGAATAGCAAGGCATCACGCTAACACGATCACTGACAATGGTTTACTCTTCTGCTAAAACGACTCTAACCTATGTGGATACATAATAACTCATATGAAATTTAAAGCTTTATTCCTATGCGTGAGCAGTATGATGCTCACTTCATCGCTTGCTTATGCTAAACCGTCATGTAACGTAGAAAATTTTCAAGCTATTGATATAACCCCGGAAGCAAAAGGCGGGGTACTAGATAAAGAGAGTGGCCAGTTTCTTATTACCGAAAAACCAATGATGCGTTGTGCGAACATCACTTTTTCCACTAACCATACCCGAAATCGCGTCGCACATATGATGAATCAAGGCTTTGAAGCTGTTTACTTTGATGGAAGTTCGAGCAAATCTCACTCCGTCACGTTTGATGAAGACGAACTAAAAGCAGGTTACATCAAAGTTGGTCCAAACCATCCAAAGACCGCTTATGTTTGCTTCACAACTTCTGAAACTCCTATCAGCACTATCTCGTGTGACATCAAGTAATATATTTACTCGCTCTAAAAAATGAAAAGGCCCTACATTACTGTAGAGCCTTCCTCTCAATACGTGTCGGTGAAGTGCCATATTCTAACGTCAGGTGAACCCATTTGGCTCGATACTATTGAAGTCTAAAATTACTAGCGCTAAAAACGACGAAAGCCTGCTCATTGAGCAGGCTTTCTAAAAGTGGTCGGTGAAGTAGGGATTCGATTGGACTGGCATTCCAGACCCCGACCCTCTGGCTCCAAATAAATATCACCAAATACGAAAAAGGCTCTACATTTCTGTAGAGCCTTTTTCTCAATATGGTCGGTGAAGAGGGATTCGAACCCCCGACCCTCTGGTCCCAAACCAGATGCGCTACCAAACTGCGCTATTCACCGAGATGTTTAACTGAGGACTTATCCCCGTCAACGAATGCGTATATTACGGATTCTGAACTATGACGCAAGTGCTTTTTACAAAAAAACCTTAGGTCTTAATTCGTTTGATGAATAACTGAACACTAGCACGTAAAATGTGACTGATAACTCACAACAAAATACAGTTTATTAACCTTAGCAACATAATTGATCCAGATCAGTGTGCAACAAGGCACTGCCATTTAGTTTTATGCCTGTCGGGAACATCTTGGAGGAAACGTATGGACTTTTGGCTTGATCTCCTATTTGGTAATGCGGTGGGTCTATCGTCAATGATAGTAATCTTTGGGGCAATTGGTCTGATGTTATTTTACGGCGGTTTCTTCATATACAAGATCATGAACGACAAATCTCCTCACTAGATCTCGCTTAGCTCTAGAAACGCTTTGCACCGGAGTCGGTTACTTGCCTACTCCGGTTTTTTATTTGATCTCAATGCACCACTCATTGATATAATCCTATTATTCCTCCCTGTTCTTAATGAGATTACTACTATGTCTCACGATGACGATTTTGATCTGTTCCAACAGATGATGGGCGATGTAAAGCCGATCACTCAAGACACCGCCGAACACAAAAAAGTACACCAAGTAACCGAAGCGCAGCTCGCCAAGAGAGAAGCGGCAATCTGGCTAACAGAAGATGACCCAGAATACCTGTCACTTGATCACGCAGAAATGCTGAAACCAGAGGACTTTGTTGAGTTTAAACGTGATGGCGTACAAGACGGGGTTTACCGGAAGCTTCGTCTTGGCAAATATCCAATCCAAGCACGCCTAGATCTGCATCGTAAAACATTGAAAGAAGCTCGTGATGAAGTCGTAAAGTTTTTAAAACAGTGCCTATCAATGGACATACGAACGGTCGTTATTGTCCACGGCCGAGGAGAACGCTCAAATCCACCAGCACTAATGAAAAGCTTTGTTAGCAGCTGGCTACAACAAATCAGGGAAGTTCAGTGCGTGCATAGTGCGCAACGCTTTCACGGTGGAACCGGAGCCGTTTACGTTCTACTTAGAAAAAGTGCGGAAAAGAAATTAGAAACTCGCGAACGTCACCAAAAACGGTTGGGCTAAATTTCACCCTAATGCTAGAATGCCCGCCCTTATTCTTCCTTCCCTTTCACGGGAAGGAAACTTCATTCGCCGTTGTGAAACGTTAGGAGACAAAAATGTCACAAGACAACGCTAAACGATTAAATAAATTCATCAGTGAAACTGGCTTTTGTTCACGCCGTGAGGCAGACAGACTAATTGAACAAGGTCGTGTCACCATTAATGGAAACAAGCCTGAAATGGGTACAAAAGTGCTACCTGGTGATGATGTTTGTGTGGATGGTAAGCCAGTTGCAGCAAAAGAGAAGCCGATTTATATCGCTCTCAATAAACCAACAGGCATCACCTGTACAACAGAACGAGATGTACCTGGAAACATCGTTGATTTTATCGGTCACAAAAAACGTATCTTTCCGATCGGCCGCTTGGATAAACCCTCTGATGGTCTGATTTTTTTGACCAACGATGGCGACATCGTTAACAAAATCCTCCGTGCTGGCAACAGCCACGAAAAAGAGTACGTTGTGCGCGTGGACAAACCGATTACAGGTGAGTTTCTCAAACAGATGTCGAGCGGCGTTAAAATTCTCGATACCGTCACTCTACCTTGTAAGGTAACGAAAGAGACTAAGTTCTCTTTCCGTATTGTGCTCACTCAAGGACTTAACCGCCAAATCCGTCGTATGTGTGAAGCACTAGGTTACGAAGTCTTTAAGCTTCGTCGTGTTCGAATCATGAATATCTCTCTTGACGGTATTCCGAACGGAAAATGGCGTTACTTAACTGACGATGAAGTCGCTGAGATTCTTGCTATGTGCGATGGTTCGGTGGGTACAGAAGAGGCATCAAAAACAGACTCTAGAGGTCGTAATATTCGTAAAGCGACTGATGCGAAGCTGTTTGATAGCCGTGAAGAAAATCAAGACTCTACTGCTCGTCGTAACCAGAAGACAAGAACTTTCCGTGGTAACAATGCTGATGAATTCCGTCATGCACCAAACTCGAAAAAAGGTCAACAAAAGCGTCGTCAGCGTGACGATGAAGGCGGACGTCCAGCTAAAGAACATTACAAAGTGAAACCACAAGGTGAACGTAGCAGACCGCAAGGCGAGCATGGAAAATCGCACCGTAAACCAGATGCATCGAGCAATAAGCACTCAGTAAACAAGCCTCAATCACCGAGTAAGCCTAAGCAGCATTACATGAACCCAAATGCCGCGAAGCCAAGCAAACCAGCTCAACGCACCGGTGGTACATTGAGTCTGAAGAAGTAACGCTTCACTAACAGGCAAGATCAAAAAAGGACGCTCATGAGCGTCCTTTTTATTTGTCATGAGTTTACAAACAAAGAGGTGCAAACTGACCACGAGTTAATCCAAGCAAATCTCTCGGGGCGAGTTCAATCTCTAATCCTCTCTTCCCTGCGCTTACACAGATTGTGTCTTGCTCTGCTGCGCTTTCGTGCAAAAAAGTAGGTAAGGCTTTCTTCTGCCCCAGTGGGCTAATCCCACCAACAACATAACCTGTGATCTTTTGCGCGATTTCCGGATCAGCCATATCGGCCTTTTTGCCCTTCGCTGCTTTCGCTGCCAGTTTTAGGTTCAGCTTTTGATCAACAGGGATAATCGCGACCGCAAGGTTCTTTGGCTCGCCGTTCAAGCAGAACAGCAAGGTTTTAAATACTGTTTTCGGATCCTGCCCCAGTACTTCAGCAGCCTCTAAGCCATAACTATCGGCTCTAGGGTCGTGCTCATACTGATGAATCGTGTGTGGAATTTTTTTCTTTTTCGCAAGATTAATGGCCGGAGTCATCAAGATTCTCCTCATAAAAACAAAAAGCGCAGATTGAATCGGATCTGCGCTTTTAGTTAATGATATCAGCGAGTTTGAGTCAATCGCTTTTTCTCTGTTGGGTTACTGATCAATCGCCGTATCAACTAAATACGTGATTTCACCTGAAGGGGCATACTCATTAACATCAATAGGGCTGTGTGTTTCTAAATAATCCTTCAAAACCTCAGCATCGGTAAAACCTGTATTTACATACCCTGGATGATCGTCGATTTTAGGGTAACCATCACCACCAGCAGCATTATAGCTTGGTACGGTAAATCGGTAATTACCATCTAAGCGAAGTTGCTTATTACCAATGAACACATTGGTTACCTCACCATTATTGATACTCATCGCAATACCCGCAAACTGCGCGTAAGCTCCAGAGTCGACAGGCTTAGTTGCAACGACATTTAGGTAATCCAATACTTCTTTGCCCGTCATATCAACGTAAGAGACCATATTGCCAAATGGCTGAACAGTCAGCACATCTTTGTAGGTAATGTCACCTGCTGCAATCGAATCGCGAACGCCGCCAGAATTCATTACGGCGAAATCTGCTTTTGCACGTTCCATATGAGCCGTTGCAATTAATCGACCTAAGTTTGTTTGCTGGTAACGCACCACACTGCGGTCACCCTCAAGCTTACCGTTAGATTCTGCAATCTTCACGTTTAGCTTGCCCTGACCTTTTTCTTGATAAGGACGAAGAAACTCAAGCATCGCTTCGTCTTGTTCAATCTCTTCTTGGATCAAAACTCGTTGCGACTGACTATCAACTTTAATTTTCTTTTTCAAGTTTACTGGGATCAGATCGTAGCTCACCATCGAGAGTTCACCATTACGAAACTCGTAATCGGCGCGTCCCACATATTTCCCCCACTCATGTGCCTGAACAATATAAGCACCATTTTGTTGATCAGGCTGACATTCATCACCCGGTTTAAAGCTCTTTTTGATGACGTTTGGACCTTCCATACAAACCGGCTCTTGTGAGTGACCACCGACAATCATATCCAGATCACCTTCATTCAAATAACGAGCTAACGCTACATCACCAGGTGCATTGATGCCTCTATTGCCATTCTCATAGTGTCCCATATGTGTGACAGCAAAAATAAGGTCTGGGTACTCTGTTTCTTTCAGCTCAGCAATTAGATTCTTGGCTTCTTCTTTTGGGTCACGGAAGTCAATTTGTTCAATGAATTCAGGGTTGCCAAGTTTCGCTGTGTCTTCGGTTGTAAGACCAATGACCGCAATTTTAATGCCCTGCTTTTTAAACATCGCGTATGGTTGGAATAAACGCTTGCCAGTACTTTTATCGTAAATATTGGCAGACAACATCGGAAAGTTTGCCCACTCTTGCTGCTTGAATAGCACGTCCAATGGATTATCAAACTCATGATTACCCAGAGCCATCGCATCGTAACCAATTTTGCTCATGCCTTTAAAATCCGGCTCGGCATCTTGTAAATCAGACTCAGGCACTCCAGTGTTGATATCACCACCAGAAAGCAGTAACACACTGCCCCCCTCTGCTTGTATTTCTTCACGCAAATCATCTATTAACGTTTTACGTGCCGCCATACCGTACTCGCCGTATCGATTTTGCCAAAAACGACCGTGATGATCGTTAGTGTGTAGCACGGTCAATTTATAGGTTGTATCGGCATTCCATTCTGGTGCAGGTTGCGTAGCACACCCAGCTAACGAGGCCAAAATAGCGGCACTCAACGCAGTTTTAATAATCAGACGCTGCTTCATTTATTTACCTTTTTTCTTATTGGGAGTCACTGATGCACATTCCCAGCGGCCTAGAGCCTTTACAGCAAGAAGCTGAGAATGATGCGCCATCTGATAAAAAAATAGCCAACACGAGGTTGGCTATTGCATTTGATCACCAGTCATCTGGCGTTTACTTGATATCGATATCTGCAAAGCTCTTGATCAGATCATCAAGAGATTTCATTTGCGCTAGGAACGGTTCTAACTTGTCTAGCGGCAGTGCAGATGGGCCATCACAGCGTGCTTGGTCTGGGTTTGGATGCGCCTCGATAAATAGACCTGCAATGCCTGTTGCTAGACCCGCTTTCGCAAGTTCAACTGTTTGCTCACGACGACCGCCAGATGCCGCACCTGACGGATCACGCATCTGTAGTGAGTGCGTTACGTCAAAGATGATTGGGCTGCCTTTCGACGCATTTTTCATCACACCAAAGCCAAGCATGTCTACGACTAGGTTATCGTAACCGTGGCAAGAGCCGCGCTCACATAAGATGATCTTGTCGTTACCGCATTCCGCGAACTTCTCAACGATGTTACCCACTTGACCTGGGCTCATAAATTGAGGTTTCTTCACGTTGATAACCGCACCTGTTTTTGCCATTGCTTCAACAAGGTCAGTTTGACGAGCTAGGAATGCAGGAAGCTGAATAACGTCTACCACGTCAGCGACAGGTTGAGCTTGCGCTTCAGTGTGAACGTCAGTGATGATCTTCACACCAAATGTGTCTTTTAGCTCTTGGAAGATTTTCATACCTTCTTCAAGGCCTGGGCCACGGTATGAATGAACAGAACTGCGGTTTGCTTTGTCAAACGACGCCTTAAATACGTAAGGAATGCCAAGTTTTTCCGTTACTTTTACGTAGTGCTCACAGATCTGCATCGCAAGATCACGAGACTCAAGAACGTTCATGCCTGCAAATAGGGTGAATGGCTTGTCGTTAGCAACCTGAATGTCGCCGATATTAACGATTTTCTGTTCCATTTTGATTCTCTTTTTCTGTCCACGATACGCCACAGTTCGGCACATCGATAAAATTAGTGAAGTGTGACGTGCGTTTCACTCATCACATTAACTTGTGATTTTAGTAGCTCAGAAGCCGGATCGTCAGGGCATTGGTCAATAAAGTACTGAAAATCTGACACCGCCACTTGAGGGCACTCTAGCTGTTGGAAGATAAAACCACGATCACGAATCTCGTATGGGTCATCTGGCACAAAGGTTAACGCAAGGTTCGTACAACGCAACGCCAGCGTGTAGTGCTCTTCACGTAACATCGCGCTTTTGATCAACGCTAACCAGCGACCAATAATGGTTGGATTGTCAGCTTCTTCAAAGTGTTCTGGCTTTAACTGAGCCAACGGTCCTTCTTGGCCAATAAGCCAAGCTTGGAGAATTCTTTCCCCCACATACTCACCATTAAATGGGTTAATGTAGTCTGGCTTTTTATGCATCCAATCGACTTTTAGCAGAAACTGAGTAGGGAAAGTGACTCCCTTCAACGGGAAACCCAGCTTTTTGCCTAGATATAATAAAATCGAACCTAAACTAACCGGAATACCTTTTCGGCGCTCCAACACTTTATCGATAAAGCTGTTGTCCGAAATAAAGTATTCCTGCTCGTCGCCTTTGAATCCCCACTCATGGAAAAACAGTCGTAGGAATGCATCAAATCGTTGCTCTTCATCGGTTTCATGGACAAGCGTGGCTTCTGCATCTTTGTAAAGACGCTCTAACTCTTGTTTCGCCCAATGTACTTTGGTTTCTGGGTTGATCGCTTTGTTTAGCTCAAGCGCACCTTCCACCAACGGTATATTGTCAAAATCTTCGTCAAAAAACTCTAACATGACGTCTTATCCAAATAACGTAGGGCTCTTAGACACAGCAATATTCGCAGCCATGACCAACCAACCTAATGCGCCGAAAAAGCCAAATATCTTCAGTAGGTTGTTTTTCGCAAGCTTCAACGAGAAGAAACCGAGTGCAATGTACGCCAGTACGCAGGTGATTTTGTTTGTTAACCACGGTGCGGCATCAGTAAACGGGATGAAACCAGTAATGAAAATAAGCGCGATACCTGACACTAGCAATGCAGTATCAACGATGTGGGGAAACACTTTCAAAAAGCGATTATTTCGCTTCGGTGAGTTCATCATCATTAACACGAATCGGATCGATAATAGTGTCGCGCTGAGCGCAATCGTCACTAAGTGTATGTGTTTTAGAGCTACGTACATTTTTCTTCTCTTTTTAGTTAGTGTTTGCTGACTTCCGTGATTAACAGGCAAAACAACCGAGCGTTACTCGATCGTTACCGCCGTAATCTTTTTCCGTGGCAACTTGTTGGTAACCAAAACCACGCATTATCTCACGTACGGCATCACCCTGATCATAACCATGTTCGAATGCCAGCCAACCGCCCACTTCAAGATACTGACGAGCAAGATCCGAGATATGGCGGATATCGGCTAAACCATTCTCCTTAGCAACTAATGCTGATTTTGGCTCAAAGCGCACATCACCTTGGGATAAATGTGGATCTTTTTCATCAATATACGGCGGATTGGAGACAATTAAAGCAAACTTCGTACCCTCTGCAATAGGCTCGAACCAACTGCCTTGAGCAAAGGTCACATTTTTGATGTTTAGCTGCTCAGCATTGTACTCTGCAAGTGCTTTCGCTTCTTGCTTGAGATCTACGCCCATCACTTGACGTGTTGGCATTTCAGATGCGAGTGCGATAGCAATTGCCCCCGTCCCCGTTCCAAGATCTAAAATAGGTCCTGTTTGCTCATAGGTCTTATCGAGTGCAACTTCGACCAAACGTTCTGTATCCGGTCTTGGGATCAAGGTAGAGGGAGAAACTTTGAACGGTAGAGACCAAAACTCTCGCTCACCAATAATATAAGCGACGGGTTCACCAGCTAAACGTCGTTCAAGTAGAGCGTCGAATTTTGCTTGTTGCTCTGCTTCTAATGCTTTTTCTGGCCAGGTCAGTAGATAAGTTCGTGGTTTGCCAAGGACATGGCAGAGGAGTACAGCTGCATCGAGAGAAGGCGACTCTTTGCCGCCTTCTGCCAGTTTCGCCGTCGCACTTTTCAGTGCTTGCTCAATTGATTGAACTTGGCTCATCGATTAGCCGTTCTCTGCGAGCGCCGCAAGTTGGTCTGCTTGGTGCTCTTGAATCACAGGATCAATCAAGCTCTGCAGGTCACCTTCCATCACTTCGTTCAAACGGTAGATGGTTAGGTTGATGCGGTGATCAGACACACGACCTTGTGGGTAGTTGTAGGTACGAATACGGTCACTACGGTCACCAGAACCTAGAAGGTTACGACGTGTATCAGACACTTCTGCAGCACGACGCTCTTCTTCCGCTTGAACGATACGAGCAGCAAGAACCGCCATCGCTTTCGCTTTGTTCTTGTGCTGTGAACGCTCGTCCTGACACTCTACTACCGTACCCGTTGGTAAGTGGGTAATACGGATTGCAGAATCCGTGGTGTTAACGTGCTGACCACCCGCGCCAGATGCACGGAACGTATCGATTTTCAGGTCTGCCGCTTTGATTTCTGGCAGATCCGCTTCTGGGATTTCCGCCATCACCGCTACGGTACATGCAGAAGTATGCACACGGCCTTGGGATTCAGTTGCAGGAACACGCTGTACACGGTGACCGCCAGACTCAAACTTCAGTACGCCGTACGCACCGTCGCCGCTCACTTTTGCGATCATCTCTTTGTAACCACCGTGTTCAGCTTCGTTTGAAGACATCACTTCGATGCGCCAGCCACGCTTTTCTGCGTACTTGCTGTACATACGGAATAAGTCACCCGCGAAAATACCCGCTTCGTCGCCACCCGCACCTGCGCGAATTTCTAGAAAACAGTTACGATCATCGTTCGGATCTTTTGGCAGAAGAAGAATCTGTAGCTCATCAGTAAGACGCTCAATAGTCGCTTTCGCTTCTTTGATTTCTTCTTGCGCCATTTCACGCATTTCTTCGTCGTCTTCGTTTGCCATCTCTTCAGCGGCGACAAGATCTTCTTGCGCTTGTTGATAAGCTTGGAAGCACTTGGTTACTTCTTCTAGCTGAGAGTACTCTCTTGATAGAGCACGGAATTTGTCCTGATCTCCAATAACATCAGGATCACCAAGAAGATGTTGAACTTCTTCGTAACGTTCTACTAGCGTTTCTAGCTTAGTCAGAATAGAGGCTTTCATAGTGTCGTTTTCTTAATAAAAAGCGTGAGTTATAGATCATCCAAGCCAAGTGTTTGGCGGATAATCGTTAATTTTGCTGGTTCGCCTTGCTCTGCTGCACTTTGCAATGCGCGAGTTGGAGCGTGAATCAGTTTGTTGGTGAGTTTATTACTCAGCTCGCGCAGCACTTTCTCCGGATCTGCGCCTGCCGCTAAAGATTGCAAACTTTTGCTCAGTAACTCTTCACGAATTTCGTTGGCTGATTTGCGATAGTCGCGAATACTATCGACGGCTTGCAGTGAACGCAACCATGTCATAAACGCAGCGCTTTCTTCACTAACAATCGCTTCAGCTTGAATCGCTTCGACTTTACGCTGCTCAATGTTGCTGTCGATGATAGATTGCAAGTCATCAACCGAATACAAATATGCGTCGTTCAGTTCACCGACTTCCGACTCTACATCTCGCGGCACCGCAATATCGACTAACAAGATAGGTTGATGTCGGCGCTGCTTCAGAGCCGTTTCGACCATACCTTTGCCAATAATAGGCAATGGGCTCGCCGTTGAGCTAATCACGATATCCGCTTTCGCCAAATGTTCAGGAATTTCGTTCAAACTGATCACTTCTGCGCCAAATTGATCCGCTAAGCCTTGCGCACGCTCTTTAGTGCGGTTCGCGACAATCATTTTTGTGCAGCCGTTGGATGCTAAATGCTTCGCGACCAGTTCAATCGTCTCTCCCGCACCAACCAAAAGCACGGTTGAATCAGATAACGACTCAAAAATATGTTTTGCCAATGTACATGCGGCATAAGCCACGGACACAGCATTACCGCCGATATCTGTTTCTGTTCTCACACGCTTGGCGACTGAGAACGTCTTTTGAAACAGTTTATCAATTGAAGCATCGACGGCTTGATGATCTCGCGAGTCAGAAAATGCTTGCTTTACCTGCCCCAAAATTTGAGGCTCACCCAACACCAGAGAGTCAAGGCCGCACGATACGCGCATCAAATGCTTTATTGCAGCTTGTTCTTCATGCACATACAAACTCGGCATTAAATCTTCGCGGCTCACTTGATGAAATTGAGCAAGCCAATCGATCAACTTATTTCGCGCTCCTTGCTTAACATCGCAGTACAACTCAGTTCGGTTACAGGTTGAAACAATCACACTGCCGTTAACCGCTTCGTGCTCTCTAAGATGCTCGAGTGCAGGGCCGAGTTTATCCGGACCAAACGCCACCTTCTCTCGCAAGTCGACAGACGCTGTATTGTGATTGATTCCAATAGCAAGCAAGGACATCTAACGTGGTATCTCTGGGATAGGTTATAAAATAGGTCCAGAATTTTACTGTAAGCACGCATTTATTGAAAGGGTAAGCCGGATTTGTTTTCCTAACTGCGACTTTTCAATGCTATAGTTGTGAGCGATTCCCGACGAAACTGATTAATAAGCCATCAAACATGACGTTACGCTCCTTTATTCTTTTTTTCTTGTCGAGCTTACTGCTCGCTGGTTGTTCCTCCGTTCCTGAAAGTGTTACCAGCGTTGAATGGCAAGCTCATGAGCAACGACTCGAGACCATCCAAGATTTTCAAGCAACGGGAAAACTTGGTTATATTGGCCCAGACCAAAGACAAAATTTAAATTTCTACTGGAAACATTCTTCAGCACTAAGCCAGTTGCGTTTAACTACGATTCTCGGACAAACGGCATTAAAGCTCACCATCACCCCACAAGGTGCCACAGTAGAAACTTACGACGATCAGGTCCTTTCCTCTCGCAGTGCAAACCAGCTAATTTACCGTCTTACGGGGTTAATGATGCCCGTTGAACACATGCCTGACTGGCTATTAGGCCTACCGACCGATGCCGACAAATTCCAATTGTCCCCAACTAATACACTGCAAGCGTTAAACAAACAAATTGGTTTAAATGATTGGCGTATTGCTTATCAACGGTATGGCGATGTTCAATGGCATGAGCAGTCTCTACCACTGCCAAATAAGCTGAAACTCACCACTGCTGACGTCAAAATAAATCTAGTGATCACAAAATGGAACATCACCCAATGATCGAACTTTCAACCCGCTGGCCATCACCAGCGAAATTGAATCTCTTTCTATACATCAACGGTCGCACAGAAAATGGCTACCACGAGTTACAAACCTTATTCCAATTCGTCGATCACGGCGATGAGCTCACCATTCAAGCAAACCATTCTGGTGATATTACGATTTCTCCAGATATAGAAGGTGTGCCTCTTCAAGACAACCTAATATGGAAAGCAGCAACCGCGCTTCAAGCTTACTCAAACTGCACTTTTGGCGCGCATATTGAGCTACAGAAAGTGCTGCCTATGGGTGGGGGCATTGGTGGGGGCTCATCGAATGCAGCTACAGCACTAGTGGCACTGAACTACTTGTGGCAACTGAATCTAACTGACGATGAACTGGCTGAAATTGGTTTAAAGTTGGGCGCAGACGTGCCCGTATTTGTGCGCGGATTTGCAGCTTTCGCTGAAGGTGTTGGCGAGAAACTCTCCCCCGCTTATCCAGAAGAAAAGTGGTATTTAGTCGTCAGACCGAATGTTTCTATCGCAACCGTCGACGTTTTTTGTCATCCAGATCTAACGCGAAACACCCCAAAACGAGATCTAGAAAC
The DNA here is from genome assembly GCF_021728175.1 of Vibrio sp. A1-1. NCBI lineage: Bacteria > Pseudomonadati > Pseudomonadota > Gammaproteobacteria > Vibrionales > Vibrionaceae > Vibrio > Vibrio sp. A1-1. Next base: position 575,182 of record NZ_JAKKCL010000002.1, read on the forward strand.
ACTTTTAAATACGCCAAGCGTAAACGATTGCGAAAAAATTGTACGAATGCTCTACCCAGAGGTTGATAAGCAACTTTCTTGGCTGCTACAATACGCGCCGTCAAGATTGACGGGGACAGGATCTTGCGTTTTTGCTGAATTTTCGAGCAAATCTGAAGCAGAAACTATCCTTGCACAACTCTCTGATAAAGTCTCGGCATTTGTCGCTCAAGGGCGCAATATTTCGCCATTAAAAGAGACTTTGGCTGAATACCAATCAGCCTCACACCGACCTATTTAAACTGGACGCAAACCCGAGGTTTCCACCGTGCCTGATATGAAGCTATTTGCTGGTAACGCAACACCTGAACTAGCCCAACGTATTGCTGATCGTCTTTACATCTCTCTTGGTGATGCATCTGTTTCTCGCTTTTCTGATGGCGAAGTTGCAGTTCAAATCAATGAGAATGTTCGTGGTAGCGATGTTTTCATCATTCAATCCACTTGTGCACCGACTAACGACAACCTAATGGAATTGGTTGTTATGATTGATGCAATGCGCCGTGCTTCAGCAGGCCGTATCACTGCAGTTATCCCTTACTTCGGCTACGCTCGCCAAGACCGTCGTGTACGTTCTGCGCGTGTGCCAATTACTGCAAAAGTTGTTGCTGATTTCCTATCTAACGTTGGTGTTGACCGCGTTCTAACTATCGACCTACACGCAGAGCAAATTCAAGGCTTCTTCGATGTACCTGTAGACAACATCTTCGGCACGCCAGTGCTACTTGAAGATATGCAGGCTCGCGGTCTAGATAACCCTGTTGTGGTATCTCCTGACCTAGGTGGCGTTGTTCGTGCTCGCGCAACAGCAAAAGCACTAGGCGACATCGACATCGCAATCGTAGATAAGCGTCGTCCACGTGCAAACGTTTCTGAAGTAATGAACCTAATCGGTGATGTTGAAGGTCGTGACTGTGTGATCGTTGATGACATGATCGACACAGGTGGCACACTATGTAAAGCAGCTGAAGCACTAAAAGAGCGCGGTGCTAAGCGTGTATTCGCTTACGCTACTCACGCTGTATTCTCAGGCAACGCTGCGGACAACATCAAGAACTCAGTTCTTGACCAAGTTATCGTAACTGACTCTATCTCTCTATCTAAAGAGATGGCTGCAACAGGCAAAGTGACAACACTAAGCCTATCTCGCATGCTAGCTGAAGCGATTCGTCGTATCAGCAACGAAGAGTCAATCTCTGCAATGTTCAACTAATCCGAACATTTCAGTTACACTGATTTCAAAAGCACCCCTCTTTGGGGTGTTTTTTTATTTGTACTGATAACCAGAAAATCCCTTGGTCGCCCACTGCGAGAATTCTGTGCTATCATACTGCGCTTTTTGAGATTCCAGAGAGATCCTAACCTTGAGTCAACAAATCAAACTTCTTGTTGGTCTTGCTAATCCAGGACCAGAATACGCCAAAACTCGTCACAATGCGGGCGCTTGGGTTGTAGAAGAATTAGCACGCGTTCACAACGTTACACTGAAGAACGAACCAAAGTTTTTTGGTCTAACAGGACGCATTATGGTCAATGGCCAGGATCTCCGTTTGCTTATCCCAACCACCTTCATGAATCTATCAGGTAAATCGATCGCAGCGCTTGCGAAATTTTATCAAATTAAACCTGAAGAGATCATGGTTGCTCATGACGAGCTAGACTTACCGCCAGGTGTCGCTAAGTTTAAAAAAGGTGGGGGTCACGGTGGACACAACGGTCTGCGTGACACCATTAGCAAACTGGGCAATAACAAAGATTTTTATCGTCTTCGCATTGGCATTGGTCATCCGGGACACAAAGATAAAGTGGCGGGTTTTGTATTAGGTAAAGCGCCAGCTAAAGAGCAAGAGCTTTTAGATGCAGCAGCTGATGAGGCTGTTCGTTGTCTAGATATCCTGATTAAGGATGGCCTATCTAAAGCACAAAATCGCCTCCACACGTTCAAAGCTGAATAAGGTTACTATCATGGGTTTTAAATGTGGCATCGTTGGTCTACCTAACGTAGGTAAATCAACTCTGTTCAACGCACTAACTAAAGCGGGTATCGAAGCAGCAAACTTCCCGTTCTGTACCATTGAACCAAACACTGGTGTGGTTCCTGTGCCAGATCTACGTCTAGACGCACTAGCTAAGATCGTTAACCCACAGAGAGTTCTTCCAACGACGATGGAGTTCGTGGACATCGCTGGTCTTGTTGCTGGTGCATCACGTGGTGAAGGTTTAGGTAACAAATTCCTAGCTAACATCCGTGAAACAGACGCGATTGGCCACGTTGTACGTTGTTTTGAAAACGAAAACATTGTTCATGTTTCAGGTAAAGTTTCACCTATCGAAGATATCGAAGTGATCAACCTTGAACTTGCAATGGCTGACCTTGATTCTTGTGAGCGCGCGATTCAACGTAACGCGAAGAAGGCAAAAGGCGGCGATAAAGACGCAAAATTTGAACTAACAGTACTAGAAAAACTGTTACCAGTACTAACTGAAGGCGGCATGGCGCGCACAGTTGAGCTATCTAAAGAAGAGTTAGCAGCAATCGGCTACCTAAACTTCCTTACACTGAAGCCAACTATGTACATTGCAAACGTAAACGAAGATGGTTTCGAAAATAACCCATATCTAGATGCGGTTCGCGAGTTCGCAGAAAAAGAAAACAACGTCGTTGTACCTGTATGTGCAGCTATCGAATCTGAACTATCTGAACTAGAAGATGAAGATCGCGAAGAATTCCTAGCGGATATGGGGATCGAAGAACCGGGGCTGAACCGTGTAATTCGCTCTGGTTACGAGCTACTGACTCTACACACCTACTTCACGGCGGGTGTTAAAGAAGTACGTGCGTGGACAATCCCTGTTGGTTCAACTGCGCCTCAGGCGGCAGGTAAGATCCACACTGACTTCGAGAAAGGCTTTATTCGTGCAGAAGTAGTCGGTTACGACGATTTCATCCAATTCAATGGTGAAAATGGCGCAAAAGACGCAGGTAAATGGCGTCTAGAAGGTAAAGACTACATCGTAAAAGATGGTGATGTTGTACACTTCCGCTTCAATGTTTAATTAAATGAATGAGTTTTAAACACTTCATTTACACTAAAAGCCAGCTGCTAAGCTGGCTTTTTTAATACCTTAAGTAAATGAGCAAAAATAAATTACCTAACTGCAAGCTAATTTATTTCCAGTTTTAGATCATAAACACGCCTCTTTGTTTAAAAAGGAAGCGAACGAGGTTTTTTCCGAAATTTATTAAAAAAAACTGTTGACGGATCTCACTCAACTTCGCATAATGCGCGCCGTTCCCAACGACAAGGCAACAAAGCGTTGAGAGCAAAAAATATGGTTTTGGCTACGTAGCTCAGCTGGTTAGAGCACATCACTCATAATGATGGGGTCACAGGTTCGAATCCCGTCGTAGCCACCATTCCTAAGTGTTCTTTTTATCAGAGCAATTAGGAATAGATGCGGAAGTGGCGGAATTGGTAGACGCACCAGATTTAGGTTCTGGCGCCGCAAGGTGTGAGAGTTCAAGTCTCTCCTTCCGCACCATATTTTAAATAGTCATTGTGACTATTGCCTACAGGTCTATCGCCAAGCGGTAAGGCAGCGGCTTTTGATGCCGCCATTCCCTGGTTCGAATCCAGGTAGACCTGCCATTATTCAAGTGAGATTCCTTTATAAAAGGGGTTGTCACTGAGAGCGTGAAGGTTTATATTGTCTCGCTCCAAAAGATGGCTACGTAGCTCAGCTGGTTAGAGCACATCACTCATAATGATGGGGTCACAGGTTCGAATCCCGTCGTAGCCACCATGAACAACGTTATTTAGGTTTTTACCAATTACCTTGATAACTACAGAATAAGTTGCGGAAGTGGCGGAATTGGTAGACGCACCAGATTTAGGTTCTGGCGCCGCAAGGTGTGAGAGTTCAAGTCTCTCC
>NZ_JAKKCL010000002.1:579253-658330 GCF_021728175.1 Vibrio sp. A1-1
ATTTTACCAATTATCTTGATATCTACAGATCAAGTTGCGGAAGTGGCGGAATTGGTAGACGCACCAGATTTAGGTTCTGGCGCCGCAAGGTGTGAGAGTTCAAGTCTCTCCTTCCGCACCATTCTTGGTCGAAGTTTTAAAATGGCTACGTAGCTCAGCTGGTTAGAGCACATCACTCATAATGATGGGGTCACAGGTTCGAATCCCGTCGTAGCCACCATTGATTGGATTGCTAGCATAAGCTATCGGTCACGTAGATTTAAGATGCGGAAGTGGCGGAATTGGTAGACGCACCAGATTTAGGTTCTGGCGCCGCAAGGTGTGAGAGTTCAAGTCTCTCCTTCCGCACCATCTTAAATTAATCTACACTATCAGAATACGCGGAAGTGGCGGAATTGGTAGACGCACCAGATTTAGGTTCTGGCGCCGTAAGGTGTGAGAGTTCAAGTCTCTCCTTCCGCACCATTCTTTCTCTCGGTAAGAGAGGTTAAGTAGTCTTTGACTATTTACGCTGTAGGGCTATCGCCAAGCGGTAAGGCAGCGGCTTTTGATGCCGCCATTCCCTGGTTCGAATCCAGGTAGCCCTGCCATATACAACGATATTGAGATTTTACCAATTATCTTGGTATCTACAGATCAAGTTGCGGAAGTGGCGGAATTGGTAGACGCACCAGATTTAGGTTCTGGCGCCGCAAGGTGTGAGAGTTCAAGTCTCTCCTTCCGCACCATTATCGGAAAACCCAGCATGATTTTGCTGGGTTTTTTCTTTTTTTGGTTCTGGACTCGGGAAATCATTAGATTTGCCGAATTAAAAAAGCGAGCTCATGGCTCGCTTTTTTTCTATCTGTGGATTGAGTAACTTACTACATACCTAAAGCGTATTTCAGTACTTGAGCCTTGATCGGTCCTGAGTTTTCAGCAAACTTCAATGCAGCATTACGTACAAACTTCAATGGCCCAAGATCGTTGCTAAAACTTTTATAGAAAAAGTCCATGCCAGTCTGCATGAGTAAGTTGTCAGGTCGACGTGCACGTTCGTATTTAGCGAGTAAGGTATCTTCCAGCTTTTCTTGTTGTTCTGTTACCGAAAGGAGAACGTCTACATCTTTGAAGCCTAAGTTTACCCCTTGCCCTGCAAGCGGATTGATCGTATGAGCAGAGTCACCCACTAATACGCAATTTTTGCTTGAGTAGCTTTGCGCATGACGACGAGTGAGTGGAAATGAGCCAAACTGTAAAACTTCAATATCGCCCAATTCAGCAGGGAAATGACGTAAGATTTCTTCCCTTAGTTGAGGCTTACCCATCGCACACAGTTGTTTAATGCGTTTTGGCGAGTCATACCAAACCAACGAACCTTGGCCTACTTCTTGACCGTCTTCATTAGTCAAAGAGCACAAAGGTAAAAATGAACGCGGGCCTGAAGGAGTAAATTGTTGCCAAGTGATATCTTGCTGTGGCAATTCTGTTTTCACGTTAATCAACATGCAGTGTTGTCGGTAATCCCACGCAGTCACACCAATTCCAGCCAATTGACGAACTTTAGAGTTTGCACCATCAGCACCAATTACCCAGTTAGCTTCAAACTGCACCCCACTTTCTAGTGTCACAAGGTTTACATCTGCAAACTCAATGTCTTTTAATCGCTCGGGACACATCACGGTTAGATTGTCATACTGAGAGAAGACTTGCCAAAGACCTAATTGGATTAGGCGGTTTTCAACGATATAACCTAGTTGCTCCAATGACAGTTCATCAGAGTGAAAACGAGTACGGCACTCCGGGTGCTCCCAAGTCTCTAAACGCCGATAAGGGCAAACTCGCATACTTTTAATTTCTGACCATGCGCCGAGTGAATCAAGTAACTCCACCGACTGGTGCGAAATCGCAGATACGCGAATATCCATCACCTGAGCGGCATCAAAAGCTTTGGGTTTTGCACCTTCAACCAAGACAACGCTTCTGCCCTGCTTGGCAAATCCAACAGCGACGGCTGCCCCAACCATACCGCCACCGATCACGGCGATGTCATACTTGTTCATTTTTTACTCTTCATCGTGCTGATTAATTGGCGTTTTTTATTGTACTTTCCATGGCTATTTTTACAAAATTGTTTAACAAAAAACCTTGTTCTGCATAGGGCGAAAAACTAGATTTCATCAGGCTTTGCAGAGAATTAGCCAGATCACTAGTCAGGTGCTTTTTAAAGCAGTACAATACGCCGCTTACCGCCGTGATGGCGGCTATAATTTGAGCAATAGCTCTCCAATTTAAGTACAACTGAACGAGCGAAAGTGAGATGAGTAAGAAACTGCTAATTAAAACCTGGGGCTGCCAGATGAACGAATACGATTCATCAAAAATGGCCGACCTGCTTAATGCTGCAAACGGCTACGAGCTGACGGAAGAGCCAGAGGAAGCAGACGTACTTCTACTTAACACCTGTTCGATCCGTGAAAAAGCGCAAGAGAAAGTTTTCCACCAGCTTGGTCGCTGGAAAACACTAAAAGATAAAAAACCTGGCGTAGTTATCGGTGTAGGTGGTTGTGTAGCAACGCAAGAAGGTGACCATATTCGTGAACGTGCACCATACGTCGACGTTATTTTTGGCCCACAAACTCTGCACCGCCTACCTGAGATGATCAAACAATCTCAGTCGGATGACGCACCAGTTATGGACATTTCGTTCCCAGAGATCGAAAAGTTCGACCGCCTACCAGAGCCTCGTGCGGAAGGCGCGACAGCATTCGTTTCTATTATGGAAGGCTGCTCGAAGTACTGTACTTACTGTGTCGTACCGTACACTCGTGGTGAAGAAGTAAGCCGTCCAATGGATGATGTGCTGTTCGAAATCGCACAGCTTGCTGAACAAGGCGTACGTGAAGTAAACCTACTGGGTCAAAACGTAAACGCGTACCGCGGTCCAACACACGACGGTGAAATCTGTTCATTTGCAGAACTGCTTCGTTTGGTTGCGTCTATCGATGGTATCGACCGTATTCGTTTCACAACGAGCCACCCGCTAGAATTCACTGACGACATCATCGCGGTTTACGAAGATACGCCAGAGCTTGTGAGCTTCCTGCACTTACCTGTGCAAAGTGGTAGTGACCGTATCCTAACTATGATGAAACGCCCTCACACCGCTATCGAGTACAAGTCGATCATCCGTAAACTGCGTAAAGCTCGTCCTGATATTCAAATCAGTTCAGACTTTATTGTTGGTTTCCCTGGTGAGACAGACAAAGACTTCCAAGACACCATGAAGCTAATCAAAGATGTAGACTTTGACATGAGCTTCAGCTTCATCTTCTCTCCACGTCCAGGTACGCCAGCAGCGGATTACCCTTGTGATGTATCAGAACAAGTGAAGAAAGAGCGCCTTTACGAACTACAGCAAACTATCAATGCTCAAGCGATGCGTTACTCTCGCTTAATGCTTGGCACAGAACAACGTGTTCTAGTTGAAGGTCCTTCGAAGAAAAACCTAATGGAACTGCGCGCTCGTACAGAAAACAACCGTGTAGTAAACTTTGAAGGTAGTGCAGACCTAATTGGTCAGTTCGTTGATGTGAAGATCGTAGACGTATTTGCGAACTCACTGCGTGGTGAGCTAGTACGTACTGAAAAAGACATGGATCTTCGTAGTGTGATTTCCCCAACGCAGATGATGGCGAAAACACGTCGCGAAGATGAGCTGGGTGTAGCTACTTTTACGCCATAAGCTCGTATAAATAGCCATGGAGAGCCTGGTCGTTATCAGGCTCTCATTAAGTGGCAAAAAATGAGAGGCAACATTGAGTAATAAAATCGTAACTCTAGAAATTAACCTAGAACCTTCCGACAACCGCCGACTTGCTAGCCTGTGCGGTCCATTCGATGACAACATCAAGCATTTAGAACGTCGTCTAGGCGTTGAAATTAACCACCGTAGTGACCATTTTACAATTGTCGGTAAACCTCATACCGCATCAGCTGCGCTGGATATCCTGAAAACTCTGTATGTTGATACCGCACCTGTACGAGGTGAGATCCCAGACATTGAGCCTGAACAGATCCATTTAGCGATTAAAGAGTCTGGTGTTCTTGAGCAGAATACTGAGTCTAATATCGAGCATGGTAAAGAAGTCTTCGTCAAAACCAAGAAAGGTGTGATCAAACCACGTACGCCAAACCAAGCACAGTACTTGGTTAATATGGTCACGCATGATATTTCTTTTGGTATTGGCCCAGCTGGTACAGGTAAAACTTATCTTGCTGTTGCAGCAGCAGTTGATGCACTAGAGCGCCAAGAGATCCGTCGTATTCTATTGACGCGCCCTGCGGTTGAAGCCGGTGAGAAACTGGGCTTCCTACCTGGTGATTTAAGCCAGAAAGTCGACCCATACCTACGTCCGCTATACGATGCCCTATTTGAAATGTTGGGCTTTGAGCGCGTAGAGAAGCTGATTGAACGTAACGTGATTGAGGTAGCCCCTCTTGCTTACATGCGTGGTCGTACTCTAAACGACGCTTTCATCATTCTTGATGAGAGTCAGAACACCACGGTTGAGCAGATGAAGATGTTCCTAACGCGTATTGGTTTTAACTCTCGCGCAGTTATCACTGGTGACGTCACGCAAATCGACTTACCTCGTGGTGCAAAATCAGGTCTTCGTCATGCTATTGAAGTACTAAGCGAAGTCGACGACATCAGCTTTAACTTCTTCTTAGCAGACGACGTTGTACGTCACCCAGTGGTTGCTCGTATCGTTAACGCGTATGAGAAGTGGGAAGCACAAGACCAGAAAGAGCGTAAAGAGTTCGAGAAGCGTCGTCGTGAAGAACGCGATGCGAAGTTATTAGAAGCAGCGAAAGCCGAACTGAATGCACAAGTTGCTTCCACTAAGGAATAATCATGGCGATTGAACTTGATCTGCAACTGGCAGTCGAAAATGAAGAAGGGCTGCCTTCGCAGCAAGATTTCCAATTGTGGCTAGATAAGACAATTCCTCTCTTCCAGCCACAAGCCGAAGTGACCATTCGCATTGTTGATGAACAAGAAAGTCACACGCTTAACCATGAGTATCGTGGTAAAGATAAACCGACCAATGTGTTGTCTTTTCCATTTGAAGCCCCTCCGGGTATGGAAATAGATTTACTTGGCGACTTAATTATTTGCCGCCAAGTCGTTGAAAAAGAGGCAATTGAACAGAACAAGCCTCTGTTAGCACATTGGGCGCATATGGTTGTACATGGCATCTTGCATCTGCTAGGTTATGATCATATTGAGGATGACGAAGCCGAAGAGATGGAGTCCCTCGAAACCGAAATCATGCAAGGTATGGGCTATGAAGACCCTTACATTGCTGAAAAAGAATAGCCATTGGCTATTCAGCAGGGAAAGGCGAACCACCAAAATGATTCTCGTGTTCGCCTCTCTATGTGTGCTATCACACTTCTGATAGCGTTACTTAATTGAGAAACAATGAACGAAGATAATTCTCCCTCTTCTAACGAAGATAAGAAAGAAAAGGCAGAAGGTCCGAGTAGAAAGTCCTTCTTTGAGCGTCTAGGTCAATTATTTCAGGGCGAACCAAAAGATCGCCAAGAGCTTGTGGATGTTATCCGTGACTCTGAAGTCAATGACCTGATTGACCATGACACCCGCGATATGCTTGAAGGTGTTATGGAAATCTCCGAAATGCGCGTGCGTGACATTATGATCCCGCGTTCGCAAATGGTTACGGTTGAGCGTACTCACGACCTTGATACCTTGGTTGCCTTGATTACCGATGCTCAACACTCTCGCTACCCTGTGATCAGCGAAGATAAAGACCATGTGGAAGGCATTCTTCTTGCGAAGGACTTACTTAAATACTTAGGCTCAGGCAGTAATCCATTTGATATCGAAGAAGTTATTCGACCAGCCGTTGTGGTACCGGAAAGCAAACGCGTTGATCGACTGCTGAAAGAGTTCCGTGAAGAACGTTATCATATGGCCATTGTTGTCGATGAATTCGGTGGTGTTTCTGGTCTTGTGACCATTGAAGATATCCTTGAAGAAATCGTCGGGGATATCGAAGATGAATTCGATGAAAGCGAAGAGACAGACATTCGTAAGCTTAGCAAGCATACGTTTGCTGTCAGAGCGCTGACAACCATCGAAGAGTTTAATGAGACATTTGGAACTAACTTCAGCGATGAGGAAGTAGATACCGTTGGTGGCATGGTCATGACTGCCTTTGGTCACTTACCTTCTCGTGGTGAACTGGTTGAAATTGAAGGTTACAACTTCAAAGTCACCGCTGCCGATAACCGTCGTGTCATTCAACTCCAAGTGACGATCCCAGACGAAGAAACCCTGGTTGAAGCCACTCAAGAGTAACGCGATACCCATTGGGAATCTCAGAAAATTATAATGATGAATGAACTCTTTCATCGCCTCAAGCGGCCCTTAGTGGCCGCTTTTGTTGGCGCCTCTACTACGCTCGCTTTTGCACCTTACCAGTTGTGGCCTGTTGCCATTCTTAGCCCAGCTATTCTACTGATTCTTCTTGCTAACCAAACACCGAAACGCGCACTGTGGATTGGCTATGCTTGGGGGTTAGGTCAATTTGCAACTGGCGTTAGCTGGGTGTACGTCAGTATCTCCGGCTTTGGTGGCATGCCACTGATTGCCAATTTATTTTTAATGGGCTTGCTTGTCGCCTACTTGGCTGTTTATTCAGGCTTATTTGCTTGGCTCAACAACAAACTCTTTCCTCAATTTACGCTCACAAAAGCGCTTCTCGCTGCGCCCGCTTTATGGCTAATCAGCGATTGGTTGCGTGGTTGGGTGATGACCGGCTTCCCGTGGCTATGGCTAGGCTACAGCCAGATTGATGCTCCACTAGCAAGCTTTGCGCCTATCGGTGGCGTGGAACTGCTCACTCTGTTTATCCTTATTAGTGCAGGGGCATTAGCCTATGCTTGGGTTCATAAACAGTGGCTGATGGTGATTATTCCTGCGGTATTACTCAGCACAGGCTTTGGGATTCGAAACTACGATTGGGTAACACCTCGGCCAGAAGACACGACTAAGCTCGCGCTGATTCAAGGTAACGTTGACCAAAACCTTAAGTGGCTGCCAAGCCAACGTTGGCCAACCATCATGAAATACGCCGATCTCACTCGTGAAAACTGGGACGCTGATATTATCGTCTGGCCAGAAGCTGCAATTCCTGCTTTTGAAATTGAAGTGCCTTCATTTTTGAGCAATATCGACAGTGCAGCAAAAATGAATAACAGCGCAATCATCACTGGTGTCGTCAACCAAGCTGAAGATCGACAGTTCTACAACAGTATCCTGTCCCTTGGCATCACACCATACGGTGACTACAGTTTCGACTTGAGCGAACGCTACCATAAGCATCACCTATTACCGTTTGGTGAGTTTGTACCATTTGAAGATATTTTGCGCCCATTAGCGCCATTCTTTAACTTACCGATGTCGTCGTTTAGCCGTGGGGCTTTTGTGCAGCCCAACATCGTTGCGAATGGCATGCACATGGCACCAGCGCTTTGCTATGAGATCATCTTTAATGAGCAAGTGCGTCAAAATGTGACTGACGAAACAGACTTCATTCTAACGCTATCGAACGACGCATGGTTTGGTCACTCTATCGGCCCTCTTCAGCATATGGAGATCGCCCGTATGCGTGCCTTAGAATTAGGTAAACCGCTCATCCGCTCGACTAACAACGGATTAACAGCGGTAACCGATCACAAGGGTAAAATCGTTGAGCAAGTACCGCAGTTTGAAACTGCAGTACTGCGCGCAGAGCTCACCCCAACCAATGGACAAACGCCATATCGAATCGTTGGTACTTGGCCATTGTATATTTGGGTTGGGTTAAGTTTAGCGCTGGCTTTCGGTTTAAGAAGAAAACAGAGCTGATAACAGCTTGAAAGTAGAAAAGACAAAAAAGAGGCGACCAAGCCTCTTTTTTATTCATAGCACTATACAGTCGTTACGCGCCATTTATGGCTTTAATGACTGGCGAGTAAAGCCTTTGTGACCACATTTAATACACGGAATGATTACAGTTGGGTGGTTATACGTTGTCTTGTGACCACACTCATCACAGACCAAGGTACCTAAGCCTATCACCTCTCCTGCTTCATATAGCCCTTGATGCTCTAAGTCATCGAACAACTCAACCCACTCAACTTTAGTTCGGTCTGTAATCTCTAACAACCCTTGCCATATCGAGTCCGCAATCGTTAAGTAAAACGGGCCGCTTTTGCTATCCTCGTAACTCTCTGAAAACTCTTTTAAGTCTGCTTTAAGGTATGCTTTGATTAAAGCTAATTCATCTTTGGTCAAGTCATTAGCAGCATCCACCACTTTGCCCGACGTCTCAATCGCTTTGTTAACTTCTTCCGGACTGTGCTTCAAGGTTTCAATCACATCCTCGAGCATTTCCTCATAACCTGTTTTACGTTTAGGCATAACTGACCTCCATCTTTCTCCTACCTGCGTCACTTAAGGGCGCATGGGTACAGATTGGCTATTGTTGTGATCCCTAGCTTTAGGTATTCTATGACGATCTATTTAAGTCTGTTCTAACCGAACTCACAAATTCCAAGATAACGGATACCATCGATGCAAGAACAATACAACCCACAAGATATTGAACAAAAAGTTCAAAAGCACTGGGATGACAACAAAACCTTTGTTGTAAGTGAAGACCCAAATAAAGAAAAATTCTACTGTCTATCCATGTTCCCATACCCAAGTGGTCGACTGCACATGGGTCACGTGCGCAACTACACTATCGGTGATGTAGTATCTCGTTTCCAACGCCTACAAGGCAAAAACGTGATGCAACCAATCGGTTGGGACGCATTCGGTCTACCAGCAGAAAACGCAGCAGTAAAAAACAAAACTGCGCCAGCACCTTGGACTTACGAAAACATCGAATACATGAAGAACCAACTTAAGCTTCTAGGCTTTGGTTACGATTGGAACCGTGAGTTCGCAACATGTACACCGGAGTACTACCGCTGGGAACAAGAGTTCTTCACTAAACTTTACGAGAAAGGTTTAGTTTACAAAAAGACTTCTTCTGTTAACTGGTGTCCTAACGACCAAACTGTTCTTGCAAACGAGCAGGTTGAAGACGGTTGTTGCTGGCGTTGTGATACGCCTGTAGAGCAAAAAGAAATCCCTCAATGGTTCATCAAAATCACTGAATACGCTCAAGAGCTACTAGACGACCTAGATAAGCTTGAAGGTTGGCCTGAAATGGTAAAAACCATGCAGCGCAACTGGATTGGCCGCTCTGAAGGTGTTGAGCTGAAGTTTGAAGTTAAGGGTCAACAAGACCTAGAAGTTTACACAACACGTCCAGATACGCTAATGGGTGTGACTTACGTGGGCATCGCAGCCGGCCACCCTCTTGCAGCTCTTGCTGCAGAGAACAACCCAGAGCTTGCAGCGTTTATCGACGAATGTAAGAACAACAAGGTTGCAGAAGCTGAGCTAGCGACAATGGAGAAGAAAGGTATGGCTACTGGCCTTACTGCTATTCATCCATTGAACGGCCGTGAAGTTCCTGTTTACGTAGCAAACTTCGTACTGATGGACTACGGTACAGGCGCGGTAATGGCAGTACCTGCACACGACCAACGTGACTACGAGTTCGCAACGAAGTACGGTCTAGACATCGTGCCAGTTATCAAGCCTGCTGATGGCAGCGAGCTAGACATCTCTGAAGCAGCATACACTGAGAAAGGCGTACTGTTCGATTCTGGTGAGTTCGACGGCCTAGAATTCCAAGCGGCGTTCGATGCAATTGCAGCAAAGCTAGAAGCAGAAGGTAAAGGCACTAAGACTGTAAACTTCCGTCTACGCGACTGGGGTGTATCTCGTCAACGTTACTGGGGCGCACCAATCCCAATGGTAACGACTGAAGACGGTGAAGTTCACCCAGTACCCGCTGACCAACTACCAGTGATTCTTCCAGAAGACGTGGTAATGGACGGCGTAACCAGCCCAATCAAAGCAGATAAAGAATGGGCGAAGACCACATTCAACGGCGAACCTGCTCTACGTGAGACAGATACGTTCGATACGTTCATGGAATCGTCTTGGTACTACGCGCGTTACTGTTCACCACAAGCAGACGACATCCTAGATCCAGAAAAAGCAAACTACTGGCTACCAGTAGACCAGTACATCGGCGGTATCGAGCACGCTTGTATGCACCTACTGTACTCTCGCTTCTTCCACAAGTTGCTACGTGACGCGGGCTACGTAACGTCTGACGAACCGTTCAAGCAGCTACTGTGTCAAGGCATGGTACTGGCAGACGCGTTCTACTTCGAGAACGAGAAAGGCGGTAAAGAGTGGGTAGCTCCAACAGACGTAGCCGTTGAACGTGATGGTAAAGGCCGCATTACTTCTGCTAAAGACACTGAAGGTCGCGATGTAACGCACTCAGGCATGATCAAGATGTCTAAGTCTAAGAACAACGGTATCGACCCTCAAGAAATGGTAGACAAGTACGGCGCTGACACAGTACGTCTATTCATGATGTTCGCGTCTCCAGCGGACATGACACTTGAATGGCAAGAGTCTGGCGTAGAAGGTGCGAATCGCTTCCTGAAACGTGTTTGGAAACTAGTGAAAGAGCACACAGCGAAAGGCGCAGCAGAAGCAGTAGATACCGCAGCGCTTTCTGGTGATCAAAAAGCACTTCGCCGTGACGTTCACAAAACTATCGCGAAAGTGACGGACGATATCGCTCGTCGTCAAACATTCAACACCGCGATCGCAGCGATCATGGAGCTGATGAACAAACTAGCGAAAGCGCCTCAAGAATCTGCGCAAGATCGTGCAATCCTTGACGAAGCACTGAAAGCTATTGTTGTCATGCTTTACCCTATCACTCCGCATATCTCATACGAGCTATGGACAGCACTAGGTGAAACAGACATTGATAACGCTGCATGGCCGACGTTTGACGAAAAGGCGCTAGTTGAAGACGAAAAAACTATCGTTGTTCAAGTTAACGGTAAGCTACGTGCGAAGCTAACAGTCCCAGCGGATATCTCTAAAGACGATATCGAACAGCTTGGTCTAAACGACGAAAACGTGGTTAAGTTCACTGATGGCCTGACTATTCGTAAAGTTATTTACGTTCCAGGTAAACTGCTGAACATTGTTGCAAACTAATCACAGCTTGCAATTTGTCTCTGTTTACGAACTTATTTGTTAACCAAGAGTCATTAAACAGGGTAGTTCGCTACCCTGTTTATTTACCTCAAACCATTCACATGAGTGGTTTAAGGTAAATAACCCCTTCAATTTAGGATGAATACAATCAATGCGCTTTTTCTCTTTGATTAAACTACCAGTGGTATTGGTATTAGCGGGGCTTCTTTCTGCCTGTGGTTTTCACCTTCGCGGCGAGTATTCCGTACCGGAAGAGCTGCACACTATGTCTTTCTCCAGCTACGATGAATACAGTGAATTGACTCGCTATGTACGCTCTCAACTCGAACTGAACAAAGTTGAACTTGTTCAACCATCATCGACTGTACCCAACCTTCATTTGACGGAAGCGACTATCGATGAGCGTACACTGTCTCTGTATCAAAATAGCCGTGCAGCAGAAAAAGAGCTGACATACGTAGTAAAATACCGTGTGACGATTCCTGGCTATGGCTCTAAAAACTTTACGACAACAGTAAACCGCAACTACCTAGACAACCCGTTAACGGCACTTGCAAAGTCTGTTGAGCGTGACGTAATTGAAGACGAGATGCGCTTGCAAGCTGCAAAACAAATGATGCGCCAGTTGGGTCGTATCCGTGCCGAATATGAAGCAGGACAAATCTCTGAGCCAGCGAACACAAACTCTTAATCACTATGCGAATTTATGCCGATAAATTAACGGATCATTTAACTAAACACGTTAAACAAGTTTACCTAATCTTTGGGAATGAGCCGTTACTGATTCAAGAGAGCCGCCAAGCAATCCAAAAGGCAGCGTTTCAACAAGGTTTTGAGGAAAAACACCGTTTTGCGGTAGACGCAAGCATCGACTGGAATCAAGTTTACGATTGCTTCCAAGCAATGAGCCTGTTCTCAAACCGTCAATTGATCGAGCTTGAAATTCCTGAAAGTGGCGTGACAACAGCCGTCAGCAAAGAGCTGCAAACACTGTGTGATATGCTGCATGATGACATCATGCTCGTCATTGTTGGTAGCAAACTGACCAAAGCCCAAGAAAATGCGAAATGGTTCAAAGCATTAAGCTCAAAAGGCGACTGGGTAAGCTGTTTGTCGCCAGATCTACAACGCTTACCTATGTTCATTCAGGCACGTTGCCGCACGTTGGGCCTAAAACCCGATCAACAATCACTGCAAATGTTGGCTCAATGGCATGAAGGTAACCTCTTTGCATTGACACAAAGCTTAGAGAAATTGGCCCTACTCTACCCGGATGGTGAGCTGACCATCATACGTTTAGAGGAAGCCCTAAGTCGCCATAATCACTTTACTACGTTTAACTGGATCGACGCCTTACTGGCAGGTAAAGCAAACCGTGCACAACGTATTCTTCGCCAACTTGAGGCGGAAGGGGTCGAGACCGTGATCTTGATTCGAAGTGTACAAAAAGAGTTGAGCCAACTTTTAAATATGCATCAAGACTTAACTCAAATGGGAATGAACCAGGTATTTGAGAAATATCGAGTTTGGCAAAACAAGCGTCCACTCTATAACGCAGCACTGACCCGCTTATCGGCGAGTCGTATTTGTGCATTGCTCTCCTTGTTGGCTCAAGCAGAGATAAAAGCCAAAACTCAATATGACGAGTCTGTATGGCCAACTATTCATCAGTTGAGCTTAGAAACCTGCTCTCCTGATATTAAGCTGGCAATTTAAAAATCAAAGCGTGATATAGTGCGCGACCTGTTTTGCAAGCAAGAATGTAAAACACTGTAGAGATAAGAGACAAACCGAGGAAAACCGAGTGCTTCGCGAAGAACTGAAAGACTTTTTAGCTGACAAAGCCGACGACATGAAAGCGGAAGACATTATCGTCCTAAATGTGGAAGATAAATCAAGCGTTACAGATTACATGATCATCTGTACTGGCACATCCAAACGCCACGTTTCATCCATCGCTGACCACGTTGCAACAGAAGTGAAAAAAGCCGGTCTCGAGCCACTAGGAATGGAAGGTGAAAACGAAGGTGAATGGGTAGTCCTAGATATGGGCGACGCCATGCTTCACGTGATGCAAGAAGAGCACCGCGAACTCTACCAGCTAGAAAAACTCTGGGGTTAATCTTTTGAAAATTCAACTAATTGCCGTTGGCACAAAAATGCCAAAATGGGTTGAGGAAGGCTTTCAAGAATATCGTCGCCGTTTCCCACATGATATGCCATTGGAGTTGATTGAAATCTCTGCTGGCAAACGTGGAAAAAATGCCGATATCGCTCGTATCCTGCAAAAAGAAGGGGAAGCGATGCTCGCTGCGGTACCAAAAGGCAACCGTATCGTCACGTTAGATATCCCAGGTAAAAAATGGGATACTCCTCAACTCGCTGAGCAGTTAGAAGCTTGGAAATTAGATGGCCGTGATGTATCAATCTTAATCGGCGGTCCTGAAGGACTCGCTCCCGCATGCAAAGCTGCAGCAGACCAAAGCTGGTCATTGTCTGCCTTAACGCTACCCCACCCTTTAGTGCGTATCGTAATGGCAGAAAGCTTGTACCGAGCGTGGAGCATCACCGCGAACCATCCTTACCACCGCGAATAATCGTTGTTTAACTTTAGAGCCAAGCGTTAATGATTCGTAAGCGCCGCAGTCAAATCCGAGATTATCAAGCCGAAGCGCGTCTGTTTGCCAGCCGCGCTATTGTCGCTTTTATCGGCATTGTTCTCTTGATGGGAGCTCTGGTCGCCAACATGTACAACATTCAGGTGAACCAGTTTCAAGATTATCAAACCCGCTCGAACGATAACCGTATCAAAGTGGTTCCTATCGCGCCTAACCGAGGTCTGATTTATGATCGAAATGGTGTTTTACTGGCAGAGAACCGTCCCGTCTTTAACTTAGAACTGACTCCAGAAAAAATTAAAGACATTGATGCAACTATCCAAGAACTACAAACCATTCTGGAAATTACCCCAGATCAGATTGAACGTTTCCACCAAGAGCGTAAACGGACTCGTCGATTTAAGTCGGTCCCACTGCTTACCCAACTGAACGAAAAACAAGTAGCGGTATTCTCCGTCAATCAGTACCGCTTTCCTGGTGTAGAAATAAGTGCGACCTTAAAGCGCTACTACCCTTTCAGCGAAGTATTAACCCACGTGATTGGTTACGTTTCTCGAATCAATGATCGCGACATGCAGCGCCTGATCCGAGAAGAAAAAGACGCAAACTATCAAGCCACTCGCGACATTGGTAAGCTGGGTATCGAAAAATACTACGAAGACCTCTTACACGGTACGGCCGGATATCAAGAAGTCGAGGTAAACAGCCGCGGCCGAGTAATTCGTACGTTAAAGTACGTTCCACCTGTACCCGGAAAAGACATCGTTTTAAACCTTGATATCAACTTGCAGCTGTACGTACACCAATTGTTGGACGGCCGCCGAGGCAGTGCTGTAGTAATCGATCCTAGAGACAACGGCGTACTGGCTATGGTTTCAAGCCCTAGCTACGATCCTAACTCGTTCGTGCACGGAATCTCAGGCAAAGACTATCGTGCCCTTTTGAACGATAAAAACCGTCCTTTGGTCAACCGCACCACACTTGGCATTTATCCACCCGCGTCTACCATCAAACCATTTATGGCGGTAGCCGCGCTACAAGAAGGTGTCGTCACACCGAACACTACGCGAAATGATCCAGGTTATTGGCGCATACCAAACTCCAACACTCGCCCATTCCGTGACTGGTTGCGTTGGGGACACGGACGCGTCGATATCATTAAGTCGATCGAAGAGTCTGTTGATACCTTCTACTATCAAATCGCTTATGACATGGGTATTGACCGTATTTCGAATTGGATGATGATGTTCGGTTTTGGTGATTACACTGGCATCGATATCTACGAAGAAAGTAAGGCGAATATGCCGACTCGTGACTGGAAAATGTCTCGCCATAAAACCCCGTGGTACAAAGGCGATACGATCCCTGTGGGTATCGGCCAAGGTTATTGGACAGCAACACCAATGCAAATCGCCAAAGCGACCTCCGTATTAGTAAATGAGGGAGAAGTGATCGCACCTCACTTACTAAAAGCGACGATAGAGAACGGCAACGACTTCGAAGAACAACAAACAACAGAATACGTAACTTACCCGCCAATCAAGAATGTACCGAAAAAGTACTGGGATATGGCGAAAGAAGGCATGCGTCGTGTAAACCATGGCACGCGCGGAACAGCTCGCCGCTCATTCTACAAAATGAGTTATCAAACAGCGGGTAAATCAGGTACTGCGCAGGTCTTCGGTCTGGGTGAAAACGAAGAGTACAACGCAGATGAGATCGCCGAACACTTACGTGACCATGCGTTATTTACTGGCTTTGCACCATTTGATGATCCTAAAGTGGTCGTCACTGTAGTGCTAGAAAACGCTGGCGGTGGTTCTAGCAACGGAGCCCCAGTAGTGAGAAAGATCTTTGATCGAGTCGTACTTGGCCCAGAAGAAATTGAGCCTGATAACAATGCGAAGAAAGAGGTAAAACAGTAATGAAGATGGATCCCTCTACAGGTAAAAATCGCGCCCTGTTTGAACGCTTCCATATCGACTTACCACTCCTACTTGGCATATTGGCCCTGATGGGGTTTGGCCTAGTGATCATGTACAGCGCCAGTGGCCAAAGTTTACTGATGATGGATCGCCAAGCTATGCGAATGGTGCTTTCACTCGTTGTGATGATCGTTCTTGCGCAGCTCTCTCCACGAACCTACGAGAGCCTGGCACCTTTGATGTTCGTCGGCGGCGTCATATTGCTCTTTGGCGTGTTATTTTTCGGTGAAGCCTCGAAAGGCGCACAGCGTTGGCTTAACCTCGGTTTTGTGCGCTTTCAACCTTCCGAGTTATTGAAGCTCGCGGTGCCATTAATGGTGGCACGCTATGTAGGTCGACAACCCCTTCCGCCAACGCTAAAAACACTCATCGTTGCACTGATTATGGTCTGCTTGCCAACCATCCTCATTGCAAAACAGCCTGACTTAGGGACCTCTATTCTAATTGCCGCTTCCGGTATTTTTGTTATCTTCCTCGCGGGCATTAGTTGGAAAATCATCGCTGGTGCCGCTATCGCACTCGGTGGTTTCATTCCGATTTTGTGGTTTTTCTTGATGCGTGAGTATCAAAAAGTACGAGTTCGCACTCTGTTTAACCCGGAGTCTGACCCGCTAGGTGCGGGCTACCACATTATTCAGAGTAAAATTGCGATTGGCTCTGGAGGTATTTCAGGCAAAGGTTGGTTGCAAGGTACACAGTCACAACTGGAATTTCTTCCTGAACGACACACTGACTTTATCTTTGCAGTAATTGCTGAAGAATGGGGTATGATTGGCTTCCTTTGCCTTTTAGCCATCTATCTATTTATTATTGGACGAGGTTTATACCTCGCCAGCCAAGCGCAAACCGCATTTGGACGAATGATGGCAGGCAGTATTGTACTCAGCTTCTTCGTGTATATTTTTGTAAATATTGGCATGGTAAGTGGCATCCTACCTGTAGTAGGTGTACCGTTGCCACTCATTAGTTATGGCGGCACATCAATGGTAACCTTGATGGCTGGCTTTGGTATTCTGATGTCAATTCATACGCACCGAAAAGCATTCTCTAAGGCGACCTAGACATGCAAAAACGCGCTTTATATTCCTTGGTTTTCTCAGCTCTTATTTTGGCAGGCTGTTCATCCACCAGCCAAAAAACGCAAGACGGCCGTTACGAACTCGAATCCGATGTTGCACCTGATACACCGCTTTCAGTCGAACACATCGAGGATGCGCACCCTAAATATGAACCTTACAGCTTAGGTGGCAACAAGGATTACCACTTGCGCGGAAAAGACTACAAGATAGTTCGCGATGCCAAAGGCTTTAAGGAAAAAGGCCGAGCGTCTTGGTATGGGAAGAAGTTCCAAGGTCATTTGACTTCTAATGGCGAAATCTATGACATGTACTCAATGACGGCTGCGCATAAAACGCTACCGTTACCAAGTTACGTAAAAGTCACCAACACTGACAACGGCAAAACTACCGTAGTACGAGTTAATGACCGAGGTCCGTTTCACGATGGCCGTATTATCGATTTAAGCTATGCCGCAGCACATAAGTTAGATGTGATAAAAACAGGTACAGCGAACGTGGAAATTGAAGTAATCAGTATCAATCAGCCCACGGATAAAAAATCTTTAGAAGCGCACCCTAAGTACGTTATTCAGGTGGCATCATCAAAAAATGAAGAACGCGCACGAACTTTAGGGACAGAGCTTGGTCAAAAACTGGATACAGAAACTTTCCTAGAAAATGCGAAAGAGTCTTATCGCTTGTTGTTAGGGCCATTTACTGACTATTCCCTGACGCAAGCCACTCTAGATAAAGTAAAGTTGCTCGGCTATTCGTCTGCATTTATTAAAAAACACAACACTGCCAAATGACCTAGTGTCATGAATTTCTCCTCGATCCCCTCTTACATAGCTGGGGATTCTGATAAGATGTCCGCAGTTAACCCAAAAATTTGAATTACCATGAATAAAAATAAGTTTGTGAAATCTATTCTCGTTTCTTCGGTTGCCCTTTCTGCAACTTTCGCTCAATCTGCTCTTGCATCACCTATCGTTGTTCCAGATGCCCCTCAAATCGCTGCGAAGGGCTACGTACTGATGGATTACCATTCAGGTAAAGTACTGGCAGAGAAAGAGATGAACACAAAATTGTCTCCAGCTAGTCTGACTAAGATGATGACCAGCTACGTAATCGGCCAAGAACTAGCGCGTGGTAATATCTCAGAAGATGACGATGTCACCATCAGTAAAAATGCATGGGCGAAAAACTTCCCTGAATCATCAAAAATGTTCATTGAAGTGGGCACAACTGTAAAAGTACGTGACCTAAACCGCGGTATCATCGTCCAATCTGGTAACGATGCCTGTGTAGCGATGGCTGAACACATTGCAGGCTCAGAAGATGCGTTTGTTGACCTAATGAACGCTTGGGCCAACACACTAGGTATGACGAACTCGCACTTTGCCAACGTTCATGGTCTAGATAACGCCGAGCTGTACTCGACACCATACGACATGGCATTGCTAGGTAAAGCCCTGATCCGTGACGTACCAAATGAGTACCGCGTGTACTCAGAGAAGAAATTCACTTACAACGGCATCACCCAATACAACCGTAACGGTCTACTTTGGGATAAGAGCATGAACGTTGACGGCATCAAAACGGGTCACACAAGCAATGCAGGTTACAGCCTAGTAAGTTCAGCAACTGAAGGTCAAATGCGCTTGGTTGCGGTCGTTATGGGTACTAAAGATGCCAATGCTCGTAAGTCAGAAAGCAAAAAGCTACTAAGCTACGGCTTCCGTTTCTTCGAAACAGTAGCACCGCACAAAGCAGGTGAAACGTTCGTTGAAGAAAAAGTGTGGATGGGCAACAAAGACACTGTAGCGTTGGGCCTTGACCAAGACACTTACGTAACACTACCACGTGGTGAAGCGAAAAACCTAAAAGCCAGCTTCGTCCTTGAAAAAGAGCTAGAAGCCCCAATTAATAAAGGTGATGTAGTTGGTAAGCTATACTATCAGATCGATGGTGAAGATATTGCCGAATACCCACTAATGGCACTAGAAACCGTAGAGCAAGGTAGTCTATTTAGCCGCATGTGGGATTACATCGTATTGTTATTCAAGAGCTTCTTCTAAGAAGAACGTTAGAGTAGCAAACTTATTCGCAAAGCCGCCTGAAAGGGCGGCTTTTTAAGTTTGAGATCCTCGTCTTGAGTTCCCCCTAATTTGACTGTACTATTTCGCACCGCAACGAATATCTACTGGAGTTATCGATATGCTAACCATCAACTCTGATGCAAAATTAAAAGACCTGCTTGAGTTCCCTTGTTCATTTACTTACAAGGTAATGGGTCATGCAAAGCCTGAACTTCCAGAGCTTGTTCTTGAAGTTATTCAGCGCCATGCTCCAGGTGACTACAGCCCGACCGTTAAACCAAGTGCTAAGGGCAACTACCACTCGGTATCAATCAACATCACTGCAACGTCTATCGAGCAAGTTGAGACGCTATACAAAGAGTTAGGTGAAATTGACATCGTGCGCATGGTTCTATAACTTTTTGATAGATTAAATTTTTTTTGAAAGCAGCTTCGGCTGCTTTCTTTTTATTTATCAACCAGATAACAAAACTTTACATCGCTTTCAGTTAAAAATCTGTTACTCAGCGGTAGAGCATCAGGGTTATCCGGTTTATAATCCAAAAACTTTATATATTAGCAACAGGAATTCCCATGCAACACCAACTTGTTGTAAAACGACTTGGCCGCCAAGACTATGAGCCTGTATGGAAGGCGATGCATGAGTTCACCGACCAACGCACAGAAGAAACCCCTGATGAAGTCTGGTTGGTAGAACATAACCCAGTATTTACGCAAGGTCAGGCAGGTAAAGCTGAGCACCTTATTAACACTGGTGACATTCCTGTTGTACAAAGTGATCGCGGAGGCCAGGTTACGTATCATGGCCCTGGTCAGTTGGTCGCCTATTTCTTGATCAACTTACGCCGCAAAAAATTAGGTGTACGAGATCTCGTTACCACTATCGAGAACCTCGTGATCAACACGCTAAAAACATACAATATCGATTCGGCCGCGCGACCTGACGCACCAGGCGTTTACGTTGACGGTAAAAAAATATGCTCTCTCGGTTTACGCATTCGTAAAGGATGCTCGTTTCATGGCTTAGCCTTGAACGTAAATATGGATTTAACACCGTTTCTGCGTATTAACCCTTGTGGTTATGAAGGTATGGAAATGGTTCAGGTCAGCCAATTTGGCGGCCCAGACAATGTAGAAGCCGTAGAAAAACAATTAATAGAAGAACTCGTTACTTTGCTCGACTATGAGCAAGTAAAATTCAGCACAGAAGCACCTTCTCAAGGTAATAAAGCATGAGCAAACCAATCCAGATGGAAAAAGGCGTTAAATATCGTGACGCCGATAAAATGGCATTGATTCCCGTAAAGAACATGCCTACAGAGCAGAAAGAAGTGCTACGTAAGCCTGATTGGATGAAGATCAAGCTACCAGCCGACAGCCAACGAATTCAAGACATCAAGGCGGCGATGCGCAAGAATAAACTTCACTCCGTATGTGAAGAAGCATCTTGCCCTAACCTAGCGGAATGTTTTAACCACGGTACAGCTACCTTCATGATCCTAGGTGCCATTTGTACTCGTCGTTGTCCTTTCTGTGACGTTGCTCATGGCCGCCCATTACCACCGGAAGCAGAAGAGCCTCAAAAACTGGCGAAAACCATCGCCGATATGAAGCTGAAATACGTAGTAATCACTTCTGTAGACCGTGACGATCTGCGTGATGGTGGTGCACAGCACTTTGCCGACTGTAACCGCGAGATCCGTGCGTTGAACCCGCATATTAAGATTGAAACTCTGGTTCCTGACTTCCGTGGTCGTATGGACGTAGCGCTGGATCTAATGAAAGACAACCCACCAGATGTCTTCAACCACAACCTAGAAACTGCACCACGTCTTTACCGTAAAGCTCGCCCAGGTGCGAACTACAAATGGTCACTTGAGCTTCTTAAGAAGTTCAAAGAACAGCACCCAGATGTACCGACCAAATCTGGTTTGATGATGGGTCTTGGTGAAACCAAAGAAGAAATCATCGAAGTACTGAAAGATCTACGCGCACACGGCGTAACGATGCTGACTCTAGGTCAGTACTTAGCGCCAAGCCGTCACCACTTGCCAGTAGAGCGTTACGTTCCGCCATCAGAGTTTGACGAGCTAAAAGAAGTTGCACTAGAGCTTGGCTTCACGCATGCAGCGTGTGGCCCATTTGTTCGCTCTTCATACCACGCCGATATGCAGGCTCAAGGTATCGAGATTAAATAAGCTCTCGCTTGTTTTCAAAAAAAAAGGTTGGCTCAGTGCCAACCTTTTTTGTATCTGTCAAATGATGATAAAAAGCCATTCTACCTCCGTCATTCTGAACAGCGAGGAACGAGCGTGATTGAGAATCAGTTTCCAACGTACTGATGATTTTTTGGGAAACGCTGAGTAAAAGAGTGTGCCTCAACAAGATTCCTGATCTCGCCTAGGCTCGTCGGAATGACGCGGTTTGGATATATTGAAAGGGACCGTGTTGGTAGCCATCTCCTTATCACACACTCTTCGCTATATCTCATTCCAAACGCCAGACAAACAAAAAGGCCCTCAATTGAGGACCTTTAGTATATCAATGTTCAAAATAGATGAGTCGAGTTCTAGGAGAACAAACGGAGTTTGCGCGAGCAAGTGAGTATGTTCGACACCGAAATTGACTCATTCTATGAAGAATAGTTAGGCGTAAACCGGTAGACGCTTACAAATTTCGAGCACTTTCTGTTTAGTCGCTTCGATAACTTCTTCGTTGCCGATGTTATCTAGAACGTCACACATCCAGTTTGCTAGCTCTTTTGCATCTTCTTCAGTGAAGCCACGGCGAGTGATCGCTGGCGTACCTACACGGATACCAGACGTTACGAATGGGCTGCGTGGGTCATTTGGTACCGAGTTTTTGTTCACTGTGATGTTTGCTGCACCTAGTGCCGCGTCTGCATCTTTACCAGTGATGTCTTTGTCGATCAGGTCCACAAGGAACAAGTGGTTTTCTGTGCCGTTAGATACGATTTTGTAGCCACGCTCTTGGAATTGACCAACCATTGCTTTTGCGTTTTTCACTACGCGAGCTTGGTAAGCTTTGAACTCTGGCTCCATCGCTTCTTTGAACGCTACTGCTTTACCAGCGATAACGTGCATGAGAGGGCCACCTTGACCACCAGGGAACACTGCTGAGTTCAATTTCTTGTACATATCTTCGCCAGCATTTGACAAGATAAGACCACCGCGAGGACCTGCTAGTGTTTTGTGCGTCGTTGTTGTTACTACGTGAGCGTGTGGAACAGGTGTTGGGTATTCGCCTGCTGCGATAAGACCCGCTACGTGCGCCATATCAACGAAAAGGTAAGCATCTACTTTGTCAGCGATTTCACGCATGCGCTTCCAATCAACGATTTGCGAGTAAGCAGAGAAACCACCGATGATCATCTTAGGCTTGTGCTCAAGCGCTAGCTGTTCCATCTCGTCGTAGTTGATTTGACCCGCTTCATCGATACCGTAAGGGATAACGTTGTAGTGCTTACCAGAGAAGTTTACTGGAGAACCGTGAGTCAGGTGACCACCGTGCGCTAGGCTCATGCCTAGAACTGTATCGCCTGGGTTAAGAAGCGCCATGTAAACCGCGCTGTTTGCTTGAGAACCTGAGTGAGGCTGTACGTTCGCGTATTCACAACCGAACAGTTTGCATGCACGGTCGATAGCAAGTTGTTCCGCTTTATCTACGTACTCACAACCGCCGTAGTAACGCTTGCCTGGGTAGCCTTCAGCGTATTTGTTCGTTAGCTGAGAACCTTGCGCTTCCATTACACGTGGGCTTGTGTAGTTTTCAGAAGCGATAAGTTCAATGTGTTCTTCCTGGCGAAGGGTTTCTTCCTGGATAGCTGCGAACAGTTCCGCATCGTAATCTGCGATGTTCATATCACGCTTAAGCATCTGTATCTCCTGACTCAGATTAGTACTGAAAGTTGCAAAAAAACTGGTTAACGACCTAACGCAAACGTTTTCGTCGCATCAATGGCGCGCATTCTACATAATTTGATCTAGGTCATAAAGAGAAATTTACAATTTTTCTCATGCAGTTTTTTCATGATGACAAGCAATAGTTATCATGGTGATGTTGCAATTGTTCAACCACGATTTATTGCCTGTCAATTTTGTGCTTTACACCCTGTAAAACAGCAATTACATAGGTTTACCGCAAATTTTACCCTCTAGCTACCGAAAAGATCATCTTTTTACTACTATGCACGCCTTATTTCTCACCGATGACTGCACTTTTGATGGAAAAACACTCAAGAAAAGAAGACTGGATAGCAATTCTCACTGGTACCTTTTTGGTAGCTCAGGGCGTTTTCTTTCTCCAATCCGCGAACCTTCTAACAGGAGGCACGACTGGATTGGCATTGCTAATAAGCCAATTTACACCTTTTACCTTTGGTGTGCTGTACTTTTTGGCAAACTGTCCTTTTTACTTACTCGCATGGAAACGCTTCGGCCGTCATTTCGCAATCAATAGCGCTATTTCTGGCGCTTTGGTTTCTATCTTTGCCGATCACCTTTATTTGCTAATCTCACTCGAATCCGTTAACGAAATTTATTGCGCGGTAGCAGGTGGCCTATTGATGGGATTAGGTATGCTGATTTTGTTCCGACATCGCTCCAGCCTAGGTGGCTTTAACGTGTTGTGTTTGTTTATTCAAGACAAGTTTGGCATTTCTGTTGGCAAAAGCCAGATGGCAATCGATGCATGTATCCTGTTTGCTTCGTTCTTCTTTGTCACTCCAGAGGTGATTGGCCTTTCGATTTTGGGTGCCTTTGCACTGAATGTCGTATTGGCGATGAACCACAAGCCTCATCGTTATTCCGTGACCTACGGTTCATAAACTTTTGATGATAATTGGAGCGCGATTTATAAGATTTCGCGCTTCAATAACTATATAATATTTCGCGATTTCCAAATAACTCGGTACGGTATGCGCGACTTTCTACAACAAGCCAAACAAACTCACAGCTGTATTGCGATTGGCGAGTTGGTCTACAATCCGAAAACACAGACTCTTCATCAAGACACTGTCGCGATTGATCTCGAACCTCGTACCATTGAGTTATTAGAACTTCTGCTAACAAGCGTGGGACATCCGCTCTCTGCCGACACCATTATCGAAACCATTTGGCAGAGCAAATTCATCTCTAAGAATGTACTCACTAACCGCATTAGCACCTTACGTGCGCTGCTACAACAGCATCTCCCCGAGTACGATGCGACTAAACTCTTGGTCACCTACCCTCGCAAAGGTTACTTTCTAAACCCTGCGAATATCCGTTTAGTGCCACCAGTGAAAAACCATCGACGTGCTATTACATCTCAAGTTACGAACCGTAAGAACATCAAGCTGATTTTTGCTTATAGCTTATGCGCCGTACTTACGGTTTGTAGCGTGACGCTCGCAAGCTTGTTATGGCAACGCCAAGAGATTTCAACACAACAAACACGTCATCAGTTACTTATCCCCAAAGTCGAGTTGCTGCTCAACCGTGTCGATGCGATTGGCTCCCAAGCAAGAAAATATCGCATACTGGTCAAAGCCATCTTGCTGCAACAACAGGTCGAATATCCATACACCGACATC
The DNA here is from genome assembly GCF_021728175.1 of Vibrio sp. A1-1. Lineage (NCBI taxonomy): Bacteria > Pseudomonadati > Pseudomonadota > Gammaproteobacteria > Vibrionales > Vibrionaceae > Vibrio > Vibrio sp. A1-1. The sequence continues at coordinate 603,807 of NZ_JAKKCL010000002.1, forward strand.
GCCAACCAAGACGCTCCCAGTTACTTTCTTGATCCTATCGGTCATACGCCGTATTTCCCTGGCGCGCGAAACATGCAGACCAGTGATTACGAACTCAACATAGAGTTAAAAGACGGCGCAGAGCAAGGCACCTTGAAAGCTCAAATGAACCTTATTTATCCTGCGACAGGGAAACTGGCGTTTCGCAACGAATACACACTGCGCTTATCCGACCTACAATCGGATATCTTCCAAATTCACTCAGATGTCGCGCAGTACTTCAACTTGCCTGCACCTTCAGCCAGTACATGGCAACTGTCAGACGTTCACCAAAAAATGCTGTTTGAGAATGTCTTTTCTAACCAGCCTCTCCAACAAGCTGATGAGTTTGCAGCTATCACAACCGCAAGGCATCTCGCTTTGTACGAGCAAGAACCTCAAAAGCTGGAGGCGTATTTGACGCAAGTGCAGTCGTCGTTCGATGTTTTGCCAGATGAGCTAAGCCTCTGGTTAGGCATATTGCATTTCAAACTAGGTAACCTAGACCGAGCAAAAGTTCTGCTGACCACTCCAGATGGCGACTCACGTATTCAAAACGCGCTGATTTATACGTTTGTGTCTCACATCGCTTATAAACAAAACAAACTCGAACAGTTCCGTCTCAACTACATGGAATCACTGGTGGCACTGCTGCGCGTTTTGCCTTCCGAGACATTGTTTGAACGTCTTTCTCAATCTGAATCGAAAGAAACTTGCCTTCAACCATGGAAAACGTTGCATGTCAGTTTGACCGATCAAGAAATTATCAGCCGATGGAAAGCGCTCATCAACGAGTATTGCACCAACGTAGCTAACGAAATAAGCCCAAATAAAACAAAGACCTAAATATAAAATTAAGCTTTCGTTAAGCCCTATTAGCTTTTGTTTTTTGCCCTTTTTAGCTCACTAAACTTAGCATGCTCGCATTCAAGCAACGGCCCAACATGAAACGGCCTAATCAATCAGGAATGTAAACCATGCTAAACAAAATGACGCTTATCGCAGCAGCAACTCTGGCTCTTTACGGCTGTGGCGGCGGTTCATCTTCTGGCAGTGCTAATCCAAACAAAGTGCCTCAAGAAAGTTTCGACATCGCGATTCAAAACTCAATCTTCGCTCCCACGCCAAGCACACAACTAAACTACGCGTTTAGCCTGGATGGCCAGCCTGAAGGCGAGATGAAACTGAGTTTCCAAGCGATGGATAACGAGCAATTGTTGGCAGCATTGGCACAAATCCCAAACAGCGAAGCAATGGTCCAGTTGGTTAATGACTTGGTGAACTACGGCGCCAAACAGTTCTACTATTCTGACGAACAGTACAACGACGATGAAGAGGGCAATACGCTTTATTTTGCAGGCTCTGATGGCGCACTTCATGAAGTCACCGACGCTTATTCCATTAACCAGCAGTTTGTTGCCATGCTGATGCACAGCAGCCCTATTTTCCGTCTCAACGGTGACGACGTAAAAGAGAAAAGCCCGAACATTGATATCGGTGAAGAGACCATATCTCTGCAAACCACTCTAACAGGCTACGCAGTTCACAACCTACTAGACAGTTTTGAAGATCATGAGTGGGTGCAAAACCTGCCAATGACAGCATCTTGCCAAGTGGTTTGGCAGCAGCAAATCCGAGAGACTGGCGTACGTAAAACGTTCTCAATTTCAAGCAAGAAAATTGAAGCGGCGTACCTGACGGAAGAAAATACTTACAACCTAAACTGCGATGATATGGACTCAATGGAGTTCGCTACTTCGGCAGAACGTTGGTTTAACCCGAGCTTAGGTCTGATTGAGCAAATCGAGCTGCTAAAAGTACAACAAGTACAAATCAATGAAGAGAAAGTGCTGCTAACAGCAATTGAAACAAAATAAGCCTGTACTCCACAAGTATCTCGCATCTCAATAAAAAAGGCTTTGGGGAGCACACCAAAGCCTTTATCTCGAACATCAATCTTAGGGGGTGACACCCGAGTTTATTCTTCTATCAATAAAATACGAGTTTCGTAAGGTCGTAATACTTGATGGTTTGACGCGACTGCACTCGCTGAGTTTTGATAGTTGGATAGCAAGTTTTTCGCTTTATTCATATCAAAACGCTCTGGCAGAACGCATTCCACCTCTTCAGCGTAGTAGTTGTTGATACACAGCAGCGTTTGTTTGTCGTTCTGGCGAGCGTAAGCAAAAATGCGTTGATGCTCTGGCAATAAATCTTCATAACGGCCATCGGTGATCACCGGAACCTGTTTACGTAGCTCAATCAAACGTTTGTAGAAGTAGAACACCGAGTTCAAATCAGCAACCGCTGCTTCTGCGTTGATTTCAGAGTAGTTCTGCGCCACTTCAAGCCACGGTGTGCCTTCGGTAAAACCGGCGTGCTTTTGGCTGTTCCATTGCATTGGCGTACGTGAGTTATCACGCGACTTCTGCGCCAAAATCGCCATCATCTCCTCGTGTGATACGCCATCACGGTTGACCATGATGTCGTACATGTTGGTGCTTTCTACGTCGCGGTACTGGCTGATCTCAGTGTAACCTGGGTTGGTCATGCCAATCTCTTCCCCTTGGTAAACATAAGGTGTGCCTTGCATCATGTGTACAGACGCCGCCAACATTTTGGCTGATTCGACGCGGTATTGTTTATCATCGCCTAAGCGGCTGACCACACGAGGTTGGTCGTGGTTACACCAGAACAGCGCCCCCCTACCTTTGCCATTTAAGCCCGTTTGCCAATGGTTGAAGATCTGCTTTAACTGAATGAAATCAAAAGGCGCTTTAGTCCATTTTTCACCATTCGGATAATCCACTTTCAGGTGGTGGAAGTTGAACACCATCGACAGCTCTTTGCCGTCTAGTGAAGAGTATTGCTGGCAGTGCTCTAGCGTGGTCGAAGACATTTCACCCACCGTCACGCTGCCGTACTTTTGGAACACGGCTTCGCTGATTTCTTGCAGATATTCGTGCACGCGAGGACCATCAGTATAGAAACGACGGCCATCGCCAATATCATCGCTTGGGAAATCTTGTTGTTTAGAAATCAGGTTGATGACATCAAGACGGAAACCATCCACGCCTTTGTCTGCCCAGAAGCTGATGACTTCTTTGACTTCTTCGCGCACCACTGGGTTTTCCCAGTTCAAATCCGCCTGCTCTTTAGCAAAAAGGTGCAAGTAGTACTGCCCTGTCGCTTCATCCAATTCCCAAGCATTGCCTCCAAACTTCGATTGCCAGTTGTTGGGCTCTGCGCCATCAACCGGATCTTTCCAGATGTAGTAATCACGGTAAGGGCTGTTTTTGTCCCCTAACGCCGATTGGAACCACTTGTGTTCTGTCGAAGTATGGTTGACCACGATGTCCATGATGATTCGAATGCCCAACTGATGAGCCTCTGCCAACAGGGTATCGAAATCTTGCATCGTGCCGAACTCGGGGTTGATCGCGTAGTAATCGGAGATGTCATAACCGTTATCAACCATTGGAGACTGATACACTGGCGTCAGCCAAATCGCATCCACACCGAGATGTTTTAGATAATCCAGTTTAGAAATGATCCCTTTAATATCGCCCGTGCCTTTACTGCCGCTGTCACAAAAGCTTTTTGGGTAAATTTGATAGATGGTTGCGGTTTTCCACCAGCTCTCATCATGCTTGGTCATAGCCATTTCTAACACTCACTTACCAGTAATCGGAAACTTAAAATTTGAAAAGAAAAATAGGAGGAGGCAGCCAAGTCACTGCCTCAAATTGAATTACGCGTTTGCCGCCTCAAGCTCACCTTTCGCTTGTGCACGCTTATAAAGAAGTAACGTTAATGCAGCGGGTACCACCATCGCGACCAACATCGCCAGAGCAAAGATGCCCCAGAACTGCGGCTGGATAGATAAGATGCCCGGCAAGCCGCCCACACCGATACCGTTCGCCATGACGCCCGCACTACCACAGATAGCAGCAGCACATGCACTACCGATCATCGCACTCAACATTGGGAACTTGTATTTCAAGTTGATGCCGTACATCGCCGGCTCTGTTACGCCAAGGTAGGCAGAAATCGCTGCTGGCACTGAGATTTCACGCTCATCCTGCTTTTTACTGATGATAATGATGCCAACCACTGCCGATGCTTGAGCAATGTTCGATAGTGCAATCAAAGGCCAAATCGGCGTACCACCCAATTCTTGCATCAACTGCAAGTCAACGGCGTTAGTTGTGTGGTGGATACCTGTGATCACAAGTGGCGCGTATAAGAAGCCGAAGATGGTTGAGCCAATCATCGCGAAGTCACCCGTCATGGCTGTTTTTGCTGCGAAAGCAACGCCGTCACCCAACATACGACCGAATGGGCCAATGATAGAGTGCGCAAGAATCACAGACACAATGATAGAAACAAACGGTACTACTACTAGGTAAAGGTAAGATGGAATGATGCGTTTTAAGCGTGTTTCGATAAACGCTAGTGCGATACCTGCTAACATCGCGGGAATCACCTGCGCTTGGTAACCGACTTTCTCAATCGCAAACAACCCAAAGTCCCACACTTCAGGTACTTGCTTACCAATCAGGTAGGCGTTCATTAACTGAGGCGAAACCAATGTCACGCCAAGCGTGATACCCAGAATCGGTGTACCGCCGAGCTTTTTCACGGTCGACCAACACACACCAACGGGTAGGAAGAAGAAAATTGCTTCACCAATTAACCATAGGAATGAATGAACAGTCGCCCAAAACTGACTGATTTCCGTTAGGGTTTGACCATCAAACATCTTGATGTCGCCAATCACATTACGGAAACCAAGAATCAAACCACCAGTAATGATCGCAGGCAACAGTGGTACAAAGATTTCTGCAAGGTGGGAAATACCACGCTCAACGATATTCATGTTTTGGCGAGCAGCATTCTTGGATTCGTCTTTGCTCGCTTCACTTTTACCGCTAAGCTCGATCAGAACTTTGTAAACCTCATCAACTTCAGTGCCGATGACGACTTGGAATTGACCTGCGTTGGTAAAGCAGCCCTTCACCATCGGTAATGCTTCTAACTGTTTCGTGTCTGCTTTGTCCGTATCGTTTAGAACAAAACGCAAGCGAGTTAAACAATGGCTTACACTGGCAATATTGTCCGGCCCCCCGACCAGCTCAATAAGACGCTCCACGTCTTTACGCGCAATCTTACTCATAACTTTGTCCACCCTGTATTGGATACATTCGATTCATCATTTTATTTTTATAAATGGGAACATTCCCACTTCTTAATTTTAATATTGCCATTCAAAGACAAAAAACAAAATGGGAACAGTCCCATTAATTGAGAATGATCACAGTATAATTTTAGAGCAAACCGTTGTAGTGTGGATTAGCGGCAAATAGGTTGTTGAGTGAAGTGAACGACTTCTTCATCGCCATTTAATTGATTAATCAGCATTTTAGCGGACTTTTCCCCCGCAAGGGTATAACCTGGATCGACACTAAATACTTTAGGGAAAAGGAAAGAAAGCAACTCGTTACCACCCACGCCTGTCACGACCACGTCTTCACGACCTAACTCTTGAAGACGCTTGATTACGCCCAATGCAATGGTATCGCTGGCACACACAATGGCTTGCGTGTCTGCTTTCAGAACGTGGTCCACCAGCTGATAAGCACTTTCATGGCTAAGCTTACCAGTTTGGAAGCAAGGCGTAAGTTGCTTGCGCTGACACCAAGCTTTGTAAGCATTTAAACGCGCTAAGCCTGTGGTTTTATCTTCGGGATCAACACCAATATAAGCAATGCGAGATAAAGATTGCTGCTCAAGGTGAGACAAAGCCATGTCTATCACGCCTTGGTTATCATAATTGATGGAAGAGACGTTATCGGTATCCATCGCAATCACCACAATACGATTGCCCCACTCGGCTAAGGCTTGCTCATCGCATCCAGTAAACCCAAATACAATCACGCCATCCACATTGCGACGCTTAAGCACACTCAAGTGCTCATTGGTTTTGTCTCGGTCAAACTGACTCTCCATGATCACCGCATCATAACCAGCGGAATACAATGCATTGAGCATTGTACCAACAGCACGATTTTCGGATGGTGAGTCTAGACGGGAGATGATAACACCAATGACTTTTTGGCTACCGCCACGCATTGATTGCGCAGATTTGGACGGTACATAACCAGATTCACGAATGATTTGCTCTACTTTCTCTCGCGTTTGAGGTTTCACTTTTGGATCGTTGGTAAGCACACGGCTTACTGTTGATTTGCCAACGCCTGCCAATTTCGCGATATCAAGAATGGTGAGTTTTTTGCTCATAAGTGATCAAACTAGAGTGGATGAATGCTTAGGTGACTGAACTTTAACAGTAATAAGAGAAAAGGGAAGCAAACGCTTCCCTTAAATATGCGAATTGTGCAGATTATTTCTTTAGATATGCAGGCACGTCAGCAACACTATCAAGCACAACCGTTGCCAATGCTTCACCTTGCTCGGTGATTGGCTTACCTGTGCGAACCAAAATCTTGGTGCCAACGCCTGCGGCTTCTGCTGCCATCATGTCTTCGGCTTTATCACCAATCATCACAGATTTTTCCATGTCGATTTTCAAGAAGTCGCGAGCAGAGATAAACATACCAGGTTTAGGCTTGCGGCAATCACAATCCTGCTTGTAATCGCCAATGCCATGTTCAGGGTGATGTGGACAGTAGTAGATACCATCAAACTCAACACCATGATCAACAAAGTTCCAGTCCATCCATTGAGTCAGAGACAAGAAACGGTCTTCACTGAATTTACCACGTGCGATGCCCGATTGATTCGTCACTAGCACTAAGAGGTAACCTTGATCTTTCAGCGCTTTCGTCGCTTCAAACACACCATCAATGTACTCAAAATCATGTTCGTCATGAACGTAGCCGTGGTCAACGTTTATCACGCCATCACGATCGATAAAAACAGCAGGTTTTGCCAAAACGTATTTCTCTATTAACTCGGTTTAATCAGATTATTACATACCTTATAAACTTCAACACTATCTAATTCATTCTAGGCCTCGACAAAACAGTTGATTTGTTGGGCAAGAATCGGTAATTCTGAGGGGGTTCTCCACTTATCTTCTCCTCGTAACTTACTCCTCATTCTCTTCAAAACAGAACATCCATACATTTAGACGTCTAGACGTAAAAATATCTATTGACTTCATTCTGGTTAACCCATAGCATCAACTGAGAAGTGAGATAAAGCTCAACATTAAGTTCTGTCAAAGGCCGTTTTTGACAGCGAAGTTCCCCGTATCTTTGGGCAGGTTGAAACATGATAGAAATAAAAAACGTCAATAAAGTGTTCTACCAAGGCAGTAAGGAAATCCTTGCCCTGAAAGACATTAACCTACACATCGCCAAGGGCACCATCTTCGGTGTTATCGGTTCATCTGGTGCTGGTAAAAGTACGCTGATCCGCTGCGTAAACATGTTAGAAGCACCAACATCTGGCTCCATCATCGTTGATGGCATTGATTTAACAAAACTCAGCAAAAAGCAGTTGGTCGAAACGCGCCGTAACATCGGCATGATCTTCCAGCATTTTAATCTGCTTTCGTCTCGTACTGTGTTTGATAACGTGGCGCTACCACTGGAACTGGCAGGCAAAGACAAATCGCAAATCACAACAAAAGTCACTGAGTTACTAAAACTTGTTGGCTTAGCCGACAAACACGAAAGCTATCCGTCCAACCTAAGTGGCGGTCAAAAACAACGTGTGGCGATTGCTCGCGCATTGGCATCCGACCCAAGCGTACTGCTGTGTGACGAAGCCACTAGCGCACTGGATCCTGCAACAACTCAATCTATCCTTGAGCTATTGAAAGAGATCAACCGCAAACTCAACATCACGATTCTACTGATCACCCACGAAATGGAAGTGGTAAAAAGCATCTGTCACGAAGTGGCGATCATCGGTGGTGGTGAATTGGTGGAGAAAGGCACCGTTGGCGATATTTTCGCGCACCCTAAAACGGAGCTGGCGCACCAATTCATTCGCTCAACGCTGGATCTATCCATTCCTGAAGATTACCAAGCACGTCTGCAAGCAGAGCGTGTTGATGGCAGCTACCCATTAGTTCGCTTAGAGTTTACCGGCGCAACCGTCGATGCACCGCTAATGTCGCAAATTTCTCGTAAATACAATATTGATGTGAGTATTTTAAGCTCCGATCTCGATTACGCTGGCGGCGTGAAATTCGGCATGATGGTAGCAGAGCTATTTGGTAATGAAGAAGATGACAACGCAGCACTGGAATACCTGCGTAAGCACAACGTAAAAGTAGAGGTACTTGGTTATGTCCTTTAATACGATTTCTGAATGGCTGAGTTTAAACAGCAAACTACTTTTAGGTGCAACGTGGGAAACGCTTTACATGGTTGCGGTTGCCGGATTAGTCGGCTTTGCCGTGGGTATTCCATTAGGCGTAATCCTCCATATTACTAAGAAAGGCGGCCTACTTGAAAACACCAAACTAAATAGCAGCTTAGGCGCTGTCGTTAACATTGGTCGTTCTGTTCCATTCCTCGTCCTGATGGTTGCGATTATTCCAGTGACAAAAATGCTAGTTGGAACCTTTATCGGTACAACCGCAGCAATCGTCCCACTGACTATTGGTGCCATTCCGTTTGTTGCCCGTCTTATTGAAGGTGCTTTGTTAGAGGTACCAACAGGCTTGGTGGAAGCGGCGCAGTCAATGGGGGCGACACCAACACAGATCATCACAAAAGTTCTACTACCTGAAGCAATGCCGACTATTGTTAACTCAGTAACGATCACCTTAGTCACTCTCGTTAGCTACTCGGCCATGGCGGGAACGGTAGGCGGCGGCGGACTCGGCGACGTAGCCATCCGTTACGGTTTCCACCGCTACGATGTAACTATCATGGCTGTGACTGTCGTGATGCTGATTGTTCTAGTACAGATTATTCAGTCTATCGGTGACGCAGTGGTGCGCCGTGTAGACCACAGATAAGCATTGAAAATACAAATTATAAGGAGATAAAGATGAAATTTAGCCTTAAAGGTCTTTTGACTGTAGCAACAGCCGCTTCTGCTCTTGTTCTAGCGGGTTGTGGCGACAAAGAAGTAGACGTAAATAAAGTAAAAGTTGGCGTTATTGCTGGTGCTGAAGCACAAGTTGCCGAAGTGGCAGCTAAAGTAGCAAAAGAAAAGTACAACCTAGACGTTGAGTTAGTAACATTTACCGATTACGTAACGCCAAATGCCGCTCTGGATGATGGTTCAGTAGACGCGAATGCGTTCCAACATAAACCATACCTAGACCAACAAGTGAAAGACCGCGGCTACAAACTGGCTATCGCGGGTAACTCATTCGTTTACCCTATTGCTGGTTACTCTAAGCAAGTGAAGTCAATCGATGAAATCCAAGATGGCGCACGCATCGCAGTACCAAACGATCCAACAAACCTAGGTCGCTCACTACTGCTTCTTGAGCAACAAGGTTTGATTACGTTACGTGATGGCGTTGGTCTACTCGCTACAGTACGTGACATCGTAGGCAACCCTAAAAATATCGAAATCATTGAGTTAGAAGCGCCACAACTTCCACGTTCATTGGATGACGTAACGCTATCTATCATCAACACCACTTACGCAAGCTCTATCGACCTATCGCCAGAGCGTGACGGCGTGTTCGTTGAAGATAAAGACTCACCATACGTAAACCTAATTGTTGCTCGCGAAGAAAATGTTAATGCGCAAAACGTACAAAACTTCGTAAAAGCTTACCAAACGGAAGAAGTTTACGAAGCGGCAAAAGAGCTATTCAAAGGCGGCGTAGTGAAAGGTTGGTAATCCCACTTTTCTAAACCATACTGAAAATAATAGTCTGAGCATAAAAAAGGGCTGATGTGAAAACATCAGCCCTTTTATTTCTCTATCTAACCATTTAAGTAACCTCAATTAGTTACTTAAGGTGGTCCCAAGAGATATTCGACACGATTCGGCAGTCATCACACTTAAAGTGAAATATGTCATGTAGTGGCTCATCGAGTAGCCACTCTCCACCGCATTTGGGGCACTTGCGCGCTTTCTCGCTCTCCAGCGACTGACCACCGACACGATACTGGTAATAGTACGTAGGAATCTTCGTGATGTATTCGATACGACCTCGCAAATCCCAACCGCGGCGGAACAACACGCTGTCTACATCGCAAATCTCGTGCAGCGCCGCATGCTCTGCACGGCACCCGCCAGCCATTTGGATTTCATCGCACGCTTGCCATTCTGTCTGCCATTTGATGACGGCTTTATGGTCACCATTTAGCGTCGGCTCATTGCGATACAAAGGAATCGGCAACAACGTTTCCCCACTGCGCAATGGCGAACACGTATGAACATAAGTCGTGTACAACACTTGCCAGCTAGGTGTCTCTTCTTCGGCCGCTTGTTCTGAATTTAAATCACGGCCAAGCATACGCATTTTCGGTGCAAGCAAGGACGCGTCTGACAAACGGTTCATGCACACTTTGACAAAATCTGAGTGATAACGTGGATGCAAACTGTCTTGCTCTGGGCAAACGACACGAACATAAAACTCGCCATCTCCCATCACTATCGGGAATTCACGGCCTAGTACTTGGCCGTTGTAACGCAACGCATCCATCAAACCATTAATGGCTTTGTCTACCGCGCTGACGGTGGTGTTATCAAAACACTCAAACTGCAACTCAACAACGTACATATTTAGACAGCGGCCTCTAACTTGCTCAAGAACTCAGCCAATGAATCCGCCAGCACATCGCGTTTAGACGTACCTAAACGCTCTAAAATCACATTACCAGTGAGGTTACAAATCGAGATCACATCCATTTCCTCATCTGTCGCCGCGATAAATACCGTTGGTTTAAGTTTCAGGCGACGTTGCGTCACCAAATGACCAAGAATATTTTCTTGTAGGCGCACAAAATCATCATCGCTCCACACTTGCAGCAGCGTCAACGAATTACCTTGCCAAGTTGCCTCCATATCGGCGCTGTATTGAGAACCATAAAAGGCTTTTACATCATCTTGCAGTGACAACTCAATCGCATTTTCCACATTAGTGAAATCGGCCATTTCATCACGTGCGACCGCTTTCCAAAGCACCTTTCCATCACGCTTCTCTTCGACACAAGGAGAAACAAGATCTGCAAGCTCTTCACTGCTTGGCAACTCATTATATTTAGCTTGCCAAGCTTGTTGGTAGCGCAGGCTGAACTCTTGTAGCGCCTGAGTAACGTTTTGGGTCATGAAGGTCTCCTCATTCCTTATTTATCAGATAGCCGTGTTTGCCGGATGGCAATTGACCAGCGGATTCAGTAAAATTCTCGCCATTCTAATCGAAAACGACCACAAAGTATGAGCAAATATTCTGACGCTAAAGAGCTTGCTGGCCTAACACTAGGTAAAAAAACCGAGTATGCGAACCAATACGACCCAAGCTTGCTGCAACCAGTTCCTCGTAGCCTAAACCGAGATGACCTTCAGTTAGGCGAAAGCCTTCCTTTTATGGGCCACGATATTTGGACGCTGTACGAGCTCTCTTGGTTAAATAGTAAAGGCTTACCACAAGTGGCCGTTGGCGAAGTATACATTCCAGCCACCAGTGCAAACTTGATTGAGTCGAAGTCTTTCAAACTGTACTTAAACAGCTACAACCAAACCCGCTTTGCAAGCTGGGAAGAAGTTGAAGAGCGTTTAACGCAAGACCTATCTGAATGTGCCGGTGAAAAGGTGTTGGTCGAGGTGAACCCGGTTACTCACTACACCAATCAGCCTATTGTGACAATGGAAGGCGAATGCATTGATGACCAAGACATTGACATCACCAGTTACAATTTTGATGCCGATTTGCTTGAAGGCGCAGCAGGTGAAGAGCAAGTGGAAGAAATCCTACATAGCCACCTATTGAAGTCAAACTGTTTGATCACCAATCAACCCGACTGGGGCAGTGTAGAAATTCGCTACCAAGGTGCGAAAATAGATCGCGAGAAACTGCTGCGTTACTTGGTATCTTTCCGCGAGCACAACGAATTTCACGAACAATGTGTTGAGCGTATTTTTACGGATCTAATGAAATACTGCCAACCAAGCAAACTGACCGTATTCGCCCGCTACACGCGCCGTGGTGGCTTGGACATCAACCCGTACCGCTCAACGGAACAAGACAAGCCAGATCACAACCACCGCATGGCTCGTCAGTAATCGCGTTAGTGACAGAAATAAGTTCGGTAATCTAAAGGGTTACCGGACGTTTTTATTGTCCAAGCATGTTACTATATCAAATGGCTTCAACCTGCATTTAAGGGGCTTGTTGAGGTCTTTTACCGTTATCCGCCATATCTAAAAACAGTTCGAGGGAACGAAAGGATGTTTTGGGACAGTTCGCGTCTATTCAAGTTGATTGGCTTTCTTTGCTTGCTGTTTGTACAGCCGCTTCATGCGACCATTTTATCGTCCGCGTTACTCAACGAAGCACAACAATTGGCGGAAATAGAGCCATCACAAGCAAAACAAGCGGCAACCAACTACTTGTCACAACGTGAGCTAACGGAACGCAAAGAGAGTGACAGCCCTTCGGCTATGTCTCGTGACGAGACCGATCGTAGCGTTCGTACACCAAGCAGCACCATCGAAGCACACAAGATTATCGCTCAGGCAGACTACGCCATGGGTAACGTTCGTTCGGCTATCGAACACCTAAACAAAGCCGAGCGCTTAGCGCAAGAATATCAATTACCGTACATGGATTTAGATCTCCAGCTGATGCGCAACCAAATGATTTGGATGTACGACAAAAACTACTCAAAAGCGGAAGACACGCTTAACCAAATTGAGCAGCAACTCGATGAAGCCGATGCGGTATTGCAACGTACCGACAGCGTTCGCTATCGATTAGTGATGCAAAGAGCGCTCCTCGCTTCACATAGTGGCGATCTGATTAAAGCGGAAAGTTTGTATTCTCAAGCCAAAACTATGCTTGAAGACAGCCGATCTGACTTAGCCTTGATCGACTATTACACAGCCGTCGGCGAGTTTTATCTGAATAGCAAGAAATACAATTTGGCTTTGTCGGAACTGCTTTACGGTTATTGGCAATCTATTGAGAGTGACAGTGGCGCAAGGTTAGCAAAAGTTAATCGCCTGTTGGCGAGGCTCTTCCAAGAGCGCCGAGTTTACGACAAAGCGATCGAATACTTATCTCAAGCCGCAGACTTCTATGACTCCTACCCTAGCTCTCCCATCCTAGCGGATGTCCTTGAGCAAATGGGTGACATTTATTTTTACCAAGGCAAGTTTAACCTTGCCTTAGTGCACTACTTCAACGTGCTGGACCATGAAAGCACCAGTAAGAACATTAATCGGATCATTAAGATTCGCTTAAGCTTGGCGGCTACCTATCTACAACTCTATAACTACGCGCTAGCTGAACAATACCTAGACCGTTCTAAAGAGCTTTTAGAATACACTGACATTCCTAAGCTTGAAGCAAAGGCAGCGTTGCTTCAGTCAGGCCTGGCTTATCATCAAAACGACAGTAAAAACGTCATTACCAATGCAAAGCTGGCGTTAGCACTTGCTGAAAAGTCACCTGAAAATAACAACTTCATTAAGCAGCAGTCTTACCGCTTACTCGGGCTTGGTTACGAGCAGGCAGGCGAATACCAACTTTCTCTGCAGGCTTATAAGAAATACACCAACCTTGTGCGTTTAGAGCAAAAACAGCTCAACCAAATCAGTGAGGATGCATTCCGCCAACAAAAAGAGTTTGCTGAACAAACCATCCACTATATCGGCCAATCGGAACGCCTTGAGCAAGTGGAAAGGGAACACCGCAAATTCCAGAAAATCTCATTCGCATTGTTTATTACTGTGTTGGTGATGTTTTTGTTCATTATGCGCCGCGGCGTGATCATGCAGCGCCAAGCAAGTGAAATCGAAAAACTGCGTAATGATCTCTTCACTCACTCTCGTTCCCGTTTACGTAACTTGCGTATGCTGAACGTGAAGCTGTCTCGCTCATTGAAAAAGTCGAGCGAAACTTTCGAGCAATGGCAAATGGGCGAATTGATCCACGAGCCACTTAACGATCGCCTGCGCTTTGTCATGATCGACTTGCCATTCCTACGAAGCATGTACGTCCACAACGGTTATAAAGCAGGTCTAGAGCTGGAGCGCGCATTTGGCGACTTTCTAGCGGAAAAGATAGAAAAGCCATCGCGTCTTTACCATTTCTCAGATGCAAACCTACTCTATATCGAGCCGAACGCTGACCGTGATGCTTCTGCCGAAGTCATGTTCGAGAAATTCCAGACTTGGGTGGATGAGTTCGCTCAGCAGCACAACGTCAACCGCATTATTCGCATGGGTATCAGCGATTATCCGTTCTTACCCCGAGCCTACACTGCAATTAACGACGAGGAATTACTCGATCTGTTGCTGCTCGCGACTCACATTGCGCGAGAAGTCAGCTTGAAGGATAAGCAAAGCCACTGGGTTTTCTTGAAAGCCATCGATAACGCGCCCGCCGCGAGCTTTGCAACGGGTAACATAAGAACCGCCTGTCAGCATGCCATTAGCCAAGGCCTGATTAAGATCCATTCGTCCTACAAGAATGAGGACGACATCAAGAAAATATTAAAAAATGGATAATTAAACGCCTGTTAGACATAATAACTAATGACGCTATAACGTTTTTTGTTATTATCGGATAATTGTCAGTAGTACATGGACTTAACCGTAGTCACTTCATGGGAATCTTGGAATCCGATATTCAGTCGCAGCTTCATCAGCTGAGTTGTCAACTTGACCAACTCAGACTGACACATCGTGATACTTCACTCAAATTCAAACGTGAACAACAAGTTCTTAAACGCGTTGTGGCATCATTGTCTTCAGCTTGCCAGGGTTCGAATACCCAGGTATCCAATTACCTGTTTGAAATCCAACAAGAGCTGCAACATCAAAAAGATATCAGTACTCTTATCCCACGTTTAGCGGTATTAGAGAGAATGCTCAAACAGCAGTCGAAGACGATGGACAAACAGAACGGCTACTTAGACGAACAAATCAAACACAGTGGTGAAACACTCCAACGTGTCACAGGTTTACCTGCGCAGTTAAAACGTGAACTACGGAACTTAATGAGTTTCTCAGAAGCTCATGCCAGCAATAAAGCCGATCAAGCCACTAAGCTACTGAGCATTTACGAACGCGCTCTGAAAATCATCACTTCCAACTCGCGTTTGCATCTCAGTGAGTTTGAGAATAATCCTGATAAGTCTCAACTTGAGTGCTTAGCCAGCGATCTACAACATACCATCACCGAGCTGGATTTTGAGGGAGAAACGGGAGATAGGTTGCTTGATATTCGGGCTAAGCTGCTTCTTGGCGTGAGTGCAGAGTCTCTCATTGAGCTTACGCTCTCAACTCTGAAATTGGTTGTCGAAGCAACAAAGTTCGAGCGCGAAGCGTCTAGCCAATTCCTTGATCAGCTGAACACTTCTCTCGCAAGTAACCTAAAAACCGTTCATCAGAACGTCGACCAACATCATACCTACTTTGAGCACCGTCAAGAGCTCAACACAGAAATGAACAGTCTGGTTGAATTGAGTCAACTATCGCTCGACCAAGCTCAAGATCTAGCGGATGTAAAAAAAGAAGTCGCCCCGTTACTTGTGAAAATGGCGTCGCTGACAGAGCGACTTAAAATGACGGAAGAACGAGAACAAGCGCTGCAAGAGCGTTTGAATTACAGTAAGAACCAGCTCGAAGCCGTGTTTGAAACCACCCAAGATCATCGTCGACGCTTAGATGACCAAGCTCAGCGCATGTTGCTAGACCCTCTGACTAAAGTCTATAACCGCACCGCATTTAATGACCGACTAGAGTTAGAGTATCGGCGTTGGATTCGCTCTCAACAGAATCTGCGTGTAGTGTTGTTTGACGTTGATAACTTCAAAGCGGTGAATGACAGCTATGGCTATACGGCTGGTGATAAAGCGTTGAAGATCATAGCTCGCACCATTAATAAACGCGTATCAGAAACTGAAACGGTAGCTCGCTTTGGTGGCGAAGAGTTTATTTTACTCGTTCCAGAACAATCTGAAGAATACACACTGGATCTCATTAAACATATCCAGCGTGATATTAGCCAATTACCATTTAAGTTCCGTGAGCAAAATATCATGATCACCCTAGCGGCTGTGTCGACCTCTTTTAAAGAGTCCGATACGCCAGAGTATGTACTCGATCGACTCGGCAAGATGCTTGCGGACGCTAAAAAACGTGGAACAAATCAGCTTAACTGGAGCTAGATTTCGTACAAAAAGCGAACAAACAAACCAGAATTGGCGCAATTTACGCTTTATAACCACCCATTTTCAACGAGTTATCACATTTCTTCCCTTTCAGTCTGCTAAGCTGTAAAAACCCAAGTCACTTCAAGATGATGCATTTACAGAACGCGAATGTACCATCTTGAGGTTGCTTGGGAGTCAATAACCATAAAACCAAATCGGCCAACTGCCTTTCATCAAACCATACGTATAACCCAAAAAGGTGAGTTGGTACTTTCCCTCAAAATAATGCAACACAAGGAGGCGTTATGATTACCCATATAAGCCCCGCTGGTAGCATGGACTTGCTATCTCAATTAGAAGTAGAGCGCTTAAAAAACACGGCCTCGAGTGAACTTTATCAACTGTACCGCAACTGCACGTTAGCGGTGTTGAACTCCGGCAGTCATACCGATAACTCGAAAGAGCTGCTCGATAAACACCAGTCGTTTGATGTCAACGTAGTGCGCCGCGAGCGTGGTATTAAGCTTGAGCTGACTAACCCACCTGAGCACGCCTTTGTCGATGGCGAGATAATTAAAGGTATCCAAGAGCATCTGTTCTCCGTGTTACGCGATATCGTTTATGTCAATATGCATTTAGCAGACGCACAACGACTCAACCTGACGAACCCAATTCACATCACTAACCTCGTGTTCGGTATTCTGCGTAATGCCAGAGCACTCACACCAGGTATCGAGCCAAACCTCGTCGTGTGTTGGGGTGGTCACTCTATCAATGGCGTGGAATATCAATACACACGTGAAGTCGGTAACGAGCTTGGCTTGCGTGAACTTAATATCTGCACGGGTTGTGGCCCTGGTGCGATGGAAGGGCCAATGAAAGGTGCCGCTATCGGACATGCGAAGCAGCGTTATACTCAGCAACGTTATCTTGGTTTAACCGAGCCTTCGATTATTGCAGCCGAGCCACCAAACCCAATCGTGAATGAGCTGGTTATCATGCCGGACATCGAAAAGCGTTTGGAAGCCTTTGTACGTATGGCGCATGGCATTGTGATTTTCCCTGGTGGTCCGGGCACTGCAGAAGAGTTGCTGTATATTCTTGGCATTATGATGCACCCAGACAACGCCGATCAGCCAATGCCTATCGTGTTAACAGGACCAAAAGAGAGTGAAGAGTACTTCCGCTCTATCGACGAGTTTGTTCGCGATACACTTGGCGAAGAAGGTCAAAAGCATTACGAGATCGTCATTGACGATCCGGCAGAAGTGGCACGTATCATGAAGCGCTCAATGGACTCTGTACGCCTTCACCGAAAAGAAAAAGGCGATGCTTATAGCTTTAACTGGTCATTAAAAATCGAGCCTAACTTCCAGTTACCATTCGATCCAACTCATGAGTCGATGGAGCAATTGGATTTAAGCTTAGATCAAGAACCTCAAGTCTTAGCGGCCAACCTGCGTCAAGCCTTCTCCGGTATCGTGGCTGGTAACGTCAAAGCCGAAGGAATTCGAGAAATCGAACGTCGAGGCCCTTTCACCATTCACGGTGATCCTGTACTAATGAAAAAGCTCGATAAGTTACTACAAGACTTTGTCGAACAACACCGAATGAAATTACCTGGCGGTTCAGACTACGAACCGTGTTATCGCATCGCTCACCCAGAAATTGGTGGTCGATAGTCAGGCTAGCATTCGTTACACTAGGGGCATTACGCCCCTTTTTTATTGCTAAGTCATTATGTCTATTCATCTTGTTATTATTGATGCCCTAAACCTGATCCGCCGAGTGCACTCTGCACAACCGGATCCAACCGACATAGCAAGAACCATCACCACGACACAAAGAACCCTCACTCGCATTCTGTCAGAAGCCAACCCGACACACATCATTGCGGTTTTCGATCACCATGAACAAGACAGAGGGTGGCGAGCTGAGATTCTTCCAGACTATAAGCAAAATCGAAAACCAATGCCGGAACCACTGATGCAAGGTCTAGATGCGATTCAGCAAGCATGGTGGGAACAAGGTATTGATTCATTGCTTTCTGAAGGCGATGAAGCGGACGACTTGGTTGCTACTCTCGCGACTAAAGTGGCCAGTCATGGTGAAAAAGTCACCATCGTTTCTACGGATAAAGGCTACTGTCAGCTGCTTTCTCCTACCCTACAGATCCGTGATTACTTCCAACATCGTTGGTTAGATGAACCGTTTATCGAAAAAGAGTTCGGCGTAAAACCAAGCCAACTGGCCGATTATTGGGGGTTAACGGGGATCAGCTCTAGCCAAGTGCCTGGGGTTCCGGGCATTGGACCAAAAGCGGCGAAAGAGATTCTTACTCACTTTGAGAATATTGAAGCAGCCTACGCCAGTGAAGACCTCGCACCGAAATACCGTAAAAAATTAGACGAGCACATTGAGTCTGCACGCTTATGTAAACGCGTCGCGGCTTTAAAGTGCGACATTGAACTCGGCTTTAACTTACAGGACATTCGCTTTACAGGACCAAATAAAGCGGAATAGTGTCAGATGATGGTTTCAAACCATAAAGCACTCAGACAATAAAAAAGCGCCATTTGAAGGCGCTTTTTCTATTCTCGGGACTATCCCCAAATGACTAGGAGATAGAATTAGTACGGCGAAATGTTCGATAGACACTGGATATGAATCGTGATCTCTTCACGATCATGATACAAATGCTTAGCTTGTAGTCTGAACTTTACCTTATTATCAATCAGGAACTGCTTCAGGTTTTCAAGGTCTTGCAGCACCTCGTCATAGCGGCCTTTCATTGGCAGCTTAAGGTTAAAGATTGCCTCTTTCGCCCAACCTTTTAACAGCCACTGGCCCATAAGGTGAGCAACACGAGCTGGCTTTTCTACCATGTCACAAACAATCCATGTTACGTTCTTACGGTCTGGTTCGAATTTAAAACCATCCACCATATGATGCTTGATCTGGCCGGTTTCCATCAAGCTGTCTGCCATCATGCCGTTATCGACACAGTGAACGAACATCGAGCGCTTCACCAGTTGGTACGTCCAACCGCCTGGGCATGCGCCTAAATCGACCCCCCACATTCCTGGAGCCAAACGCTCATCCCACTCTTCACGTGGAATAAAGACGTGAAATGCTTCTTCCAGTTTAAGCGTTGAACGACTTGGGGCGTCTGCTGGGAACTTAAGGCGAGGAATACCCATGAAGAACTGAGAGTTATTGTCAGTGTAAGAATAACCGACATAACAATGGCCAGGCTCCACAAAACAAATGTGCAATACTGGCTTCTTCGCGTTGTCTTTGTTCAACATTAGACCTTTACCGCGCAACGCTTGACGCATTGGGACAGTAAATTTACGGCAGAATTTCAGTAGCTCTTTCGCTTCATTCGTATCCGGAGTTTCAATTCTCAAATCCCCACAGCGAGGAAACGCTTCAATGTCTGCTAGCTCATTCAAAATTGGGCTAATGCGGTCATCACTTGGCAGCGATTGAAACTCAGCCGCTACCGCAAACATTTGGCGAGCGAAGATTAACGACTTAAAGTCCAAACCTCTCGCAAGTTTGTCCGCATCTCCATCTTGGTAACACTCGAAGACAACATAACCTGAGTTTCTCTTCACACGAGGGAAGCCATACACTTCCAACTGTGTCGCTTTGTCCTGAATTTCACCAGCACACTCTTTCTCAAAGCCAGAACGGCAATAGAGCATTAGTTGTTTCACTTGGAGACCTCTTTGATATTGAACGCAGCAAAAAAGAACAGACACCAACCAATCATGAACAGCAATCCTCCCATTGGAGTAATCGGCCCAAACCACTTAATGCCTGTCAGCGCCAGTGCGTAAAGACTGCCGCTAAAACAAAAGATGCCGATGATAAAGCAAATCGCTGCAATGAAAAAATATTTTTGTGCTTTTTGTCCCAAATTCAATAGCAATAAAACCGCACAAAACACAATCGCCAACGTGTGAATAAATTGGTACAACACTCCGGTCTCAAATACGCCAAGTAAATACGGAGCCAGCTGAGCTTTTAGCCCATGTGCAGCAAAGGCACCTAGAGCGACAGAAACCAGCCCAGACAGACCAGAAAATGAGAGTAACCACTTACTTTTCACGGTACACCTCTTTGATAAACGCCACTAACTGCTCTACCGCGAGATCGATGTTACCCGCCTCGGTATGGCCTGAGCTCTTGCGCGGTTTAAAGCTGTGGTCACCATCGGGTAAAAAACTCACCTTAACTTGCGATGAAAGGACAAAGTCATCGAACTCCTCACGCTTACCAAAGGTGTCTCGCTCCCCTTGCAGAATCAGCGTAGGTTTCTCAATAGTTGCTAAGTGCTCGCCTTTGTATTTCTCTGGTTTTCCCGGTGGGTGAAATGGAAACCCTAAACAGGCAATGCCCGCCACCAGCTCATTTTCAGCCAGTAAACTCGACATGCGACCACCCATTGACTTACCACCAATGACAATAGGTTGAGAGGTAAAGTGAGCAATCACTTCTTCATAGGCTTCAAGCAGCTTTGGCGCACGATCTGGTGGACGCTTTTTCCCATCTTCCGCTCGCTTAATCATATACGGGAAGTTAAATCGCACCACGCGAATTCCTTGCTCAACTAATCCTTTGGCAACGGCGGTCATGAAATCATGTTCCATCCCCGCTCCAGCGCCATGGGCAAAGATAAATAGAGGACCGCTCTCAGGTCCCTCAACTATCCATTGGCTCATCTAATACTTCCTCTTGCTCTTTTCTCGCGGTCGCTAACATCCAGTCTCTAAACGTTGCGATTCGGCCCATATCTGCCTGCTGTTCATGACACACCACGTAGAATGCATTCTTGGAGATCAACACCTCGTCGAATGGCGCGATGAGTCGTCCAGCTTCCATTTCTGGCTTGGCGAGTACGTTGTTACCAAGCGCGACCCCCTGACCATGCGCAGCAGCCTGTAGCACCATCGTCGAGTGACTGAAAATAGGACCGTGGTTTACATTGATACCTTCGATGTTGTAATGACGCGCAAACTGCTTCCAGTCTTTACGCGAAGTATCATGTAACAAAGTGTGTAATTTGAGGTCACTTAGAGATTCTAATGGTTTGTTGCCTAAAAGTAACGAAGGTGAACAAAGTGGGATCAGAAACTCTTGGTACAATTTATCCGCTCGCAAACCCGGCCAATTCCCACGGCCATAGTAGATAGCCACATCTACATCATCAGTCAGTGAACCTTCATCCATATCCACAGCTTTAATACGTACATCGATATCTGGCTCTTGAGCATTAAAATCGGCCAAACGAGGCACCAACCATTGGATAGCAAAACTCGGCGGTAGACTGATCGTCAATGCCCCTTTTTCACTACGTTCCAATACCTTATCTGTCGCCTCGGCAATCGAGGTGAAAATATCTTTGATGTCGAGAAAGTAACTTTGTCCTTCTTCTGTCAACAATAGCGAACGATTACGGCGACGAAAGAGCTTCAACGATAAGAACTCTTCGAGTGCTTTAATCTGGTGACTGACCGCGGCTTGAGTAACAAACAACTCTTCTGCCGCTCGCGTAAAACTGAGATGACGAGCAGCCGCTTCGAAGACTCGAAGCGAATTTAATGGAGGCAATCTGCGAGACATATGGGACCTCAAATAGGATTAGTTTTTTTAATCTGAAACATTATAAAATGTCCGTTGTCGAACAGCCAGATAAATTCTATATTTCACCCCGCAACACGAGCCTGAACGGCTTGATTTCTTTGGAAATCAATTGGCTTCGTTGTTGCGATGTTGTGTTTGCAAACTCGTATTTCGAGTTAGGTAGATTTCTACCATAATGTTTTGTCCACACTCCCTGTGACAAAACATATACTTCCTGTATTTATTTTTGACCTGTCTGTCAAATTTGTTACACCGCCTAAATTAGGCGGTGTTTTTTTATCTATCGAAAATCTCATCCGTATATCTGGCAGCAACATCACTTTATTACTCTTCTTTCGGATTAATTATCGTTATATCAACACAAAGTGTATGGCTTTGCGATAAGCCTCAACATTATGCTAAGTAATGATTAGCTGTAACGCGATCAAAAACAAAAAAGGCGCAAATTGATGTCTCAATTTGCGCCTTTTAACGTCTTTTTATCAGTCAACTATGGGCGGTAAACTTTTACGTTATTGAAGCCTTGCTCTTGCAAGTAAAGCGCTTGCAGACGGCTCATCACACCGCGGTCACAGTACAGTAAATATGTCTTAGATTGGTCTAAATCACCAAACTGTGTACCCAATTTGTAGAATGGGATATGTTTCACATCCACACCTTCGATTTCGAGCGGGTTATCGTCTTCCTCTTCAGGACTACGAATATCTAGCACAACCGCGTGCTCTTCTACCGCCTCAACCTGCTCGACTTCTGGTGCTGCTTGCTCAGACTCTTTCGCGATATCACGAATGTCCATCATGCGTGCATCACGAACTACTTGCTCAAGAATGCTAAAGTCAAACTTCTCTTCTTCCGCTTCTAGCTTCGCTTTAATCGCTTTTACTGTCGGCTTCTTAGAAATAACACCACAATACTCTGGCATAGTCTTCGCAAAGTCTTCTGTGCCGATTTCGCGTGCTAGGTTAATGATGTCTTCTTTATCCCAGTTGATAAGTGGGCGCAGAATCAACGTGTCCGTTACGTTATCGATATGGCGGAGGTTAGTTAGCGTTTGGCTCGATACCTGACCGAGCGCTTCGCCTGTTACCAATGCTTCGATCTTCATCTTCTGAGCGATCATGCCTGCTGCACGCATGAACATACGCTTCAAGATAACCCCCATTTGGCCGTCATCGACTTTCTCTAGGATTTCCGCAACCACAGGTTCGAAATCAACTGAGATGAAACGTACTTTTGCTGAAGAGCCGTATTTGTTCCATAGGTAGTGAGAAACCTGCTTAACGCCGATTTCGTGCGCTGGACCACCTAGGTTAAAGAAACAGTAGTGTACTTTTGAGCCACGTTTGATGTGTAGATAGCTAGAAACACCAGAGTCAAAACCACCAGAGATCAAGCTCAACACGTCTTCTTGCGTACCCAGTGGGAAGCCGCCTAGACCTTTATGACGAGCCAGCACTTGGTTTAGCTTATCGTTCGAGACTTCCACCTTGATCGTCACGTCTGGGTTTTGCAGCTTAACTCTTGCGCTCTCAATCGCTTGGTTTAAACCACCGCCGACATAACGCTCTAGTTCGATAGAGGTAAAGTCGTGCTTACCGCGACGCTTCGCACGTACAACAAAGGTTTTATTTTCGAGTGCAGAGCGATTTAGCTCCAGTACTTGTTCGAAGATATCGTGCAAGTCTTTAAATTCGGTCTGCTTCACTTCCAGTACGTGGTGAATGCCTGGTGTATGAGTCAAAACCTCAAGAACTTCAGCGTGGAATTCGTTACTCTCAGAGGTCACTTCAATGTGATCACGACGGTTGAATACCGCGACAGATTCCGTGCGGCTCTTAATGATGTTACGAATGTTGCACTCTAAAATCTTTGTGAAGCGCTTACGCACAGATTCACTTTTTACAAAAATTTCTGGATGGGGCTTTACAATAAATTTCATAGTCTAATTCGCAGGTTAGTTTCGCAATCAACAAAGAGTGACACTCAACTTCAATACTTCATACGCAGTAAAACCGCGTTTCAGTCACAAAAAGTAGTCTGAGCTCACTTTTAAGGCGCAAGATTATACACCCAAGCGGATTGGAAAAACAAAAAAAGCGAGCAATCTGCTCGCTTTCTTATCTCTCTACTGACTTAAAACCAAAGTCTAGTTATTGAATTACAGGCACTTCTTCACTGTATAGTGGCTCGCCTTGCATGATGCTGATTTCAACCCGCCGGTTAAGCGCGCGATTTTCATCAGAATCATTCGGCAACAATGGTTCAGTATCTGCCATGCCTCGCACTCTCAAACGTTGATGAGAGAAACCTCTCACCTTCTCCATCTCTTGTGCGACCGATACGGCGCGCTGAGAGGAGAGATCCCAGTTAGAACGATAAAGCTCAGAGTCCAACGGTCGGTTGTCCGTATGACCAGATACTCGCACAATGCCTGGCACGTCTTTTACTAACTCTGCAATTTGTCGAACTAAAGGGCGGAATTTAGGCTGCAAGAAGGCCGAACCTTCAGGGAATGCACCTTTTTCACGCATGCGTATAACAATCTGTTGGCCAAGATTTTCAACTTCAATCGCACCTTGTTCAATCTCTCGCTCTAAGGCTTTCTTGATACTTTCCATCAAGGTTTCCATCTCTTGCGACATCTCTTCAGATTGCTGCTGTTGCATATCCGCTTCTGAAGATTGATTGTTTTGCGTTGACGTTTCTGGCGATTGACCACCGGTTAACTTGCCTTCATCACGCTTTGTGCCACCAGCTCGGTCAGACTCCCCTTCATGAAACTCGAGCGTCTGCTGAGTGATGTCCATGGTTTGCTGCATGATGACATCAATCGGCGTTGGTTCTGGTCGGCCCGGTCGAAACTCTTGAGCAATGATGCTAGTACCTTTGGGAATGTCTTTCACTTCAAGTTGATTTTGTACACCAAAGGCAAATTTCATTGATCCCGCAATCTGTTTGAACTTCAGTACGTCCATTTCAGAAAACGAGAGCAGAAGAACAAAGAAACACATCAGTAGCGACATTAAATCCGCGAATGTCCCCATCCATAACGGGAGACCGGGTGGCGGACAATCGCATTTGTTATCTTCATCATCCATCACTACTCTCCAAGTTACTCGTCAATCTCAAGGGCACGTTTACCTTCGTTGAGGTAGTTCTTCAAGTAACTATCAATCACTCGCGGGTTTTGACCATCTTGAATCGCTAATACACCATCCATGATCAAACGGCGGTTTAGCGTTTCTTGGTCACGGCGCAGAGAAAGCTTATCCGCAATAGGGAAAAACACCATATTGGACAGGATCGCGCCATACAATGTGGTTAAGAGTGCAACCGCCATTGCTGGTCCAATCGCTTTTGGATCATCCATGTTTGAAAGCATCGCAACAAGACCAACCAAGGTACCAATCATTCCCATCGCAGGAGCAACGTCACCAAAGGCGCGAAATACGCCAGTACCTTGCGTATGTCGTTCATCTGTAAGCGCGATGTCTTTTTTTAAGGCTGCTCTTACCACGTCGGCATCATGGCCATCAACAAGCAAATCAATGCCTTTTTGCATAAAAGTGTTATTAATTTCCATCTCTTCAAGAGCAAGAAAACCACCTTTACGTGCCGCATCGGCCATTTCCACAATTTTTGCGATCAAGTCTTCCGGTTCATCCGCTTTAAACATGAAGGCTTTGCCTGCGATCTTTGTTGCACCAAAGAACTGTCCCATTGTGAACTTCATCAGTACTACAAATATTGAGCCACCAACGACAATAAGGATCGACGTGACATCGACAAACATGCCGATGCTGCCACCAAGCACCATCGCCATAATGACGAATGCAAAACCACCAATCAAACCTAATAGGGTTGCTAAATCCACAAAGCACTCCTCACGCTATACTCAAATACTGCCATTGGGCGGATTATTACCTGTATCGACAACTCGCGCAGAATTTTTAGAAAAATCTTAGCTAATGGATCACAAATTAGACTTAACAACCTTAACCAAAATATGGGGTTTCAGCGCTTAGGCTCGTTTAACGCTAATTTTGTGACAATTATATAAGGTTAAATTTGACCAAGTTACTAGGCTAAGGTAACTTTCGTGCATCTTCTCCAAGGCTTGATTAAGGCAGAAAAAAGATGGCGGTCAAGAAACCAGAAAACATGACCTTCGAAGCAACCATTGAAGAGCTTGATAGCTTGGTTGATCAATTAGAAAATGGCGATCTTGCCCTAGATGATGCTCTACGTAAGTTTGAACGAGGCATTGCCTTAGCTCGTGCTGGCCAAACTAAACTTAGCGACGCCGAACAGCGCGTAAGTATTCTTCTCAGCGAAGATGATGAAGCACCACTGAGTGACTTCAAACCAGATTCAGAATAACCATCAGTAGTGAGCAATGTGATGCAACAGACATTGACGTCTTTTCAACAAAGAAACAATCAGCAATTGAACTTGTGGCTCGATCAGCTTCCATATCAAGAGCAGCCATTGATTCAAGCAATGAAATACGGCCTTTTGCTAGGTGGAAAACGCGTTCGCCCTTTTCTTGTTTACATCACAGGTCAAATGCTCGGCTGTAAACCAGAAGACTTAGACACTCCTGCCGCTGCTATCGAATGTATACATGCCTACTCACTCATTCATGATGATCTGCCTGCCATGGACGATGATGAACTGCGTCGAGGTCAACCAACTTGTCATATTAAGTTTGATGAAGCAACCGCAATACTGACAGGTGATGCACTACAAACTCTCGCCTTCACCATTATTGCCGATGGTCAATTAAACCCGGCAGCCGAGACTCAACGCATCAATATGATCAAAGCGTTGGCGCATTCTTCTGGCGCCAACGGCATGTGTGTTGGACAAGCTTTAGATTTAGGCGCAGAAAATCGCCAAGTTTCTCTTGAAGAAATGGAAGAGATACACCGTAAAAAAACCGGAGCTCTGATTGATTGTGCGGTAAAATTAGGTGCATTAGCTGCTGGTGAGAAAGGTATCGAGGTTCTACCTCACTTGGAGCGCTACTCAAAAGCAATTGGTTTGGCGTTTCAGGTTCAAGACGATATTCTTGATATCATCAGTGACACAGAAACACTGGGTAAGCCTCAAGGTTCTGACCAAGGTCTGAATAAGAGCACTTATCCTTCCCTGCTGGGTTTAGAGGGAGCCATTGAGAAAGCTCACACTCTGTTACAGGAAGCACTTCAAGCATTGGAAGCTATCCCATACAATACTCAGTTACTCGAAGAGTTCGCCCGATATGTCATCGAGCGCAAAAATTAACACTATAAGCGCGCATTTATATGACTCTTGATATTTCAAAGTACCCAACACTGGCGTTAGCAAATACACCGGAAGAATTACGTCTCCTTCCGAAAGAAACATTACCAAATCTGTGTGATGAACTGCGAACGTATCTGCTAAATTCAGTGAGCCAATCTAGCGGACACTTAGCGTCTGGCTTAGGCACCGTAGAGCTAACTGTCGCTCTGCATTATGTTTACAACACCCCTATCGACAAATTGATCTGGGATGTTGGTCATCAGGCTTACCCGCATAAAATCCTCACCGGACGTCGCGATAAAATGCCAACAATTCGCCAAAAGGATGGTCTACACCCTTTCCCTTGGCGTGAAGAAAGTGAATATGACACCTTATCTGTCGGTCACTCTTCGACATCTATTAGTGCTGGTCTTGGCATGGCCATCAGCGCGCAAAAAGAGGGCAAAGGTCGTAAAATCGTCAGTGTAATTGGTGATGGCGCAATTACAGCTGGCATGGCATTCGAAGCCATGAACCACGCTGGCGACGTTCATCCTGATATGTTGGTTATTCTGAACGACAACGAAATGTCGATTTCAGAAAACGTCGGCGCCCTGAATAACCACCTTGCTAAGGTACTTTCTGGCAGCTTGTACACTTCTATCCGTGAAGGCGGTAAGAAAGTGCTGTCTGGTGTTCCACCTATTAAAGAGTTGGTTCGCCGTACGGAAGAGCACCTAAAAGGCATGGTAGTGCCTGGCACTCTGTTTGAAGAGTTCGGCTTTAATTACATTGGCCCTATTGATGGACACGACGTCAATGAACTCGTCAAAACGCTAAAAAACATGCGTGAGCTCAAAGGCCCTCAATTCCTGCACATCATGACCAAGAAAGGCAAAGGTTATGAGCCTGCCGAGAAAGATCCTATCGGCTACCACGCAGTACCGAAGTTCGCACCGGCAAACAATAGCTTACCGAAGAGCAGTGGCGGTAAGCCAACTTACTCAAAAATCTTTGGTGACTTTTTATGTGACATGGCGGCCCAAGATCCTAAGCTAATGGCAATTACGCCAGCAATGCGCGAAGGCTCTGGTATGGTACGTTTCTCAAAAGAGTACCCAGACCAATACTTTGACGTGGCGATTGCTGAGCAACACGCTGTGACACTTGCAACAGGTATGGCAATTGCTGGCGATCATCCAATCGTAGCTATCTATTCGACTTTCTTGCAACGTGGTTATGACCAACTGATCCACGATATCGCGATCATGGATTTACCAGTAATGTTCGCTATCGACCGTGCAGGTCTCGTTGGTGCAGACGGCCAAACTCACCAAGGCGCATTCGATCTAAGCTTTATGCGCTGTATTCCGAACATGGTGATCATGGCGCCAAGTGACGAAAACGAATGTCGACAAATGCTTTACACTGGCCATAAACATACTGGCCCTAGTGCGGTTCGATACCCTCGCGGTAGCGGGATGGGCGTAGAAATCGAAACTGAGTTTACGGCTTTAGAAATCGGTAAAGGACGCATGGTTCGCCAAGGTGAAAAAGTTGCTATTCTGAACTTTGGTACTTTCTTGGGTAATGCACTAGAAGCCGCTGAATATCTCAATGCAACCGTGGCAGATATGCGCTTTGTGAAGCCGCTCGATAAAGCATTAATTCGTCAATTAGCCGCAGATCATGACGTGCTCGTGACGTTAGAAGAAAATGTTATCGCAGGTGGTGCAGGTGCAGGTGTCGTTGAGTTTATGATGAAAGATAAAATCATTAAGCCAGTCTTAAACCTAGGCTTACCCGATGAGTTTATTCATCAAGGAACACAAGATGAACTGCATGAAGAGCTTGGTCTCGATGCAAAAGGGATTGAACAATCCATCTTGGATTATTTAGCAAAATAGAATTTAAAAAGGGATGCTCATGGCATCCCTTTTTTATGTCCAACGTTTAATTCATCCAGCCTGCGTATTTTGCGACTAGAAACAGGGCAACACCAGCCATAATTCCCGCCACGATATCATCAACCATAATACCCAGCCCACCGTGAACTCGCTTATCTAGCCACCCAATTGGCCACGGTTTTACCATGTCGAAAAAACGGAACAGGATGAAGCCAGTGAGCAACCACTTCCACTCGGTCAACGGAATATTTAACGCAGGGACGATACCCATCGTAATCCAAAAACCCGCAAATTCATCCCATACGATTGAACCATGATCATGTACTTTCATGTCTGCAGACGTCACTTGGCAGATTTGAATGCCGATCACACACGAAATCAGAACAACAATGACATACGCCGTAAATGGCAATTGCGCCAACAACAAAAAGAAGGGCACGGCCGCCAGCGTCCCCATTGTTCCTGGAATAAACGGGGATAATCCACTGCCAAAACCCGTCGCCAATAGATGCCACGGGTTCTTTAATGAAATCAGAGAAAGAGGGTTGGTCATATCCTTAAACCTATACTGCTAGTTTGGTTTCAATCGTCATGCCTGTGAGTTGCTCAATAGTAACAGGCTCTTGGCTAGAGCTTAGCTCAGATCATTTAAAGTGGTCGAAGCCACTTAAGTCCCAATCAAGTGGTTGATTGTTATCATGCAGCTCGAAGGTTCCATTTGGTCGGATTTGACCAATACATGTGACCTTACAGCCAGTATGAGATAAAGCGCTTTGTAACGAGCCTCGATTTTGCTCCGGCACGGTAAAACACAACTCGTATTCTTCGCCACTTGCTAAAGCATACTGCTGCGCGCTGATCTTATCATCTAAAAACTGGACTAATTCTGAAGAGATCGGTAGCTGAGAGACATCAATACTCACCCCAACCTGAGATCGCTGTAAAATGTGCTTAATATCAGAGATTAAACCATCTGAAATATCTATCGCCGACGAGGCTAAGCCAACAAGAGCTTGTCCAGCAAGCACACGCGGAGAACTAAGGTAATGAGCTCGCTCTAGTGCTTCCGCGCCGACTCTGCTGCGCAGAGAGTCATCTAGAATCACATCCAAACCAGCTTTTGCATCGCCAAGGTTTCCCGTTACGTATACCCAATCCCCAGGCTTTGCGCCGGAACGTGTGAGAGCTTTACCTTCAGGAACAAAACCTTGCACCGTCAGAGTCAGACACAATGGGCCTTTTGTGGTGTCACCGCCAATTAACTGAATACCATAGTAATCAGCCAATTCGAAAAATGCATCACAGAAAGGTGCAAGCCATTCTTCATCTGGCTCGGGCATCGTTAATGCAAAGCTCACCCACGCAGGCGTTGCTCCCATCGCTGCCAAATCACTGATGTTAGAAGCCAATGCTTTGTGCGCCACCCACGCCGGATTTGCGTCGGATAAGAAATGCGTTCCAGCCACCAATGTATCCGTGCTAATCGCAATCTGAACATTAGCCGGCGCTTTGACGAGTGCGCAATCATCACCAGCCGCTAGGTGGACATCTTTACGTTGGTTCTGACGCCCGACGAAGTATTTGTCTATCAGATTAAATTCACCAGACATAATTCACTTACTTTTTGATGTAAAAGCTTTTGATACAAAAAAGGTCAGCATGTGCTGACCTTTTCATTGAAGAAATCGTTATTTCTTACGAATGTGAGGTGCTGCTTTATCAAGTACACCGTTCACAAACTTGTGGCTATCTTCTGCTGCGAAGACTTTTGCAAGTTCAATCGCTTCATTGATAACAACTTTGTAAGGAACATCTTCGCGACGAGTCATCTCGTACATAGCAAGGCGAAGAAGAGCAAGTTCCATCATATCTAAATCCTGCATAGGACGAGAGATGTATGGACGAATTTTGCTATCTAGCTCAGCGTGGCTAAGTACAACACCGCTTAGTAGTTCACGGAAGTAAGCTACGTCTGTTTCTGGAGCAGCAAGCGCTGGCTCAGATGCATGAAGTTCTTCTTCATCGTATTTGTCGCCAGACAAAAACTGTTCTTCAATCTTGGCAACATTCTCTTTAGTAATTTGCCATGAGTAGATCGCCTGTAGAGCGAATTGACGTGCGTTACGACGTGCGGCTGGTTTCACACTGGCCCCCATTAGGAATCAATTTCAGATAGTACATTAATCATTTCAAGTGCGCTTAGTGCAGCCTCTGCACCTTTATTACCAGCCTTGGTTCCTGCGCGTTCAATCGCTTGATCGATCGTATCAACAGTCAAAACACCAAATGCTACTGGAATGCTGAATTCCATAGACACTTGTGCTAGACCTTTGTTCATTTCACTACAAACATAGTCAAAGTGAGGCGTTCCACCGCGAATAACAGACCCTAGAGAAACAATAGCGTCGAATTTGCCAGTTTTAGCAACACGCTGAGCTACTAGAGGTAGTTCTACGGCACCTGGACAACGCACAACCGTGATGTTGTCTTCGCTTACTTGTCCGTGACGCTTTAGTGTATCGATCGCACCAGAAAGTAGGCTTTCGTTAATAAAACTGTTGAAACGAGAAATAACGATAGCAATTTTTGCATTTGGCGCTGGGAAGCCACCCTCGATCACTTTCATAAGCTTTCCTTTAACTCTATTTATAAGTGAAATATGTTCATCAAGTGAGAATCGCCGGATTCTAGCACAAATTTGTGAGCAATATCTAATGGAAATTGGAGGCAAATCACCGGTTCCTAGCCATTGACGAGTTGAGTGCGTAAAAGACTAGGAACTTATTGTTCGGTTGTTACTCGCAAACGTACTCAACCACATTCAGACCAAAACCACCTAATGCGTGGTACTTTTTGTTGGTCGATGACAGAAGGCGCATATCATGTACACCGAGATCCGCAAGAATCTGTGACCCCACACCAACACGGCGAGACGTGCCCTGTTTCTTAGCAAGCGTTGGTGCTTCACCTTTGTCTTGCGCTTCAAACATCTTCACACGATGAATAAGTAGATCGGTCGACTCTTCATGGCCAAGAACAACCAGCACACCACCTTCTTCACCAATACGTTTCATTGCCTTATCTAGTGTCCAGCTGCGCTCTGCATTACGATCGCTACGTAGTAAGTCGGTAAAAACATCTTGAAGATGTACGCGAACCAGTGGCGCTTTTTCTTTCAAATCGCCCTTGCACATTGCGTAGTGCACTTGGTTATCAATGGTGTCCTTGTACGTGACTAACGTGAACTCGCCAAACTCTGTCGGTAACTTGCACTCTGCCACACGTTCAATCGTTGTCTCAGTGTTATTGCGGTACTCAATTAGGTCGGCAATAGTGCCCAATTTAATACCGTGTTTCTCTGCAAAGATCTCTAGATCAGGGCGACGAGCCATGGTGCCGTCGTCATTTAAGATCTCAACAATAACCGATGCTGGCTCTAAACCAGCAAGGCGAGCCAAATCACAGCCAGCTTCAGTGTGACCTGCGCGAGTCAGTACACCGCCATCTTGGGCCGCGAGCGGGAAGATATGACCAGGCTGCACCAAATCCGCAGCTTTGGCGTTTGGCGCGACTGCCGCTTGAACCGTGCGTGCGCGATCCGCGGCTGAAATACCCGTCGTTACCCCTTCTGCCGCCTCAATCGAAACAGTAAAGTTGGTTGTGTATTGCGCATTATTGTCTTGCACCATTGGTGGCAGACCTAGGCTTTCGCAACGATCTTTGGTCATGGTTAAACAAATCAGGCCACGGCCATAGGTTGCCATAAAGTTGATGGCTTCCGGCGTAATATGCTCGGCAGCCATGATCAAGTCACCTTCATTCTCGCGGTCTTCATCATCCATTAGGATGACCATTTTGCCTGCGCGAATATCATCAATAATTTCTTGTGGCGTACTGATTGGCATAGTTTGTTATCCCGTTATTCTAAATTTGTTATTGCGACAGCAATGAAAAATCATGTTGCAGTGAATGCTAGTTAGGTCAATAGTTTGAGCTTTGCACCAAGCAAGTCAATGAATCTCGCGGTGTTCTGTGAGTCTGCTCTTTATCGCATGCCTCACGCAGCCACTCCCAAGACTTATGCAAAACCGTTTTGCTGTAAAAAGTCCATCGTGATACGAGACTCGGCCTTATCTTCTTGCTGTCCTTGCAGTAAACGCTCCATATAACGCGCAAGTACATCAACTTCTAAGTTGACTTTGCGCCCCACTTGAAACTGGTCAATCGTAGTTTCTTCACTCGTATGAGGAACGATCGTCAGCTTAAAAGCATTTTTACGTAAGTCGTTGACGGTTAGGCTAATACCATCAACTGTAATCGAGCCTTTCTCTGCGACGTACTTGCTAATTTCCGCAGGCATTGCAACCCAAAACTCTATCGCACGGCCAACTAAATTACGTTCGACAATTTCACCAACCCCATCGACATGGCCAGAAACGATATGTCCACCCAATCGCGTTGTTGGTAACATGGCTTTTTCTAGATTCACCTTATCGCCCACTTGGTATTCGGCAAACCCAGTTTTCTTCAAGGTTTCTAATGACAGATCAGCACTGTAATAGTGGCTTCCGAAGTCAACTACCGTTAAGCAAACACCATTGGTCGCAATGCTATCGCCTAACTTAACGTCTGACATATCAAGCGTCCCCGTTTCAACCGTGACGGTGATGTCTTCGCCCTTCGGCGTAATCGCAGCTAACTTGCCAACTGCTTCTACTATTCCTGTAAACATACTATTTCTTATCTAAGTTCATTACGTTTTATGGTGGCGGTGATGCGAATGTCTACCCCAACCATACGAACGTCTGTAATGTTTAAATCTATGACGTCAGCCATAGCGCTTAATCCTAAAGCACCGATAAGCCCCCGACCATCGCTGCCCATGAGTTTTGGCGCAAGGTAAACAATGAGCTCATCTACAAGATTAGCCTTTATCATCGCACTCGCTAGCGTAGCTCCAGCTTCAACCCATAAGTGATTGATGTGGTGCTCATCCGAGATACGCTTTAATGTTGTTGATAAGTCAATTTGGTCAGCGCTGTCCAATAGAGGGATACAGTCTCCATCTGGGCTAACAATAACTCGCTCTCCATCGGTGTGGAACAGCTTGAGCGCATCCGTTAAATGGTTCTGACGGTCTAAGATTACACGTACTGGTTGACGAAGTTCTTCTCGTAAATACTGCGCTTGAACACTGGTAGGTAAGTCATCCCAACGCACATTGAGTGACGCATTATCATCAATCACCGTTTTGCTGGTAGAGAGAATACCACCACTCATCGCTCGATAACGCTGCACATCTTGGCGGGCCGCAGGGGAGGTGATCCATTGGCTCTGCCCATTGCTGAGTGCGCTTTGCCCATCCAAACTGGCCGCCATTTTTAATTGAACAAACGGCATGCCTGTACGCATGTACTTTATAAACCCTGGATTAAGGGCAAGGGCATCTCGCTCTAACAAGCCGATTTGTACTTCAACTCCGGCATCACGCAACATCTGGATGCCCCGCCCCGCAACTTTAGGGTTTGGGTCTACCATTGCGCAAACCACACGTGCCACTTTAGCTTTGATTAGCCCTTCAGCACATGGCGGTGTACGGCCGTAATGAGAGCAAGGTTCGAGCGTCACATAAGCGGTTGCACCAACTGCTTTTTCACCCGCCATGCGCATCGCGTGCACTTCGGCATGCGGCTCACCAGCGCGGTGGTGATAGCCCTCACCAACAATTTCTTCATCACGAACGATGACGCACCCCACATTTGGATTTGGGGCGGTGGTATAAATGCCACGTCTCGCTAACTTAATAGCTCGTGACATCATGGCGAAATCTAAATCAGAAAACGCTCTTTCAGGAGTGTGTTGAGTCATGAGCTACTCAGTCTTCTAGGCGGGCAATCTCTTCGCCAAACTCGCGAATGTCTTCAAAACTGCGGTAAACTGAAGCGAAACGAATGTAAGCGACCTTGTCGAGCTCTTTGAGTTGGTCCATGACTAAATTACCAATCATTTCACTCGGAACCTCTCGTTCACCCGTCGCACGCAGTTGTGATTTGATCATGCTGATCGCTAACTCTATAGAATCGGCACTCACTGGGCGTTTCTCTAATGCGCGCTGAATACCGCCAACCATTTTATCTTCATCAAAAGGTTCACGGTTGCCATTCGATTTGATCACTTTAGGCATCACTAACTCTGCGCTTTCAAACGTAGTAAAACGCTCGCTACACGCCAAGCACTGACGGCGACGTCGAACTTGATGGCCATCAGCCACTAAGCGGGAATCAATAACTTTGGTATCGTTCTCGGAACAAAAAGGACAATGCATATCACCTCCATATCTATACCAAAATAACCTCATGAGCCATCACGGATAACCACACGTTCATGGTTATACGGACTCTATTAAAGCTATTTGGGTATAACGCTTTCAAACCGAAATAAAAGCTCATGTAGTGTAGCGGAATTGGTATGTTAGACAAAACAAAAAGGGGCCCAAAGGCCCCTTTTTCACTCAAGATCTCGTTGAATGTGTTAACTGCGTGCTAAGTAATTCGCTTTACCAACCCACTTGTAGCTAGTTAGCTCTTCTAAGCCCATTGGACCACGGGCATGTAGCTTTTGCGTGGATACTGCGACTTCTGCGCCAAGGCCAAATTGCGCACCGTCTGTAAAGCGCGTTGAAGCATTCACATAAACCGCCGCCGAACCGACAGAATTGATGAACAGTTCTGAGTTTTCCAAACTATTGGTCATGATCGCATCTGAGTGGCTCGCGTTATGAACACGCATATGATCAATTGCATCTTTCACATCAGACACAACTTTTACACCAAGGGTGTAGCTCAACCATTCCGTATCAAAGTCACCTTCAACAGCATCGCGAACTTGTTTCGCTTGCTCCATGAGTTCTTCTGCTTTTGGCTCTGCCACGAACGTCACTTTATCGTTCATACGCTCTACGATCATTGGTAGGAATTGTGCTGCAATTTTTTCATGCACGAGCAGCGTATCTAGTGAGTTACACGCAGATGGACGTTGAACTTTAGAGTTCTCAACCACATTCAGGGATTTCTCTAGATCAGCGGATTCGTCGACAAAGATATGGCTAATACCAAAGCCGCCAATAATCACCGGAATCGTGCTGTTTTCTTTACACATTTTG
Organism: Vibrio sp. A1-1; assembly: GCF_021728175.1. NCBI lineage: Bacteria > Pseudomonadati > Pseudomonadota > Gammaproteobacteria > Vibrionales > Vibrionaceae > Vibrio > Vibrio sp. A1-1. Next base: position 640,139 of record NZ_JAKKCL010000002.1, read on the forward strand.
TGTAGGCCAGCACCACCGCGTGGAATGATCATGTCGACGTAATCGTCCAGTTTAAGCAGTTGAGAGACTAGCTCACGATCTGGCTTTTCAATGTACTGAACCGAAGCGGCAGGAAGGTTCGCCTTTGCTAGCGCAGACTGAATAACCTTTACCAATTCCATATTCGAGAAAAATGTCTCTTTGCCGCCACGCAAAATGCTTGCGTTGCCGGTTTTCAAGCACAGCGCCGCAATATCAATAGTTACGTTAGGACGCGCTTCATAAATTACGCCCACAACACCCAGTGGTACGCGGCGGCGAGACAATGACATCCCATTTTCCAGTACCTTACTGTCGATTTCGCTGCCCACAGGATCGTTCAAGCTAATGACGTTGCGAACATCATTCGCAATTGCAGTCAATCGTTCTTCATTCAGCAAAAGGCGATCGAGCAGCGCATCGGTTAAACCCGCTTCACGGCCAAGTTCGATGTCTTTAGCGTTTGCCGCCAAAATAGCAGCGGAGTTTGCTTCTAGCTCATCAGCGATGATCGCTAAAGCTTGGTTCTTTTGCGCAGTTGACGCTGTCGCTAATTCGAAAGCTGCATCTTTAGCAGCTTTACCCATATTCGTTAAATCCACTTTGCTTCCCTCTAATTCTATTCCTGAATGACGACCAAATCATCGCGATGAATCACCTCAGAGCCATAATCATGCCCCAAAATAGAGATGATATCTTTACTGTGCTTACCAGTAATTTTAGTTAGGTCATCACTTGAGTAGGCGCTGATGCCACGAGCCACCAACTTACCGTGAGAATTTGTTACACGCGCCACTTCGCCTCGTGCAAAGTCACCACTTACTTTGATTACCCCTTTAGCCAGTAGGCTACTGCCCTTACCAACCACAGCATTTACCGCACCGTCATCAATAATGATGTCGCCCGATGCCGCAGGTCCCGCCAGAATCCAGCGTTTACGGTTTTCTAAAGCTTCAGCGCAAGGTAGGAAGCGTGTGCCTTGTGGCTCTGCACTCAAAGAGTCAAAGATAACATTCGGTGCACTACCGGCAGCAATAATAACCTCGATACCAGCGCGGCGAGCGATGTCTGCGGCTTGCAGCTTCGTTGCCATACCGCCTGTACCCAATGTTGTACCACTTCCACCTGCGATTTTACGCAGCGTATCGTCGATGGTTTTTACTTCCTTGATCAGCTCTGCGTTTGGGTCTTTACGAGGATCAGCAGTAAACAGACCTTTTTGGTCAGTTAAAAGCAAGAGCTTATCTGCGCCACACAAAATGCCCACCAAAGCGGAAAGGTTGTCGTTATCGCCCACTTTAATCTCACTGGTCGCAACGGCATCATTTTCGTTTACGATAGGAATAATATCGTTCGCAACGAGCGCATTGATGGTGTCACGTGCGTTTAAGAATCGCTCGCGATCTTCTAAATCAGCACGAGTTAGTAGCATTTGGCCGATCTTGATACCGTAAATACCAAACAAAGACTCCCATGTTTGAATCAAGCGACTTTGCCCTACCGCCGCAAGTAATTGTTTACTCGCCATCTCGTTGGGCAATGCGGGGTAACCAAGATGCTCACGGCCTGCTGCAATAGCACCAGACGAAACCATTACCACTGAATGGCCTTGTTTTTTAAGCTCAGCACACTGGCGCGCTAACTCAACCATGTGAGCACGGTCGAGTGCCAGAGTGCCGCCTGTCAGCACACTTGTACCCAGTTTCACAACGACAGTTTGTGGTTGTGAAACAACTGCATTTTGTTGATTCGTTGTCATGATGTCTTCTGAAGTGAAAAACAAATAAAGAGAGGATGTTTTAACAATCAAAGAGGGAATTAACAAGAGAAAAGGTGCGTTTTCGCACCTTTTTGTTTGGTATTAAATGAAAACAACCAAATTAAGCGAAATCGAAAGACTCCGTGTGATATTCGACTTCTAATTTGAAGTGTTCTTCTAAAGTATCAACCAGCTTTTGATGGAATGTGCTCTGCGTCAGATACACTTCCTCTACCGCTTTTTTAGGCAGGGCTTCAGATACCCATTGCCCTTCTTTGTTGTACTTGCCGATATGATATTTGGCAGTAAAGCCTCCTTCGATGGATTCTAAATCCATCCACCAGCCCCAAAATTCACGCTTCTCAGGCGATTTTTTGTCGTCTACACAAACAGATAGACAATCAAAATAATAGCGCCCTTCTTGCGATTGTGGTTCGCGCAGGTAAGGCCCTATCGCCTTCAACTTTGACATCAAGCGAAAGTGAGTCGGGCCCTGAGTCGTCTCTGACATATGAATCTCCGTTTTCATAGTTAAAAGTAAACACCCAAGAATGATTATTATTTTTAATTATCATGAGCTTATTTTTTGCTCAGATATATCACTTTTAACTAATTTAGGAGAATTGTCACCCTAATAATTCATCTTCTAGCCACTTTATGGCTAAATCGAGGGATTGCTCATATCCTTTTGTAATCGTTTTGGAACTGATTTTTTTCGCTCTGCCATACTGGCTAAACAGCGCGACGAGTTGGTTATCACTGTGTGGAGACACCGGATCGCCTTCAAGGCTCAAAGCTAAAATAGGTACTTTAGTTTTTCTACTGCTCAAGAAGCCCTGAACCTTCAATGACCAGGCCATCATCTGGCCCGCCATGCTATTAATATCAACCGCGCTTTTCCCTAAGCGAGAAGCCAACAGATCCAGATACATCTTCGGCATTTTTTGCAGCTTCTCAGGGGAAGTAAAAATATCATGTACGGGTGCGCCGAGGGCTACACAAGCTTTGATCTTCTCTTGCTCAACAAAAGAGAGTCGGATCATGGCATTACCACCAAAACGAAATCCAACTAACCCCACTTTGTGATGATCCACCCAAGGCAATGAATACAGCTCATTTAGTACCGCTTGGTGCAGACAGCTTGAGTTCTCAGTCAAAGGCCAGTGAGAACTGTGCCCCACCGAAGGCATGTCGACCGTCAACATTGCAATATCTCGTGGTGCAAGATGATTGCGGAACAAACGCCACATGTCGGTTTGTAACGTATCGAGACCAGCGCTCACCATCACCACAGGCAGTTGTTTGTCGGTTCTTGGCAAATGAAGGTTCGCGATGATTTTGCGATTTTGGTAAGGCACTTCAATTTGCTTGATGGTGTACTTGGTCTTCTCTGCGCCGTCAGAGTACGCTTTGTTTGCCAGCACTTGAGCCTGCAAGGCCAAATTATCATTCTTCAGATGTGGGTAGCCTGCGATACTAAAACATAGAGATGCAGTGAAGAGTTCATCGGCGGCCTCCTCACCTTGCATTTCATTTGAACGCTTCTGATGCTCCATGCCGAGCTTAATCCACTCAAATGTCCAGTTGCCGTTGTGGTATCCCATTACGGTGTCTAACCAATCATCATTGGTTCGAGAGTGGGAAGAAGAAGCGATTTTAGAAAGCACACCTTCCATCTCTATCGGAGACAACCCTTGCCAAGCCCATTGCAAGCGGCGCAAATGACGATACCAAGCACGATCACCCTGCGCCTCTCGCTCATCAAGCATTTTTTGACTGGTCGGCATGTACTGGGTAAGCGCAGAGGTTTCTTTTGCTTGCTTATGTTTCACGAACAAAGTTTCGGAAAGATTTTTACTGACGTCTTCAGACATAGGAAGAACCTTAGGCTATTAGCATGAGTTGTTATGATAATAAAAAAAATGCCCCTATACAGGGGCATTTCTCAATATTCTTTAATAGCGTTTATTTTTGCTTGCGGTTTACAGGCTCAGCGTACTGGATTGACATATCCCAAGGTTGTTCAATCCAAGTGTCTTGCGCGATATCTACCACATAATCATCTAGCAACGCTTTGCCTGAAGGTTTTGCACACACAGCGATCATCTTCGCTTTTGGATACATCTCACGTAGTTTGCGCGCCGTATCACCACTGTCTACTAGGTCTTCAACGATTAGGTAACCTTCACCATCGCCTTCAGGTGCTTTTAGTACCGTCATATCGCGCTGATGATCATGGTCGTAGCTTGAAATACAGATTGTATCAACGTAACGAATACCCAGTTCACGAGCCAAGATAGCGCCAGGAACTAAACCACCGCGGCTTACCGCCCAAATCCCTTTCCATTGCTCAGCTGGCATTTGTTTTTCAGCCAGTTCACGGCAGTAAGTCTGCATTGCATCCCAAGTGATAATGAATTTTTTACTCATTGTAATAACCTAATAATTTGAAAATATGCATCCTCAAAATCTAGCGAAGTCACTCAAAAGCGGAATGCTCACTAACTTCTCCAAAATGTTTGGAGACGAGGATTTCAAGCTGCGCAAACGATTATTCTACCGAAACACACCGCTAATACCAACGGTGATATCAAAATTCTCTGCCTATTCCGCAGAAAAACCGTCTTAAGTGAACAACGTGAAAAAAGAAAAAGCCAGCGTGAATAAATCCACACTGGCTTTTTGCTCGAGAAATTAACCGACGAGGTATTTGACGATGAAGATGGCAGACATCACCCACACACTCATCGACACTTCACGGCCCTTGCCGCTGAATAATTTGATCGCCGAGTACGCGATAAAGCCTAACGTAATACCCTCTGCAATCGAGAACGTTAATGGCATCACCAAACAAGTCACAACAACTGGTGATGCTTCCGTTAGGTCACGCCAATCAATGCTTACTAGCCCAGACAACATCAAAATCGCGACATAGAACAGAGCGCCCGATGTTGCGTAAGCTGGGATCATTCCTGCTAGTGGTGAGAACAATAGAGCAAGTAGGAAGAGCACACCAACAACCACGGCTGTTAGACCAGTACGACCACCAGCCGCCACACCAGAAACACTCTCAATGTAAGATGTGGTGTTTGAGGTACCGAGTAATGCACCTACTGACGTTGCCGTTGAGTCTGCAAGTAACGCTTTGTTTAAACGCGGGATGTTGCCATTCTCATCCGTGAGGCCTGCTTTTTGAGAAACGCCAACTAGCGTACCTGCGGTATCAAACAAATCGACAAATAGGAAAGCAAACACAACGGAAATCATGCCAACTTCAAACAAACCAGAGAAATCCAGTTGCATGAAAGTTGGTGCAATGCTTGGTGGCGTTGACATAATGCCGCTCCACTGCACATCACCAAATAGAAGGCCAAGCGCTGTAACACCAAGAATGGCGATCATCACCGCACCTTTCACACCACGGTGAACAAGCGCGATAGTAAGGAAGAAACCAATCGCAGCCAATACAGATGGCAATGATGTGATGTCTCCCATAGAAACTAATGTCGCAGGGTTATCAACGACGATGCCTGCATTTTTTAATGCGATAAATGCTAAGAAAAGACCGATACCGGCTGAAATACCAGTTCGAAGAGAATGCGGGATCGAGTTAATAATCCACTCACGGATCTTAAATATACTCAAAAGAATAAACAGCAGGCCTGAAACAAACACCGCCGCTAACGCAACTTGCCACGTATAGCCCATTCCCAACACAACAGAGTAAGTGAAAAATGCGTTCAGCCCCATTCCTGGTGCTTGTGCAATTGGGTAGTTGGCAACAAATCCCATGATGAAACAGCCGATAGCGGCCGCAAGACAAGTTGCAACAAAAATGGCACCACGGTCCATACCGGTATCCGACAGGATCGCTGGGTTTACAAAAATAATGTAAGCCATGGTTAGGAAGGTGGTAACACCTGCAATGATCTCAGTGCGCACATTTGTGCCATTGTCACTGAGCTTAAAAAGCCTCTCGAGCATGATCGAATCCTGTAAAGGTAAAAAAGTAAACGGTTGCGTAATCGATTGGCGGGAATTATAAAGTTATCAAATAGCAAATTCTAGATAGAATCTTCACTCTAATGCGATTTTTTTCTTTGGATATGAAACCCATTCGCTAATTCTTAGAAGCAAAACAGAAAATATATTCTTATAAAACAACAATTAATAATTATTGCTCAGAACCCAACAACAGAATAAAAACTGAACAATGTACTAAACTTTCAAATAGAAACTGGGCGTTTTAAGCGTCATATCTAGGTGGATTTGACGGGAAAGTCGATAAAACTGAAGAACGGAGAATAGAATCCAGCCTTGATGGCAGAAAATGTGTCAGAAAGAGAAAGTGGAGATAAAAAAACGCCACCCAAATTTGGGTGGCGGCGAATCATGTCAGCACTATCACTGAAAAAAAATTCCAATTTATAGGGGTGAACAAACTGTTCGAGTCACATGCGTTGACTTCACTTAGTAGCCAAAGCTTGTTGGGTATACAAAGTTGCCGGTGTAAACAGACTTGCTATTCCAGAACATTGTACTTGGTAAACCTTTCATAACTATCACCTTTTAAATCAATTAAACATTCGTTGATTTCTCGGTTCCTTGGAGGCGATAAAACGGACTCATCCTTTGAGCATTTCATTCTTCTCTCAGAAGCTGGTTACAAATATACCACCAAGAAATTTAATTACAAGTATTTTAGTGACTGGAATCACAAAAAATATATAAATTGACCTTCATCAAAGTTTAACTGTAATTAAATTACAGTTTTATGAATTAAAAAATAAAGCCACTTTCAGAATGTATGATAAAGAACGCACAGTGCCTGTTATTGTGTTCACAAACTGTGACAGTTCTGAGAGAAATCCTTGTGCACGCGACTACTCGTACTCCTTATCTGGTGGTATGCTAAACGGCAATTTGAAGGCCAAATCGCCTAGCATTTAATGCTATTTTGACAATATTTTTACGGTATATATTTGGCAAAGCACATCAAAAGGAGTCCTCCGTGTCTGAGTTCCATTCTGAGATCAGTACCTTATCACCTGCTCCACTTTGGCAGTTTTTCGATAAGATTTGTTCTATCCCTCACCCATCTAAACATGAAGAAGCATTAGCACAGTACATTATCAACTGGGCAACAGAGCAAGGCTTTGACGTTCGCCGTGATCCGACTGGTAACGTGTTCATCAAAAAGCCCGCGACACCTGGAATGGAAAATAAGAAGGCTGTTGTACTTCAAGCACACATCGACATGGTGCCGCAGAAAAACGAAGACACCGAACACGACTTCACCAAAGATCCAATCCAACCTTACATCGATGGCGAATGGGTAACGGCGAAAGGCACTACGCTTGGTGCAGATAACGGGATTGGTATGGCTTCTTGCCTTGCTGTATTGGCATCTAAAGACATTAAGCACGGCCCAATCGAAGTTCTGCTGACGATTGATGAAGAAGCAGGCATGACTGGCGCATTTGGTCTTGAGGCTGGTTGGTTAGAAGGTGAGATCCTTCTCAACACAGACTCTGAACAAGAAGGCGAAGTCTACATGGGTTGCGCCGGTGGTGTTGATGGCACCATGACTTTCGGCATTTCTCGAGAAGCAACGCCTGCCGGTTTCGTAACACGCCAACTGACGCTGAAAGGCCTAAAAGGTGGTCACTCAGGTTGTGACATTCACACAGGTCGCGGTAATGCCAACAAATTACTTGGTCGTTTCCTCGCGGGTCATGCGCAAGAGCTTGATTTACGTTTAGTCGAATTCCGTGGTGGTAGCTTACGGAATGCAATCCCTCGCGAAGCGTTTGTTACTGTCGCGCTTCCTGTCGAAAACCAAGACAAACTTGCAGAGTTGTTCGATCACTACACTGATCTGCTTAAAACTGAGCTGGGTAAAATCGAAACAGGTATCGTAACCTTTAATGAAGTGATCACGACTGACGCACAAGTATTTTCAATCGCCGATCAGCAACGCTTCATTGCGGCACTTAACGCTTGTCCAAATGGAGTAATGCGTATGAGTGACGAGGTGGAAGGTGTTGTTGAAACTTCTCTAAACGTTGGTGTGATCAGCACAGAAGAAAATAAAGTCACCGTGCTTTGCTTGATTCGTTCTCTCATTGACTCTGGCCGTAGCCAAGTGGAAAGCATGCTGCGCTCGATTACTGAGCTAGCAGGCGCGCAAATTCAGTTCTCAGGTGCTTACCCTGGCTGGAAGCCAGATGCAGATTCCGAGATCATGGCAATTTTCCGTGATATGTATGAAGGCATTTACGGTCATAAGCCGAACATCATGGTCATCCATGCTGGTCTTGAGTGTGGCCTATTTAAAGAACCATACCCACACATGGATATGGTTTCTTTCGGTCCAACAATAAAATTCCCTCACTCACCAGATGAGAAAGTGAAGATTGATACCGTTCAGCTGTACTGGGACCAAATGGTAGCGCTTCTAGAGGCAATTCCAGAGAAAGCGTAATTCAAGCACGAAAAACGACAAAGGGTGCTTTACGGCACCCTTTTTTGTTTGGCTGGACCAAATTACACGCGATTTTGCGTATAAGCGGCTAATTCATCCATTGAGGTTTGTGCAACGACTTCGCCATCAATGTAGTAAGTGACAAACTCACCATCGCGCACACCCATGAGTGTCGCCTTCTCGCCGTTATTGTAAGTAATATCCATTTGAACAGTATTCTCATCGATTTGCTGCATTCGACCCTGCTCAATAACACGGTTATTCGCTAACGGTGCAATTGGCGCCGTCGTTAACGATTTATCTAACTGGTGGTTTACATCGATGTAAGTATCCATCTTTGTATCGAAGATATGTGGCTTACCATTTAAAGGGTTCTTACCCGTCCAAAACTCTAGAGAGTTAAACACGATGTAGTCCGCTGCGATTGCGACACCATAAACAGGTGCTAAAAGCATGTTTAGACCACCTCGAGCGTAACGGTTATCTACAGCTTTCAAGTTAAACCCCATGACATAACCTGTCACGGCATTACTGCCAACGCAACCTGAAAGTGAAACTGCTACAGCAGTCAATGCACCAATTTTAGCAATTGCCTTTTTCATCAAAACCTCTAGTTAGAAATGTTAGACCTAAAATTCGGCGCGGATATTATCGGATAAAAAGTAGGGTTAAAAGTCCGTTTTTTTGTCCCTCATTATCAGTATTATTTTTAATACAGTCACATTTTTTAAGGCTATGATTGCTCTTCCTTCTGTACCTCTCGTTATGTATTAAACTGATAGAAAAGATCATATTGAAAACAAAAACTTCACACATGCTGAGATTTCGCGCATGACGATTAAAGTAATTTGTCGTGTCCTTAATGAGAATGATTAGTGCGATTTTGCAGCAATTGTTACATTGCTGATAACGCATTTGACAGAGATGGTTTATGGCCAGAAGTAAAAAAAGCAAAGTGTTTGAGCTCTTAGGGCATCAAATACAACCAGGACAACGATTAGAGATCGAATTTGAAGCAGCGAAACTATACACACATTCGCCTTTATCTATTCCTGTGGAAATCATCCATGGGAAACAAGAAGGGCCTGTGTTAATGGTCAATGCTGCTATCCATGGTGATGAGCTTAATGGCGTAGAAATCGTTCGTCAGATCATTAACCAACTGGATCCACAAAAACTGAAAGGCACTGTCATTGCAGTACCTATCGTTAACGTTTTTGGTTTCATCCATAAATCACGGTACTTGCCCGATCGACGAGATCTCAACCGTTGTTTTCCTGGCAGTGAAAAAGGCGCGCTTGCATCTCGAATGGCACACGGCTTCTTTAACAACATAGCCAAACGTTGTGACTACATTTTGGATCTGCACACTGGGGCCATTCACCGCACGAACTTGCCACAGATTCGCGCAAACTTAAGCAACCCAGAAACTCTGCGTATTGCTCAGGCGTTTGCGACGCCAGTGATTGTTGATTCAGCATTGCGTGACGGCTCTTTGCGCAGTGAAGCGGAAAAATGTGACATCCCCGTGCTCACCTACGAGGCTGGCGAAGCATTACGTTTTGATCCACTGTCAATCAGCGCTGGTGTACTCGGGGTTCGGCGCGTAATGCAAGCCATTGGCATGTTGCGCGCTAGCCGAAAAAAGCTGCCTGAGCCTATCATAGCGAAGTCCACCAGCTGGGTTCGTGCGTCAGGTAACGGTATTTTGCGTACTGTCGTTAATCTGGGAGACAAAGTAGAACAGGGTGAAACGCTCGCCTATATCAGCTCTCCTCTTGGACATGATGAGGTAGAGCTCAAAGCGCCAAAGCGTGGCTTGGTGATCGGTCAACAAACTTTGCCACTGGTTAATGAAGGAGATGCGATCTTCCACCTTGCTTACTTCAACCAAGGTGATGATTCGGTAGAACAAGCCGTTGAAAGTTACATTGAAGGACTGACCGAGTTCGATGTCGAGCCACTGACTACCGGACAGATCCCGTTAGAAACTCAGTAATACCTACCAAGAGTGCACTTGATTAGCTCGAAAGGAGCAACAGTGCTCGCACCATCTTGTTTAAAAGCCAATGAGCTCAGCGTCCATGATGCTGGGCTTTTTGTTTTCTGTAAGCTACAGATACTCATCGTAGTTTCCAAGAATGGATAAAAAACTTTACAAGCCATCGCAAAAACACATTTGATAATTAATCTCATTATCATTTATTAATCGTAATAATGTTCTTATAATCCGAGCTTCATAAGAACACTATAAATCATCAATATGAAACGATTAAAAAGTCATCCATTCAAAGTAAATCTCATTTCACTGACTTTGCTCTTCCCTCTTTATTCATATGCCGAGACAACGCCAAATGAAGAGCTCGAAGTCATCGGTGTGCGTTATGCCAAACCCATCACCGTTGCTGAGCCTGCGCAAACCACCATTGATTGGTCAGAGATTGAAGAGCAACAGTACTCCAATTTTGCCTCAATGATCGATGCCGTTCCCGGCGCATCATTAGATGGCGGCGGCCGTTCCGGCGGCGAACGTATTAATATTCGTGGTTTTGATGATCCAAGCGATATCGCCGTATTTGTCGATGGCGCTCCAATTGGCTTTCAACAATACCGCTACGGAACTTTCTTTTTTGATCCGTTCTTGATTGGCGAAGCAGAAATTATCAAGGGCGCGCACGACTATCGAGCACTCAACGGAAAGTTTGGTGGCTCCATTCGCATTAAAACCAAAAGTGTCGATGATCTCCTTTACGGCGACAGAAACTTTGGTGCTCGCATCTCAAGTGCATACAACACCAACGGCAATGAGAATGCCTACACGCTAACACTCTATGGTAAAAACGATACTGGTTTTTATTTTCTAGCGAATGGCTCGGTAAAAGATTCTGATGACATTAAAGTCGGTGGTGGTGACACGCTGGATTACTCAGGTTATGAGCAAGAAAACATGCTCGTAAAAGTCGGTTATGAAAACAACGATCACGAGTTTGAAATTAGCCACACTCGCTACAAAGATGAAGGTCGTAAACCTTGGGCTAACCGCCGCGGAAAAATGCCTAACATCACTGAGTACAACATCAAGAAATACGGATCATTAGAAAAAGCCAAATACGCATACACCGTCGATAATAAATACACGGATAACACCACGACCATCTCTTACCACTACATGCCGACTAACCCGTATATTGATTTCAATATCAAAATGGCACGTTCTGAAAACGATCGTCACTGGGTTCGCCCTGACGTGGCATTCGAGAAAATGTTCGTTTCTGTTGGCAGTTACGGTCACGAGTCTTGGTTGAGTTACGAGCGTGACTACGTTGATGTGTTTAACCAAGCACAATTCGGAGACCACACTCTAATCACTGGGCTTCAATATCAAAAAACCGATAGAGACTCGTTAGTATTCAACGCATCATACGACAGTAATGAAGCAAAAAATTACGGTTGGTACACCCCTTACTACGAACCATCTGGCACTCAGTCAATTTATGCGGCTTACATTGCTGATCACTATCAAGCAACAGACCGTCTAACCATCACACCTTCTCTGCGTTACGAATACATCAAGAGTGAAGGAAAAGGGAACGCCGCGCCGGATTATAATGATCCAGCCGCCGGACATGACTACGGTGAAACGACGCATAAAGGCTTTAGCCCACGTTTGGATATCGACTTTGATGCGACCAATAATACGCGTTTAAACGCCTCCTACGCCTACGCTTTAAAAGCACCAACCGTTGATAACATCTACTCAGTGCAATATGCGCGAGCTACCGCTACGGCTACTGCTTTGAATCTGGACGTGTCTCGTATCCATGCTTATCAAGCAAGCGTTATCAACTTAACGGAAGGGCTGGTGAACTCTCGCGATAACCTCGCAACAGAGTTAACTTTGTTCTATAACGATGTTAGCGACACAGTTGATATACGAACGGGCGAAAACCTCGACAAAAATACTACTGAGTTACAAAGCTGGAATACAAACCTAGATGGCTTTAAAAACTACGGCTTTGAGCTAATTTCACAATACCGGATTGAAGATTTCTACAGTAATTTCTCAGCAAGTTACATTCGCGGCAAAAACAAAGGCAGTTTATCTGACTCTACAGGTTCAGATGATGATCACCCTGATGTGCCACCATTAAACATTAATCTGGGTTTAGGTTACGAATGGATTCCGGGTTTACGTACGGGCTGGGAAGTCCGTTGGTATGATGCGCAAACCAAAACCAAGGCAAGCCGTAACAATTTAAAAGTGAAATCGCCAAGTGAGCAATACACGCTACAAAACGCTTACGTGGTTTGGGAAATACAACAAGTCGAAGGCTTGAGTGTTGGCGCGGTTGTGAAAAACTTAACCGATCGTTACTACGAAGCATACCTATCTAATGGCGTGCCTTCACCTGGTCGCGAAGTCAAACTGCATCTCACTTATCAATACTAACCATACCTAAAAGATGCAGGGCAGACATTAACTGCCCTGCTATATCGTGTCCAATGGACATAATTGCACGCCGTTTTATTTACCAGTACTATCATTTATTTTTGCTTGCATACACACTATGAACAACTTAAAAACACTGTTTCTTCTTGCTTGCTTCGTTCCAGCAAGTCAAAGCCTGGCACAGACTTCCGAGAGCATTGCTGACTACTTACAAGAGCAGAGTCAGCACCAAGTTATTGAGGATCATTACGCACAACCAACAACAAATAATCTGAATCTAGACGCCAAAGCAAACGCGTTAACTTGGCACGAAGATGGCAAGCCGGATCACTGTCGTTACGCCAAGCAGCCCAAGGACGTCGCAACACATTTCGACTACGGTGAAGCAAACGATCTATCTGACGGATTGCAACACTTTGATTTACCAGAGAGGCACTCGGCAAAGGGTAAGTCAACACATCGCACTTATGCTAATAACCCTCACCTTCTTCCTGGCAATAAACAATTTGCAGCCCCTGAAGACGGTACGTTTAGTCTGTCAGTATCCTCGGATTGTTTTTAAGTCGATACAATAAAAAATGCCCTGAGACAAAGCTCAGGGCATTTTCACTTTTTGTTTGATGGGTGACGTCACCATCTCACCGACTTGAATCTATTCTTCGTCAGCGTCTACTTCAGCGTCACGTGCTTTGCGGGCTTCTTCTTTACGAACTTTTGCCGCTAGTTGTTCTGCTTCACGCTCTTGACGTTGCGCTGCTTTACGCTCGTTACGAACCACTTGGTTTTGGATAAAACCAGCCAGTTCTTGTTCAGCCCAAGCTTGTGCTTTCTCTTCGCTGTCAAAGCCATTTTCACGCTTTGATACTACAGTCTTACGAGATGTCACTTGGCGAGTGATTTCTGCGCTCCAGCCGTTACGTTTTTCAGTGACGCGGATAGCAAATTTTGGATTCTTAGACATTTCTTTCATTTCCTAAGGGATTTAGGGATCAATCAGGGATTCGGTCAACTTGATAACTCCATCTAAGCTGAGCTGTTTAACACCATCCCTTGGTAAGCGCGGTATTAGAGCATAAAAGTAATCTAAACGCTGCAAGTTTTTTACGCGAGATAATAGATGACAAAGAAGAGGCAGAACAAAGCAACATTTCGCCCAGTCACTAGAAAGAGCGACAAAGAAAAAAGATTGATAAGAAAAAAGAAAGCGCTGGTCTCTCAACCAACGCTTTACTTAAGCTAGATTAACCTTTGGTTAATTAACCGATATTCTTACGTGCATTTTGGAACATACGCATCCAAGCACCATTTTCACCCCAACCTTCCGGAGCCCAAGAGTTTGCAACTGTGCGGAATACGCGCTCTGGGTGAGGCATCATGATAGTTACGCGACCGTCTGCTGTTGTTAAACCGGTAATCGCGTTTGGCGAACCGTTCGGGTTGTTCGGGTATTGTTGTGTTGGGTTACCGAGGTTATCCACGTAACGAACCGCAACCGTACCTGATGCCTCGATCGCTGCTAGGTGCTCTGCACCACGTACTTCTACACGCCCTTCTCCGTGGGAAACCGCGATTGGCATGCGCGAACCAGCCATTCCGTCGAAGAATACAGAATCAGATTTCTGAACTTCAACTAGGCTAAAGCGCGCTTCAAAACGCTCAGATTCGTTACGAACAAAACGTGGCCACAAGTCTGCACCCGGGATCAGCTCTTTCAGGTTAGAAAGCATCTGACAACCGTTACATACACCTAAAGAGAACGTCTCTTTACGGTTGAAGAACGCTTGGAACTGTTCACGAGCTTGTGCGTTAAACAGGATAGACTTAGCCCAGCCTTCACCCGCACCTAGTACGTCGCCGTAAGAGAAGCCACCACAAGCTACTAGGCCATGGTATTCATCCAGTACCGCTTGACCCGTTAGGATATCGCTCATATGGATGTCGGTTGCCTCAAAGCCTGCGCGGTCAAACGCTGCTGCCATTTCAACGTGGGAGTTAACACCCTGCTCACGTAGAATCGCCATCTTAGGCTTCGCACCTTTTGCAATGTAAGGCGCTGCAACGTCTTCATTTACGTCGAAGCTGAGCTTAACGTTTAAACCTGGGTCTGAATTGTCTTTCTTCGCTTCAAACTCTTGGTCTGCACATGCTGGGTTATCGCGTAGCGCCTGCATCTTATGCGTTGTTTCAGCCCAGATAACGCGTAGTTCGGTACGTGAACGTTCAAGCACAACTGCATCACCAGAAGTGATAATAAAGTCGTCTGAAGCTTCAACAGAACCAATCACATGTGAACATGCCTCTAAACCGTTTGCCGCCAGAGTAGATAGAACTGAATCCAGATCATCATTCTTAACTTGAACAACCGCACCTAGCTCTTCGTTAAATAGAACGGCTAGCGCATCGTCACCCAGTTCTGCGATGTTCGCTTTTACGCCACAGTGACCCGCGAACGCCATCTCAGCCAGTGTTACAAACAGACCGCCGTCGCCTTTATCGTGGTAAGCCACTAGCTTGTCATCACGTACTAACGCTTGCATTGCATCAAAGAAGCCTTTTAGCTGCTCTGCGTTATCTACGTCAGCAGGTTTATCACCAAGCTGTTTGTATACTTGTGCCAATGCTGTCGCACCTAAGCGGTTTTTGCCGTTACCCAAGTCAACAAGAACTAGAGAAGTATCGCCTTTGTCACTGCGTAGTTGTGGAGTCACGGTCTTACGTACGTCTTCCACACGACCAAATGCCGTGATAACTAGCGACAGTGGAGAAGTGACTTCTTTACTCTCGCCGTTCTCTTCCCACTTGGTTTTCATCGACATGGAGTCTTTACCAACTGGGATAGTCAAACCTAATGCAGGACAGAGCTCTTCACCCACCGCTTTGACTGCTTCATAAAGACCTGCATCTTCACCTGGGTGACCCGCTGGCGACATCCAGTTCGCAGACAGTTTAATATGTTTAATATCACCGATGTCTGTTGCCGCAATGTTCGTTAGTGACTCACCAACGGCTAGGCGAGCCGATGCACCAAAGTCTAGTAATGCCACTGGCGTGCGCTCACCCATCGACATTGCTTCGCCATGGTAAGTGTCGTAGCTTGCCGCTGTTACTGCGCAGTTTGCTACTGGTACCTGCCAAGGACCAACCATTTGATCACGAGCAACCAGACCCGTTACTGTTCGGTCACCGATAGTAATTAGGAATGTTTTTTCTGCAACCGCTGGAAGACGAAGTACGCGATCCACCGCTTCATTAAGCTCAATACCATCACGAACAATGGCAGGGCTTTCCACCTTTAGTGTGGTTGCGTCGCGGTGCATCTTCGGTGGCTTACCAAGCAGGATATCCATTGGCATATCGATTGGCGTATTGTCGAAGTGAGAATCTTCTAGCGTTAGATGACGCTCTTCAGTTGCCACACCCACCACTGCATATGGTGCGCGTTCACGCTTACAGATTGCATCGAATGCTTCCATGTTTTCTGGCGCTACCGCAAGAACGTAACGTTCCTGTGATTCATTACACCAAATTTCTAGCGGACTCATGCCCGGCTCATCGTTTGGTACATCGCGTAATTGGAACTTACCGCCACGCTCACCGTCGTCGACAAGTTCAGGCAATGCGTTAGAGATACCGCCCGCACCCACATCGTGGATAAATGCGATTGGGTTGTCGTCGCCTAGCTGCCAACAACGGTCGATCACTTCCTGACAGCGACGCTCCATCTCTGGGTTTTCACGCTGTACTGAAGCAAAGTCCAGATCTTCTGCTGACTGACCAGACGCCATTGAGGACGCCGCGCCACCACCAAGACCGATGTTCATTGCCGGACCACCAAGTACGATTAAACTCGCACCCACTGGAATTTCTTTCTTCTGCACGTGTTCGTCACGAATGTTACCCATACCACCAGCAATCATGATTGGTTTGTGGTAACCACGGATTTCTTCACCCGCGTGAGAGGTCACTTTTTCTTCGTAAGTACGGAAGTAACCCAATAGATTTGGACGACCAAATTCGTTGTTGAATGCCGCGCCGCCTAGAGGACCTTCAAGCATGATGTCTAGCGCGTTAACAATACGACCTGGCTTGCCAAAGTCGGTTTCCCACGGCTGTTCAAAACCAGGAATACGTAAGTTAGAGGTTGTAAAACCAACTAGACCCGCTTTTGGCTTACCACCGATACCCGTCGCGCCTTCGTCACGGATCTCACCGCCTGAACCAGTCGATGCGCCCGGCCATGGAGAGATTGCCGTTGGGTGGTTGTGCGTCTCTACCTTCATTAAGATGTGCGCATCTTCATGGTGGTAAGTGTATTGACGAGATTTAGGGTCTGGGAAGAAACGACCCGCTTTAGAACCCGTCATAACGGCTGCGTTGTCTTTGTATGCAGACAGCACATAGTCAGGTGTCGTTTCAAACGTGTTTTTGATCATTTTGAACAAAGACTTAGGTTGATCTACCCCGTCGATAGTCCAATCTGCGTTAAAAATTTTGTGGCGACAGTGCTCTGAGTTCGCCTGAGCAAACATCATCAATTCAATGTCGTTTGGGTTGCGCCCAAGCTTAGTAAAGTTCTCTACCAAGTAATCAATTTCATCTTCTGCGAGTGCCAAGCCAAGGGAAACGTTTGCTTCTTCAAGCGCAAGACGACCGCCCGCTAAGATATCAACATGCGCCACTGGCTTAGGCTCTGCGACTGTAAACAGCGCTGACGCAGCTTCAAATTCTGTAAATACCGTTTCCATCATGCGGTCATGAATTAACGCTTTGACAGCGCCAACTTGAGCCTCTGATAGAACAACTGAAGATTCGACATAATAAGCCGTACCGCGCTCTAGACGTTTCACTTTATCCAAGCCACAGTTAACAGCGATATCGGTAGATTTAGAAGACCAAGGCGAGATAGTGCCTGGACGAGGCGTAACAAGAAGTAGAAGACCTTCTGGCTCATGCTCTTCGATGGTTGGGCCGTAAGTTAGTAACTTTTCAAGTTTTTCTAACTCTTGGTCATCAAGGTCAGACTTTAGATCGGCAAAGTGCATAAACTCGGCATAAATGCCAGTTACAGGCAGATCTTGTTCACGACAAAGTTCCAGTAGTTTATTAACACGAAACTCAGAAAGAGCTGGGGAGCCACGCAAAATTCTCATGTGCTTAGGTCTCTTATGCAATTGATTAAGGTGATATTGGAATAAATTCAGACACTTAAAATAAGCCCTGTCGAACCTATGCCGATTCCACCTCGTCATTGCGAGCGCATTATATAGCAATTGTTTTTGTGATGTAACACCAAAAGCAACCGTTTGCGTCATTTTTTTTGTCAAATTTGAATTACGACTAAAATGTCGATAAAACGTAAGTGTTCACCGAGCCCATATTGACAGAAAAAGTGTGACACTCAGCACTTGATCCACTTTTGGCTATTGAGTGATCATTCCAGTGCTTCATCCTGTTTGTTATGAGCAGAAAGAAAGCCCCTAA